>NZ_JBARWZ010000060.1:0-6097 GCF_049647105.1 Actinophytocola sp.
GTCCGATGTGGACGAGGCACGCACCGGCCTCGCCGACCGCGGGTACGTCTCCGGCCACACCGAGCCCGGCCCGCTGGCGTTCCTGTTCTCGGGTCAGGGTTCGCAGCGTGCGGGGATGGGGCGTGAGTTGTGTGCGGCGTTCCCGGTGTTCGCCGAGGTGGTTGACGCGGTGAGTGCCCGGGTCGGGGAGATCCCGTGGGACGACCAGGAGCGGCTGGACCGGACGCGGTACGCGCAGGCGGCGTTGTTCGCGTTCGAGGTGGCGTTGTTCCGGCTGCTGGAGTCCTGGGGTGTCACTCCTGACTACGTGGTTGGTCATTCGATCGGCGAGATCGCGGCCGCGCACGTGGCCGGTGTGCTGTCGCTGGACGACGCGTGTGCGCTGGTGTCGGCTCGCGGTCGTCTGATGCAGGCGTTGCCGGCGGGCGGCGCGATGCTGGCGGCGGAAGTGTCCGAAGAGGACGTTCCGGCCGGGGTCGACATCGCGGCCGTGAACAGTCCGGTTTCTCTTGTGGTGTCCGGCACTGCCGACGAGATCGACGTTCTCGAACAGCGGTGGCGGGCCGAGGGCCGCCGGGTCAGGCGGCTCGCCGTCTCGCACGCGTTCCACTCGACGCTGATGGAGCCGATGCTGGCGGAGTTCGCCACCGTGGCCGAGTCCCTGACCTACCACCAGCCCGCGATCCCCATGCACGGTGACGTCACCGATCCCGCCCACTGGGTGGCTCAGGTCCGGCGGACGGTCCGGTTCGCCGACGGGGTCGCGAAGCTGCGCGAGGACGGGGTGACCACCTTCCTGGAGCTGGGCCCCGACGCCGCGCTGTCCGCACACGTCGACCAGGCCGTCCCGCTGGTGCGCCGCGGCCACGACGAGGTCCGCTCCGTGCTGGCAGGCGTCGCCTCGGCCTGGGTGTCCGGCACCGACGTCGACTGGGCCCGCACCGTCCCGCCCACCGGCAGGACCGTCGACCTGCCCACCTATGCCTTCCAGCGCACGCGGTTCTGGCTCGACACCTTCGCGCAGGAAACCCCCGCCGCCGCCGTCCCCCCGGCGGACGCGGGCTTCTGGGCCGCGGTCGAGCGTGCCGACACGGCCGCCGTCGCCGCCGCGCTCGGCCTCGACGACGACACCCTCGCCACCGTCCTGCCCGCGCTCTCCGCATGGCGCGCCACGGCCGCCCGCCGGTCCGCCGCCGACGCGTGGCGCTTCCGCGCCGAGTGGACCCCGGTCGCCGACCGCGCCGCGGTCCCGTCCGGCACCTGGCTGCTGGTCGTCCCGCCCCGCGGCGCGCCGGACCTCGCCGCCTCGCTGCGTGCCGTCGGCGTCGACGTGCGCGCGCTGACGGTGGACCCGGCCGACACCGACCCGTGGTCGGTCGCGGGCGACCTGCTCGACATCGCCGAGTCCTGCGACCTCGCCGGTGTGCTGTCCCTGCTGGGCACCGGCACCGAACCGCACCAGGAGTACCCGGGCCTCACCACCGGCATCGCCGCCACCATCGTCCTGATCAAGGCCATGGACGCCGCCCGGCTCGACGTCCCGCTGTGGACGGCCACCACCGGCGCGGCGCACGTCGGCAGGCTCGACCCGGCGCCCAGCGCGGAACAGGCGCAGGTGTGGGGCCTCGGCCGCGTCGCGGCCCTGGAACAGCCGCGCCGCTGGGGCGGTCTGCTCGACCTGCCGGAAACCATCGACCGGCGTGCCGCCGAGCGGGTCGCCTCGGTACTCGCCGACGGCACCGAGGACCAGGTCGCCGTGCGCGGCTCCGGCCTCTACGCTCGCCGCGTCCGCCGCGCCCCGCTCACCGGCACCGCCACCCCGTGGCGGCCGGGCACCGTCCTGATCACCGGCGGCACCGGCGCCCTCGGCACCCAGGTCGCCCGGCTCCTCGCACAGCGCGGCGCGTCGCACCTGGTGCTGGCCAGCCGGGGCGGCCCTGCGGCCCCCGGCGCCACCGAACTCGCCGACGAGCTGACCGCGCTCGGCACCCGCGTCACCGTCGCCGCCTGCGACATCGCGGACCGCGACGCCGTCGCCGCGCTCCTCGCAGAACACCCCGTCACCGCCGTCGTGCACACCGCGGGCGCCGTCGACCAGCAGGCCGTCGCCGACGCGGGGCTCGCCGAGGTCGCCGAGGTGCTGCGCGCCAAGGTGGCAGGTGCTCGCATCCTCGACGAGCTGCTCCCGGACGCCGAGGCGTTCGTCGCCTTCTCCTCCATCTCTGGGGTGTGGGGCAGTGCGGGCCACGCCGCCTACGCCGCCGCCAACGCCTACCTCGACGCACTGGTCGAACGTCGCAGAGCGCTGGGCCGCACCGGCACCGCCGTCGCGTGGGGACCGTGGGCCGGGGCGGGCATGCTTGCCGCAGAGGGCGCAGAGGACACCCTGCGCCGCCGCGGCCTGTCCGCCATGGACCCGGTCGCCGCCGCGGCCGCGTTCGCCGACGTGGTGGACCACGACCTCGGCTGCGTCGTCGTCGCCGACATCGACTGGGCCGCGTTCGCGCCCGCCTTCACCTCCGGCAGGCCGAGCCCGCTGCTGTCCGCGCTGCCAGAGGCCGCCGCACCGGCCCCGGCCCTGCCGGACCGCGCCGGGTCTGCCGACCTGCACCGCAAACTCGCGGCAGGCGACCGGGACGAGGTCCTGCTCGACCTGGTTCGCGCCGCCGCGGCCGAGGTGCTCGGCCACACCGGCGGCGACGCCGTCGAGCCCGACCGCGCCTTCTCAGAACTCGGCTTCGACTCGCTGACCGCGGTCGAGCTCCGCGACCGCGTCGCCGCGCTGACCGGCATCGCGCTCCCCGCGACCCTCGTCTTCGACCACCCCAGCGCACGCGTACTCGCCGCCCACCTCGCCGTACTGCTCGGCGAGACCGGCAGCGCGGAGGAGACCCCCGAACCGGCGGCCCAACCTGGCGACGACCCCATCGCGATCATCGGCATGAGCTGCCGCTACCCCGGCGGGGTCGCGTCGCCGGACGACCTGTGGCAGCTGGTCGCCGACGGCCGCGACGGCATCGGCCCGTTCCCCACCGACCGAGGCTGGCCCCTTGACTGGCTGGCCGCCGACGACCCCGACCGGCCGGGCAGCTCGCACGCCACCGAGGGCGGCTTCGTCCACACCGCCGCCGAGTTCGACGCCGCCCTGTTCGGCATCTCGCCCCGCGAGGCACTCGCCATGGACCCGCAGCAGCGGCTGCTCCTCGAAGCATCATGGGAGGTCTTCGAGTCCGCCGGGATCGACCCGCTGTCGCTGCGCGGCAGCAGGACCGGCGTGTACGCGGGCACCAACAGCCAGGACTACCTGTCCGTGCTCACCGAGTCCGGCGACGGCGTCGAGGGCCAGATCGCCACCGGCAGCGCCGCGAGCGTGGTCTCCGGCCGCGTGTCCTACACCTTCGGACTCGAGGGGCCCGCGGTCACCGTGGACACCGCGTGCTCGTCGTCGCTGGTCGCGTTGCACCTCGCCGCACAGGCGCTGCGGGCGGGGGAGTGCGGCATGGCGCTGGCCGGTGGCGTGGTCGTCATGGCCCGGCCCGGCATCTTCACCGAGTTCAGCAGGCAGAACGGCGTGGCAGCGGACGGCCGCTGCAAGTCCTTCTCCGCGTCGGCCGACGGCGCGGGCTGGGGCGAGGGCGTCGGCGTGCTGCTGCTCGAACGCCTCTCCGACGCCCAGCGCAACGGCCACCACGTGCTCGCGGTCGTCCTGGGCTCCGCCGTCAACCAGGACGGCGCCTCCAACGGGCTCTCCGCGCCGAACGGGCCGTCGCAGCAGCGGGTCATCCGGGCCGCGCTGTCCGCCGCCGGGCTTGCACCGTCCGAGGTGGACGCCGTCGAGGCGCACGGCACCGGCACCCGGCTCGGCGACCCGATCGAGGCACAGGCCCTCATCGCCACCTACGGACAGGACCGTGACCAGCCGCTGTGGCTGGGGTCGGTCAAGTCCAACATCGGCCACACACAGGCCGCCTCCGGTGTCGCCGGTGTGATCAAGATGGTGCAGGCGATGCGGCACCGGACCCTGCCGCCCACCCTGCACGTCGACGCCCCCACCCCCGAGGTGGACTGGACGGCTGGCGCGGTCGAGTTGCTCACCGAGGCCCGGCCGTGGCCGGAGACCGGACGAACCCGCAGGGCAGGCGTGTCCTCCTTCGGTGTCAGCGGCACCAACGCCCACGTCGTCATCGAAGAGGCCCCCGGGACCCCGGCCGCGGCGACCACCCAGGCATCCGGCCCGACCGCCTGGGTGATCGCCGCCAACACCGCGCGCAGTCTCCGCGCCCAGGCAGGCCGCCTGCGCACCGAGGACGGCGACCCGGCCGGTATCGCATGGACCCTGGCCACCGGCCGCGCCGCGCTCGACCACCGTGCCGTCGTCGTCGCGGGCGAGACCGACCCCCGGGTGCCGCTCGCCGCACTCGCCGAGGACGCCGAGGCACCCGGTCTGGTACGCGGCACGGCCAAGCACACCGGTGGCACCGTGTTCGTCTTCCCAGGGCAGGGCGCGCAGTGGCCGGGCATGGCCGCCGGGCTGCTCGACACCGAGCCGGTGTTCCGCGCCACGATCGAGGACTGCGAACGGGCACTCGCCCCGCACGTGGACTGGTCGCTGCTCGACGTCCTGCGCGCCGGGGTGCCCGACCGCGTCGACATCGTGCAACCAGCGCTGTGGGCGGTGATGCTCGGCCTCGCCGCGCTGTGGCGTGCCGCCGGGGTGCGGCCGGCCGCGGTCGTCGGCCACTCGCAGGGCGAGATCGCCGCCGCGGTCGTCGCCGGGGCGCTGAGTATCGAGGACGGCGCGGCCGTGGTCGCGTTGCGTGCCAAGGCGATCGGGGCGGTGCTGTCCGGCCGCGGCGGCATGGTGTCGGTGGCCGCCGGGGTGGACGCCGTCACCGAGCTGATCGCGCCGTGGGGTACCGCCATCGGGGTCGCGGCCGTGAACGGTCCACTGTCCACTGTGGTCTCCGGCGACGCGGACGCACTGGACGCGTTGCTGGCGGCCATCCCCGACCGGAGCCGCCGCATCCCCGTCGACTACGCCTCCCACTCCGCGCACGTCGACCTGATCCGCGCCGACCTCCACACCGCACTCGCGGACATCAGCCCGCGTGCCGCCGAGGTGCCGTTCTTCTCCGCACTGACCGGCGGCGAGTTCGACACCACCGGTCTCGACGCCGGGTACTGGTACGAGAACCTGCGCCGCACCGTCCGCTTCGACCAGGCCGTCGCCGCCGTCCGCGACCGGGGACGTAGCACGTTCATCGAGGTCAGCCCGCATCCGGTGCTGACCGTGGGCGTCGAGGAGACCCTGGCGGGCGACGGCGTGGTGCTCGGCACGCTGCGCCGCGAGTCCGGTGGCCGGGAGCGCTGGCTCACCGCTCTTGCCGAGGCGTGGGTGCGCGGTCTGCCGGTCGACTGGTCGGTCGTGCTGCCCGAGACCGCGCCGGTTCCGTTGCCCGCCTACGCCTTCGACCACGAGCGTTACTGGCCGCGCCCCAGGCGTGCGGCCCCCATCGACCCGGCCGATCACCCCCTGCTCGACGCCGCGGTGCCGGTGGCGGGCGCGGGTGCCATCTGGCTCGGCACGCTGTCGCTGGCCACCCACCCGTGGCTGGCCGACCACGCCGTGGCAGGCACCGCGATCCTGCCCGGCACCGCCATCGCCGACCTCGCTCTCTGCGCAAGCGCCGCCATCGGCCTCGGCCAGGTCGACGACCTGACCCTGGAGACGCCGCTGGCCATCCCGGCGACGGGCGCGGTCACCATCCAGGTGCGGATCGACGACGACCGCTTCACCGTCCACTCGCGACCAGCCGCCGACCGCGACGCCGACTGGACCCGCAACGCCTCCGGCACGCTGTCGGCCGACCAGCCCGCCGCCCCGGCGGGTCTCGCCGACTGGCCGCCCGCCGAGGCCGAGCCGGTCGACGTGACCGGCCTCTACGCCGACCTCGACGCCGCCGGTTACGGCTACGGCCCGACCTTCCAGGGGCTGCGAGCCGTGTGGCGGACGGCGGACACGGTCTACGCCGAGGTCGTCCTGCCAGAGGACGCGCACGCCGACGCCGCCCGCTTCGGCCTGCACCCGGCGCTGCTC
>NZ_JBARWZ010000061.1:0-3109 GCF_049647105.1 Actinophytocola sp.
GGCCCCGTCCGCACCCGCGCCGCCAGCCCCGGCGCGTGCTCCGCGTGCCGCGCGCAGGCCGGAGCGGCAGGTGCTCGACGACGAGGACGACTTCTCCAACCAGTCCAGCTGGATGCAGAACCAGTGAACAAGCTGGTCGCGGAGCGGGCGGACGACATCAAGGCGGTCGTGTGCCGGGTGCTCGAGGTCGACGCCGACCGGGTCGGTCCCGCCGACCACTTCGTCGACGATCTCGGCGCCGACTCCATGAAGCTGATCGAGCTGCTCGCCAACCTGGAGATCGAGTTCGACGTCGAGGTGGACCCGGCGCGGTTCGAACGCCTTGTCGACCTGGACGGGGTCCACGCCGTGCTGGGCGAGGCACTAGACGGCGCATGAGCGGCGCGACCGATCGAGCACGGACCCGCGTGGCGGTCACGGGGCTCGGTGTCGTGTCGAGCATCGGTACGGGCATCGCCGACTACACGGCCGGACTGCGGGCCGGGCGCAGTGGTGCGCGGCCCATCGGCGTCTTCGACACCGAGGGCTTCGCACACCACATGGGTTGCGAGGTCACGGACTTCGATCCGGACCGCTGGATCACCGGGCAACCGGCAGGCGACCTCGGCAGGGCCGCGCGGTTCTCGGTGGCCGCCGCGAAGATGGCCGTGGAGGACGCGGGTCTCGTCCCGGCAGGCCGAGGCATGGTGTGCCTCGGTACCACCGACGGCGGTGGCGACGCGGGTGAGCGGATCGCCGAGCACGTCGTGCGTGGCACCGGTATTCCCGCCGAGCTGCCGCGCCGGGTGCCCGCCGCGTCCATCCCGGTGGCGGTCGCCCGCGAGCTGGGGCTGTCCGACGTGGACTGTTCGACCGTCGCGACCGCGTGCGCGGCAGGCAACTACGCGCTCGGCAACTCCTTCGACGCGATCTCCTCCTGCGAGGTCGACTTCGCGCTGTGCGGTGGCGCGGATGCCATGTGCCGCATGACGTTCACCGGCTTCTACCGCCTCGGTGCGGTCGACCCGGAGCGCTGCAGGCCCTTCGACGTGCACCGGCAGGGCATCCTCACCGGCGAGGGCGCCGGCGTGCTCGTGCTGGAACCACTGGAGAAGGCCGTCGCGCGCGGCGCCCGGATCTACGCCGAGGTGCTGGGCTACGGCCTCAACTGCGACGCCGCCCACCCCGTCGCCCCCGACCAGGACAGCGTCGCCGCCTGCATGCGGCTCGCGCTGGACGACGCGGGTGTCACGCCGGACCAGGTCGACCTGATCTCCGCGCACGGCACCGGCACGAAGGCCAACGACACCACCGAATGCGGCGCCATCCACGACGTGTTCGGGCCGACGCCACCGAGAACGGTGTCGGTGAAGTCCATGCTGGGCCACACCATGGGCGCGGCGAGCGCGCTGTCCGCCATCGCGTGCGCGGTCGCCATCCACGAGGGCTTCATCCCGCCCACCATCAACCACACCGAGACCGACCCGGCGTGCGGTATCGACTGCGTGCCCAACAGCGCGGTCGATGCCGATCTGCGCGTCGTGGCCAACAACGCGCTCGCGTTCGGCGGCAACAACGCGGTCGTCCTCTTCGGACGGCCGGCATGACCGGCAGCGTGGCCGAGAGCAGCGTGGCCGACCGCATCGTGATCACCGGGTGGTCGGCGCTCACCCCGTTCGGTCACGGCAGGGCCGCGTTCGCCGACGGTGTGCTGCGTGGCGAGCCCGCGAAGGCCGTGCCCACGAAGGACGACTGGGCGCGGGCGGACGCCAGGGTGGTGCCGGACTTCGACATCGTCGAGCAGCTGGGCCGCAAGGGCACCAGCTCCATGGACCGCGCCAGCGCGCTCGCGATCGCCACGCTCCGCGACCTCGCGCGGGAGACCGACATCGACGCGCGCACCGGCGTCGTGCTCGGTACCACGAGCGGCAGCAACCGCACCCAGTTCGAGTTCACGCGCGACTCGCTGACCCGCCGCAGGCCCTACTTCGTCAACCCGGCGCAGATGCCGTTCGCGCTGATGAACTCGGCCGCCGCGCAGTGCGCCATGTGGCACGGCCTTACCGGTCCGAACAGTACGGTCGCCGCGGGCAGGACCTCGGGACCCGCCGTGCTGCGGTACGCGAGCAGGCTCCTGCGCACCGGGCGGGCGAGCGGCGTGTTCGCGGGTGCCGTCGAGGAGCACAGCGGTGCCCGCGAGCTGCTGGAACCGGGGGGCACGCTGGGTGAGGCCAGCGTGCTGTTGTTTATGCAAACGCCGGACAACGGGAACCGACCGGCGCTCGCGGAGGTCGTAGCGTTGGACACACGGGTCGGCGAGCCACGCAGTGCACTGGCCGGGTGTCTCGAGCACGTGCTGTCCGGGCTCGCGGTGGACGAAGTGTGGGGTCTGGCCCTGACCGCCGAGGACCCGGAGTTGTCCGAAGTCGAACGGGAAGCGACGGGTGAGCTATTGAACCGGCAGGTCACGACGGTGGTCCGGCCGGGCCACCTGGTCGGGGACACGGGCGCCGCGAGCGGCGTCCTTGGTGTCGCCGCGCTGCTGGCCGCGGCGGCGGCCGACGTGCGTGCACGTGACCGTCTCGCGGTGGTCACCTCGGTCGACCGGGACGGCACCGCGGGTGCGGTCGTGCTTCGCTTGACGGGATCGCCGCAGGAATTGAGGGGTGAGGGATGAGCAGGTCGTGGGAGGAAGTCCAGAGGCTCCTCGACGATCCGTACGTGGACGCCGACACCAAGGAGCACCTGCTCGCGGCGTACCTGACGCAGGAGGGCTACGCCAGCCCCTACGGCGGTGGTCTCGGCAGTCAGCCGGGCGGGGTCTACGACGAGGACAACCTGCCCGACGACGTGCGGGAGTACTACGACCAGTACAAGCTCCAGCCCGGTGACTACCGCCAGGGCTCGCTCGACGACGTCTACGACGACGCGCAGGCGGAGTCGGACGAGGGCGGCTACAGCGCGGGCCTGAACGACGAGAGCGTCGAAGAGGGCCGTACTGATATCGAGGACATGCGGCTGCCCCGGGAGGGGTCGAGTCTGGGTGTCGATAAGTCGGATGAGATTTTCGATGCGGCGCGGGATGCGTTGCGGATTTTCGAGGATTTCTTGCCGGTGAATGACAAGGTGC
>NZ_JBARWZ010000062.1:0-15721 GCF_049647105.1 Actinophytocola sp.
CGACCCCCTGACCAGCCACGACACCACCACCTAGTGACACGCCCCGTCACCGGGCAAACAGTCGTTCCCGCAGCTCAACCACTGTTTTCACCGACCAGTCAGCAACCTGATCTGTGGAACGCAGGTCCGGCTGGTGCTGCCCTTTTCTCCCGTATGCGTCTCAACAATGCGTCCCGCGCCGCCTGACGTGATCCACAGTTCCCGCTCCGCCAGCACCACCTCACTGTCGATGGGCGAGAGCGACCCATCCCTGCTCAGGTGAACGCGCGAGTTGCGATAGCGACCCTGGGAACGGATGTAGTCATAGCGACCTTCCGGTACCCGCATGGGTTGCGCTTCCGCGTTCCTGGCAAGTCGTAGCAGGACGGGTGGCTCAGGCATCACGAGATCAGGATAGCGACGTCGTCCGATGTGCCCCGGTGAATGCGCCTTCAGCCGTCGCTCTCGGCGAGGATGTCGCGGAGGTTGGTGAGCAGGGCTTTGAGGTCGGTGCGGGTGAGGTTGGTGCTGGCGCCGGTGTAGTTGTGCTCGATGGTGACTGTTTCGGCGTCGAGACTTAGGTGGCAGGTGTCGCCGGTGAACCGCCAGGTTTGGTCGTGGCGGACGTGGTGCTCGATCAGGTCGAGCATGGTGTCACTGGTGCCTATCTCGGTCTCGAAGAAGTCGGTGACGGGTGCCAGCGCGGGGGGTGCGGACACCTCCAGCTCGTTGTCGACGACGGCGAAGTGGATCTGGGTCGTCGCCTTGTTCATGAACGTTTCCGCTGTTTCCGCACGCCGCGTGGGTATGCCGTCACGATGTCGCACAGCCTGGGTTCGGCGGCATCGTTTTGAGATCGCCTTGAATCCGCACACCTCGGTATACCCCACGGAACCGGCGTCTAGCCGGATCATAGTTCTTTTCCTTGTTCCGCATGGCGTCGAGGAAAACGTGGCGCACGGCGTAGAGGACCTCGGCGCGCGACCACGAGTCGGGGAAGAACGTGCTCTTCTTCGTCGTGACCGCCAGGGTGCGCGGGCCACGCACCTGGGCAACGTAGACGCCGTGCGTGTCCGGCCCGTCGATGATCTCGACGACGCGCAGCACGCCGCGATCGATGCCGCCTTCACGGTGGTGGTAGCCGGTGTTCACATCTTTGCCCGGTCGGTAGTGGCCTTCGAAGAGGTGCTGGGACAGCCGCGGCGACAGTCGGTTCAGACCGTCCCAGCGCAGCCGTTTGCGGATCTCCGTGATGGCGGATGCCCAGGCCTGGAGGTCGTCACGCGTCGAGGGACCAGCCCATGCCGGGGGCGTCGGCGCGGGCAACACAGTACGTACGACCAGATCGGCGGCCGACGTGGCGGGTTGATCCGGCGGCGTCGGCGGCGACGTCGTGGTGACGGTGGGAAGCGCAGGCGCGGGGGTGGGTATCAACTCGGTAGCGAGCCTGATCGCGGCCGCGGACTCGTTACCCACGGTGTCGAGCATGGCGAGCGCCCGGCGGTAGGTGCTGAGTGCCAGTGCCCGCTGGTCAACACGAACAGGTTCCGGTGCGGGCGCGTCGGTCCCGGTGATGACGCCGGTGATCTCCGCCTGCTGGGCCGCTGTCAGCGCGGGCTTCTCATGCTGCGGCGGGGTGGGCCGCGAATCTTCGTTGTCGTCCAGCGCGGCCACCTCACCGGCCTGCCGCTGCGCCCAGGAGAGGACCGAAGCGTAGGTGTCCAGCGCAACCGCGACGTGGCCATAGGAGTCGGCCATGGCTCGAAAGCGCCTGGGCTGTCGCTCGAACCGCGTCTGAAACGCCTCCGCGGCCCGGCCACGCCAGCCGCCGTCGTCCACCGCACAGAAGCCACTGCCGACCTCCTCGCAGCGGCGGGCCATCCGGTTGTAGGAATCGGCGAGCAGCCAGATCTCGCGCGGGTCACCAGGAACCAGATCCTTGAGGGTCTTCGAACCCATTTACGCAATGCTCCCCAGCCGGCCGGCGCTGTCCTCGTCGGCATCTCGATAGGTCCTGATCGTCTCGGCAAGCCTGCTTCGGATCGACTCCGCCTCCCCAGCCAGCCCCGACACGCCGACCTCCTCCTTGGCGGCAAACTCGTTGACCGCCTTGGCCAGCCGACCATGGCCGAACACGTCGGCACTCGGGACGACACGCTGCGGCTCGGACAACTCCGCGGCAATCCGGCCGACCTGGTCCCGTGCCGCACCAAGCGCGCCAAGATCGACTTCAAACCCGTCCGAACTCACCCAGCCTCCAGCACAGGTCCCTCTCAGTGGCGGACATCCTACCGAAGGTGACCGTCCAGCAGGCCCAGAAATCGCCGACTTTCGGCCACATCCACTTTCCGCACGTCAGGCATCCGCACGCCGCACGGTTCTGACTGAACTGATGAGCGTGACGGGGGGCACAGCGGTGGCCGGTGTCGGGTCGCCGCCGTGGAGCCCCAACGGGCACCCACTGTTTGCGGTGTGCCGTCTGACGGGCATCGAAATCACCCTTGCGTTGGGGCGAGTGAGTCGTCGCGGCCACCGTGTTGTTCGGACGGCCGCTCGATGAAGACCGGACGCTTGAGCCGGACGTGCGGGCCTCATGCGCGTGTCGGTCGTCACGTAACGCTCCGGACTGTGTTCTCAGGTACTGATGTCGACTGTCTGTGGGCGTCTGGCCTCAGTGGATTAGTCCTTTTGGTGTCTTGGCGGGGGGTGTTGTGTGGGCGATTGTTTGTTCGGTTCATTGGGTCGTGTGATGTCGGGGGACATACGCTGGCCTCACTGGGGGTTCGCCGACAATGCGTCGACTTTCGGCGCGCGCGGGATGCTCACGCGCGTGGTTTGTGCTGTGCGGTAACGCTGTGGTGCGCCGTGCCGTGGCGGTGGTCGTGGCTGTGATGGTCGGGTTGTCGTTGGTGACGCCTGCCGTGGCGGAGCCGGTGCCGGACTCGGCGTCGAGTGAGGCCGCGGCGGTTGCGGCTGCTCGGGCGGCGGATGAGCCGGTGCTGGTTGAGTCCGCGACGACAGAGACGACGGAGGTGTGGGCCAACCCGGACGGCACGTTCACCTCGACCAGCTATACGAGGCCGGTGCGGGTGAGGCGATCCGGCGGCTGGACTGATATCGACTCCAGTTTGGACCGTTCGGCGGACGGCGCGATCAGGCCGAAAGCGACGGCCGTTGATCTTGAGTTGTCGGAGGGCGAGCCAGGGGACCCCTTCGTGTCTGTGGGTCTCGGGGAGCTCGAGGTGGGTCTCGGGTGGCTGGGGGAGTTGCCTGCGCCGACGATTTCCGGGGCCACCGCGATCTACGCGGAGGTGTTGTCCGGAGTGGACCTGAGGGTCACCGCCGATGGGACGGGGTTCTCGCAGGTGCTTGTGGTCAAGACGCCGCAGGCCGCTCGTGATCCGCGGCTTCAGCGGGTCACGTTCGCCTCGCATAACCGGGGCGTCACGGTGTCGGCCACTCCGGATGGCCGGCTGGCGGCGACCGATCCGACCGGGCAGGTGGTGTTCACGGGTGACGCGTCGCGCATGTGGGACTCGTCGGGGGACGCCACGGACGCCGATCGGTCGCGCGGGACCGGAGAGGGGCTGCGCACCGCGACGATGGGAGTCGAGGTCACCGGTTCGACGCTGACGATCGTGCCGGATCAGGGGTTCCTGACCGCTTCGAGCACCGTCTATCCGGTCTATCTCGACCCGTCGTACCACTGCACGTCGTGTGTCAAGACCCACCACAATGTGGTGCAGTCGATGTTCCCCACCGCCCACAATTTCGACCGCACCGACGGGGTCTTCGGCGACCTGAAGGCCGGCTTCTGGTGTGAGCCGGGTGACTGCCCGGGCATCAACCGCACGTTCATCAGCTTCAACACCTCCCAGCTGCTCGGCAAGGTTGTCAAGGAGGCGACGATGCACGTCACGGTCGTTCATTCCGCGCAGTGCGGCGGGGCGACCGACACGAGGTTGGCGTTCGTCCGGGCGATGAGTCAGAACACCACGTGGAGCGATCAGCCTGACGTATACCGCTGGTTGGATTCGAAGAACGTGACGAACAACGCCCGGTACTGCCCCAGTGCGGGGGGCATGGAGCTCGTGGCAACGGGCGGAGTCGCGGACGCGGTGACCGCGGGGTTCGGCGAGACGACGTTCATGTTGAGTGGAAGCAGCGAGAGCAACGACTCCTCGTGGCGGCGGTTCGGTCTGAACCCTTATCTGGTCGCGAAGTACAACTCGCGGCCCAACGTGCCGGACCGGATGGGTGTCGATGGGTGGGGCCCGAACGCGGCTGACGCGATCCCGTGTGCCGTTGGCGCCGCACGCCCGTTCGTCGCCAGCAGGACGCCTCAGCTACGGGCGCGGGTGTCCGATCCGGACGGAGGCTCACTGAATGCCGGTTTCCGGGTGTACCGGGGAACGGCGGGTAGTCACACGTGGGACAAGAACGAGACCGTCGACTCCGGTGTTCCGTCCGGTTCGTATGCCGAGATCCGGGTGCCGTCCGGCGTGATGTCCGACGACGCCGTCTACAGCTGGAACCTGTGGGCCTCGGACGGCGAGCGCAGCGCCTGGTCGGGGGTATGTGAGTTCCAGGTGGACACGGTCGTGCCGGGGACGCCGGCCGTGCGGTCGTTGCAGTATCCGGACGGCAGGCCGGCGGGTGGTGTGGGACAGGCGGGCACGTTCACGATCACCGCGAGCACGGCCACGAACGACACTGCCTACTACTTGTACGGGTTCACGGAAGAGGGCGGTGAGCCTGCGACGAAGCTGACGCCGTCGGCGTCGAACGGGTTGGTGACGTTGCCGTTCAACCCGACGTTGTCCGGTTCGCGGACGTTGAGCGTGCGGGCGGTCGACCGGGCGGGCAACCGGTCCGCCGTCGTCGAATATCACGTGATCGTGTCGGATTACCAGGTTGGCGTCTCGGGCAAGGTCGCCCATTGGTCCCTGGAGGACTCGCCGAAGGACAGCGCGGCCGCGAAGGACCTGACCTACCAGGGCCCTCCGTCCGGGGCCGTCTACGGCACCGGCCACCAGGGCCAGGGCGTCGTGCTCGACCCGGACCGCGAGGAGTTCTACGAGGCGAAGGACGCACTCGTCCGCACCGACACCGGCTTCACCGTGTCGGCGTGGGCGAAACTCACCCGGAACGACCACAGCTTCACCGTCGCCGCGCAGGACGGCGACGTGGTGTCCGGCTTCTACCTGGCCTATCACAAGGAACTTGACCGGTGGACGTTCATGATGCCCGACAAGGACCAGGTCGAGGAGGTCCAGTGGTATTACGCGGCCTCCGCGGGTCCGCCGGTGCTGGGTGCGTGGACACACCTCGTCGGCGTGTACGACCCGGCGACGAACAGAGTCCGCCTCTACGTCAACGGCCTCGAAAGTGAGGGCGGGGCCGCGCCAACACCATGGAACGCCACCGGGCGTTTCACTGTCGGCGCGGCCGCGTCCGACGGCAAGCGGATCCAGTACTTTCCCGGTGCGATCGACTCCGTGCGGGCATACCCGCGGGCATTGACCGCCACCGAGGTGACCGCACTGCACGCGGGCACCGCCACGGCGAACCCGACGGTGGAGTACCGGTTCGAGGGCAACCTCGTGAACTCCGGCGCCGACTACGACCTCGTGCCCAAAGGCTCGATGACCTACGGCCCGGGTTACTCCGGGCGGGCCCTGAACAGCGGCCCGACGACTCAGGGGTGGGCGGAGTCGCGGGGGCAGGTGGTGCACACCACGGGCAGCTACTCGGTGGCGGCGTGGGTGAAGCTGGCCGACAAGGCGGCGCACTATCACGTCGCCAGCCAGGACGGTACGCGGATCAGCGGGTTCATCCTGCGGTATGCGCCCGACGTGGACCGGTGGATCTTCGGTATGCCCACTGTGGACAGTGACGCCGACACGGTCCAGTGGGCCATCGGCAAGACCGTGCCCCAGGTCGGGGTGTGGACCCATCTCGCCGCCGTGCACGACGTGACCCAGCACAAGCTGCTCCTGTACGTCAACGGTGTCCTGGAGGCGGAGAAGGATCTGGCCTCGACCATCGACGCCAAAGGGGCGTTCGTGGTCGGTCAGGCGAAGTACCTCGGCGGCCGGACCGGCGTGTTCAAGGGTTCTCTGGACGAGGTCGATGCCTACGACGGCGCGCTGACCGCCCGTGAGGTGGCCGACCTGGCGAACCTGGTGGTGGAGCGGGCCCGCTATCGGCTCGACGAGACCAGCGGTCGTGCCGCCCACGACTCGGTCTCCGGCGCGGACGCCTCGCTCTATGGTGCGAGCGTCACTCTTGGGCAGAACTATGGGGCCGCGTCAGGAAACTTCACCAGCAGCGGCACCGAGCACACCGGCACGGTCAGTGGTGCCGGACCACTCGCCCGGTGGGAGCTGAACGGTGGACTGACCGACGCATCCGGCAACGGCTGGACGCTGACACACCGGAACGCGTCCGGGGCGACCGCGGCCACCTACACCACCGGCCGCCTTGGCCAGGGCGTCGTGCTCAACGGCGTTGACCAGTACCTGACCGCAGCACAGCCACTGGCCGACACCTCGGGCAGCTACTCGGTGTCGGCGTGGGTCAAGCCCGACCGGGCGGACACCCGCTCCTACACCGTGGCCACCCAGAACGGCGCCACCGTCCCGTTCCAGCTGCGATATGCGGGCGACCTGAATCGCTGGGCGTTGACCGTGACCGAACCGGGCGGCCTGAACCCGCGGCACGCGGTGTCGACCTTGCCGCCGTTGCCCGGGCACTGGACGCATCTACTCGGAGTCGTCGATGTGGCGGCGGGCAAGGCCAGGTTGTACGTGAACGGTCACCTCGAAGGCGAGGCCTCGTACACCACGGCATGGGTGTCGACCGGGTACCTCACGTTCGGGCGGGCGATCAAGAACGGCGTCGGTGCGGAGTTCTTCCCTGGTGCGCTCGACGAGGTCCGGCTGTATGGCCGGGCACTGACCGCGGGCGATGCGAACGGCCTGTGGAACCTTGGCAGCGACATCACCGTGCCCAGGCCAACCGAGTTCCGCACCGACCGGTCGTTCACCGTCGCAGGCTGGGTCCGGCCCGCCGCCTACGACACCGCCGCCCGGATGGCGTTTTCCCTTGGCGCGGACAGGTATTCACCGCTGACCATCGCCTACCGCCCGGAGTGGCGGCGCTGGGTGGTCGAGGCGGTGGTCGGCGCCGAGGCGGGAGACAGCCGCCAGTTCATCCGTGTGCTCAGCGACAACGAGGCGAGCAGCTACGCCGACACGAACGGCTGGGTGCATCTCGCCGCCGTCTACGACGGGCCCGCGAAACAGCTGCGGTTGTATGTCAACGGGGTGCGGCAGTCCACGGTTCCGACCAGCACGACGACGTGGGCCAAGGATCCCAACGCCGGCTCCGGCCTGTCCATGTGGGACAGCGGACGCGATCTGCAGATCGGTCGGCTCACCTACTACGGCGTCCCGTCCAACCACTGGAACGGCGCGATCCGGGACGTCCGCGTCTTCTCCGGTGTGTTGCCGGATGCCTGCGACAACGCACCAATCTGTCTGCTCCAGCTGCCCTGGCAGTAACGACCTTCGCGGAACTGAGGGGATTGTCATGCGACTGCCCAGACCTGTGGTACGAGCCGTCACCATCGTGTGGGTTGTGGCCCTGTCGGCGTCGATCGTCCAGGGCGCGGCCGCCGAGCCCAGGCCCGAGCCGGACCGGGCACCCGCGGCGCAACAGGAGCGTCGGGTGCCGATGCACCCGATCGAGGTGCCGCCCACGGATCGTGGCGGGATGCCGAAGCCCGGCCCGTCCACACCAGTGCGGTGGCCTGCCGCCGCGAAGTCCGAAGTGGACCTTCCGGCGGCGACCGCGCGGCGCGGAGTGGAGTACCAGCGGGCAGGCGACCTGCCGGTGCGGGTCGGGCGCGCGGGCGAGACTGCCACCACGGCGGCGGCGCCCGCGGCGGTCACGGTCGAAACGTTCGGCCAGGCGGCCGCAAAGAAGGCGAACGTGCCCGGCACGCTCCTGCGGGTTACTGGCGCGGCTGGCGGCAAGGTGTCGGTCGAGGTCGACTACGCCGGATTCGGGCAAGCCTATGGCGGTGACTACGGGTCGCGTCTGTACCTGGCGCGGTACCCGGCATGCGTGCTCACCACGCCGGAGCGGGCGGAATGCCTCGATGCGACACCGTTGCCCTCCACCAACCACGCGGGCAACCGCACGGTGAGCGCCGAGATCACCATGGCCCCGGCGGGCAAGACCGACGCCGGGACGGTCCTGGCGGTACAGGCGGGCGACGCCGGTTCCGGCGGCACATACGCCGCGACCGACCTGGCGCCGTCCGGTTCCTGGACGGCGGGCGGGTCCAGCGGTGACTTCACCTACTCGGTCCCACTGTCCATGCCGCCCGTGCCGGGTGGGCTGGCGCCACAGGTGTCGTTCGGCTATGCCTCGGGCAGCCTTGACGGCCGGACCTCGTCGACGAACAGCCAGGCGTCCTGGGTCGGCGACGGCTGGGACCTGTCGGCGGGCGGGTTCATCGAGCGCACTTACACCTCGTGTGCCGATGACGAGGACGGCAACCAGGGGGACTTGCAGACCGGTGACCTGTGCTGGAAGAACGAGCGTTACCGGGTTTCCATCGCCGGCATCTCCGGCAAGCTCGTCAAGGACGGCGACGGGTGGCGCCCGGAACGAGACGACGGCTCCCGGCTCGAGAAGCTGGCGGACACCGCGACCGGCAACGGGGACGACAACGGCGAGTACTGGAAGATCACCTCACCCGACGGCACGCAGTACTTCCTCGGCCGCAATCGCCTCCCCGGGTGGACGAGCGGCAAGGCCGAGACCCAGTCGGTGTTTACCGTGCCGGTGTACGGCAACCACGCCGGCGAGCCGTGCTACAAGCCCGCGTTCGCGGACTCCGCCTGCACACAGGCCTACCGATGGAACGTCGACCTGGTGATCGACCCGCTCGACAACGCCATGTCGTACTACTACGACAAGGAGTTCAACTACTACAAGCGTGGCGGGGTCCAGGGCGTCAACACCCAGTACGTGGCGGCGGGCAAGCTGGCGCGCGTCGAGTACGGCCTGCGCTCCGACGCCCTGTACGCCACCGCACCGGCCCGTGTCGTGTTCCAGCCCGCCGCCCGCTGCACTGCCGGGGACACCACGTGCGACGTGCCGACCGACCGCATCTGCAACTCCGGCGAAGACTGCACCAGCCGGTACTCGCCCGCGTTCTTCTCCCGGTCGAAGCTCGTCAAGGCGGCGACGCAGGCCTACACCAGCGGCGAACACCGCAACGTCGACTCGTGGACACTGCGCCACACCCTGCCGCCGACCGGCGACGGGGAACCGAGAGCCCTGTGGCTGGCCGGGATCACCCGCACCGGACACGTCGGCGGGACCGCGAGCCTGCCCGAGATCCGGTTCAGCGGCCTGCCGATGGACAACAGGGTGGACACGGTCGACACCCTGCTGCCGCTCACCCGGTACCGGATCACCCGGATCGACGGGGTGGCGGGCGCGGTCACCGAGGTGACCTACGCCGAGCACGAGTGTTCCCGGACCGGCACCATGCCCAATCGCGAGACGAACACGCTGCGCTGCTATCCGACCTGGTGGACCCCGCAGGGCGCCCAGGACCCGATCGAGGACTGGTTCCACAAGTACGTGGTCACGGACGTGGTCGAGGACTCCCGCACCGGAGGGCCGTCGCTGTCGAAGACGCACTACGACTACCTCGACGGCGGGGCCTGGCACTACGACGACAACATCGACGGGGAGGCCAAGGACCGCACCTGGTCGGAGTGGCGTGGCTATGGCCGGGTCCGCACCACCGTTGGCGACGCGAACGAGCCGAGGACCGTGTCCGAGACGCGGTATCTGCGTGGCATGGACGGCGACCACCGGTCGGCCGGGCCGCATGACGAGTGGGTCACCGACGGCGACGGCGGCCGGATCGAGGACATCCCGGCGCTGGAGGGTTTCACCCTGGAGACGCTGCTGTACAGCAACGGGCACGTGGTCTCGGCGGACGTCAACACACCGAACGTGATTCAGACGGCCAGCGACGGCACGTTCACGGCGAACATCGTCGGCACGAAGGCGGTCGTCGCGCGGACGCTGCAAGAGAACGGCACCTGGCGCAAGACCCGCTCGA
Source organism: Actinophytocola sp. (assembly GCF_049647105.1). GTDB lineage: Bacteria > Actinomycetota > Actinomycetes > Mycobacteriales > Pseudonocardiaceae > Actinophytocola. The sequence continues at coordinate 10,133 of NZ_JBARWZ010000062.1, forward strand.
CCACGACGTTCACCGGCGAGGGCTTACCGCTGACGGTGAACGAGGACGGCGACATCGCTGTCACCGGCGACGAGGCGTGCACCGAGGCGACCTACGCGCGTAACGAGAGCGACTGGATGCTCAACTACGCCTCGAAGGTGCACGCGATCGCCAAACCGTGCAGTGCGTTGCCGGGAACCGCCGACGACGTGGTGTCGGACGTGACATCCGCGTTCGACGGCCAGGACGTCGGGCAGGCACCGACCAAGGGCGTGCCGACCGCCACCAACCGCTGGACCGGCGGGACGGCCTACCAGAAAGTCTCCGGCGAGGTCACCGACGCCTACGGGCGGACCACCCAGTCCACCGACATCGACGGCAAGACGACCATCACCACCTACACCCCGGCGACCGGTAACCCCACGACGGTCACCACCAAGAACCGGGTCGGCTGGACCAGCACGTCCACATTGGACCCGATCCGTGGTCTGCCGGTGACCGAGGTCGGGGTCAACCGGGAACGCTCCGACCTGGAGTACGACCCGCTGGGCCGCCTGGTCCGGGTGTGGGCGCCGGGCTGGTCCAAGGCGGACTACCCGACCAAGCCAACGACCGAGTACTCCTACGAGTACCGGCTCGACGCGCCGACCGTGGTGACCACGAAGACACTGAAGGAGGACGAGACCTACGCGGTCTCCTACGACCTCTACGACGGGCTGTTGCGGCTGCGCCAGTCGCAGACCCCGGCTTCCGGCGGCGGCCGGATCGTCAGCGACGTCTTCTACAACTCCCGCGGCCTGCAGGCGAAGGTCAACGGCGGCTACTTCAACCCGAACGCGCCGTCGAAGGACCTGAGTGGGGCGTTCGACAACGAGGTGCCCAACCAGACGGTCACCGTGTTCGACGACCTCGGCCGTCCGCTCGAGACGATCTTCAAGCGCCTGGACGTCGAGGTGTCGCGCACGAAGACGCGCTACGCCGGTGACACCACCTACACGACTCCTCCGGAGGGTGACACCCCGACCGCGGTGTTCAAGGATGCGCTTGGCCGGATCGTCGAGCGCCGCCAGTACCACGCCCGCAGCGCCGACGGTGTCTACCCGGCCAACGCGCCGTACGACGCGATGACCTACCGCTACAACGCCAAGGGACTGCCGGACCGGGTCACGGACGCGCAGGGCAACCAGTGGCGGTACGAGTACGACCAGCTCGGCCGCAAGAAGGTCGCCGTCGACCCCGACCGCGGCAGAACCACGTTCGGCTACAACGCGGTCGACCAGCTCGAGTCCACGACGGACGCGCGTGACGAGAAGCTGGTGTACACCTATGACGACCTCGGCAGGGCCACCGCTCTGTACGACGGGGTGGTCGGCGACGACACCAAGCTCGCCACGTGGACCTACGACACGCTGCGCAAGGGCCTGCCGACCTCGGCCACCCGGTACGTCGGCGGGCACGAATACACGCAGAAGGTGGACCAGTACGACAACCTGGGGCGGCCCACGTCGGTCTCGGTGGTGATCCCGCCTGTCGAGGGCAAACTCGCCGGCACCTACTCCTACCGCACGAGCTACTCGTCGGTCACCGGACAGCTGCGGTCGGAGACGCTGCCGAAGGTCGGTGAGCTGGCGCAGGAGACCGTGGTCCACGAGTACGACCAGGACGGCCTGCCGCTGAAGTCCCACGGTCAGAACACCTACGCATCGGAGCACCTGTACTCCCCGTACGGCGAGTCGTTGCGGGTCACGCTGGGGGCCAGTCCGAACAAGGTGTGGGTGAACGCCACCTATGAGGAGGGCACGCGGAGACTGGCGAACTTCGAGATCCGCCGCGACAAGACCGTCCAGCCGCAGGTTGCCAACCGGACCTTCGGCTACGACCAGGCGGGCAACATCACCAAGATCGACAACCGGCCGGAGAACGGGAAGGCCGATGTCCAGTGCTTCGATTACGACTCGCTGCGCCGGATGACCTCGGCGTGGACGCCGGGCAGCGGTGACTGCACGCAGGCCAAGTCGGTGGCGACCCTCGGTGGCGCCGCCTCGTACTGGCACGACTTCACGTTCGACAAGATCGGCAACCGCAAAACCCAGGTGCAGCACACGGCGTCCGGTGATGTCACCGAGACCTACACGGTCCCGGCGTCCGGCGCGACCGCGGTCCAGCCGCACACGGTCAGCTCGGTCACCAGGACCGGCCCGACGGGGAACTCGCTGGACGAGTTCACCTACGACCCGGCGGGCAACGTCAAGACCCGCACCATCGGCGGTGATACCCAGACCCTGGACTGGTCCCCGGAAGGCCGGGTGTCGGGGGTGACCGAGGCCGACGGGACGAAGTCGGAGTACTTGTATGACGCGGGCGGCAACCGTCTGCTCAAGAAGGAGCCGCACGCCACCACGCTGTACCTGCCCGGGCAGGAGCTGGTGCTGACCAAGAGCACGGCGACCCTGGCCGGAAAGCGGTACTACTCACACGGCGGCTCCGTCGTGGCGATGCGGACCACCGTGGCCGGGCTGACCTACGTGCTCACCGACCACCACGGCACCGACGAGGTGTCGATCACCGCGTCGAATCTGTACGTGTCGCGCCGGTACATGGATCCCTTCGGTGAGCGGCGTGGTACCGCGCCGAGTTTCTGGCCGGATGACAAGGGATTCGTCGGTGGTGTCAACGATGCCACCGGGCTGGTTTCGATCGGCGCCCGCGAGTACGACCCAGTCACCGGCCGGTTCGTCAGTGCCGACCCGATCCTCGATTTCGGTGACCCCCAACAGGTCCACGGCTACGCCTATGCGAACAACGCGCCTGCGACCTCCAGCGACCCGTCCGGTCTGTTCCACATCGTCGACCAAGAAGGGCGCTATCGGTCCAACGGCCGTGACTGGACGCCGGCAAAAGACCAGAATATGAAGAACTACTACAACGGCAATAAAGCCATTGACCGGACGGTCGACACCGCAAAGACCAATGCTTGCGCCGAGATGGGGCTCTCCAGCGGTGACTGTGGGCGGATGCAGGCGGATGCCCAGTCGAACAGGGGTTTCTGGGATGTCATTAAGGAGGAGTTGCCCGATATCATCGGGGACCTGACTGGTTTCAATGATCTGCGTGATTGTTTCACGAAGTTCAACCTGGTGGCTTGTGCTGGGGTCATTCCGTGGGCGCGGGTGCTCAAGCTGCTCAAGTCGGCGGGTCGGGTGTTCAATGCGGTTCGTAAGGCGCTCAAGTGGGAAGATCGGGTAAGTGCTGCTCGTGCGTTGATGACCAGGTGGAGTGACAGGGTCAACGATCTGGTCCGCAAGGGTATGGACAAGCTCAACGACCTGCTCCCGACCAAGGCGCCGTCGTGTGTGAAACACAGTTTCCCGCCGGGCACGAGGGTGCTGTTGGCCGATGGGTCGAGCAAACCGATCGAGCGGGTCGAACTCGGTGACGCCGTGCTGGCGTCTGACCAGGGGGCGGGCCGGGTCGTGGCTCGGAAGGTGGTCGTGACCTGGGTGCATGACGATGAACCGGAACGCACCGAGGTAACTGTCGATACCGACGGCGCCGCGGGTGACGAGACGGCGACGCTGACCGGCACGGACTGGCACCCGGTGTGGGAACCAAAGCTTCGGGCATGGGTGCCGTTGGCCAACCTGCAGGCCGGTTCGTGGTTGCAAACCTCGTCTGGCAGCTGGGTGCAGGCCACAGCAGTCCGCAAGTACCACGGCACCGGCAAGGTCCACGACCTCACCGTCGAAGGTGCCCACACCTACCATGTTCTGGCGGGCACCACACCGGTGCTTGTTCACAACTGCGGTGATGGTGTGTTTCACAACGGAGATCCCGATGAGCTTCCGCTCGAGCAGATGGCCGCTGACTTCAACGGGGTGTCTCCGATCTCGGCCGGCTCGCCAGAGTTCGGGAAGGCCATCGCAGACGGTGGAGACTACCTGTGGACGGTGGGCCAGGGAGGAAATCTGAATATGGTCCGTGCCATGGGTGGCATCCACCACACGATCGCGAGCGGTGGTTCTCCCGTTGTCGGCGCCGGCCAGGTCACCTTCGAAGTAGGCGGCAAAGTGAGAAGCTTCGACAACCATACCGGTCACTACACACCAAAATGTGCGCAGTGTGCTGCTTCGTCTATCGATCAAGGAAGCGATGCGTTTGCCCGAGCCGATATCAGGGTGCCGTTGTCCGCAATCAAGAACTATTTCGGAAGAATGTGAGAAATGGATATTGATCTTGACCTTCGTGAAATGCGATCGATACCCGCAGAGCGGCGCTCCGATTGGATGATGCGTCGGTTTTCGGATCGTGTTCCACCGTTGTGGTGTCGAGCAGTGTTCGTGGTTCTGGAAGACAATCTAAATTCTTTCCGTGCGATGCCTGCGGGTCAGCGCAGTGAGGAATTTGCGTTTGCTGCGGAGTTTGTCTCGACGATCGTCGATGTCGGTGGTATCAAGCCTGGGATGGGAGGAAGGTGGATGCTCGGACTGGCTTACCTCGCTCTTCGGTTCGATCCGCCGATACCAGACATGCCGGTGGTTCTCTCGCCGGACGGCGCTGCTGAATGGGCGCTACGTCATATCTCCTTCACGCGTGAGCAAGCGATTGCCGAGGCGGAGGCTCGCAGAGAGTGGCATCGCAGCGGTGATGAGGTTTTCTACGTGCCTGGAAGTGGAATGTCGCTGACAGGAAAAGAGGCGATGTTCGCGGAGTTGTTGGATGTCGAATTTGCCCTTGGTGGTCTTGAATGGATCTCCGCGTATGTCCAGCGAGAAGAGATCGCTCGCGAGGTCCGTGACTGGCTGGAAATTCGAGGCGAATTGTAGCGTTGAGTTGATCCGCGAGGGGTTCGGGAAAGCTCGATGACCTACTCCCGATCGAGGTTCCGTTGATCTCGCGCCGCAAGCGCTGGAGATCGTTCTCGAGGTGGCATCAGGGTGCCGCTGGTCGCAATCATCGGCTATTTCGGAAGAATGCCAAATGGATATTGATCTTGACCTTCGTGAAATGCGATCGCTACCCGCAGGTCAGCGAGCCGAATGGATAATGCGCCGTATTCCGGATCACACTCTGCCGTTGTGGTGTCGGCTAGCATATGACACTTTGCGAGGCAACCTGAATAGTTTTCGTCCGATGCCTGTGGGGCAGCGCAGGGCGGAATTTGTATTTGGTGCGGAGTTTGTCCCGACGGTTGTCGATGTCGGTGGTATCAGGCCCGGTCTGGGAGGAAGGTGGATGCTTGGAATGGCTTACCTCGCTCTTCGGTTCGATCCGCCGATACCAGATCTGCCGGAAGTTCTCTCGCCTGACGGCGCTGCTGAATGGGCGCTACGTCATATCTCCCTCACGCGTGAACAAGCCATTGCCGAGGTGAAGGCCCGCAGAGAGTGGCTTTACAGCGATGATGTGATCTACTACGAGCCTGGAAGTGGAATGACGCTGACCGGAGACGAGCCGATATTCGCGGAGCTGCTGGATGTCGAGTACAGGGGAACGTCAAAGTCTGTGATCTTGGTGTGAAGTCCGGTGTGGACGCGCTCGGTGTGTCGTCCGGACATGGGTGATGGCCTCCGCCCTGGGATGATCAAGGTTCCTACGCCGCGATCGTCACAG
>NZ_JBARWZ010000063.1:0-29362 GCF_049647105.1 Actinophytocola sp.
GGCTCCCGCCCATCCGGGAGCCGGCGCACGGCGCGATGCCACCCGAACGCCCGGTGCGCCGCGCCACCACAGTCGGTAATGTTGATGTCTCCCTGGGTGGTAGGGAGACATTCGGTGGCCAGATCTCGGTTAGGTCCGGTCGAGGGCGACCGGCTCGCGCGGTTCCTGTACGCGTTGCGGTACACACCCATCCCCACCGCACCCTCCCCGCACGACGGTTACCGGGAGGCGCTCGGGCTCAACCTGCTCGCGCTCGGGTTGCGGCTGGAGCACGTGGACCGGATGAGCGAGTCGCTGACGCTCGCCGACTCGACACACATGGCCCGCACGGTCAGCATCGACATCAACATGAACGTGCTGACCGCGGAGCAGCGGTGGGCACTGCGCACCGATCCCGCCGACGAGGAGCCGAACTCGGTGTGGCTGCCGGTGTCCCGGCACTCCCGCACCGCGCAGGCGTCGTTCGTGGTGCGCGACGCGGCAGGCAACGTCGTGCCGCGCACCACGCAGGTGGAGACCGCGCGTGCGCTGATCCACGGGCTGTGCCGTGCCTTCCGCATGTTCCTCACCTCCGACCCGCGCACGGAGGACCCGAAGGAGCTGCTCCACGGCATCCGGCACAGCCTCAACCGGTCCCGCTGGCTCGTCGAGGCCACGATCGCGGCCATGGTGACCAGCGGACGGCCACGGCCCGGCGCGGTGCCGCCGCCCCCGCCCGCCGACGGCGGCCGCCTCACCGACTCCGACAGCATCCGCGAGAAGGCCGCGGCCGCCGTCACCCAGCTGTTCGAGCCGGACAGCCCTTTCCTGCAACTGCTGGACATCGCGTCGTCGGAGTACCTGCTCGTGGTCGCGATGCCAGCGCACCGGGCGCAGACGTTCCTCCGCTACGAGGCGCCGGTGATCCCCGCGCTGTCCAAGCACCTGCAGCCCCACTCGCTCTTGCGCTGGAACTCCATGCGCCACGAGTTCACCGTGCAGTACTCGACGCTCATCCCGAGGGCCGTGAACTCCTACCACGTCACCGCCGAGGTGCCGCAGGAGATCCAGGTCCGCCGGTTCTTCCTCACCACCGACGTGGACTCCCCCGCGCTGCGGTCGCTGGTCGCCGACATGCGTGCGGTGGCCGAGAGCTACGACACCCTGCTCACGGTCGCGCCGAAACTCCTCGAACTGGAACTGCAGGGCATCGCCAGCAGGCTCGCCGAGTTCGGCAGGCGCCGCCAGCGTGATCTCGCGGAGTTCCGCGCCTACGTCGAGGAGCGGTACGCCACGTTCTCCAGCAGGCCGCCGCGCTTCCCGGCCCGGCCGGACACGACGGTCCCCGTCGAGGGCACCGGGCTCGCGCTCGACCAGCCGGTCGTCGCGAAGCTGGAACGGTTCGCCAACCTGTACGAGGCGGATCACTTCCGCAAGCTCGCGGACGGGCTCATGACCATGGACACCCTGCTGCGCCTCGCGGACGAGCTGGAGGAGACGCAGGTGGACCAGGACGTCCACACCGACAACGACCCGAGGGAGAACGCGGGCCACGCGCAGTGGCAGCGGCGGCCCTTCGGCGCCGACCCGCGCTCGGTCGAACCGGTCACCTCGACCGTCTACATGGCACTCGTCGACGACCCGCCGTCGCTCGGGGCCAACGTGGCCAAGCTGCTGCTCGCGGTGCTGCTGCTCGTCGTCGGGTTCGGCGCGGTGCTGGAGCCCGAGTTCTTCGCCGGGTGGCCGCTGCTCGGCTCACTTGGCACGTGGTTCCGGCCGGACGTCGACGGCGGCGGGCCGATCTCGTCAGCGGACGCGATCGTGACGATGCTGCTGCTGGTGCCCGGCCTTCTGCTGTCCCGCCTGGAGATCCCGTCGAACAAGACGGTGCTCGGCCAGCTGCGCCTGTTCCCGCGGTACGTCGCCTACACGTCGGTGATCATCGCGGGCGCGCTCGCACTGCTGGTCGCGTCCGGCCGGTACGGTTCGCTGCGGGTGCCGTTCCTGTTGGGGATGCTGGCGCTCCTCGTGCTGTTCCTGTTCGTGGGACTCGACGGGCTCGGCAAGGCGATCAAGCGCCGCAGGCGGGTGCCTGCCAGCCGGGTGAGCCCGACGTGGCTGGTCGACGAGATTCGCGGCAGCCGGTTGCGGCACACGAAACGCTGCCGTGCCGAGTTCTCCACCATCGGCACCGAGAACCACCATGCCTAGCCCCGGACTGCGCCACCCCGCACTCGCGTCGGTCGCCGCGCGGGCCGCAAGCTCGGGCAGCCCGTCGGTCCTGTTCGACATCACCCACGACGGCCAGGAGACCGGGCTCCCGCCCGCGGGCCTCGTGCCACCGACCGCACAGGAACAGATCGCGACGGAGACGCTCGCGTTCCACGTCGCCGGCGTCGGTTTCCAGGTACACACGTGGACCCCGGTCACCCCGAGTAAGCAGCAGGACGGGGTGTCGACCAGCCGGATCGCGGTGCGCAGACACGAGACGAACGGGCACGGCCACGCGGGCGGGGTGTTCGCGGGCAGCGTCGTGATCAACCCGGACTTCCTGTACGACACCGACCACAGCGTCGAGGTCCTCCTGACCCTCGACCGCGCGCCGTGGCGGCCGACGTACGCGGACTCGCTGATGATCACGCTGGCGTACCAGGGCATGGCGGCGGCCGCGGCAGGCGGCTCCGGTGACCCGGACGGTGCGCCGGTGCTGTTCCTGCAGTCGCCGGTCGCGCCGTTCCGCGACCCTGGCCGCCAGTTCCGGGTGGACGGCTCCGGCGAGGCGCCGAGGCACGCGAACGGCATGGCGCTGCGCATGATCGTGGGGCTGGAGCAGGACAACCACGGCAAGCGGATCGCGCTGATGTGCGCGGTCGCCGAACTGGCCACCGAGAACGGTTTCGGCCTGCAGGTGGCCGACCGCCGGTTCGGCCGCGTCCGCGGCGAGTGGTGGTCGGTGCTGCCGCCGGACCGGAAGCGTTACCTGGCAAGGAAGGCGGAGCTGTTCGGGTGGGCACCCGATGCCGTGCCAGCCGCGGTGCAGCTGCTCACGTTCGTCGGGCCTGCGCGCCTCGGCTCGTCGGCCGCCATCGCGTCGGACCTGTTGTCCCGCAACGTGGGGATGCTCGCGGTGTCCGAGTCGTCGATGCAGGAGATCGCGTTCATCAACATGGTGGTACCGCTGGCGCCCACCAGGATCGGCAGGGCACGGCTGTCGAGCACCACACTCTCGATCACCGACGGCCTCGGCCAGACGGCGAGCGAGTGCGGCCTGACACGGCGGCAGGCCGTGCGCGCGAAGAGCCACATCACGGGCTCGGCCGCCACCGACTACCGGTTGCTGCGGACCGGCCCGATGCGGCCGCCCATCAAGGAGTGGGTGTCGACCGCGGACCATCCGCTGTGGCTGTCGTGGGGACTCCCGCTCGGCGACCGGAAGCTGCCGGACGTGGCCGAACTGGTGGCGTCCATGCTGCGCACGGCCACGGAACGGGTGACGTCGGCCCGGATCGACTACTACCGGGCCAGGGTCCTCCCGAACGGCAACGTGGTCGGCCGCGCGAAGATCGCGGTGTCGCTCGTGAACGGCGTCGAGGCGGAGAAGATCCCCGCCCTGCTGAGCGAACTGTGCCCGTGGGCGCAACGGGAGGCGGTCGCCCACCTGATGGCCGACGACCTCGTCCTCGGCGCGATCCGCCTGCGGCTGGCGTGGCGCGAACGCTGGCTCGGCCACACCGGCACGGTCGCGTGAGTCGTGCATAGGGCGGAGTGGGGTGCTCTACGTCCAGAGCAGGGTTCGGTGGGTGTCGTCCGGGCGGGTGCGGGCCGCGGCCATGGCGCGCTCGGTGGCCTCCTGGGAACCCGCGCGCAGCAACACGGTGCCCGGCAACACGTCGGCGACCGCCGCCGCGAACGGTGCCGCCCGTTCCCGGGTCGCGCCGAGGACGCGTGGCACGCGCCACGTGTGGTCGCCGTTCGCCAGCAGCCAGCGCGGGGTGCCGAGCGGGCCGACGACCTCCTCGAACGCGTCCGCCCACAGCGTCGCGGCGTCGTCGTCGACACCGTCGATCGTCGTGGCCGTGCCGTCCGGTGTCGCATGGGTGGTGACGCGGGCGTCCGCCAGTTCCCGGTGGCCCGCCGCGGTGAGACCGGCCGCCACCGCCTCGCCAAGTGACCGCAGGAAGTCGTCCCGCGACCGTCTCCTGCCGCGCGCGAGGACGATCGACGGCAGCACCGCGACCCCGCAGACCACCGCGAGCACCGCCACCACCGGCCACCCCGCGACCGCGGCACCCACGCAGGCCACCGCACCCGACACCGCCCCGGCCGTCGCGCCGACCGTCCGCCACCGGCGGCCCCGCGTCCGCACCTGCCTGCGTACCCGCCGCCCCGCGACGTGGACCACGCTCGTCGCCACCCCGGCCGCGTCGACCTCCGCCCACATGCGCCGGGTCGTCGCGTGGTCGGTCATCACCCCGGCGCTGTCGGCGTTCAGCTCCGCGTGCTCGGCAGGCGCCGGTGGCGTCGGCCCGGCGGCCCTCTGGTGCACCTTGCCCGCGCCGGTCACCAGCGTGCCGTCGCGGGAGGGGCCCCACCAGCGGGTGTGCCGCCTGCGGAACCGGCGCCAGTCGCCGTGCGCGGTCGGGTGCGCGATCACGACGTCCCACAGCGACGCCACCTTGTCCTGCCGTTCCGGGTCGATGCGCAGCGCCCGGCCGCGCAGCTGCGTCATCGCGGTGGTGCTCGCGACCTCGCTCAGGTCGACCAGCACGTTGAGCGGCGGGAAGTTCCAGCCCTCACCGACCAGACCCCGGGTGGCGACCAGCGTCCGCGCGGCGCCGTCGGTGAGCGCGGCCGCCGCCGCGGTCAGCCACCGCGCCGAGTCCCACGACGGCCCGTGCCCCACCAGCTCCACCACCGAGGGGATGTCGCTGCCACGGGTGGTGATCCAGCGCCCGTCGATCGCGGCCACGTTGACCGCGGCCGTCACCCGGTCGGCGGCGAGCGCGTCGCACCAGGCGCCGCTGCCCGTCACGCACAGCACGCCACGCGCGGCGACCGCGCTCTCGCGGCAGATCGCGGCGAGCACTCGTGCCGCCGTGCCCGCGTCCTCGCCGAGCACGGCCCGCGCCTCGGCAGGCGGGCTGGTGGCGCGGTCGCGTTCCACGACCACCAGCGCGCACAGGTCGTCGCCGCGCACCGCCTCCTCCTGCCGCAGTACCTCGCCAGCCGCGACGCCTTTCGCGGTGGACCGGGAACACACGATGTCGGCCACGGACCGGGTCCACCGCACACCGGCCGAGGACAGCGCGATGCCGTGGCGGCGCAGCAGCTGCTTCACCTTGTCCCGCAGGTCTTTCTCCGGCTCCGCGAGCGGGTCGTGCAGCCACGCGTCGAGCAGCAGGACGCGGTCGTCGAGTGTCATCTCCCCCGCCGCGTCGGCGGCCATGCCACGCGCCGCGAACCAGCGGGCCAGCGCGACGGCGACGGGTGGGTCGGCGTTCTCCAGCCGCGCCCAGCCGTCCTCTTCTGACTCGACGCGGGCGACCGCCCACTCGATGAACGGCTCGCCGAGGAACACCGCGTCGAGCTGGTCGGCGAACGAGGACGCCCACGTGTCGAGGAACCGCGTCTCCTCCGCCGCCAGCTCGGCGACCCGCACCCCGTCCCGCCACGGCGCGACGCCGCCGTCTGCGACCATCGCGGCGAGGTGCAGCTCCGCGTCGACCTCGCCGAGCAGACCGGCGTAGTTCAGTCCTTCCCGCACGGTCCCGGGCTCCGGCAGCGTGGCGGTGAGCCCGACGACGGCGACGTCGCGGTCGGCCGCGAGCCGCGTCACGAGCGCGTTGACCACGAGCGCCCACCAGTCGAGCAGGTGATGGCACTCGTCGAGCACGACACAGCCGATGCCCAGCCCGGCGATCCGCTCGACGATCGCCGACGCCCGCGCCCCGAGCAGCTCCGCCGGGGGCACGCCGACGTCCTCACCGGTCGCGAGCGACCGGCGCAGGATCCGCACGTGCCTGCCGAGCTCCTTGCGGGCACGTGCCGGGTCACTCCGCTCGACGGCCGCGACCCGGTCCCTGGCCGCGTCCTCGCCCGCCTTGGCGGCGACCTCGGCGAGCCACAGCCTGCGTGCGGCGGCGGTCAGGTCGTCGGCCGCGGCGCCGGGGTTGCCGAGCAGCTGGTAGGTGATCGAGTACAGCTCGGCGGGCCGGTCGAGGTCGGTGCTCGCGAACCCCCTCGGCGCCGTGCCGAACAACGCGACCGCGCCACGCCACTGGTCGCGGATGGCCGTCGTCGGCGACAGCACGAGCGTGCGGGTCCCGTGGCGGCGGGCGAGTTCCAGCCCGACGAGCGTCTTCCCGGCGCCGGGCGGCGCACACACGTGCCAGCGCCGGTCGGTGACGTGCCCGCACAGTTCCAGCAGGTGCCGCTGGGACTTCCGCCACGCGAACGTCGGCGCGAGCCCGTCCCACCCTGTCACCCGGCCTCCTCCGCCGCCGCCCTACGTGACAGTACGACCACCGACAGGGACCGCCGGATCGGCATCAGCACTCGATGACGTTGACGGCGAGCCCGCCGCGTGCCGTCTCCTTGTACTTGACCTTCATGTCGGCGCCGGTCTCCCGCATGGTCTTGATGACCTTGTCGAGCGTGACGACGTGGATGCCGTCGCCGCGCAGCGCCATGCGGGCGGCGTTGATGGCCTTCACCGACGCCATCGCGTTGCGCTCGATGCACGGGATCTGCACCAGCCCGCCGACCGGGTCGCAGGTGAGGCCGAGGTTGTGCTCCATGCCGATCTCGGCGGCGTTCTCGACCTGCTCAGGCGTGCCGCCCAGCACCTCGCACAACGCGCCAGCGGCCATCGAGCACGCGGAACCCACCTCGCCCTGGCACCCGACCTCGGCACCCGAGATCGACGCGGTCTCCTTGTAGATCACCCCGATCGCACCCGCGGTGAGCAGGAACCGGACGACGCCATCGGCGGTCGCGCCTGGCACGAACCGCGCGTAGTAGTGCAGGACGGCGGGGATGATGCCCGCCGCGCCGTTGGTGGGGGCGGTGACGACCCGCCCGCCGGAGGCGTTCTCCTCGTTCACGGCGAGCGCGAACAGGTTCACCCAGTCGATGACCCGCAGCGGGTCGGTGGAGAAGGGGTCGGAGGAGAGGTGCTCGTACATCTCACGGGCGCGGCGCCGGACCTTCAGGCCGCCGGGGAGCGTCCCGTCCTGGGTGTAGCCGCGGCGAACGCACTCCTGCATGACGTCCCAGATGTGCGTGAGCCCGGCGTGCACGTCGTCGGCAGACCGCCACGAGGTCTCGTTGGCGAGCATGATCTCGCTCATCGGCAGCCCGGTGTGGCGGCAGTGGGCGAGAAGCTCGGCGCCGGTGCGGAACGGGTAGGCGACCTCGGTGTCGTCGACCTTGATCCGGTCCGCGCCCTGGGCGGCCTCGTCGACGACGAACCCACCGCCGACCGAGTAGTAGGTGCGTGCCCGCAGCGACGTGCCTGCCCCGTCGAACGCCTCGAACGTCATGCCGTTGGGGTGGAACGGCAGGCTGCGGCGCCGGTGCAGCACCAGCGCGTCGTCGTCGAACGCGATCTCGTGCTGCCCGAGGAGCCGGAGCCGCCCGGTGACCCGGATCCGCTCGACCCGGTCGTGCACGGTGTCGGTGTCGACGGTCTCGGGATGGTCCCCTTCGAGCCCGAGGAGGACGGCGGGACCGCTGCCGTGCCCGTGCCCGGTGGCGCCGAGCGAGCCGAACAGCTCGGCCTTGACCGAGTGCACCAAGGGCAGCAACCCATCGTCACCAAGCCCGGCGACGAACGTGCGGGCAGCCCGCATCGGCCCGACGGTGTGCGAGCTGGACGGCCCGATCCCGACCGAGAACAGGTCGAACACGCTGATCGTCATTGAACCTCCGAGACACACACCGCGACCGGTTCATGGTAGGTCGCGTTCCCGGGGTGACGTCGCCGGACCGTGAGCGGGAAGTCCGTTCGTGACCGCTGGCGACACCGGCAACTATGAACTGAAACACGTTTCAGCTAGCCTCGAAGCATGATTGCCACGGTGGTGTGGGGCACTGGCAACGTCGGGCGGGCGGCCATTCGCGCGGTAGACGCCCATCCCGCACTGAAACTGACCGCCGTCATCGTGCACGACGACGCCAAGGCCGGGCGCGACGCCGGCCTCATCGCCGACCTTGGCCACGAACTCGGAGTCGCTGCCACACAAGACATCGACGCCGTACTCGCCGCCAGTCCTGGGGCCGTCGTGTACGCGGCGTCCGGCGACGTCCGGTTCGACGACGCGCTCGCCGACATCGTCCGCGCGATCCGCGCAGGCGCGGTGGTCGTCACGCCGTCGCTGTACCCGCTCTACGACCAGCGCAACGCGCCGGCCGAGCTACGAGAACCCGTTCTAGCCGCGATCGCGGACGGGGGCGGCTCGCTGTTCGTCTCCGGTGTCGACCCCGGCTGGGGCAACGACGTGCTGCCCCTGCTCATCTCCGGCCTCGGCACGCGCGTCGACGTGGTGCGCTGCCAGGAGATCTTCGACTACTCCACCTACGAGCAGCCGGACTCCGTGCGCTACCTCGTCGGCATGGGCCAGCCGATGGACTACCAGCCGCCGATGCTGCTGCCCATGGTGCCGACGATGGTGTGGGGCGGCCAGATCCGGCTCATGGCCCGCGCACTCGGCGTCGAACTGGACGAACTCCGCGAGACGATGGACCGCAGGCCGCTCGACACCACGGTCACCACCCGCACCATGGGCGAGTTCGCCGCGGGCACCCAGGGCGCGGTTCGGTTCGAGGTCCAGGGCATCGTCGACGGCGAGCCCCGCATCGTCATCGAGCACGTGACCCGCATCCACCCGTCGTGCGCGCCGGACTGGCCGCAACCACCGGACGGCGCGGGTGCGCACCGCGTCGTCATCGAGGGCAGGCCGCGCATTGAGGTCACCGTCGAGGCGACCGACGAGGGCGAGAACCGGTCCGCGGGCGGCAACGCCACCGCCGTCGGCCGCCTGGTGAACGCGATCGACTGGCTCGCCGACGCCGAACCCGGCCTGTACGACGCGCTTGACGTACCGCTCCGCCCCGGCCGTCTGGAGAGGAAGTAGCCATGCACGTCGACATCCCCGACGGGAAGGACCCGATCGGATATGTGTGGGGCGAGATGGTGCCCGGCATCGGCGTCGCGGCCTCGAAGTTCTCCTTGGCCGTCTACGCCAACAGCACGCTGGGGCTGCGGGAGTTCGAGGCCGCGCGCCTGCGGATCGCGCAGATCAACGGGTGCCTGTTCTGCCAGGACTGGCGAACGGAACGCGACGGAAAGAAGGTCGAGCCGGAGTTCGCGGAAGCGGTGGAGCGATGGCGCACCACCGACGCGTTCGACGACCGCACGCGGCTGGCCGCCGAGTACGCCGAGCGGTACGCCATCGACCACCACAACCTCGACGACGAGTTCTGGTCGCGGATGACCGAGCACTACAGCCAGAGCGAGATCGTGGAACTCTCCATGAGCCTCGGCTCGTGGCTCGCGTTCGGCAGGCTCAACCGCGTGCTCGGCCTCGACACCCAGTGCGTCCTGCCGGTCACAGGTCCTCCGCGATGATCCGCTCGATGTTCCGCTCCGCGAGCGCGGTGATCGTGACGAACGGGTTCACGCTCGTGTTGCCGGGGATCAGCGCACCGTCCATGACGTAGAGACCGGGGTAGCCGTGCAGGCGGCCGTAGTTGTCGGTCGCCTTGTTCAGCACCGCGCCGCCAAGCGGGTGGTAGGTGAGGTGGTCGCCCCAGATCTTGTACACGCCGAAGAGGTCGGTGCGGTAGATCGTCCCCTCCTTGGAGTTGATCTTGTCGAAGATCGACTTCGCCATGCTGATCGACGGCTGCTTCCACGCCGTCTGCCAGTCGAGATCCACCCGGTTCGCCGCGGCGTTCCAGGTGAACCGCGCACGGTTCGGGTTCTTCGTGATGGACAGGTAGAACGACGCCCACGTCTCGATCCCGGTCGGCAGCGGCGCCACCTCCGCGAACGCGCCGCCCGCGTTCCAGTTGTCGATGCCCGCGGTCGGGATCGAGGTCTGCACGGTGCCGGTCGGGTCCCAGAGGTGGTTGGCGCGGCCACACATGACGTTGCCGTTGTCGCCCCAGCCCTTGCCGATCTCACCGTTCAGGTTCGGCAGCGCACCGGTGGCCTTCAGCTTGGTGAGCAGCTTGCTGGTGCCGACACTGCCCGCCGCGAAGAACACCCGGTCGGCCGTGACCGTCTTGGTGGCGGTGATGTTGCCGCTCGTGTCGAGTTGCTCCACCACCACGGCGTACCGGTTGCCTGCCCGCGCGACGGACGTGACCCGGTGCAGCGGCGTGATCTGGACCCGCCCGGTCGCACGGGCCCGCGCGAGGTAGGTCTTCGGCAGTGACTTCTTGCCGTAGTTGTTGCCGTACAGGATCTCCCCGTCCACGGCCGACTTCGGCGCGGACCCGGCAGCCTCCTGCTTCATGTAGTTCATGTCGTACACGTTGGGCACGAGCGTGAACGCGAAACCGGACCGCTGCGCGTGTTTGCGGCCGACCCGCGCGTACTGGTAGCAGTTGACGGTCTCCCACCAGGCCGGGTCGACGTGGTTGACGCCCAGTTCCGCGTTGGCCCTCGGGTAGTACACGTCGTACATCTCGGCCGCGTTGACCGACGGCAGGACCGCACCGAAGTTCTCCCGCTTCGGGGTCACGGCCATCCCGCCGTTGACGAGCGAACCGCCGCCGATGCCGCGCCCCTGGTAGACGGTGATGCCCGCGAACTCCTCGGCGTCGAGAATGCCCGCGTGGCGCGGCACGTCCTTGTCGATCGGGAAGCCGAGGAAGTTGCTGAGGGGCTGCTTGGTCCTGGTGCGCAGCCAGAAAGACCGGTAGTCGGGGGTCCTGGTGTTGGGGAAGATCTTGCCGTCGGAGCCGGGGGTGTCCCAGGCCTGACCCATCTCGAGCATGTGGACATCCACGCCGGCCTGGGCGAGCCGCAGGGCGGTGACCGATCCGCCGTAGCCGGTGCCGACCACGAGGACCGGCACGTGCGCCCCGTCCCCGATGGCGGCGGCGGCCCGTCCGGCAAGGGCGGCGGTCGCGATAATAGAACCAGTTCCAGTGATGAACAGCCGACGGGAAACTGAGCGAGAGTTGTTGTCAGACACCGTTGTCATCATGACGTGAGCTTCCTCACATGCGCAGGGATTAGAACAAGTTATACGCAATGAGGAAGGTCAAGTCACTACCTACCGCATGGCAACTCACCTCTGCCGGGTGACTTCTCCATCCCGAAGGTCTGATTCGTCGTGGTGGCGCGGCCGTCCGGCGGATGGCCACTCCCGGGGAGACGACGTCGGCCACGGCCGATCAGCACACCGCCGGGGACGGAATCACTCGGGCAGGGTGAGCACTCCGCGCGAAGGATCGGTTACACCGGTGAACGCGATCGAGTGATTCGTTCCGGATCGGAGCGTGCGATGAGTCACCGGAAGATCAGCAGCGTGATGAGCACCGATGTGGCCACCGTGCGTGAAGGCACGCCGTTCAAGGACATCGTGCGGGTCCTCGAGCAGCGTGACATCAGCGCCGTACCCGTCGTCGACGCGACCACTCATGTGCTCGGCGTGGTGTCCGAGGCCGACCTGCTCGTCAGGCAGGGCGAAGGCGAACCCGGCCAGACGCCCGAGCGAAAGTGGTGGCGCCGCCACCATGAGACCCCACGGGACCCCCGCGCCGAGGGCACCGCCGCGGCCGCGTTGATGACCAAGCCGGCGATCACCGTCACCGCCGACGCCACGATCGCCCACGCCGCCAGGGAGATCACGAAGCACAACGTCAAGCGCCTCCCGGTAGTCGACGACGACGGCAGGCTGGTGGGCATCGTCAGCCGCAAGGACCTGCTGACCGTGTTCCTCCGCAAGGACGAGGACATCCGCGACGACATCATCCGCGACGTCTTCCAGATCGGTCTTGGCATGCGCACGCTTCCGGACACGGTGCGCGTCGGCGTCCACGACGGACAGGTGACCCTGGACGGCAGGCTGGAGCTGAAGAGCCAGGTCTCGCTGGCAGAACAGCTGGCCAGGCACACCGACGGCGTCGTCAAGGTCATCGCGACCATGACCTTCCACCAGGACGACACCGGCCGGCACACCCCCTCAATGGGTGTCGACATCACCCACGAACCCCCGCCCGGCTGACGGGTCCCGCGATCCCGGCGCCGACCTCACCCCTGGGAGATGAGGCCGGCCGGTCACCTGCCTGCGAACGTGAACATCGCTCAAAGGAGACACGATGGCAACGCCTGCGACAGAAACCTCCCGCCCGGGCATGAGTGTCGGCCCGACGAGTGAGTTCAGCTTGTTCTTCCGTGTCAGGCCGGGTGAGGGCGAGGCACTGCGGACCGCGCTCCGCGACCTGCAGGACACTCCCGGGTACCGGCCGGGGGACTACGGCATGGCGATCACCACGATCCACGAGGCGAGGTTCGTGCTCTTCGACGACGACACCCGGCTCGCGTTCGTGACGAGCTTCGACGGCCCGTGGGACGCCTACATGGAGGACTTCTTCACGTCCGGGCCGACACTGGCGCTCTTCGACGTCATCTTCAGGCACGCGGAGGGCTACGACGGCCTTCCTGACCGGGCCGCGTTGAAGGCGTTCGTCCTCGGCGCGCAGCAGACCGCCGCGGCGTACGCACGCAACTACGGCGGCACGACGAAAGAGATCCGGAAGAGCCGGCGCGTGAACGCGGCGTTCCAGCAGGTGCTGGACCACCCGGACGCCGAGGACGCGCTGGCGCACCCGGCCTTGCGACCGTTGCTGGACGAGGCCGCCGACTGATGTCGGATCACATCTCCGGACCACGAGCGCTGGCCGAGCCGATCGCGGACATCACCGACGTCTACGCGTTTCCGAGCCCGGAACGGCCGGGGCGTCTCGTGCTCGTGGTGAACACGCTGCCCTTCGCGAAACCAACGGATCTGCTGTCGGACGGGCTCATCTACCGCTTCCGGCTGCGTCCGCTGACCGCGGGCACGCCGGGCGATCCGGTGCCGTTCGTGGCAGGCACGGAGGAGTTCGTCTTCGACTGCGTCTTCTCCCCTCCCGGGAGGGCCGAGCAGGAAGGCACCTGCACCACCCCGTCGGGCGGAACGGTCACGTTCCTGGTGAACGACGAACACGGCGGCTCGGCGCACGGGGTGCGCGTCTTCGCGGGCCCACGCTGGGATCCGTTCATCATGGACGCGCGTGCCGCGCTGCGGACGATCTCGACGGGCACGCTCTCGTTCACCGATCCCGGTTCGATCTTCCTCGACGGCAAGAACGTCCTCAGCCTGGTCGTCGAGGTCGACTCCGCGCTCCTTGGCGGCGCGGACCTGGTCGGCGTCGTCGCCGAGACACTCACCCTCGGCAAGTTCACCGTTCGGATCGAACGCGTCGGGCGGCCCGAGGTGAAGAACATGATGCTGGCGCCGAAGCAGTTCGATCAGGTGAACCGGGACCTCGAACTCCGCGACCTCTACAACATGGAGGACGCGTTCCACCTCGGGCCGAGCTATCAGGGTGCCTACCGGGCGAGGCTGAACGCCAACCTCGCGTTCTGGGACGGGCTCGACGGCCGAACCGACTGGGAAACGGACGGGAACGGCGACCACCCCCTGACGAAGCTCGTGCTCGCCGACTTCCTCGTCGTCGACCTCACCAAGCCGTACGCCGAGCGAGGCTCCTTCCTGGAGATCGAGCTCGCCGCCCTCGACGGCAAACCACACGAGACCTGCGGCGGGCGGGCGCTCAACGACGACGTGATCGACACCCTGTTCACGCAGCTCGTCAACGCGGGGAACGGGCCCGTCATCCGTGACGGGGTCGACCACGCGTCGAGACCGGCCGCGCGCACCTTCCCCTACCTCAGCCCGCCGAATCCGGACCCGCCCGAGCCCCCCGAGCACGTGTAGCCATGAGTACCGGAGATGGGATCGGCCTCGAGCTGGACGACATCCAGACAGGGGCGCTGCACGAGCGGCCGTCGCCCTACGTCGGCACCTACCTCCTGCTGCGCATCGACGACCGCGTCGCCGGGCGGGAGCTGGTGGCGCGACTGCTCCCGCTCGTCGACTCCGCACGGCGCTCACCCGGTCCCGATGACGACGCCTGGGTCACGGTGGCCTTCACGTATCAGGGCCTGAAGGCACTCGGCGTACCGAGGGACTCGCTCGACAGCTTCGCACCGGAGTTCCGCCAGGGCATGGCGGCACGCGCGGCCGAGCTGGGCGACGTTGGCGACAGCAGCCCGGCCAACTGGGAGAAGCCGCTCGGCACCTCGGACGTCCACGTTGCCATGGCGATCCTCTCCCCCGATGCCACGCGCCTGCGGGGCCTCGTGGAGCGGGCCCGCCGCGCCGCCGAGGAGCGGTCCGGCATCGAGCTGATCTGGCAGCAGGACTGCTTCCAGCTTCCCACCGGGCGTACCTCCTTCGGCTTCAAGGACGGGATCGGCCAGCCCGCGATCGAAGGCAGCGGCGTGCCGGCCTCGAATCCGAAGGAGAAACCGCTCAAGGCCGGTGAGATCATCCTCGGCTACCCGGACGAGACCGGCGAGCTACCGCCGATGCCCGCTCCGGAGATCCTCGGCCGAAACGGCACGTACGTCGTCTTCCGGAAGCTGCACACGAAGGTGGCGGCCTACCGGCGGTACCTTCGCGAGAGAGCCGCGAGCCGCGAGGAAGAGGCGCTGCTCGGCGCGAAGATGGTGGGCCGCTGGCAAAGCGGCGCTCCGCTCACGCTGTCCCCCGAGCACGACGATCCCGAGGTCGGCGCCGACCGGCGCCGCAACAACGACTTCCTCTACACCGACGATCGGCGCGGCTTCAAGTGTCCGGCAGGCGCGCACGCGCGGCGTGCGAACCCGAGGGACGCTCTCGACGAGGACGGCAGTGTCAACGTGCGCCTCCACCGCATGATCCGGCGCGGCACGAGCTATGGCCCGATGCTGCCGGATGGCGTCCTCGATGACGACGGCGTCGACCGGGGCATCGTCTTCGTCTTCGCCGGCGCGCAGCTCAAGCGCCAGTTCGAGTTCGTCAAGACCCAGTGGCTCAACGACGGCATCTTCATCGGGGCGCCTGCCGAGAAGGACCCGCTCGTCGGTGCGAGCGACGGCTCGGGGACTTTCACCATTCCCCATCGCCCGATCCGCCGTCGACTACAACAGCTGCCACCGTTCGTCATCACCCGCGGCGGCGAGTACTGCTTCGCCCCCGGCCTGCGCGCACTGCGCTGGCTGGCGGAGCTCGAGACGTGACCGACCGAGCAGAGGAGGACGACGTGGCGACGACTTCGGAAACCACCGATCGTTGGCATGCACTGGACTTCGGCCCGCCGCGGCCCGACCTCGCGGAGCCCGACTCCCCCGTGCTCGTCGACTACGTCTCCGGGAATCGCATCGCGGTCATCACCCTCAACCGGCCGCAGGCCGACAACGCGATCACCACCGAGATGGGCGCCCGCCTGACCGAGATCGTCGAGACGATCGCGGTCCGCCCCGCCGTCCGCGTCGTCATCCTCACCGGGGCCGGGGAGCGGGCCTTCTCCGTGGGGAGCGATCTGCGCCAGCGCAGGGACATGACGAAGGAGGACTGGCTTCGCCAGCGGCAGGACTTCGATCGCACGCTCTACACGGTGCGGCAGCTACGCAAGCCGATCTTCGCCGCCGTGAACGGGATCGCGTACGGCGGCGGCTCCGAGCTCGCGCAAAGCACGGACTTCATCATCGCCTCCGACAACGCCACCTTCGCCCAGCCGGAGGCGATGATCGGCCTCGCGGCGGGCGGCGGCTCACCGGTGTTCCTTCCCCGGCTGCTCCCGCCGGGAAAGGCCCTGCAGCTGTTGATGACCGGCGACCCGCTCACCGCCGACGAGGCGCACCGACTGGGCATGGTCAACGAGATCCACCCGAGGACCGAGCTCATGGCCGCGGCACACCGGATCGCGGAGAAGATCGCGAGCAACTCGCCAACGGCGGTGCAGGCCGTCAAGCGGGCCGTTCACCTCGGCGAGGGTCAGCCGGTCGAGCAGGCGATCGCGATCATGATGGAGGCGCACTGGCGCTCGGCCGTCCACCCCGACCGCGTCGAGGGAATCGGCGCCTTCAACGAAGACCGGGACCCGACCTTCCGCGATGCCGATTACTGATGTGCGGCACCGCGCACTGACGAGGAGACTGAGATGACTGTGGCAGACCGGATCGGCCAGGAACGCGCCGCACTTCAGATGATCAACCCGGCTCCCTTCAACGCGGAGGCGCCGCCCGAGGCGCTCACCGGAGACCTCACCCCCACCGAACTCCACTACGTCCGCAGCAACTTCGCGATACCGGCACACGACGGCACGCTCGAGATCGGCGGCGCCGTGGAGAACCCGCTGACCCTGACGGTCGACGATCTGCGCGCCATGCCGACCGTCGATCGCGCGGTCACGCTGGAATGCGCGGGAAACGGACGTCTTGACACGAGACCGTTGCCGACCGGCGAACCCTGGGGCTCCTATGCCGTCTCGACCGCCCGCTGGACCGGCGCGCTCCTGCACGAGGTCCTGCGGCGGGCACGCCCGGCGACCGGGGGCGTCGACGTCCGGTTCGAGGGCGCCGATCACGGCGCCTACCACCTCCGTCCGGTCCTCGAGGAGACAAGGCGGGACGACCTGACCTTCGTGCGCGCACTGTCGCTGGCGCATGCGGTCGATCCCTCGGCGGAGATCCTGATCGCCTACGAGATGAACGGCGAGCCGCTGTGGCCCGACCACGGAGCGCCCTTCCGGCTCATCGTGCCCCACTGGTACGCCGTCGCGTCCGTCAAGTGGCTGAAGCGAATCGACGTCCTGACCGAGCCGTACACGGGCGAGTTCCAGACCGGCCACTACATGTACGAATGGCCCGACCGTCCACACAAGACCGTCGACTACATGCGCGTGCGGGCACGCATCACCGCTCCCGCCCACGCGTCGGACATCAACGCGGGCACCTGCACCGTGCGCGGCAAGGCCTGGTCGGGAACCGGACCGGTGACGCGGGTCGACGTCAGCCTCACCGGCGAAGGCGAGTGGCTCCCGGCGCGGCTCGAGCCACCCAAGGGCCCGTACCAATGGCAGGACTGGTCGTTCGACTGGAAGGCAACCGACGTGGGAAGGCACACGCTGCGCGCAAGAGCAACCGACGCGGCGGGCAACGTCCAACCAGACGTCCCACCCTGGAACCGGCTCGGCTACGGCAACAACGCCATCGAAGTCCTCTATGTCGACGTGCACTGACTCACAAAGGCAGCAAGGAAGAAAGGTAGCGGGCAATGGGAAAACTCATGAACAAGATAAAGAAGGCCGCGAATTCGCCGAAGGCGAAAGAGGCCGAGAAGAAGTTGCTCAGGAAGGCCAAGGACCCAAAGACGAAGGAGAAGATCTCCAAGGCCTTCCGGAAGGCAAAGTCAAAGAAGTGACGAGCGGTGGGGCGGCGCCACCCGGGAGCCGCCCGCAGGCGGCGGAAGCTCTGGCGGCCGTCGCGACTTGGCGCAACCCGCCAGCAGCCCTCCTGCCGCATGGCCAGCCACAACCACACAACCCGACCACGCTGGGTCAGGAACCAACCGCACCGTGGGGGTGTGGGGTCGCCCCCAACAACGAACAAGGAGAGGCATGGAAGGCGCGCCAGTGCCGAACAGGACAAGCGTGGACCTAACGAATCGGCGTAAGAACCGCGAAGTGCTGGTGGATGGACCGGAGGTCAGACTGGATCCGGTCCGGCGCCGTCCGCCACGATAAGTCGCGTAACGCCACGCCTGACCGGACTATGGAATCAGTTCCGTACGCTCCGGGAGCGTCTTGGCAAGTGCCTGATCGAAAGTGGCCAACTGGCCACCCCTGCTGGCTGCGAGCTCAGCCAGGTAAGCATCCGTCACCTGACGATGTCCGATGACATGCGTGAGGTTGACAGCCGCGTATGAGACAGCGTCCGCCCAGAATTCGCACCGCGGCGACGCGTGGAAAGCAGCGAGGACTTCCGTTGCTGTCGCATGTGTTTCGCCAGCGCGTAGCAGGTACCGAACCAGCGCGCCCTCAACAATGGGGCACAGCGCGAGCTGTCCCGCATCCGCGGCCCACCTGGCGGCTCTGTCGTGGTGTTCATGATCAGTCACCACGAGCGCGATGAGCGCGTTCGCGTCGAGTAGATAGCCGGCAGCGCTCACTCGTCATCCAACGCGTCAGCCACGTCGGCGGAAGTGATGCGACGCCCAAGGGTGACGGCAGGAAACCCACTGACTGGGTCGGTGGAGACCGTGACCGGCTCACCAAGCGCGGCGAGTCCACGGACGGCCAAGTCCGCCACCACGGCGGAAAGGGACTGATGCCGCGTCGCTGCGAGTTCGCTTGCCCGACGATGCACCGCAGGCGGTAGATCAACAGTGGTTCGCATGACTACATCATACATGCATCGCTGATGATTCACGAAGAGTCGACCACGGGAACCACAAGCAGGACAGGAAGCCGCTTTGGCGCCACGACGAGGAACCCGGCACCTGGTGCACCGCCAAGGCACCGTTCTCGCCAGCTGATCACGCCCACTATCAGCCTGCACGCGAACGTGCGAGCCCATCAGGAGTCTCACTCTGTGCCACACGGTCGGCGAGGCGTACCCGCGCACGCGCAGCCGGCACAAGAACCACGAAGGACGAGGCAAGGTCGCGGCAGCCAACGATCAAGGTGCCGCGCCGGGTCAGCAACCGACCGCACCGTGGAAGTGCGGGGGTCGCCCCCACCGACAAGCAAGAAGACGGGGAAGGTGGCCGAAGGCCACCGAACAGCCCAAGGGTGGGGCGGGTGGGGCTCGAACCCACGGCCAAGGGATTATGAGGCTCCAGACCACGAGCGCACAACGTGCCCAGCTGGGAATATTGCAGCCAGGAGTTGCGGCGATGGCACGGAGTAGGCAGCGGGAAGCACTAGTTCGCACCCCATCTCGCACCCCTCGACCGGTCCCCACCCCCGGCCATGCCCTCCAACGGTCCCCAGACATTGGGGGCACCGATGCCTGGCACCCAGCGCTACTGACCAGTCACACGAAAGGGACCGCAATAGCTTTTGCCTACAAATGTCCTTAAATTGTCAACTTCTGACGACAATTTAGGGTAGGCATACCACCACCTCCTTGTATATGCTCGCGCAATGTCGATCATGTGGTCCCTTCGCAGACTCGCGAGCCAACTTCCCAATAGGTATTCGGATAATCCGCTCATAGTCGAGTCGCCCGACGATAGCTTTTACGTTAGCAGCAAAGAACGAACCTCCTATATCTGGCCCGATGTCGACACAAACTCCCAGGAGTCGTCAATTGTGGTTATTACGGCACCAGGAGCTGGAGGCAAATCAGCGGCAGCCGAGGCCATAGCTTCTCTAAGCGGTGCACCACTTGTCGATCTGTCGAAACTACAAGTAGGTAGCGATACACTTGTCGGCTTACTAACTCGGGTCTTGGGATGGACGCAAGCCGCAGACTTCGTTAATAGTCTCCGAGCAGGTGAAGGAAGTCTTGTACTCGACAGCTTAGACGAAGCCCAGCTATTAGCAGGGCGTGAGAATTATCTAGCTTTCCTTCAAAACATCGTAACAATCATTCGTGACGCTAAGCCCTGCAAACAAATAATCTTACTCGGCAGACGCGAGGCGGCCAAAGCGGCGATGGAACATCTCGAACAGCTAGGCGTTAAGGTCGAAAATTGGGTTATTCGACCACTCTTTTATAGCCTCGCAACACAGCTGATTGACTCCACGCTAGACACACGCGAAGAACGCGGACAACAGAAGTACATAGTTCATCGGACGCATCCAGTACCGTTCGGCAAATACCGTGATCGTATATTCAGCGAGATTGCGCAAGCGCTAGGCGCAAAAGAATCTTCAAAAGCAGAAAAATACTGGCCCGAAGTTGAGTCTTTTCTTGGCTATCCGCCGGTTTTGATGGTCCTTGCAGAGAAACTCGCTGTAGACAATCCCGACGCCGCCCTTCAGTCGGGAACAACTCTTCAAGGTTCGGGAAATCGCACATCACAAGGAGCACTGCTTCGCCAGATTGTCGAAGGACTTCTCGACCGTGAGCACGAAAAAGTCAGAGCCCATATTGCGAAGTCGCTTGGCCTTCCTGACGAAGTATCAAACCAACTGTATCTTCGTGAAGAGCAAGCTCTCCATATACTCAAGCACCTGTCTGGACTCCCTGTAAAGAACACAGAGTATGGGATGCTAGATCCTGCCAATCGATCTGCGTACGAAGATCTCATTCAGCCATTTATTCCAGATCATCCCTTTATCTCCGCCGGAGTTTTTGGCAACATTGTATTCAGTGATTATGTCCGCGCCTTTATCGCCACGTCGCCAACTATCGAAACTTGCGGCGCT
This sequence comes from Actinophytocola sp., assembly GCF_049647105.1. Lineage (GTDB taxonomy): Bacteria > Actinomycetota > Actinomycetes > Mycobacteriales > Pseudonocardiaceae > Actinophytocola. The sequence continues at coordinate 20,461 of NZ_JBARWZ010000063.1, forward strand.
TCCAGCGAGGAACTGTTGTCACTCATTCCCGCCGTTGGCCCCTTCTTCGTGCACTTTGTCTATGCGCTAACTCAAGATATCGAACGCGAAACTCCTGAAGGACAGACAACCGGTTCGGTTACAGAAGACGTTGTGGACAGCTTGATCCGGTCACATGCATTGGGAGGCAGCGGCCGTACGATGGCCATGTACAAAAGCAGCGAAGAGAGCGCCCTCGACGCCCTGATACTGTCCGATTTCGAACCCCCTAACGACGTTTACAATCTGGCATTCGATGTAGACAATCAATTCGGGATTCTAGAGTTGAGTAGCCCCATTAGTCATTGCATGATTCTCGGCAAGGGCGGACTAGTATTCAATCCCGTCAACGGCGAGATCGAGATCGGGCCAAATTTCTTCGCGATCTGCGAAGAAATTGATCTCAAAGGAAATCGTTTCGTTGCAATTGGGGGGCCTGATCAAGCTGGCGTTTTCCTGATGGCAAGTAGCGTACAGCACGCTACCGACCTACGAGTATTCTCCTACCCAGAGTCGGCGCTCCGCGCGAGCTGGAAGGACATGTGGCATCAGTGGCGCGAATACAAGTTCGCTCCTGATATCTCCCAGCCATATATCTCACCGCAAGCATCATATGAGGTTCTTTTCTGGACGCGAAGAATACTATCGTCATTTCGATCTGCAGTATCGGGCAGGCCCAGTATTTTCAAGGACCAACTGGACCGTCAAATAATCGGCAACAGTACAGTTGCGGCAGCGACCCTGAAAGGGCTCCAAGAGCTGGATATTGTCAGCAAAGACAACCAAGGATACCGTCTTCGACTGGATGCGCTCGGATCTTATGGAGTTAGCTGGACAGACATAACCGGCCCAAATTTTCAAAACGCACTGGGTGACCTGAACTCAAAACTGCTTCGAACAGACTCCGTCCTCTCTGTTGTGGCCCGACCAGCATGAACTGAGACATTAGCTACCGGATCGACTTTCTGTACCAGCGTACAGGCCACAAATGGCGGCGATGCACATCAGGAGGTACCTTCGACTACACCACTTACACGAGGAGATCAGGAATGAGCAATTCGCCGCTGCTCGGCGTCGAGAAGACTCTCGTGTTGCTTAAGCCCGATGCCGTCAGCCGTGGCCTGACGGGGCGCATAGTTGCACGTTTCGAAGACGCTGCACTTAAGATCGTCGGCACCAAAATGAAGCTTCTCGATGCGGAGTCGACCAAACAGCACTACTTCGACCTTGAAGAACGGCTCGGCGCGGAGATCTACAACACCACCGCCAGCTTCATGCAGACCGGGCCCGTAATCGCTCTCGCGCTCGAAGGTGTCGACGCCGTGGCCAAGGTGCGGAAGATCATCGGTGGTACCTACCCCGATCAGGCTGCCCCAGGCACCGTGCGCGGCGACTTCGCACACCAGACCAGGGCGTCTTCTGAGGTCAGCGGCAAGGCCGTAATGAACCTCGTTCACGCGTCTGGCAACTCGGAAGAAGCAAAGTACGAAGTCAGCCTGTGGTTCGACTCGTCGGAACTCTTCGAGTACGAGACACTGGCGGAGAAGTACGCCTACTGAGCGGAGCAAAGGTTGACTTCTGGCGCGGAGCATTGCGAATCGGTGGCAGACCTCGAAAGGGCCTTCCACCGGGAGATCCTTACGGACCGACGCACCGCAGCCGAAACGGCCTACGCCTTAGCCTGGCGCTACCGGACTGAGTACGTCGACTGCGTGCAGCTTCCATCCGAAACGGCACGCAAGTGGGCACTCCGGTCGATCGAACTTCTCGACGCGCTGCCGTCGGACACCGTGGCACAAGTCAGCAGCACCCGCTTGTCGGTCGGTGGCGTCGCGCTGCCTGCGCTGCTCCACGCAGACGTGGTCCGCATACGGCTTGCCGACCTACTACGCGCGTAGAGAACTCACGCGCTCAACGCGCTGTCCAGGTACTGCTGCACCGGCTCGAAGAACCCGTACGGCACGTATTCGGCGAGCTGACCGTGCTCAGCCCACGCGATTTCGACCAGCTCCTCGTCGTCGACCACAGTCGCCTCGCCGCTCACGGCGTCGCAGGCCACGTAGACCATCGTTCGGCCGGTTGCCGGGTGCACTCGCTCGCCGAGCACCTTTGCCTCGGCGACCGTCAGGCCCGTCTCCTCCTGCGCCTCGCGCACGGCCGCCTCGCCTGCGGACTCCCCCGCCTCGACCTCACCGGCCGGGAACTGCCAGGACAGGGTGCCTTCCTTCACCCGGCGTCGGACGAGCAGCACGCGCCCGCCCTTGACGATGACCGCGGCCGCGATCGGCGGGCGCGGACTGTCAGGAGTCGGCTCAGTCACTTGCTACCTCCAACGCTTCCAGCACGGGCGGGAAGATCCGGTCGGCGGGGATGAAACGCGTCAGCTCCCGCCGATCTGCCCAGGTGACGCTAACATTCTCGACGACATCGACATTTTCGGCGGTGCCGGTGAGATATTCGCACAACAGGTATTCGCACATCACGTTCGTTATCGGATGAAGTCGGCTTCCCAGCGAACGCACTACCACGCAATGGACGCCCGTCTCACCGAGCGTTTCTCGCACGGCGACGGTTTCCGGGGATACGCCAGGCTTGACCACTCCGGCAGGAAATTGCCAAGAGATACCTCCCCCGTCCTCCCCTCGGCGGCAGACGATCAGCACGTCCGACTCGTTGACGACCACCGCGATTGCCACGCGGAACGCCTGCGCGTCGCTCGGCGCGGGTGGGCTGCTGTCCCCTCCAGCGAGCTGCGCGAAACGTCGCTTCGCACCGTCCGGCGCCTGCTCCAAGGCCGTGTCGAGCGCCTGCTGTATTTCCGACCTCGGCAGCAGGGTCGGCTTCTTGTGCCACGCGGCGACGGTCCGCTGAGCCACTCCGAGGTGACTGGCGAACCCGTCGTTGCTCATCCGTAGCGCCGTCTGCAAGGCGCAGGCGCGACGGCCGGTCCACGGACTCGCCGACTCCATGATCAGCCACCCCAGTCGCCGCGTTGTGCACTACTTCTGCAGTGGTTGTGCAGTGCTTCTGCGCTGGTCATGCATGGGTTGTGCGCGGTTTTCGCCGTTGACTTGGAGGCATGCGAAACAGCCATTCCCACACCTCACCGAGAGGTCCGCTCGCGGTCCGAGCGCCGGTCCCGGACCACTGTCGCAAGGTTGGCATTCAGTTCCTCCAACCGTCGGCTGATCGACCGCATGTCGTCGAGCCGGTCGTTGATGGACGCGATCTCGTCGAGCCGTTCGCTGATCGCACGCAACTGGTGTTCGATCGCGGCCAGGCGAGCAGGAACGTCATCGTCGTCGAACCGGTAGATCGGCTCGCCCACGCTCGGCGGGACGCGTCCATGCAGCACCGCGGTCAGGTGCTGGGGGTGCCAGTCGAGCGCGAGGGACAGGGCTTCCAGAGTTCGCGTGTTGCGGCGGCGCTGGACCACATTGCGGGCGATCTCGCCGACCACTGCCTTCGACACGCGCGATCGTTCGATCAGGTCACGCTGCCGAAAGCCCAGCTCAGCCGAGCGCTGATTGATCGCACTCGCGACCGCAGCCCAATCTTCCGTCACCCATTCCTCCGCGCTCCGCCTCAGCCGAGGGTATCGCGGTCCTGATTTCGCGGGCTGGTTCCACCACAGAATCCCGCGCGATTTCAACCCGTTCGCGCCACTTCGGGATGAAATCATCCTCAATTTTTGCATGAAATTAGACTTCGATCAGTTGGGACCATTCCAATGACCACAGATATGCCTGGCGCGAACGTGCCAGCGTTCTACACAGTCCGAGAAGCCGCGCGGATTCTCCGCGTGGACAGAGCAACCCTCTACAGGGCGATCAGGGACGACGCGTTCCCAGTCGTCAAGCTCCGTTCGCGGTACGTGGTACCGGCAGCGGCGTTGAACAAGCTCATCGCCCAGGCCGCCGAGTCCGGCAGTTGCATCGACGTTGCCCAAATGGCCGCCGAGCAACGGACCGCGCGGGAGATCCAGCGCCTTCGCGGAGGTGCGTGGTGATGACCTCCGATGATCGCTCGCGGTTCGTGTGTATCGCGTGGCGGTTGGACCGTCTGCGGTGGGTACCGACTGAGGTGCTGGCCGACCTGGTGATGAGGAACGGGGAGTGTGTGTGGGCGTTCACCGATGGCGACCCGCCCGCACTGACTGGCAAGGAGTCGCTTGACCGGGAGCTGGCTGTCCGGTTGTGCGCGGGATGCCCGGTGCAGGACGAGTGCCTGGAACTGGAGTTGCGCACGGCCGGGGACCAGACCACCGGCGTGTGGGGCTCGCTCAACGAGCGTGACCGGCGTGCGCTCTACCCGCACTGGCGACAGCGCGGCGAACGCGCCGAACTCCTCGACCACCACGACTTCCCGGACGGAGGTGAGCAGCCATGACCGAGATCAGCCTGACACCGACACAGATCCTCGCCGGACTGGGTGTGCTACTCGTGCTCCTGTGGGTGTGGCAGGCGAGCGTGCGCCGGGCGAAGGCGGCCGCCAACGCCGCACGGGGTGGTGCGCGGTTGCTGTCCCTGTTCGGGCGGGTGTTGTTCACCGCTGGTCTGATCGTGGCGGTTCAGTGGGTGGTGATCACGCATCCCGGTAACCCGTGGCTGCTGCTCGCGGTCCTGGGGTTCCCGGCGTTGTTCTCCTCCTACGCACTGACCCGCGCGCTCACCGTCACGGCTGTGGATAGCCGGAGGAACCGGCGATGACCCAGGACAAGAGGGGAGGGGTGGCCGCCGCCGGGCGGCCACCCGCCGGTCCCCAAGACGCCCGGCATGTCCCGCTGACCCGTGGGCAACGGTTGGCGCAGGACGCGGCCGAGGCCGCCGAACTGCGCGCCTACCAGACGGACCCGGACGTGATCGCGCTCCGCGTGGAACGCGTCCGGTCGCAGGTGGACCGACTCTGCTGGGCCGGGATCGTGTGCGGGCTGGCGTTCACCATGACCAACGTCCAAACCTTCGCCGCTGCCGGAGCTGCCGCCTGGTCGCTGCCGTGGCTCGCGGCCTGGCTGCTCGACCCCACGGTGTCGGTCGTGCTGCTGGCGATCCTGCGCGCCGAGCAGGTCACCGCCCGCTACCAGGTCTCCACGGGGCCGTGGGTGCGGCGAGCGAAGCGGTTCACGCTCGCCGCCACGTACGTGATGAACGTGTGGGCCTCGTTCGCGACCGGATCACTGGCCGGGATCGTGCTGCACTCGGTTCCGCCGCTGGTGGTGTTCGTCGCCGCCGAGGCCGTGACCGACCTGCGGGACAAGCTCACCGAGGCCGTGAACGCCGCGTTCGCCGAGGCCGTTCACCGCGCCGGGCCAGTCGTTCATGAACGTCCACGAACGCCACGGCGGTCCTTCACGGACTACCTGGCCGATGCGCGTCGCGCGTGGACTCCCGGCACCGAGGTGACCCCTGCGTGGGTCCGCGAGGTCACGAGTTGCTCGCGTGGTCTGTCCTCGCGCGTGGCGGCCGCGCTCGCGGAGGAGGTGCGTTCATGAACGAGGACTCGATGCCCGTGCCCGCCGAGTCCCGCGAGGCCGTGAACGCGGGACCGGTGTACGACGCCGAACTGGTCGACGAGTCGCAACCCTTCTACTCCCAACCGCGCCTTGGACGATTCGCCTCGTGGTGGCTGCGATCGCCGCGCGTGCCCGTGTGGTTGAAGGACCGGGGCCAGGCCAGGCAGGCGGCCAAGGATGCGGTGGCGGCCGTGATGCGATCGCCGTGGCGCTACCTGCGGGCGACAGTGCGCGGGTTGATGGCCGCTGTCCGGTGGTGGCGTCGGTGGGTGACCGTGCGGGACTACCGCGAGGCCGCCGAGGTATCGGAGAAGCTGGCGGACAAGTTCACCGAGATCCGCGCACTCACCCTGTTCCGATGGAAAGTGACCGGCGCTCTCGCCGTGGCGGCGGTGGTCGCGGTGGCTCTGGTGGAGTTGCTCTACGGTCCCCGCGGATTGTGGTCGACAGCTGGGCTGGTGTCCTTCGCGCTGGCGATCCTGGGCCGACGTCGGGACGGTGTGCCGGGCCGTAAGGCTGTGTTGGCCGGGCCACGGACGTTGACGTGGACGATGGACCCGCAAGTCCTGGTCGACGCGTTCCGCGACGCGAAGCTGATCGGCAAGGACGAGACGCTGCGGCTGGTGGAACGCGCGACGCGGATCGGGGATGGGTGGGCGGTCACGGTCGATCTGCCCGCCACCCGCAAGGCCGCTGACGTGATCAAGAACAGGGAAGCGCTCGCGTCCGCGCTCGCGGTCGACGAAGTCCAGCTGATCGTGGAGCGGGTGCGGGGCAACGGCGGTCACGCCGGGCGGGTGTCGATGTGGGTCGCTGACGCCGACCCCTACGCGTCTCCACCGTTGCGGACACCGCTGCTCGCGGTGCAGCGGTGGGATGCGTGGCGGCCGGTCCCGTTCGGACGCGACGCCCGAGACCGCAAGATCGACCTACCGCTGGTGTGGACATCGCTGCTCGTCGGCGCGATCCCCCGTCAGGGCAAGACCTTCGCCGCCCGGCTCGCCGCAGCCGGCCTGATCCTCGACCCCCACACCCGGCTCTACGTAGCCGACTTCAAAGCGGGTAAGGATTGGGACGCTGCCGCGAAGGTCGCGCACCGGTTCATGTCCGGCGACGAAACCGAACACGTCTTGGCGCTCGTCGGGTGGCTCGTCGAGCTGGTCAGCGAGGTCCAGGGCCGCTACCGGCGCATGCGCGACCTCGACGACACCGTCTGCCCGGAATCGAAGATCACCCCAGCCATGTCCCGCGACACCGCACTGAACATGCCGGTCACAGCCGTGTTCCTCGACGAAGTCCAAGTACCGCTCGAAGACCGGACACCGGTCGAGGTGAACGGCAAGAAACTCACCGCAGGCGACTACGTCGGCGAACTACTCACCTGGCTGGCCAAGAAAGGACCAGCGGCCGGGATCGTGCTCGTCCTCGCCACCCAACGACCGGACTCCAAAACCATCCCCTCCGGACTCCGAGCGGTACTCGGGTCGCGGTTCGCGTTGCGGGTCATGGACTGGCGAGACAGCAACATCGTCCTCGGCGAACAGATGAACACACGCGGATACGACAGCAGCCGCCTCCTCGCCTCCCACAAAGGCGTCGGCATCCTCCGACCAGACGGCGAAACCCACGCTGGTGCCGACGTACTCGCGCTGACCGTGCGGACCTACTACATGCCCAACGAGGACTGGCACGAACTGTGCCGACGAGGCCGCACACTCCGGGAGACAGCCGGAACGCTGACCGGACACGCGGCGGGACGCGACACCGAGCCTGAGTTGGATCACGCGGCGGTGGTGCGGGCTATCGGCGCCGGTCCGCGATCGTCCGAGACTCGGCGGATGCTGCCGGAACCGCTCGCGTCAGTCGTTGCCTACCTCGGAGACGATCTCGACGAACGCGACTTCATCCCCACCGCCGAACTCGTCGACGCGCTCGACGTCGAACCCAACTCGTTCGGCCGCTCCATGACCGACCTCGACTGCCCGTCCACCCGCGACCGAATAGCGGCCGACGACGGGCAACCCCGCCGCGTCCGTGGCTACAGGACAGCCGACATCAAGGCAGCCATCCTCGCCGAGCAAGCGTGACGCCAGGCGTCCCGATGCCGTCCCGCAACGGCGATACCGTCCCACCTGGTGTGACGGCACGGCGCGTACTCGACCTGCGGAAACATCGAATGGACGGCTGGGACGGCACATCGAAATGCCGTCCCGGCCGTCACAGAACCCCGCCTGCAAGGGGATGAGAAGACGAACGGGCGGAGCCGTCCCAACCCGGTGAGGGTGGCCGGTCACCCCACGCCGACCTCGGCGTCAGCGTGATCAGGAACAAACCCGGCGAGGTAATCCGCCAGCTCCACGGCGGAACACCCGATGAGGTCCGCCAACTCGACCACCGCAGAGGGGGTCACCTCCACCACCCCATCCGGACACTTGACCAGCTTGTTGTGCGCCCACACCACCATCGACCGGAACTGCTCGTCCCGCTCGGTCACCAACCGTCGAAGATCCACCACAAGCACCAGGTTTGCCAGATCAACCCGCGCCCGTTGGAGTGCCTGGTTCAACAAGGCCGGAGCTGACACTTCGAGAGCGCCACAGATTTCCAGGAACCTCAGCAACGTGAGATGACGTGTCCCATGCTCATACGAGAGCACGGTCCGATCACCGATCCCGGACGGCAACCGCGCCACCAACTGCCTACGCGACCAACCCTTCGCCTCCCGAGCGCGACGCAAACCCTGACCAACCGCCCGCGCCCTGACACCCTCGGCTTCCCCGCGACGTTGCGTATCCATCGGTCAACTGGCAGCGGCGTTTTCGGACACCCGCGCTGCGTCCATCCTTTCGAGCGCGTCAACACCGAGTTCCACCAACGCGCGCAGTGCCTCACGGTGCACGACGAATTCGAAGGACCGGCCGGGCACCCAACCGCAGACAATCTCCGCCCGCTCCGGGTTCTGCACCGAAATCGCCAGCGGACAACCCTCATCGATGATCACGTACGCGTTCACGAGCAAGCTCGACCCGAGCATCACACGCCCTCCGTCCCGGTTGTCGCGTCCCCGGACTGGATGTCCGAGGTCCACGTGGCGGCAGGCGCGTCAGCATCTCCCTGCCGAATCCGCCACTCCGCACGTGAGCGAACGGCGTCCGCCGACGTGGTCAACGCGTCGGCAAGCGCCAGTTCATCGGCGACGGTGGTGGGCTCGTCCCGACCGGCATCGGCGTCGAGGAACCGCAGAACCTGCGTTCCACAGATAATCGGGATCTGATGACATGTCTGGTGGCGTCGTGGCAGGTCAGGACGTTGCGACCTAGCGGAAACACCGAAAACGCCTAGTGACACGTTTCGCGTGGCTACCCGCAGTGA
>NZ_JBARWZ010000064.1:0-48518 GCF_049647105.1 Actinophytocola sp.
GGCTTCATCGTTCGACTTGCATGTGTTAAGCACGCCGCCAGCGTTCGTCCTGAGCCAGGATCAAACTCTCCAACAATGCTTTGTTAGAAGAGAAACAAATCCCAGCAATATATACCTAGCTCCAAAACATAGAGGCCAGGCACAAGCTCACTAGCATATTGAATCGGCACACTGTTGAGTTCTCAAACAACACACGCTCAGCCGTCACATGCCGCACCGCGACACGCTCTGACAGACGTCAGTTGGTTTACTGCGTTATGGTCTGCTGGAGCGCCAATCCCTACTTGGGAGACCTTAGACAGTCCCACTTGGGAGGCTTACCGCTCTAGCAGTGCCGCTACATGCTATCCGGTCCGTTTCGCGGTGTCAAGTCCGCTTGGCCCGTTCGCATCCAGCCACTGAAGTGTATCAGAGGCCGGGTTTTGCGTCGGAGGGGGGTCAGGGCTTGCTAGTTCCTGTCCGGTCCGCCGCTCTGTGCGACGAGGAGAAAGTTACAGAGCGGCAGATGCACAAGTCAAATCGGCTGGTCAGAGGCTTGCGCTCACAACAGCGGAAGCAATGTGCGCAGCTCATAGGGGGTGACCGATCGGCGGTACGCGTCCCACTCGTGGCGCTTGTTTCGAAGAAAAAAATCAAAGACGTGTTCCCCGAGCGTTTCGGCCAGAAGTTCGGACCCCTCCATCTCGACGAGGGCCTCCCCCAGGTTCTGCGGGAGGTTGCCGTAGCCGGCCGCGCGACGCTCGGCGTCGGTCAGCGACCACACGTCGTCCTCGGCCGCGGGCGGCAGCTCGTAGCCCTCCTCGACGCCCTTCAGCCCGGCCGCGAGGATCACCGCGTACGCCAGGTACGGGTTGCACGCGGAGTCGAGGCTGCGGATCTCCACCCGCCGCGACGACGCCTTGCCCGGTGAGTACATCGGCACCCTGACCAGGGCAGACCTGTTCGCATGGCCCCAGCACACCGCGGTGGGCGCCTCCCCGCCGACGATCAGGCGCTTGTAGGAGTTGACCCACTGGTTCGTGACCGCGGAGATCTCCCGCGCGTGCTTGAGCAGGCCCGCGACGAACGCCTTGCCCGTCTTCGAGAGCTCGTACGGGTCCTCGCTGTCGTAGAAGGCGTTCTGGTCGCCCTCGAACAGGCTCACGTGCGTGTGCATGCCCGACCCTGGCTGGTCGGTGAACGGCTTCGGCATGAACGACGCGCGGACGCCCTGCGTGATGGCCACTTCCTTGACCACGTACCGGAAGGTCATCACGTTGTCGGCCATGGTCAGCGCGTCCGCATACCGCAGGTCGATCTCCTGCTGGCCGGGGGCTCCCTCATGGTGGGAGAACTCGACTGATATGCCCATCGCCTCGAGAGTCTCGATCGCGTGACGCCGGAAATGGGTAGCGGTCTCATGGCTCGCCTGGTCGAAGTACCCGCCGTTGTCGGCCGGGATCGGCTCACGGCCGTCCGTTGGCACCTCGCTGAGCAGGAAGAACTCGATCTCCGGATGCACGTAGCACGTGAAGCCGGACTCGCTCGCCTTGGCGAGGGTTCGTCGCAGCACGTGACGGGGATCCGCCCAGGAGGGTGACCTGTCGGGCATGGAGATGTCGCAGAACATGCGCGCGGCGTAGTGGTGCCCCTGTGGGTCCTCCCATGGCAGCACCTGGAACGTCGCCGGGTCGGGCCGCGCGACCATGTCGGACTCGTAGACGCGGGCGAAACCCTCGATCGCAGAGCCGTCGAAGCCGATGCCGTCGGCGAACGCGCCTTCCAGCTCGGCGGGGGCCACCGCGACCGACTTCAGGAAGCCGAGGACGTCGGTGAACCACAGCCGCACGAAGCGGATGTCGCGCTCCTCGAGGGTGCGCAGGACGAACTCTTGCTGACGGTCCATGTCGGCAGCCTAGGTAGATCGTGTTAACTGCGTGTTTCGGCGCTGATCGCATCCCGGGTCGGGCGTATCGCGATGGACAGCAGCGCGGCGACGACGCACAGGCCACCGGCGAAGTACCACGCCATGTCGTAGTTGCCCTGTGTGTCGCGGATCGCGCCTGCGCCCAGCGCCGCGATGGCCGCGCCGACCTGGTGTGCGGCGAAGACCCAGCCGAACACGACGGGCCCGGACATCCCGAAGCGGTCGCGGCACAGCGCCACCGTCGGCGGCACCGTCGCGATCCAGTCCAGGCCGTAGAACAGGATGAACACCCACATGGATGGTTCTGTCCCGGGCGCGAACAGCGACGGCAGGATCATCAGCGACAGGCCGCGCAGCGTGTAGTAGGCGCCGAGGAGTAGTCGCGGATCCACCCGGTCGGTGAGCCAGCCGGAGAAGATGGTGCCCGCGATGTCGAAGAGGCCGATCAGCGCGAGCAGGGACGCCGCGGTGGTGTGCGGCATGCCGTGGTCGTGCGCCGCGGTGACGAAGTGGGTGCCGACCAGGCCGTTGGTGGAGGCGCCGCAGATCGCGAAGCCGCAGGCGAGCAGCCAGAAGGTCCTGGTGCGGGCGGCGGTGGTGAGCGCGCGGATGGCGCGGGCGGCGCTACTCCCGGTCACGGGCCCGGCGACGGTCACGTCTTCGGGTGTCGCTCCGTAGGCGGTGGTGCCGACGTCGCTCGGGTAGTCGCGGAGCAGGACGAGCACGATCGGCACGACGGCGAGCGCGGCGGCCGCGACGACGACGGCCGGGGTGCGCCAGCCGTGTTCGGTGGCCAGTGTCGCGACGAGCGGGAGGAAGACCAGCTGCCCGGTGGCGCCCGCGGCGGTGAGGATGCCGCTGACCAGGCCGCGGCGCGTGACGAACCAGCGGCTGGTGACGGTCGCGACGAACGCCATGGACATCGAGCCGGTGCCGATGCCGACCAGCACGCCCCAGCACAGGAGGAGCTGCCAGCTCGCCGTCATGAAGACGGTGAGGCCGCTGCCCGCGGCGACCAGGACCAGGGCGCCCGCGACGACGCGGCGCATGCCGAGGCGGTCCATGAGCGCGGCGGCGAACGGTGAGATCAGGCCGAAGAGCACGAGGTTGATGGACACGGCGGCCGAGATCGTGGCGCGTGACCAGCCGAACTCGTCGTGCAGCGGGTCGATGAGGACGCTGGGGACCGCGCGGAAGCCCGCCGCGCCGATGAGGGTCACGAAGGCGGCCGCGGCGACCAGCCATGCCCAGTGGATCCGGGTTCGCACAGGCCGCACCCGCGGCTCGACTTGGGTCACGGTTCTGATCCTGCGGTGCTTCGTGCCGCCGGACGAGTGGCCCGATCGCCAATATATGAAAGGATCTGGCCATGGCCGTTCATCGGATAGCCGTCCTGGCCCTGGACACGGTCGTCGGCTACGACATGGCGATCCCGCCGCAGGTCTTCGCCGAGGCCACCGGCGAGCGCGGGGAGCGCCTGTACGAGGTGCGCATCTGCGGGCTCGACCGGTCACCGGTCCGGGTGGCGTCGGGCTACACGATGGTGCCCGACCATGACGCTTCGATACTGGCCGAGGCGGACACGGTGATCATCCCCGGCACGAAGGTCGAGGGGCCGCGCAGGCACGGCGTCCTGCCGCCCGAGATCGGGGAAGCCCTGGCCACGGTGCCGTCGCACGCGCGGGTCATGTCGATCTGCACCGGCGCGTTCGTGCTCGGCGCGGCCGGGATCCTCGACGACCGGCCCGCGACGACGCACTGGGCGTACGCGGACGAGTTCCGCGCGCTGTACCCGAAGGTGTCACTCAACGAGAACGTGCTGTTCGTGGACGACGGCGACGTGCTGACCTCGGCCGGGCTCGGCGCGGGCGTTGACCTGTGCCTGCACGTCGTGCGGCGCGACCACGGCAGCGAGGTGGCGAACCGGGCCGCGCGGTTCTGCGTGGTGCCGCCGTGGCGGGAGGGCGGGCAGTCGCAGTACATCGACCGGCACGTCCCCGAGCACGGCACCGACGGCATCGCGCCGACCAGGGCGTGGGTGCTCGGCAGGCTGCACGAGCCGCTCGGCCTCGCCGCGCTCGCCGGGCACGCCCGGATGAGCGTGCGGACGTTCTCCCGCCGGTTCCGCGCGGAGACCGGCATGTCGCCGGGTACCTGGCTGACCAAGCAGCGGATCGAGCACGCCAGGCACCTCCTGGAGACGACCGACCTGTCCGTCGACGTGGTCGCGGAGCGGGCGGGTCTCGGCACCGGCGCGTCGCTGCGGCAGCACATGCGCACCGCGCTCGGTGTCTCGCCGCTCGCCTACCGGAAAACGTTCCGGGCGGGCTGAACACCTCTCAGCACACCGGCCCTAGGATTCCCGCATGATGCGCCGGATTCTGCTCGTCACGCTCGCGCTCACCGCGGCGGTCGCCACGGCCTGTTCCTCCGATGACCCGCCTGCCTCCGACGGGAACCAGCCCGACGGCAAGCAGCTGCTGGCCGAGTCGGCGGCGTCGACGGCCGACATCCGCAGCGCGCACTTCACGCTCGCGGTGAACGGCGAGATCCCCGGTCTGTCGGTGAAGAGCGCCGAGGGCGACCTGACCAGGGAGGGCGGGCCGGCCGGTGCGGCAAAGGGCACCGTCTCCATGGACCTGATGGGCAGCCTGTTCGAGGGCGAGTTCGTCCTGGTCGACGACGCCCTCTACATCAAGGGGCCGACGGGCGGGTTCACCGAGCTGCCCGCGTCGATGGTGCGGAGCGTGTACGACCCGGCCGCGATCCTCGACCCGGACAAGGGCATCGCGAACGTGCTGAAGAACGTGACCGACGCGCGCACGGAGGGTTCTGAGGACATCGACGGGGTGTCGACCTACAAGGTGACCGGGCGGGTCACCAAGGACGTCGTGTCGACCCTGGTGCCGGGCATCGACTCCGACGTCGACATCACCTTCTGGCTGCGCCAGGACGACGGGCACCAGCCGGTGAAGGCGAGCGTGAAGGCGCAGCAGGGCACCGTCGACGTGACGCTGTCGGACATCGACAAGCAGGTCGAGATCACGGCACCGCAGTGACCACCGAGGTGCGGCCCCGCGGCCGCGCGATCGCGATCGGGGCGGGCGGGCTCGCGGTACTGCTGGGGGCGCTCGACACGTACGTCGTGGTCAGCGTGCTGCGGCAGATCATCGAGGACATGCAGATCCCGCTGAACCGGCTCGAGCGGGTGACCCCGATCGTGACCGGGTACCTGCTGGGCTACGTGGCGGCGATGCCGTTGCTGGCGCAGGCGTCGGACCGGTTCGGGCGCAAGCTGCTGCTCCAGGTCTGCCTGCTGGGGTTCATCGTCGGCTCGGTGGTGACGGCGGCCGCCGGGGACACCACGGCGCTCGTCACCGGCCGGGTGATCCAGGGGGTGGCCAGCGGCGCGCTGTTGCCGGTGACGATGGCGCTGGCGGCGGACCTGTGGGCCGAGCGGCAGCGGTCGGCCGTGCTGGGCGCGGTCGGCGCGGCTCAGGAGCTGGGCAGCGTGCTCGGGCCGGTGTACGGGATCGCGCTCGCGGCACTACTCGGGTGGCGCGGGGTGTTCTGGGTGAACGTGCCGCTGGCCGTGGTGGCGATGGTGGCGGTCCAGTTCACCGTGCCGCGCAGGAACCGGGTGGGTGACCGCCCTCGGGTGGACGTCGTGGGGGCCGTGCTGCTGGCGGTCGTGCTCGGGCTGCTGGTGGTCGGGCTGTACAACCCGGACCCGCGCAACCAGGTGCTGCCGTCGTGGGGGCCGCCGCTGCTGATCGCCGCCGCGGTCGTGTTCGTGGCGTTCCTGGGGTGGGAGGCGCGGGCGCGGACACGGCTGATCGACACGTCCGGGGTGGCACTGCGGCCGTTCCTCGCGGCGCTGGGGGCGAGCCTCGCGGCGGGTGCCGCGTTGATGGTGACGCTGGTGAACGTGGACCTGTTCGGGCAGACGCTGCTCGGGAAGGACGACAACGGGAGCGTGCTGCTCCTGGTGCGGTTCCTGGTCGCGCTGCCGGTCGGCGCGCTCGCCGGTGGGTGGCTGGCGGGCCGGTTCGGTGACCGCGTGCCCGCGTTCGCCGGGTTGCTGGCGGCCGCGGCCGGGTTCTGGCTGGTCTCCATGTGGCCGGTCGACGTGTTGTCGTCGCCGCACTCCCTGGGTTTCGTGGACCTGCCACGCCTCGACACCGATCTGGTAATCACTGGTCTTGGGCTCGGTTTGGTGATCGCGCCACTCTCCGCTGCCGCCTTGCGGGTGGTGCCGTCGGTGCAGCACGGGGTGGCCGCCGCCGGGGTGGTCGTGGCGCGGATGACGGGGATGCTGGTGGGCGTGGCGGCGCTGGCCGCGCTCGGGTTGCACCGGTTCCACTCGCTGACCGCGAACCTGGACACGCCGCTGCCGTTCGGGAAACCGGAGGCGCGGTTCGAGCAGGAGATGGCGGTGTACCGGGCCGCGGTGAACGACGCGCTGCTGACCCAGTACAGCGAGACGTTCGCGATCACGGCCGTCGTGTGTGTGGTGGGGGCGCTGCTCGCGTTGCTGATCGGTAAAGAGCCACGGGAACGGGTCTGAGAGGGCGCGCGAATAGGGTCGGTGGATGCCCGTCGTCGCGGCGGGCGCCGCCATGCCCTATTCGCGCGCCCTCTAAGTCGCCTTTTTCAGTGCTCGTGCGGGTAGGTGGCGCAGCACCGGCGCGAGCACGCGCCACGGCCATGGCGGCACGTACGCCGCCCTCGGCTCCCGCTCGATCGCCGCCACCATCGAGCGCACCGCGGGCACCGTCTCCGCGATCAACCGGCCCGGCTCCGGGTTCATGTCCGACCGGATGTAGCCCGGCAGGATCGTCGTGACCTTGATGGGCGTGCCGACCACGTCGACCCGGATGCCCTCCGCCAGCGACGACAACGCCGCCTTGGTCGCCGCGTACGTCGTCACCGAGCCGGGCAGGCCACGCAGCGCGGCCATCGAGGAGACGACCACCAGGTGCCCGGAGTTCTGCCTGCGGAAGATCTCCATCGCCGCCTCGCACTGGGCGAGCGCGCCAAGCACGTTGGTCTCGACCGTCTCGCGGTTGGCCTGGTGCCCGCCCGTGCCGATGGGCCCGCCCCTGGCGATGCCCGCGTTCACGATCACCCGGTCGAGTCTGCCCAGCTCGTCGGCGAACTCGCGGAACACCGCGAAGACCGCGTCCGGATCGGTCACGTCCAGCTGCTTGACCAGGACCCGGCCGGGCAGTTCCGCCCGCAGCTCCTCGAGCGCGGGCAGTCTGCGGGCGCACAGCGCGAGCGAACGGCCCCGGTGCGCGAACTGCCGCGCCAGCTCCGCGCCGATGCCCGCGCTGGCACCGGTGATCAGGATGTGCTTTCTCAGGGCTTGCACCGGGTGCCTTCCGCCGGGAGTGCCAGATCGGTGAGGTACTTGGCGCCCGCATCGTCGACGCACTCGTTGTCCTGCAGGAACACCGTGTGCTGCGTCGCCTCGTACGTCAGCAGGCCGCCGCCGAGGCCCTTGGCCAGTGCGACCCCCGCATCGTAGGGCGTGGCCGGGTCCCCCGTCGTGGAGATGACCAGCACCTTCGGCAGGCCCGGCACGTTCGGCACGTGTGGCTCGCTCGTGTTGGGCACCGGCCAGTACGCGCACGAGTCCAGCACCGGGGCGGGCGGGTTGCCGTCGTCGAGGAACGGCGCCGCCTCCTTGTACTCGCGGTTGAGCTCGAGAGCCACGTTCGGGTCGGTCACGCGTGGGTCGTCGACGCAGCGGACGGCCGTGAACACGTCCTGCGTGGTCGAGTAGGTCCCGTCGGGGTCGCGTTGCAGGTAGAGGTCCGCCAGCCACATGAGCGTCGCGCCCTCGTTCTGCTTCAGCTCGTTCAGGCCGGTGTTCAGGTACTCCCACAGGTCCTCCGAGTACAGCGCCTGCACGACCCCCGTCGTGGCGTCCTCGTAGGAGAGCCTGCGGCCGTCGCCCGCCTCCACCGGGTTCTCGCCCAGCGGGCGGACCAGGTCGTGGAACTTGCCCAACGCCTGGCTCTTGTCCTTGCCCAGCGCGCAGTCGTCCTCGTCGACGCACCACGCCACGAAGTCGTCGAACGCCTTCTGGAAACCCGCACCCTGCGCGACGACCTCGTCGACCGGGCTCTGCGACGGGTCGAGGGCGCCGTCGAGGATCATCGCCCGCACGTTGCCAGGGAAGGTCTCCGCGTAGGTGCTGCCGATGCGGGTGCCATACGAGTAGCCCAGGTAGGTGAGCTTCTCGTCGCCCAGCGCGGAACGCAGCACGTCGATGTCCTTCACGACGTCGCGGGTGCCGATGTTGGCGAGCATCGCGGCGCCGAACTCGGTGTTGTCCGCGCACTTCTGCGCGTACTCCTTGGACTCCGCGTCCTGCTTGGCCACACCTTCGGCAGAGACGTCGAGCTCGTCGTCGTTCGCGCGTTCCTCGTCCATCTCCTCGTCGGAAAGGCATTCGACGGTCGGCTCGCTCGAGCCGACGCCACGCGGGTCGAAGCCGACGAAGTCGAACCGGTCGGCGAGGGTCTCGTTGACGTCGGCCAGCGAGGCCGCGGTCGACAGGCCCGCCGCGCCGGGGCCGCCCGGGTTGATGACGAGCGATCCGATCCGCTGGTCCCCGTCCTTCGCTGGCCTGCGGAGAATGCCGAGCCTGATGGTGTCGCCCTCGGGTTTCGCGTAGTCGAGCGGCACCGTGAGGTGCGTGCACTGCAGGCCGTCGGCGGCGAGTGCCTCCGCGTCGAAGTCGCTCTCCGCGTAGTCGGCGCAGCCCTCCCACGTCAGTGGCTGGCTGTAGAACTGTTCGAGCCCCGGCGGGACCGGGCCCGCCGGTTCGTGCTGCTCTTCGAACGGGAGCCGCGGGCCGGGACTGCCGTCGACGGAGGTCGTGCACGCCCCCGCTCCGACACCGACCGCGAATGCGAGCAGGATGGATGCTGTCACGATGGCGTGCCGACGGCTTGTCACGCCCGTGATCCTGCCATTCACGGTGCTGTGCGGAGCCTGCGTGGCGAACGTCGGTACGGCCGGTCGGAACTCACGGGCCGGGGTGCACCGTTACCGTGCAGGTGGGCAGTACAAAACGGTGAGTGAACTGCGAGCGAGGAGGTGAGCGTCGGTGGCGGCGTTCATGCGGCGCGTGAAGGCCGGCTTCAGCCGGTTCCTGGACCGGCCGGCCACCGTCGACATCTCCCGGTACGAGGGGCTGCTGACCTCGATCGAATGGCGGGAGAAGAAGGTCGGCGAACTCTCCGACGAGGAGCTGACCGAGGCGGCGGCCAAGCTGCGGCGGGCGGGCGACGAACCGGGGTTCGACGAGAAAGAGCTGATCGAGCTGTGTGCGATCGCCAGGGAGGCGGCCAGGCGGGTGCTCGACGAGCGGCCGTACGACGTGCAGCTGCTCGGCGCGATGGAGCTGCTCGCCGGGCACGTCGTGCAGATGGCGACCGGTGAGGGCAAGACCCTCGCGGGTGCGATCGCCGCTGCCGGGTACGCGCTGCAGGGCAAGGCCGTGCATGTCATGTCGGTCAACGACTATCTCGCCCAGCGCGACGCCGGGTGGATGGGCCCGGTGTACGAGCTGCTCGGCGTCTCCGTCGGCTGGGTCAGCCAGACCTCGTCGCAGGACGAGCGGCGGGCCGCGTACGCGGCGGACGTGACGTACGGGTCGGTCAGCGAGATCGGGTTCGACGTGCTGCGGGACCGGCTGTGCACCTCCGTGGACGACATGGTCGGCCGTGCGCCGGAGGTCGTGATCGTCGACGAGGCCGACTCCGTGCTCATCGACGAGGCCAAGGTGCCGCTCGTGCTGGCGGGCTCCTCCGACGAGGGCCAGTCCGACCCCGAGGTCGCCAAGATCGTCCGGACGCTCAAGCCAGGCCAGCACTACGAGAAGGACGAGGACGGCCGCAACGCGTGGCTGACCGGCCGCGGCTCGAAGGCCGTCGAGAAGGCGCTGGGCGGGGTCGACCTGTACTCCGGCGAGCACAGCGACCGGCTCGCCGCCGTGAACGCGGCACTGCACGCCCATGCGCTGCTGGAGCGGGACGTGGACTACATCGTCCGCGACGGCAAGGTGCACCTGATCAACTCCTCGCGTGGCCGGATCGCGCTGCGGCAGCGGTGGCCGGACGGACTGCAGGCCGCGGTCGAGGCGAAGGAGCGGTTACGGCCCACCGAGAGCGGCGAGGTGCTGGACTCGATCAGCGTCCAGGGCCTCATCGGGCGGTACCGGACGGTGTGCGGCATGACCGGCACCGCGGTCGCGGTCGCCGAGCAGCTGCGCGAGTTCTACGAGCTGCGGGTCGCGGTCATCCCGCCGAACACGCCGTGCGTTCGCGAGGACGAGGACGACCGGCTGTACGACACGGTCGAGCACAAGGAAGAGGCGATCGTCCGCGAGATCGCGGCCGTCCACAAGACCGGGCGGCCGATCCTGATCGGCACGCGGGACGTGGCCGAGTCGGAGCGGCTCGCGAAGATGCTCGACGACGCCGAGGTGCCGTGCGTGGTGCTGAACGCGAAGAACGACGCGCAGGAGGCCGCGATCGTGGCCGATGCCGGCGCGTACGACGCGGTCACGGTGTCCACGCAGATGGCGGGCCGCGGCACCGACATCCGTCTCGGCGGCAAGAAGAAGACCGACCGGGACGGTGGCAAGGACAGGGACGTCGAGGAGCACGACAAGGTCGCCGACCTTGGCGGACTGCTCGTGATGGGCACCGGCCGCTACCCGTCGAGCCGCCTCGACGACCAGCTGCGCGGCCGGTCCGGCCGCCAGGGCGACCCCGGCGGGTCGATCATGTTCGCGAGCCTGTCCGACGACCAGGTGATCCAGTACGCGCCGGACGCGACCGCGGGCGCGGAACCGGACGACGACGAGGACGAGGGCAGGCTCACCGACCCGACGACCAAGCGGTTCGTCGACCACGCGCAGAAGGTCGCCGAGGGCGTCCAGCTGGAGATCCACCGCAACACCTGGCGGTACACCAGGCTCATCGAGCACCAGCGCAGGGCGTTGCTGGAACACCGCGACGAGCTGCTGCGCACCGACCTGGCCGCCACGGAGCTGGCCGCGGTGTGCGCGGAGCGGTGGGAGGAGCTGTCCGACGAGGTGGACGAGAAGGTGCTCGAGGAGTCGGCGCGGCAGATCATGCTGTACCACCTCGACCAGCGCTGGACCGAGCACCTGGCGTTCCTCGCGGACGTGCGGGAGACCATCCACCTGCGTGCGCTCGCCAAGGAGACGCCGATCGACGAGTTCCACCGGACCGCGATCCCCGAGTTCCGCAAGATGCCGGACGAGATCTCGGAGCGGGCGGCGGAGACCTTCAAGGAGGTCGAGTTCGGGCCGGAGGGCGTCGACCTGGCCGCCGACGGTCTGCGCAGGCCGTCGTCGACCTGGACGTACATGGTCCACGACAACCCGTTCGACACCGATGCCGAACAGGCGCTGCAGCGGGTCCGCGCGATGATCAAGAAGGTGCGAGGCGGGTCACGCAGGTAACTTTTCGCCTGATGGGCGAAAACGTGTCAGGATGGTCGCATGCCACAACTTCGCATCGCGCTCGCGCAGGTCAACGCCACGGTCGGCGACCTGGACGGTAACGCGGGCCTCGTCGCGTCGTGGACGGCACGGGCGGCTGCAGGCGGCGCGCACCTGGTCGTGTTCCCGGAGATGGTGCTGACCGGCTATCCCGTCGAGGACCTCGCGCTGCGTGAGTCGTTCGCGGCCGCGTCCAAGCAGGCGCTGACCGAGCTTGCCGCACGCCTGGACGCCGACGGGCACGGGTCCGTCGCGGCCGTGGTGAGCTACCTGGACCGGGACTCCGCCGGGCCGAGGGACGCGGTCGCCGTGCTGTACGACGGCCGGGTCGTCGCCACCCAGTTCAAGCACCACCTGCCCAACTACGGGGTGTTCGACGAGCGGCGGCTGTTCAAGGCGGGCGACACGCTGGACATCGTCCGGCTGCACGGCCTCGAGATCGGCCTGGTCATCTGCGAGGACATCTGGCAGGAGGGCGGGCCGATCTCCGCGCTCGGCGCGGCCGGGGTGGACCTGGTGGTGTCGCCGAACGCGTCCCCGTACGAGCGGCACAAGGACGACCAGCGCGAGCCACTCGTGGCACGCCGTGCAGAGGAGGCGGGCGCGCCGCTGGTCTACGTGAACATGGTCGGCGGCCAGGACGACCTCGTGTTCGACGGCGACTCGATGGTGGTCGCCGCATCGGGTGAACTCCTGACGCGGCTGCCGCAGTTCGTCGAGCACCTGACCGTGATGGACCTCGACCTGCCGGGTGGTGCACCGACCCAGGCGGGTGACATCGAGGGCTTCGCGGTGCGGAGGGTGTCGTTGTCGGAGGCACTCCCGCGGCCGTACCCGGCCCGGCCGCTGCCCGACGCGTTCGAGCCGCTGTCCGAGCTGGAGGAGATGTGGCGCGCGCTCACGCTCGGCCTGCGTGACTACGTGCGTAAGAACGGGTTCACCTCGGTCGTGCTGGGCTTCTCGGGCGGGATCGACTCGGCAGTGACCGCGGCGCTGTCCGCGGACGCACTGGGCGCCGAGAACGTGTACGGCGTGTCGATGCCGTCGGTCTACTCGTCGGACCACTCGAAGTCCGACGCCGCCGACCTCGCCGACCGCATCGGGTGCCACTACAAGGAGCAGCCGATCGCGGGCATGGTCGAGGCGTTCGTCGGCCCACTCGGGCTGACCGGCCTCGCCGAGGAGAACGTGCAGGCCCGCTGCCGGGGCGTGACGCTGATGGGGCTGTCCAACCAGCACGGGCACCTGGTGCTCGCGACCGGCAACAAGACCGAGCTGGCCGTCGGCTACTCGACGATCTACGGCGACGCGGTCGGCGGGTTCGCGCCGATCAAGGACGTGCCGAAGACCCTCGTGTGGGAGCTGGCGAGATGGCGGAACGAGGCCGCGGCGGCCCGTGGCGAGACCCCGCCGATCCCGGAGAACTCGATCACCAAGCCGCCGTCGGCCGAGCTGCGGCCAGGGCAGATGGACTCCGACTCGCTGCCGGACTACGACCTGCTCGACCGGGTGCTCGACGACTACATCGAGGGTGACCGAGGGTACGGCGACCTGGTCGCCGCCGGGTTCGCGCCGGAGCTGATCGACAAGGTGCTGCGGATGGTGGACCGGGCCGAGTACAAGCGCCGCCAGTACCCGCCCGGCACCAAGATCACGTTCAAGGCGTTCGGACGGGACCGGCGACTACCCATGACCAACGCATGGCGCGAGGGCAAGTAGCGCGAGGCACAGAGCACGAGGGCACAGAAGAAGTGCTCATGGATCTTTGCGCGAAGGTCCACGCCTGACCAACAGATGCCTCAGGGGAACGTGACGGCACCCAGCCACCAACCACCCACGATCCGCGGATGCGCTGGGTCGACACCAACACTTCAAAAACCCGGGGAGGCGGAGTTGGGCGGGCGTGTGAAGCTCGTCGCAGGCCGCTGTGCGACCGCCCAGTTGGTGTCACGCTGGTTTCGTAAGCCATCCACGAATACCCGGGGACCCACACGACGTGGGCTTCGAGGGAAGGACGGTAGACAATGACGTCGGCATCGAACCCCGAGGTGGCCGCGCCGTACGGCACCGGGGCCAGCGCCCCGGCCAAACCGGCGAAGCGCGTGCGCATCCCCCACCTGCGGGAGCTGAAGGAGCGCGGCGAGCCGTGGCCCATGCTCACCGCCTACGACATGTACACCGCCGAACTGTTCGACGAGGCCGGCATCCCGGTCCTCCTGGTCGGCGACTCGGCCTCCAACAACGTCTACGGCTACGAGTCCTCGCTGCCGGTGACCGTCGACGAGATGATTCCACTCGTACGTGCGGTCACCGGGTCGGTGAAGCGGGCACTGGTCGTGGCGGACCTGCCGTTCGGCTCCTACCAGCTGTCCCCGGAACAGGCGCTGGCGACCTCCGTGCGGATGATGAAGGAAGGCCGCGCGCACGCGGTCAAGCTCGAGGGCGGGCGGGCGTTCGCGCCGCACGTCAAGGCCATCACCACGGCAGGCGTGCCGGTCATGGGCCACATCGGGTTCACGCCGCAGAGCGAGCACAACCTCGGCGGCTACCGCGTGCAGGGCCGGGGTGACGCGGGCGACGAACTCCTCGAGGACGCCATCGCGCTGCAGGAGGCGGGTGCGTTCTCGGTCGTCATGGAGATGGTGCCCGCCGAGGCAGCGAAGCGGGTCACGCACGAGCTGGCGATCCCGACGGTCGGCATCGGCGCGGGCCCGGACTGTGACGCGCAGGTGCTGGTGTGGCAGGACATGATGGGTCTGCGGCGGGGCAAGGCGCCGAGGTTCGTGAAGCGGTACGCCGACCTGGCCGGTGTCATGCAGGGCGCGGTCGAGCAGTTCGCGGCCGAGGTACGGGGACGTGAGTTCCCCGCCCCAGAGCACGTGTTCCATTGAGTTCGTAACGACGGTGCCCGCGACGGGAAGGTCGCGGGCACCCGTCGTGTCGATGTCGATCCGGGGTCGGCTCGTTCGACGCATGGGCATGAGCACTCTTGCGATCAACATGTTCCTGACCCTCGACGGCGTCGCGCAGGCGCCCGGCGGACCCGATGAGGACCGGGACTCGGGCTTCGAGCACGGCGGCTGGCAGGTGCCGCACTTCACCCAGCAGCTGGGCGAGGAGATCATCGGCCCGTGGCACGCGAACCCGGGCGCGTTGCTGCTCGGCCGCAAGACCTACGAGATCTTCGCCGGGTACTGGCCGCGCATCGGCCCTGACCACGACGACTACCCGATGGCGAAGATCCTCAACGACGCACCCAAGTTCGTCGCGTCGCGCACCCTGACCTCGGCGGACTGGACGAACTCGACGGTGCTCGACGGTGACGTGGTCGCCGCCGTGACCGGGTTGAAGGAGCGGGACCTCGGCGAGATCCAGGTGCTCGGCAGCGTCGACCTCGCCCAGACACTCATCCGGCACCGGCTCATCGACGAGTTCCGGCTCACCGTGTTCCCCGTGTTCCTTGGCACCGGCAAGCGGCTGTTCGACGGCACCGTGCCGACCGGACTGAAGCTCGTGTCGTCGCGGACCACCGACGGCGGGGTCGTCGCGTCCGTGTACCGGCCAACCGGGGCGCCGACCTACGGGTCCTACGGGCTGTGATCAGCCTCGGCCATGGGGCTCGGCCCAGTCGGTGACCGGGCCCTTCGGCACGATCCGCGTCGGGTTGATGGCGTCGTGGGTGTAGTAGTAGTGGCGCTTGATGTGGTCGAAGTCGACCGTGTCGCCGATGCCCGGGGTCTGGAACAGGTCCCGGGCGTACGCCCACAGCACCGGCATCTCGGTCAGCTTGTTCCGGTTGCACTTGAAGTGGCCGTGGTAGACGGCGTCGAACCGGACCAGCGTCGTGAACAGGCGGATGTCGACCTCGGTGAGCCGGTCGCCGACCAGGTAGCGCTGGTTCTCCAAACGCGCCGACAGCCGGTCAAGCTCGGCGAACAACGCGTCGTAGGCGTCCTCGTACGCCTCCTGGCTGCCCGCGAACCCGCACCGGTACACGCCGTTGTTCACGTTGCGGAAGATCGGCTCGATGACCTCGTCGATCTCCGCGCGCAGGTGCTCCGGGTACAGGTCGGGTGCGCCCGGCCTGTGGAACTCGCGCCACTCGGTGGACAGGTCCAGCGTGATCCGCGGGTAGTCGTTGGTGACGACCTTGCCCGACTCGCTCTCGACGATCGACGGCACCGTGAACCGGCCGTCGAACTCCGGGTCGGACGCCAGGTAGGCCTGCGACAGGTACTCGATGCCCAGCACCGGGTCGCGGCCGCCCTCGTCGAGGGTGAAGCGCCAGCCGCGCTCGTCGCGGACCGGGTCGACCACCGCCAGGGAGATCGCGTCGTCGAGGCCGAGCAGTCCACGCACGATCAGCGCCCGGTGCGCCCACGGGCACGCGAGGCTCACGACCAGCCGGTATTTGCCGGGCGCCGCCTGCCAGCCGGACGAACCGTCGGCCGTGATGCGGTCCGTGAAGCGGTTCCTCTGTCGCACGAACTCGCCCCGCCCTGAGGTTTCTTTCCCGAACTGCACGGTTGCCATGTCCCCGAATCTAGGCTTCACGCATGCGTTTCTTCTACCCGCCGCTGGACGCGCACGCGAACGGCATGCTCGACGTCGGCGACGGGCACTCGGTGTACTGGGAGGTGAGCGGCAACCCCGACGGCAAACCGGTCGTGTTCGTGCACGGCGGTCCCGGCGGCGGCACCTCCCCACTGCAGCGCAGGCTGTTCGACCCCGCCGCGTACCGGATCGTGCTGTTCGACCAGCGCGGGTGCGGCCGCAGCATCCCGCACGTCGCCACCCGCGACCCCGACGAGCACAACACGACGTGGCACCTCGTCGCCGACATGGAGGCACTGCGCGAACACCTCGGCATCGAAAGGTGGCAGCTGTTCGGCGGTTCGTGGGGCGCCACGCTCGCGCTGGCGTACGCGCAAACTCACCCCGAACGAGTGACGGAGATCGTGCTGCGCGGGGTGTTCCTGCTGCGGCGGTCCGAACTGGACTGGCTCTACCGCGGCGGTGCGGGCGCGCTGTTCCCGGAGGAGTGGGCCGCGTTCGCCGCGCAGGTCCCCGACGGCGACATCCTCGCCGGCTACCAGAAGCAGCTCGACGACCCCGATCGGGCGGCCGACGCGGCCGCGGCCTGGAGCGGCTGGGAAGGCGCGATCGTGTCGCTCACCCCGAACCCGGGCCTGGTCGCGACGTACGGCAACCCGAGGTTCGCGATCGCGTTCGCCAAGCTCGCGCTGCACTACTTCACGCACGCGGGCTGGCTCGACGACGACCAGCTGATCCGGGACGCCGGCAAGCTCGCGGGCATTCCGGGGCGCATCGTGCAGGGCCGTTACGACGTGGTCTGCCCGCCGGTCACCGCGTGGGACCTGCACCGCGCGTGGCCGGACTCCGCGCTGACGATCGTGCCGCGCGCCGGGCACGCGGTCACGGACATGGGCATCCTCGACGCGCTGATCGAGGCTACGGACGCATTCCGCTGAGGAGCGCCGCATGTGCCTCGGCCAGTGACGGGCCGCACCACGTCAGGTGGCGGCCGTCGACCAGGGCGTACCGCAGGCCGGGGAAGGCCTCCGGGCCGTCGTCGGCGGTGAACTCGTACGGCTCGTCCGGGAGGACCACGAGGTCGGCGCCCGCGTCGTTCAGCTCCGCCAGCGACGGCCTCGGGTAGCGGTCCTTGTGGTCCGCGTACACGTTCGCCACGCCGAGGCGGTGCAGCACATCGCCGGCGAACGTGTCGCGGCCGACCACCACCCACGGCTTGCGCCACACCGGGATCACCGCCCGCGCCCACACCGGCGCAGGCGTGCGCCACGCATCCTCCGCGGCCACCAGCCACTCCGGTTCCGCCAGCTCCAGGCCCTGCGTGAGCAGCCTGCGCACCGAGCCGAGCCCTTCCGGGACCGTGGCGGCCGCGATGGTCACCCACACCGGGATGCCGTCCGCGCGGATGCGGGCCACGTCCTCGGGGCGGTTCTCCTCCGCGTTCGCCACCACCAGGTCGGGTCGCAGGTCCAGCACCGCGTCCACGCGCGGGTACTTCGAGCCGCCGACGCGCGGAACGTCCAGGCCCTCGGGGTGGGTGCAGTAGTCCGTCGCGCCAGCCACCAGGCCGGGGGCGCTCGCCTCGATCGCGTCCGTGAGCGACGGGACCAGGCTCACCACCCGCTTCGGCGTCGCGGCGAGCGGGACCGGCTCTCCCAGGTCATCCACCAGCAAGTCGGGCCTCCTCCGCCAGTACGTCCGCGTGGCACGCCGCCGGCGCGCACCAGCAGCCCAGCGCCCGGCCAGCCAGCTCGGGGATCCGGCGCAGCAGCACGGGCTGCTGGTGCAGCCACTCGCGGTACTAGAGGGCGCGCAAATAGGCGCGGCGGGCGCCGCCATGCCCTATTTGCGCGCCCTCTCGTCACCATGGTGGCCCGGTCGGCGCTGGCCAGCTTGACGAACGGGTTCGCGAACGGCGACTCCGGCCAGTCGTGCCGGTTGCCCGCGTGGCCGACGTAGGTCAGCAGACCCTCGTCGGCCAGCCACGGGACCAGGCGCTTGTGCGGGCCGCCCTTGCGGACGTTCACCACCACCGTCTCGCCGGAGAGGACCGCGAGCGCGAGTTCCCGCTCGGCCTCGGACATCTCGATGCTATGTGGCGACGCGTCCATCTACACGTCCGTGATGCGGATGCCGGCATGCGCCTTGTAGCGCCGGTTGATGGCGATCAGGTTCGCGGTGAACGCCTCCACCTGGTGCGCGTTGCGCAGGCGGCCGCCGTACACGCCGCGCATGCCGGGGATCGCGTCGGCCAGCGCGCGAACCAGATCGGTGGCCTCGCGGTCGTCGCCGAGGACCAGCACGTCCGTGTCCAGCTCGGCGATCGTCAGGTCGGCAAGGTGCACGGCCGACACGTGGTGGAACGCGGCCGTCACCCGCGACTCCGGCAGCAGCTTCCCGGCCTGCTGCGCGGCGCTGCCCTCCTCGACCGGCAGCGCGAACGGGCCCTGCTTGTCGAAGCCGAGCGGGTTCACGCAGTCGATCACGATCTTGCCAGCGAGCTGGTCGCGCAGCGACTCCAGGAGCGCGTCGTGGCCCTCCCACGGCACCGCGACCAGCACCACATCCGCGTCGGCGGCCGTGGTGGCGTTGTCGGCGCCGGTCACGCCGGGCACGTCGCTGCCAAGCTCGTCGGCGGCCGCCTGCGCACGCTCGGCGCTGCGCGACCCGATGATCACCTTGATGCCCGCCTTGGCCCAGCGCAGCGCGAGGCCCTTCCCCTGCGGACCGGTGCCGCCGAGCACCCCCACCGTCAGGCCTGTCACGTCGGTCAACGCAATCTCCTTTGGTGCTACGCGCGCTCGAAGACCACCTTGCGAGCCTCCGCGTCCGCCCCAGTCAAACGCACGCGGATCGTCTCGCCCTCCGAAAGGTCACCATTCGCACACTTGGCGATCACCGGCGGGCCGGTCAGGAAGACGTCCGCGGAGTTGCCCTCGGCACGCAGGACGATCGCCTCGAACTCCTGCCCGATCCGGTTGCGCAGCACCCATGCCTCCACCTGGTCCAGGCAGGCCTTGTCGACCTTGTTCGCGAGCGTGTCGGAACCGGCCATCACGTCGGGCAGCGCGGGCAGCGCCTCGCGCACCCACTCCGGCACCTCGTCGCCGGCGGCGATCGCGAGGCAGATCTCGGCGCCGAACCGGTCGACCAGCCTGCGCAGCGGCGCCGTGACGTGCGCGTACGGGGCGGCGATCCCCGCGTGCGTGGCCAGCTCGGGATGGGTGCCGTCGAACACCGTGTAGCCGGCGCCGCGCAGCAGGCGGGTCGCGTCCATGAACAGGGCCAGCGCCTCGGGGCGATTCGGGTCGAGACCGGCGAGCAGCTCGGCGGCGTCCATGTTCCTCGGCCACGTGATGCCCAGCGAGCGGGCGGAGCGGCGCAGCCACTTCACGGCGCCGTTCTCCGGGTCGGGCAGCGTGCGCAGGATGCCGATCCCCGCGTCGAGCATCAGCTCCGCCGCGGCCATGCCGGTGAGCAGGGAGATCTCGGCGTTCCAGGCGTCGACCTCGCTGCGTGGTCGCAACGTCAGGCGCCAGCCGTCGCCGTCCGGCTCCACCTCCTGGTCCGGCAGCTGCAGCTCCACCGCGCCGCGCCGCACGGCACGCTCCCGCCGCAGGCGCCCGATCGCGGGTAACGCCGCCAGCGACGGATGCACGGTGCCGTTCTTCAGCGCGGCGTCGACCGTTTCGTAGTCGTAGCGGGCCTGGGAGCGAACCAGGGCCCTGCGGACGTGGGCCTGTTCGAGCGCGCCGTCGGCGTCGCAGTCCAGCGTCCACAGTGCGGCGGGCGTGATCTGTCCGGGAAGGAGGCTCGCCACGCCCTCGCTCAGTACCGGCGGGTGCAGCGGGACGTTGCCGTCCGGCAGGTAGATCGTCTGCCCTCGGCCGCGGACCTCGTGGTCCAGCGCTCCAGCGGGTGCGACGAACGCGCCGAGGTCGGCGATGGCGTAGTGGACGCGGAAACCCGCGCCGCGCCGCGCCACCGCCATGGCCTGGTCGAGGTCCTTGGCGCCCGGCGGGTCGATGGTGACCAGCGGCAGGTCGGTGGCGTCCTTGTGCCCGTCATGGGTCCGGTTCGCCGCTCGCGCCGCCTCGTCCAGCACGGCCGGGGGGAAGTCCGGCGGCAGCGCGAACTCCTCCCGGACGTTTCCGAACCCGATCCGGTCATTGTTCGTGCGCACCACCACGCGGGGCACCCTACCCCGGGCCAGGGGTCATGGATCCTTGTGCGAGGGTCTGGGCCTGCCGGGGAGGCGGACTAGTCCCAGTTTCGTTCGGACTTGTCCCACGCCTCCGTGCGCTGCCTGGCGATCTCCAGCGCGTTGGCCGCGGTCTCCTTGTCGGGGTAGGGCCCCATGCGGTTGATCGCGGGACACACTTCACCGTGCTCTACCCGGTTGTGCTTCGTGCAGAAGTACCAGCCCGGGTCCGGGTTGTTGTCAGCCATGGGAAATAGCCTACGACCAGGGACCCACTTGCTGTGCGGGGAATCCGCGCGGGGGGGTGTCCTCATTGGCGTTGCGGTACTCGTCGGGGATCGGGTCCAGCACGGACACCAGCACCTCGGTGTCCTCCGGGTTGTCGATGCGCCGACCGCTGCGCTCGCGGTACACGAGCTCACCGTCCACATCGATCTCCACGAGGTAGCCGACCTCGGCGAGCTGTTCCTCGTCCAGGTTGACCAGCATCTCCTTGCGGGACGGCACGACCCGGTACTCCGGCCAGTCGAGGTGCCCGTACGCCTGGTGGAACTCCTGCAGGATCTGCGTCATCGCGTTCTGCCACGGCAGTGGCATCGCCTCCACGAGCGACTTCGGCAGCACCACGTAGTCGGCGGGCGTGCCGGGGTGCGGGTTCCGCAGGTAGTCCTGCAGCGGGGTGCTCGGCGCGGGCCTGCCCATCCGGGGCCGGCTCGGTTCTGGCGTGTACATGGTCTTCGCGCCCCCTCGGTCATACGCCAGGCCGCACGGCCTGGCCCATCAGCTCCGCCTCGCCCCAGCGGACCGGGCGGATGTGCACGGGCACACCGGTCTGCTGAGCCTCCACGATCTTGCCGTCCCCGATGTACATCGCAACGTGGTGAATGGTGTCCGGGTTGCTGGTGTCGTAGGCCCAGAACAGCAGGTCACCTGGCTGTGCCTGCTCCACCGGCAGCATCGCGCCCGCCCGGTACTGCTGCCGGGAAACCCTCGGGAGAGTGACGCCCACCGCGCGGTAGGACTGCAGCATCAGGCTGGAGCAGTCGAACGAGTTCTCGTGCGAGGTCGCCGCGCCCCACTGGTAGGGCTTGCCCTGCTGGCCAAGCGCCCACTGGATCGCGTTGCCCGCCGCCTTGGTCGGTGCGGGCACCAGCAGGCCGGTGCCCTGGCCGCAGCCCGTCGGGTCCGGCACCAGGCCGACGTTGCCGATCAGGTGGGCCGCCATCGGCTCCCACTTGTGGTAGCGGTCCGGGAACGCCGACCGCTCCACGTCCTGTGCCGACTCGCCGGGACGCTGCTCGTCCCAGTTCGGGACCTTCTCCAGCACGTCGTAGAACTTGTTGATCGCGTAGTCCGGGTCCGTGACCTCCGAGGGCGAGCCCCAGCCCATCGAAGGGCGCATCTGGAACATGCCGAGCGAGTCGCGGTCGCCGTGGTTGAGGCTGCGCAGCCCCGACTCTGTCATGCCCGCCTGGATCGCGACCTGCCACGCAAGCGGCGGCAGCTGCCGTTCCTTGCCGATGGCGATGATCATGGCGACGTTGTCGCGC
Organism: Actinophytocola sp.; assembly: GCF_049647105.1. Taxonomy (GTDB): domain Bacteria; phylum Actinomycetota; class Actinomycetes; order Mycobacteriales; family Pseudonocardiaceae; genus Actinophytocola. Next base: position 21,759 of record NZ_JBARWZ010000064.1, read on the forward strand.
TGCTCGCCGCTCAGCTTCGACGCGTCACCCGCGCCGCTGCCTGCCGGGCCCGACGTGATCGGGCCGAGGCTCGCGTTGCAGGTGAGGGCGCCACTCGCCCTGGCCTGGTCGGCCGCCTGGTCCTGCGTCACCACCTGGGTGACCGCACTGACCCCGGCGACAGCGACCGTCACGACGACGACCAACCCCCCGACGATCACCGCACTCTTCACGTCAACTCACCTGCTCGTAGAAGGCGACCCGCCAGCCATCGGGGGTGTCGATCACCGTGATGAGCAGGTTGCCGTCGTCGGTCGGCAGCTCCACCTTGACCGAGCTCGTGAAGGACTCCACGGTCTCGGGGTCGCCGGTCACCTTCGTGGCGGAGATGTTGCCCGGCTCGACCGTCGCCATCTCCGTGAGCTGTTCCTCGGTGGTGAACGGCCGCAGGTCCGCCAGCCAGTCCTCCACGCTGACGCCCACCGGGTGGTTCACCCATGCCTTGGCCCAGGAGTCGGCGACATCCAGCGCGGCCGGGTCCGGCGGTGCGGACGTCGGCGCGGACGGCGGCTCGGTGATCCTCGTCGGCAGGGCACTCGTCGAGCCCGTCACGCCCGGGGTGTTCGTGGTGCCGGGCCAGCTCGGCGCCGTGGTCGTCGTGGTGTCCGACGACTCGGCCGCCGCGCCACCCGGCTTGGTCCCGCCGGTCAGCTGGGGGACGAGGATGCCGATCGCGATGACCAGCACGGCCACCACGCACACCACGACGGTGAGGTGGCGGGGCGAGCGCATGGGCCAGCCCCACAGGCGCCGGTAGACCGCGGCGCGCCCGCGGTTGGTACGAATCGGCATGTCACCTCACCACCGCGTCGGTCTCGCGTGGCCCGTCCCGCAACGGCATGCGGCGCGGTGCGGGCTCACGCACCTCGAGGCCCCGCGACGGCCGGTACACGACGTGCACCGGTCGCCCGGCGACCATCTCGACGTCCGCCGCCCTCGGGTTCGCCCTGGGCGCCGCGATCGGTGCCGCGTCGAGCCTGCCCTCGTTGCGTGGACTGCTGACCTGCGACGGGACGACCATCGCGTCCTCGCCCCAGTCCCGGTCGTGCACGGGGTTCGTGTCCACGACCCTGCTGCGGCGTGGTGGCAGCGCACCGGCCGGGTCGTTGCGACCGCCAGGGCCACTCGGCATGAGCACGGCATCGCCGTCGCCCCGCGCGGGCGGCAGCCCGAGCGCGCTCTGCCCGAGCGACTGCCGCTGCGTGTCGAGCCGCTCGGCGGTCGCCATGACCGGCCCCGTCGCCTCCGGCCGCGGCCTGCGCCCGCCGGGCCGCGATGTGGTGGCCACGGTGTCGCCCGCCAGCTCCTCGTCCCGCAGGTTGTCCCAGAAATCGTCCTGTGGCCCGCGCTGGTCCTCGCCCTTGCGACGGCGGAACCGGGAGAACAGCCCGCCGCTCGCCGCGGTGGGCACGGAGGCCCCGACCGCGCCGACGGACAGCTCCACCATCTGCCACATCCGCTTCATCGGCCTGCCGACCAGCATGAACACCAGCGTCACGATGCCCGCGAGGAGCATCTGCGTCAGCATCGACAGCTTCACGTCCGGGCCGAAGATCAGCTGCAGGAACTTGAAGTGGATGCCGGCCAGCATGGCCAGGATCAGCACGTTCAGCACGACCGCGCCGACCGCCTTGCCGACCTTGCGCAGGATGTCGTGGTGGACGAGCGCCACCAGGCCGATCACCGGCGCCGCCAGCGTGAAGATGCGGAGCAGCAGCTGCGCCAGCAGGACCGCGAGCTTCGCGAGGAACTGGAACAGCGAGTAGACCAGCGACTGGAAGAACGCCAGGAACCCCGACCCGGTACGGCTTCCTTCCGTGCCGCTGAAGTAGCCCTGCGCGGAACCCAGCTCGTTGTAGATCCTCTGGTACTCGGCCCGCTTCGCCGCCTCGGCCTGATCGTTGGCGTCGTTCCCGGACACCAGGTCGTCCCACTTCCACGCCTGCGCGGCCAGGAGGGGACGGCCGAACTCCTCGGCTTGCGGGGCGTCCGGCTGCCCGAACTCACCACGCAGCCAGTTCTCGTAGACGATCCTGGTGTGCAGTTCGGTTGGCAGCACGTCCCGTTGGATCCGGTCCTCGTCCGGGTCGCGGAACCCGTTCTGGATGCCGGTGGTGGTCTCCACGATCAGCCGGTCGATGGCGTCGTAGTTGTTGACCAGCACCAGTGTGGACGCCGCCAGCCACATGCCACCGAGCGCGAACAGGCCGCGCTTGGACACCGAAGCCAGGTCACCCCGCCAGATCTGCCGGAACATCAGTACCGCGAGCACCAGCATGAAGACGCTGAACAGCTGCGTGTAGATGTTGTCGAAGATGGCGTTCGCTGCCGCGCCGATCTGCTCGTTCAACCCGCCGAGCACACCACCGTTGTAGAGCGTGTAGTGCAGCGAGTTGGTGGCACCGACGATGTTCTTGCCTATGTTGAACAGCTCGTTGCCCGCCCAGGTGTCGATCGTGACGCTGGGATCGGAGATCGACAGTGGCTGCTGGCAGTTCGGGTCGTAGACGTGCCAGACCATTCCCGCGTACCCGTGGTCCAGGTAAGGGCTGTTCGGGAACTTGTCGTTGGTGTACGGCCCACCCGCCTCACCGTTGCCCTGCGACGGGTCGATCGCGCCGACCATGCCGGCGCCGGGGCGTTCCGGGAACGGCGCGCAGCTGGTGTCCTGCTGCTGTGCCATCGCGGGCGATCCGAAGATCGCCTGCATGCCGAGGATGCCCGCGACGATCGCGAGTGAAGCAATCCGGCCCCTACGCCTGGCCGGATTCGCTGTACCGCGTCTTTTTCGCCGCCGCGCTGCGAAGAACAGCACGGCGGCTACCACCGCCATGATCGTGATCATGCTGTGCCGCCTTCGCCGGCCCCGGCCGAGCCCCGGGGTAGTCGAATGCTTGTGGGTTGGTGACCGCCGAGGGGATGACCAGCTCCGCTCATGCGGCATCGACCCGCCCGCGTTTGCCTGCCTTTTTTCCGTTGCCGGAACCGTCCGGCGGGCCTGCCGGGTCCACGTCCGCGCTGGGGTCGTCGTCGGTGAGGCCGAGTTCGAAGTCCGCCGCCATCTCGAACTCGTCCTCGGCGTCGGCGTAGCGGCCCTCGTCGTCGACCGAGCCGTCGAGCGGGGGGCCTTCGCCGTCATCGTCGGACGGGAGCTCCGGGGCGTGCGAGTCTGGCGACAGGACCGCGCCCGGCGTCATGTCGCGCAGCGCGTCCGGGGTGGTGTCCATGACCTTGCGCAGGTGGTCAAGGTGCGGGCCGGACAGGTCGATGCGGATGCGTTCCACACCGCCCGCGCCGTCGGCGAAGATGAACTGCCGGGGCGCGGTGTCGCGGACCGTGTCGCGCTGGCCGCCCGGGCGGCGGCCAAGCGAGGCCACCACCTGCTCGTAGCCGGCGCCGACCGGGACCTTCAGCAGGCGCAGCGCGTCCTCCTGCGCCTGGTCGTCGTCCAGCCGTCCGACGAACACCGAGTCCAGCAGCGTGACGAAGCCCTGGATGCGGAGGAAGTCGGCGGGGATCTGGGACGACAGGAGCACCCGGACGTTCCATTTACGGGAGTCACGCGCGAACCGGTTCATCAGCACCCGGCCCGTCGGCACCTCGGACAGGAAGAACGCCTCGTCGATCCACACGCCCTTGCGGGTGTCCTTCGGCCGCTCGTAGATCGACCGCTGCGTCAGCCACGCCGCCAGGTTCAGCATCTCGACACCGAGGGACTCGGCGTCGGTCCAGTGCTCACGGCCGACGCCGTCCTTCGGCAGGGTCAGACCGGCCATGGTCATCACCGTGAGCCGGTCGTCGCGTGTCTCGTTGTACGGGTCGGCGTCCTTCTCCGGGATGAGCAGCGACATGCGTTCCCGCATCTCGTCAAGGAAGTCCGCCACCACCACCGCGTGCTCGTGGTGCTCGGACGCGTCGCGGCGCAGCGCCTCGAACACCAGGCTCGGGTCGGCGTCCACGCGGCCGCCGACCATCCGGACCGCACGCAGCAGCACGATCCTGGTCTGCGGCATCCGGGCGATGTCGTAGGGCAGCAACCCGGTCAGCACGTCCAGCGCGAGGCGGCGGCGGGTGGCCGCGGCGAGCGCCTTCTCCCGGCGCCACGCCCGCTCCGGGTCGTCCTCCTCGACGAAGTGCTCGTACTGCGGCTCCGCCACCACCCGGTACGGGTTGAGGATGCCCGGCTGCGCGTTCAGCAGGTTGATCGGCCGCGCGTACGGCCGCAGCTCCGGCAGGTCGCACAGCTTCGTCAGCGGACCCGACGGGTCCAGGATCGTCCAGTGCGCGCCGGCGCGCAGCGTCTTGTAGACGATGCCACCGCCCAGGAACGACTTGCCGCCACCGAGACCGGCGACCATCGCGGTCAGACCGGACCCGTCGCGGATCTCCTGCGCCATCCACGGGTCCCACGCCACCGGGCGCCTGGTCGCCGTGCACGTCTCGCCGAGGAGGATGCCGCGCCGGTCGCCCACCTCGGCGGTCGCGGTCGGCACCGAGGCCGCCGCCCACACCACCGAACCGCGCCGCATGTACGCCGACGACGACAGCGACTCACCCGGGATGAACTCGCGGGCCAGCGCGTACTGCGCCTCGGGGTGCTCGATCGCGACCTTCGGCTTGTACAGCTCCAGCACCTGCTGCGCGAGCCGCAGCGCGTCCCGCTCGGTCGTGCCGGACACCGAGAGCCGCCACCACGACCGCACGCGGGTGGCGAGCGCGGTGAAGCCCGACGTCATCTCGTCGTCGATCTCCAGCACCCGCGACGCCTGCCGCGCCAGAGACTGCGGCGGCTCCAGCTCGTGCTCGTCGGTGTAGTGCCGGACCTGCGAGCGGACCTTGTTCATCTGCCGCTGCAGCTCACCAGACACCTCCTCGGGGCGCCGCACATAGATACGGGCGGACCACTCCACAGAGGCGGCGAGACGGTCGCTGTGCTGTACCCACGGGTCGTCGATGTCCGGGATCTGCAGCCCGTGCATCTGGCCGACGGTCAGCACCACCACGTGCCGCGTCATGCCGGCGTTCGAGCCGGTGCGGCCGCGGACCGTGACGGTCGGCGAGTACGGCTCCTGGTGGAAGTCCGCCGCGTCGGTGAACGACGCCAGGTCCTCCGGCTCCCACGCCGCACCCGGCACCGCGGGCAGGTTGCGGGGCGCGGGCAGACCCAGCGAGCACGACCGGTGCATCAGCCAGGACATCTCCTCGGCCGTCACCGGCCGCCCCTCCAGCCCGGCGGAGGCGATCACCTGGTCAAGGTGCTCCACCTCGGAGTCGATCGCGAGCAGCTCGGCGTCCACCGCGGCCGGGAAGATCCTGCGCAGCAGCGGAGCGGCACGCTCGACCGCGCGGTCCACCATGTTGCGGGTCTGCACCTGGACCCCCAGGTACACCTCCTTCTCCGCCATCGACCGGCCGAGCAGTTGCTGCTGCTCGCCGATCAGGTAGTCGTCGAAGGACAGCGCGCCCGCCGCGTCGGGCAGGCGGTTGACCGCGTTGTGCACGTGCGCCTCTGCCCACATGCGGATCGGGTACGGCCGCGTCGTGACCCGCAGGTGCATCCATCTGCCGTGCAGCTCGGCGTACTGGCCCGCGATGGCGGCGATGAGGTCCTGGCGCTGCGAGTCCGAGCGGAACGACCAGCGCTGGGGCGCGAGCCGGTACCACGCGAACACGTCGGTGCCATTGCGCAGCAGATGACCGTCGATGCTCCTCGCGGCGATCGACGGGGTGTACGTGGGAATGGACTGCTCCCCTGGAAGACGTCGGTTGCGCTTGCTGTCGGCGGCGGGTCGGTACTGCGCCGGCGGTCTCACCTGTCTCGCCATGGGTGGGTCGGGCAGGCCGTGCTCCTGGGCCGCTTGACGGCCGTGGTGAAGCTGTGGTTGTTGCCCTTGTTGCTGCTGCTGGGAATGTTGCTGTGGTTGCCGGCGCCGGGCCGAGGGAACGCCCGTGGCGCCGGCGTGCTGCCCTGCCGGCGAAAACGGTGCGGGCGCCTCAGGCGCGCGCTTGCGTCGGCGTGCGAACACCGCCACTCCTCCCGCGTTTCGTCTCCTGCCTCCTGGGCCGGTTACGCTGCTTGCCGCGTTGGCGGGACGTCGCCTGGGCTCTAGCCCGGTTGCGCTGTGCCCGCGTCTGCTTCCTCGGCCGGTCGGCGTTCACCCGGACCCTCGTAGCGCTGACGGCGCCACCCTCACCCGTGGTTGCCTCTCTCGGCGCGGTGAGTTCCCGCAGCCACATGGCCGCCGCCGCGGTCAGCGGCCGCTCGTGACTGATCTTCGAGGTGATCAGCCTGGTCAGCAGGATGGTGGCGACGATGCCCCACGCGATCGACCAGAACAGGTCGATGCCGAGGCGGCGCTCCACCGTGAGCACCATGAGGAAGACGAAGACTCCGACGCCCCAAGCCACATAGCGGGCTCGCCACGGCATCGTCGCCCGTGGGGGCCCGAGCCAAACGGCGTCGACGCGGTAAACCTCGTCGTCGGTACGTATACGCACAGGTGCCCTCTGCTCAGCCGGTGAAGAGGCCGGCGATCCACGTACCGATGTTCTTGCCCGCGTCCGTGGTCACCGCCAACCCGATGATGGCCAGCGCGACGATCACTCCGCCCAGGCGGCGCATGACGCCCGCGTTGTCTCCCTTGCCGCCGCCGAGCCACAGAAGCATGAGAGCCACCACGAGTAGCAGCAACGGGATGATGTTGTTCAGGATCCAGTCGCGGACGTTCGTCGTGCCCAAACCACCGGTTTCCTGGGCAAACTCAAGGGTGGCCATGGCGATCATGTTCTAACTCCCATGTGCGCGGAGCGGCGCGCGGTTGTGCGTTCGTAGTCGAGTAGAGCACGCCCACATCACGATGTGTAGTGGCGGGGACGCGCTCCGTAGATCCACACCTGGTGCACTCACATTCTCCTCAGTGCTCTCGGACGTGCCATCTGACCACACACATGATGCGGGTCGAAGGCGCGGTAAGTCGCATCCGCCACTCGTCCGGACCAATCTGCACGGATCTTCACCCGCCTGCGGCGAAGACACATGACTGTAGGTGCGGAAGGGGCGGGGTCAACCGGCTACTACCTGCCTGCGCTAACTCTTTTGGCCTAGCGGAACTGACGGAGGTGTGTTCGCCACACCGCCCTGGAGCATTACCCCATTCGGCGCAACATCCTGTCACTCATGCACAATCGGCCATCCTTTTCCCGGCTGGTTCGATCGTGATCAAAAAGCCGCACACACACTGCTGCGGCCCTTCGGGCGGACGAGCCGGCATGTAAGCCGGATCCTGTCCCCGGCCTCGCGGCCGGTGAGCGGTCATCCATCTCGGCCTGCCGTTGCCGGCAGGCTCTAGCGGCCTACCCGCAGGCTCGGGCGGGCAACCCTCGAACGCCTGCGCAGGAGTCCCGCGAAGGACTCCCTCTTGACCTTGCTCCGGGTGGGGTTTACCGAGCCACCCCGGTCACCCGGGGTGCTGGTGGTCTCTTACACCACCGTTTCACCCTTACCTGACGGGTCACGCCAGGCGGTCTGTTCTCTGTGGCACTGTCCCGCGGGTCACCCCGGGTTGCCGTTAGCAACCACCCTGCCCTTCGGAGTCCGGACTTTCCTCGGCGAGCCGTGTCGTTGACACCGCCCGCCGCGACCGCCCTGCCGACTCGTCCGCGCTACCAGGGTAGCCCCGAAGTGGATCATGAACGCCGGAGGCCCGGCACCTGTCACACGGTCAGGTGCGAGACGTCGTTCACCAGGCGTACCGAAGCGTTACCGTCCGGATACCACTCCACAACCGAGAGCGATGCCAGGTCCAGGTGCAGCCGGAACAGCAGCGACGGGCCGGTGTCCAGGCCCAGCCGCAGCAGCGACTTGATCGGGGTCACGTGGCTGACCACCACGATCGTCTCCCCCGCGTACCGCCGCACCAGGTCGTCCCGCGCCTCCCGCACCCGGGTGAGCACCGCGTCGAAGCTCTCCCCGCCCGGCGGCTCCACGCCCGGGTCCCGGACCCAGCGGCCGTGCAGCTCGGGATCGCGGGCCGCGGCCTCGGCGAACGTCAGCCGCTCCCAGTCACCGAAGTCGGTCTCGACCAGGCCGTCGTGGACCTCCACCCGGTCCGTGATCGCGGCCGCCGTCTGCCTCGCCCTGGTCAGCGGGGACGACACCACGGCCGCGAAGTCCAGCTGTGACAGGCGGGCCGCCGCGGCCTTCGCCTGGTCCTGCCCGGCAGAGGTCAGCCGCACGTCGCCCCTGCCCGAGTAGCGGCGCTCCCCCGACAGTTCTGTCTGCCCGTGCCGCAGCAGCAGGAACCTCGTCGGCGTGCCCGTCGCGCCCATCCACCGCGCGGGGGCGGTCGTGTCCAGCGGCGCCTGTCGTTCCGCACGGGACGGTTTGCCGTCCATGGCCTCGTTGGCCAGCCGGTCCGCGTGCGCGTTCCGCGCACGCGGGATCCACGTGTAGGTCACCGACTCGAACGCCGACGCCACGTCGTTCGCCGTCGCCGCCAGCGACTTCAGCGCCTCGTGCTTGATCTGCCAGCGGCCGGACATCTGCTCGACGACCAGCTTCGAGTCCATGCGGACCGCGACGTCGGTGGCGCCCAGCTCCCGCGCCGCCGTCAGGCCGGCGACCAGGCCCTGGTACTCGGCGACGTTGTTGGTCGCGACGCCGATGCTCTCGGCCCGCTCCGCGAGCACGGCGCCATCGGCGGCGAACACCACCGCGCCGTAGCCTGCCGGTCCCGGGTTGCCACGCGAGCCGCCGTCGGCCTCGACAACGACCCTCACAGGCCGCTTTCCGTCGTGCGAACCATGATCGCGCCGCATTCCTCGCACGTGACGACCTCGTCGGCGGCCGTGCCCGAGATCCGCGAGATCATGCTGCGGTCCAGCTCGATCCGGCACGCGCCGCACCGCCTGGCCCGCAGCAGCGCCGCGCCGATCCCCTTGTTCTTGCGCACCCGCTCGTACAGGCCGAGCAGCGTCTCGGGGATCCCCGGCACCAGCTTCGCCCGGTCCTCGGTCCGCCGCGCCCACACGGTCTCCAGGTCGGCGAGGGCGTGGTCGCGCCGGTTCGCCGCGTCCGACAACTTCTCCTCGGCCTTCGCCAGCTCGACCCCGGCGTGCTGCCCGTCCAGCTCGACCGCCTCGCGCCGCTCCATCAGCTCCAGCAGCTCGTCCTCGAGCGTGGTCTGCCTGCGCTGCAACGTGGTCAGCTCGTGCTCCAGGTCGGTCATCTGCTTCGAGTTGACCGTCCCGCCAGCCAGCAGCGCGCGGTCGCGGTCCTCGCGGGACCGCACCGCGTCGATCTCCTTCTCCTGCCGCTTCACCTCGCGGTCCAGATCCCCGAGAGCGGTCTCGTTCGCGACCTTCGCATCTTTGCGGGTCTGCACGGACTTCTCGGCCTCGGCGATCTCCGCGAGCTCGGGCAGCGTCCTGCGCCGGTGGTCGACCCTGGCGAGCTCGGCATCGACATCGGCCAGCTCGAGCAGCCTGCGCTGCACTGCGGGATCGGCTTTCACCCTGGGAACCTCCGGGTACTACCTGGCCGCTACGACGGTCCAGGGGTCGGTGCGAAGCGTGGATACGGTGATGTCGACGTTACCGCCGAAGGCATCACGCAGGATCGCCGCCGCCTGTTCGCACCACGGCCACTCGCTTGCCCAGTGCGCGACGTCGACGAGTGCGGGCGCGCCGGGCACCGCCGCGTGCTCGCTCGCGGGGTGGTGTCGCAGGTCAGCGGTCACGTAGGCGTCCACGCCGAGCCGCGCGACGGCGCCGAGGTAGGAGTCGCCAGCGCCGCCGGACACCGCGACTGTCCTAATGGGACGATCCGGGTCGCCCGCGCCGCGCACGCCGGCCTCGGTCGCGGGCAGCGCGGCCGCGACCCGCTCGACGAACGCACCGAACGGCTCCGCCTCGGGCAGCTCGCAGATCCGGCCGATGCCGGTGACCCCGTCCTCCTTGGGGTCGATGGGGCCGACGACCGTGAGGCCCAGCGCGTCGGCGAGCGCGTCGGACACGCCGGGACTCGCCGAGTCCGCGTTGGTGTGCGCGCAGTACAGCCCGGCGCCCGCGCGGATCAGCCGGTGCACCAGCCCGCCCTTCGGCGTGCTCGCCGGCACCCCGTGCACGCCACGCAGGAGCAGCGGGTGGTGCGCCACCACCAGCCCTGCCGCCATCGCGAGCGCTTCGTCCACTGTGGACTCGACCGGGTCGACGCAGATCAGCACGCGGTCCACCCGCTCGGCGGGATCCCCGCACACCAGCCCGACCGCGTCCCATGACTCGGCCAGCGCGGGCGGGTAGGCCGCCTCCAGCACCTCGACGACGTCGCCGACGGTCGTCACTGTGTCAGTACCTCCCGAGTCAGTTCCGCGAGTGCGGTCAGCAAGCCGTGACATCGGGCCGGTTCACGCACCGCCACCCGCAGGTGGTCGGGGGTCAGCCCGGGAAAGGTGTCGCCGCGCCGGACCGCGAGCCCCCGATCTCGCAGCCCGGCACGGACCCGTTCGCCGTCGCGCACCCGTAGCAGTAGGTATGGCGCGGCAGCCGGTTGGAATACGTCGACACCGGGCAAACGGTTCAGCTCGGCCGTCAGCCACTCCCGGTGCCCGGCGAGTTCGACCGCCACCCGCTCGGCCTCGGCGACCGCGTGCGGCGCCGAGCAGGCGGCGACGGCCTCGAGGGCGAGCGTGCCGACGGGCCAGTGCGGACGGTGCCTTCCCAGCCGTCGAAGCAGGTCCGGCGCGCCGAGCGCGTATCCGGCACGCAGGCCGGGCAGCGCCCACGTCTTGGTGAGGCTGCGCAGCACCAGCAGCCCCGGCAGGCCGGCGCCCGCGAGGGACTCGCGTTCGCCCGGCACCGCGTCCATGAACGCCTCGTCGACCACCAGCACCCGGCCCGGCCTGGCGAGCCGCGCGATCTCCCCGGCGGGCCGCAGTTCCGAGGTCGGGTTGTTGGGGTTGCCGACGACGACCAGGTCCGCGTCGTCCGGGACGTTGCCGTCGAAGACGCGGTGGACGGGGATGTCCGCGTCCCGCAGCGCGACCTCGGGCTCGGTGAACGACGGGTGCGGCAGCGCGGCCAGCCTTGGTCGCAGCACCGGAAGGAGCGCGAAGCCCTCCGCCGCGCCGTTGAGGATCAGCACCTCGTCGGGATCGCGACCGTGGCGGGCGGCGACGGCCTCGCGGGCCCGGCGGTCGTCGGCGGCGGACGGGTAGGTCCCGAGCCGGTCGACGGCCGCCACCAGGCGCTCGCGCAGCCAGGCCGGCGGGGCACTGCCGCGGACGTTCACGGCGAAGTCAGCCAGCCCCGGCTCCGCATCCACGTCACCGTGATGCCGCAGGTCAGTCACGTACCAGATCCTAGGCGGTACCCCGCGGGCCCACGCCGAGGAGCGTGCGCGTCGAGGACTCGCCGGACACGGGCCACGCAACGCCGTCGACAAGGTGGTCAAGGATGCGCGCCTAGCTGACGAGGTACACCTGGTGACACCCAGAGCAAGACAGGAGCGTCCACACGCCCGCTGCTCGCAACTCGGCCGCTGTGGGGCACCGATGTCCATCTGGGACCTTTGGGCCACACAGCGTGTACCAGCACTCGTCATTGCCCAGCTTCGCCAGGTGCCGCACACCCGGCGGTTCAGCCAGTATCGGCCCGGCATCGACACCACGCGGTAGACCCAGCGTCCGGTCGTCCGCCGACCGGCCCACGCCGCACGGGCACCCGCGGTTTACGGCCGCCCCGGCGGTCGGGGACGTACCGGGTTGGCCGTGGTCTGTGGCGGGCACACGATCAGCGTCGGTTGGTAGGGCTCTGATCAACACGGCATGTGCCCAGGGCATCGCGGGGGGCAAGATGAGGGGGCATTGGACGCACGACGGAGAGAGCCGTCATGGAGCGGAACGATCGGCTACGGGCCGCGCGTGAGGCGACACCGTCGCTGCGGGTGCCGGACGCGCACATGTCGCGCGCCGAACTGGCCGAGTCAGCCAACGGCTGGCTGACGTCGAACACGGACCGGCCGGGCATCCTGGACGACGGGTATGTGGCCCGGCTGGAGCGGGGACGTATCCGGTGGCCGAACGCGGATTACCGGGCGGCGTTCCGCGGGGTGCTGGGGGCGCTCTCCGACGCCGAGCTGGGATTCCGCCCAAGCGGGACGCACCGCCGCCCGGTACGGCCGCTGTGGGATGAACGACGCCCGGACTCCTCGTCCGGCCCGTCCCGGTCCGACAGCGGCCACTTCAGCGAGTCCCCGCCTGACGTCGCCGCGATCCGCGCCATGGCCGACGCGTTCCAGGCGGCTGACCGGCGGGTCGGCGGCGGCCAGATGTACGGGACGGTGGTGCGATACCTCCGTACCGAGATCGGGCCGCGCCTGGTGGACGCCACCGGCCCGGCGGATGCCGACCTGTTCGCGGCCGCGTGCTCACTGACACACATCGCCGGTTGGTTCGCGCATGACTCCGGTGACGACGCGGCTGCCCGCAACCACTTCGGGCGGGCATACCGGTTGGCGTCCGCCGCCGACCATGCCGCGCTCGCCGCGAACGTGTGCGCGTCGATGTCCCACCTGGCGGGGCAACTGAACCAGGCCGGGGACGCGGTCCGCATCGCGGGGGTCGGGCTGGATCGCACAGCGGGCACGTCGGGCACCACACGGTTGGTGGCGCGGCTTCACGCGATGCGGGCACGAGGGCTGGCCGCACAGGGCGACCGGCGCGCGTGCACGACCGCGCTGGATACCTCGGAGCACGCCCTCACCTCGGGTCAAGGTGAGACGCCTGCCGAATGGATCGCCGGTTTCGACGAGGCCGCGCTGGCGTCGGAGGCGGCGCTGTGCCTGCGGCAGCTGGGCGATCTTGCGGGGGCCGAACAACTGGCTCGACGGGTGATTCAGCTGCGTGTGGGTGACCGGGTGCGGTCCCGCGCGTTCGGGAAGCTGACGCTGGCGGGGGTCCTGGTCGACGCGGGCCGCGTGGACGAGGCCGCCGTCATCGGGACCGAACTGTGCCAGGTGACGGAGCAGCTGACGTCGGCGCGGGTGCGCACCAAGCTGGACCGGCTGGGTTCGGCGTTGCGCCCGCACGCGTCCGTGCCAGCGGTCGCCGGGTTCTTGGACGCGCTGACGTCGATCACCCCGCGCAAGCCCGCGACGGATGCCGGGTGGCCGGTGTGACTGACGCCGAACGGTGGGCGTACCTGGCCGAAGGCAACGCCAAGCAGGCACGGAAGCGGGTCGCGGCGGATGTGCTGGTGCGGGACCCGGCGGGACGGGTGTTGCTGGTCAATCCGACCTACAAGGAGCACTGGGACCTGCCGGGTGGCATGGCCGAAGCGAACGAGCCGCCGCGTGCCGCCGCCGAACGTGAACTGCGGGAAGAGCTGGGTTTGGTCATCGTGGCGGGGCGCCCCTTGCTGGTGGACTGGGACGGCCCACACGGCCCTTGGGACGACCAGTTGGTTTTCGTGTTCGACGCGGGCACGGTGACCGACGATCAGGCCGCCGCCATCCGACCGATCGACGGGGAACTGGCCGCCGTGGAGTTCGTGCCACCGGAGGTGGCCGCTGACCGGTTGCGATCCGACATGGCGGGCCGGTTGGCGCGGGCACTTCGCGCACTGGCGGCCGGCACGACCGACTACGGCGAGCGCGCTCATAGGTGACGGGCTTCGTCAGCGGCGGGGACGAGGAGTACGGACACTTGTGTGCTGGTCGACGCCCCTCCCCGTGATCGGGCAGACTCGCACCTGTGCACGTGTGTTTCGTCTGCTCCGGCAACATCTGCCGATCGCCGGTCGCGGCGCTGGTCCTGACCGAGCACCTGCGCCGGGCCGGCCTCGCCGACCGGGTGCGGGTGACGAGCGCGGGCATCGGCCCGTGGCACGTCGGTGAACCGGCCGACCCGAGAGCGCGACGGGTGCTGTCCGACCACGGCTACCCGACCGGCCACGTGGCCGCGCAGGTGAACGAGGACCACCTGTCGGCCGACCTGCTGCTCGCCATGGATCGCGGGCACGACGGCGCGCTGCGGGACCTGCTCAAGCACCAGGGTGACAGCGACGAGCGGCTCGTGATGTTCCGCTCGTTCGACCCGCATGCCACCGAGCCGGAGGTGCCGGACCCGTACTACGGCGACTTCACGGGGTTCGTCGACATGCTCGGGCTGGTGGAGGCCGCGATGCCGGGAATGGTCGAGTGGATCCGCGCCCACCTCGACTGAGCGCGCTGCTGGAGCAGGCGGTCGTCAGGACGGTGCCGCTGGGCGGGGCGTACCGGCTGCGGCTCGAGGACGGCACCGAGGTGGTGGCGAAGCGGCACGACCACGAGAGCGGCGTGCTGGCCGAGGCGGCCGGGTTGCGGTGGCTGGCCGACGCGGTCGCGGGCACCGACAGTGCCGGATTTCGCTGCCCACTGGTGGTCACACACGACGCGGAATGGCTGGTCATCGACGCCGTGCCGACCGGATCGGCGAGTGTGGCCGCCGCCGAGTCGTTCGGCCGTGGGCTCGCCGCGCTGCACCGGTCGGGTGCGGGTGGGTTCGGGGCGCCGCCGCCCGGTGGACCCGCCGACGCGTGGATCGGGCTCGCCCCGATGCGGAACGAGACCGGGCCGGACTGGCCTCGGTGGTACGCCGAGCACCGCATCCTGCGGTACCTGCGGACCGCCGTCGACCAGGGCGTCCTCCACGATCACGGGCCCATCGAGGCGGTGTGCGAGCGGATCGGCGAGTTGGCCGGGCCCGCCGAGCCACCCGCCCGGCTGCACGGCGACCTGTGGAGCGGCAACGTCCTGTGGGGCGCCGACGGGCACGTCTGGCTGATCGACCCGGCCGCGCACGGTGGGCACCGCGAGACCGACCTCGCCATGCTCCACCTGTTCGGGTGCCCCCACCTGGAGCGGATCGTCGCCGCCTACGACGAGGCCGACCCGCTCGCCGACGGGTGGCGAGTCCGGATCGCGCTGCACCAGCTGTTCCCGCTGCTCGTGCACACCGTGCTGTTCGGCGGTGGTTACGGGGCCCAGGCGGTGGCGGCGGCCAGGGCGGCGCTGACCGGTCTCTAGTGGCCGGGCCACTAGCATGGGTGGCGTGCGGTTGCGGTTGTTGCTTCGCCCGGGATGGTTGGCACTGACGGCATTGGTGCTGATCTTCGCCGGCGTGTGCTTCACGCTGCTCGCGCCGTGGCAGTTCAACCGTCACGAGGAGCGGTCCACCACCAACGCCGCCATCACCCACGCCGCCAACGCGAACCCGGCCGACCTCCCGAGGCTGCTGCCGGACGGTACCCGTCCCGACGCGGCCACCGAGTGGCGGACGGTGCGGGTCACCGGCGAGTACCTGGCGGGCGAGGAGGTCGTCGCCCGGTTGCGGACCGTGCTCGGGCAACCCGCGTTCGAGGTGCTCACCCCGTTCCGGCTCGCGGACGGGTCGGTGGTCGTCGTCGACCGCGGGTACGTGCGGCCCGTCCAGGGCAACAAGTCCGTCACCGTGCCCGGCTACGCCGCCGCGCCCGCCGGCACCGTGACCCTGACCGCCCGCCTCCGCGCCGACGAACGCGACCCCCGCGACCGCCGCGCCGAGTCCGATGGCGGGCGGCCGCAGGTGTACGCGGTCGGGTCCGGCGTGGTCGCCCGCGCGACGGGCCTCGACCTCCGCCCCGGCTACCTGCAGCTGGAGGACGGCAACCCTGGCGTGCTCGGCGCGCTGCCACTGCCCGACCTGGACGCGGGCCCGTTCCTGTCGTACGCACTGCAGTGGATCGCGTTCGGTGCGATGGCCATCCTCGCGTGGCTGTACTTCACCTGGCGCGAGATCAAACCCGGCGGCGCGCTGGCCGGCCCGAGGCCCGACCGCCCGCGCCGCGTCTCGGTGGCCCAGCAGATCGCGGAAGAAGAAGCCCGCGAACGCGCACTGAGGTAGCGAGCAAGCGGGTGCGCTTTCAGCGGCGGCCGCGGAGCAGTGCCAGCAGCACGCTGACCGCGGCGGTCAGGCCGCCCACCACTCGCGAGAGTTCGACCGCGCGTGTCACGTGGCCCGAGTCCGGGGTGCGGCCCTCGCCCAGGATCGGGCGTTCCTCCACGCCGTGGCGGTACACCGTGCGGCCGCCGAGCCGGACCTCCAGCGCGCCGGCGAACGCCGCCTCCACGCGGCCGGCGTTGGGGCTCGGGTGTGCGGACGCGTCGCGGTGCCACGCCTGCCACGCGCCTCGCCACGAGCCGCCGACCACCGGTGCGCTCGCGACCGTGAGCGCGGCCGCCAGCCGGGCCGGGGCGAGGTTCAGCAGGTCGTCGAGGCGGGCCGACGCCCAGCCGAACTTGCGGTACCTCGGCGAGCGGTAGCCGACCATCGCGTCGAGGGTGTTCGCCGCCCGATAGCCGAGCAGGCCGGGCACGCCACCGATCGCGCCCCAGAACAGCGGTGCCACCACCGCGTCCGAGGTGTTCTCGGCGACCGACTCGACCGCCGCCCGTGCCAGGCCTTCCGCGTCGAGGGTGCTCGGGTCGCGGCCGCACAGGTGCGGGAGCCGGTCCCGGGCCGACGAGAGGTCGCCCGCGTCGAGTTCGCGGCCGATGGCCGCGCCCTGCACGGCCAGCGAGCGGCCACCCAGCGCCAGCCACGTCGCCGCGGCCGTCGTGAGTGCCTGCAGCACCGGGTTACGCCTGCCCGCCCGTTCGATCGCGACACCCGCGGCCACCACGCCGCCGCTCAGCACCGCCGCGTGGACGACGCCCGCGATCCTGTCGTCGCGGTACAGGACCTTCTCCACCCGCTCCGCCACCTGACCGAAGCCCGCCACCGGGTGCCGTCTACGCGGGTCGCCGAACGCGCCGTCCGCGGCCACCCCCAGCAGAAGCCCGACCGCGCGTGCCACGCTCACCATCCGACTCCCCCCGTTCCGTGCGCACGACACCGTAGCGCAGCCGCGCTGGTTCAATGAGAGGCATGTTGCGAGCGCGCAGGCACGGTGTCTTCCGACGGGAGTACGAGATCGAGTCGGACGGCGGATCTGTGACGACACTCGCGGGTGCACGCCGCGAGGGCTGTGGGTTCACCCTGGCCGGAGCCGAGTACCGCATCGAACGGGACGGCCGGAAACGGTTCGTGCTGCACGGCCCGGACGGCCGCGCCGCCACCGCCGACCGCGCCACCCACCGCGAGTGGGCGATCCGGGCGGCGACCGGCGACCTTACGCTCGTGAAACCGTCGATATGGCGGTCGGCATGGGAGGTCCACCAGCGCGGCTCGGCCCGCGGCACGATCAAGCACGACGGAATGTTCCACCGTTCGTTCGCCGCGGACGTCCCGTCGGACGTGCCCATGCCGGTGCGCCTGTTCGCGTTCTACGTCGTGCTGATCGACTACGAACGCAACGCGAACGCCGCGGCCGCTTCCTCTTCCTGACTCGCAGCCCAGCCCTTGATCATTTGGGAGGCGATCGACGTCGGGCCTGGCAGCTTCAGGTCCGGTAACTCCGTGGTCAACGCCTCGCGCACCGCCTCGCGCGACACCCACTGCGCCGTCTCGATCTCACCGTCCGCCGGGTGCAACGGCACCGTGCCGTCCGCGACCGCCGTGAAGCCGACCATGATCGAACGCGGGAACGGCCACGGCTGGCTGCCCAGGTACCGGATCCCGGACACCTCGACGCCGACCTCCTCGGCGATCTCCCGCGCGACGCACGCTTCGAGCGACTCGCCCGCCTCGACGAAACCGGCCAGCACCGAGTACCGCGCGGGCGGCCAGATCGGTTGCCGCGCCAGCAGCACGTGCGACCCGTTGACGCCGACGCCGTCGTGCACCAGGCAGATCACCGCGGGATCGGTGCGCGGGTACTCCTCGCGGCCGCAGTTCGGGCAGTGCGTCGCCCAGCCCGCGTTGCGCCGCTCGACCGCGGTGCCGCAGTTCGCGCAGAACTTCGCCTTGGCGTGCCAGCTCACCAGCGCGACCGCCGTCGTGAACAGACCCGCTGCCGTGTCGGAGAGCAGCGCGCCGGTCGTGCGCAGGTCGTGCCACTCCTCGCCGTCCTTCGACGCGCCGGTCCACAGACCCCATGACGAGTCCGGCGACGGCACGCCCTCGGGTAACTCCTCGTCGGTCGTCATCGCCCAGTAGCCGACGCCGTCCGCCTCGCCGAGCAGCACCGCGTCCGGCGGCAGCTCGCCCGCGGTCGGCCGGGGCGACAGTTCGGTCGCGCCCGCGCGGACCGGGGTGCGGCCCTTGCGGTCGACGATGATCACCCGCCCGGTCTCCCACAGCTTCGCCAGGCGCTCCGGGTCGGTGCGCGCCGGCTCGTTGCGGTCCACAGTGGACCGCGAGAGCCGGGGCACCTCCGCCAGCTGGAAGGGCTCGGTCACTCGACGACGCCGCCCAGGGATCGCAGCGCGGCCAGCTGGGCCTCGTCGCCGACGACGACGCCGGTGAACCTGGTTGGCGAGAAGAACTCCAGCGCCGCCTCGGCGATCTGCTCCGCCGTGACCTCCGCGAGCCGGACCGGGTGCTCGATCAGCCAGTCGACACCCAGCCCGAGCGGCGCCAGCCCGGCGAGCTGCGACGCGAGCCCGGTCTGCGATGCCGTCGCGATCAGCAGCGACCCGATCGCGTACTGCCGGACGGTGTCGACCTCCTCGGCGGTCGGCGGCACCACGCCGAGCCTGCCCAGCTCGTAGCGCATCTCGAGCAGCGCGGGCGCGGTGACCTCGCTCGCCGTGTCCGCGTCAACCAGCAGCGTCGCGCCGCCCACGGTGAACTCGACCGACGACCGGGCGTGGTAGGTGTAGCCCTTGTCCTCACGGATGTTCTCGACCAGCCGGGACGAGAAGAACCCGCCGTACACCAGGTTCGCGAGCTTCAGCGCGCAGTAGCGCGGGTCGGTGCGCGGGACGGCCTGCGCGGACAGCCGCAGCTGCGACTGCACCGCACCCGGCCTCGGCACGAACAGCACGTCGCCGCCCACCACGTCCGGCAGGTCCGGCAGCTCGACCGCGCTCCGCTCCGACGACCAGCCCGCCAGCGCGGCACCGATCTTCGCGATCACCGTGTCCGGCTCGACGTCACCGACGAACACCAGCACGGAACCACGCGGCAGCAACGAGTCGCGGTGCATGGCGCGCACCTCGTCCACGGTGACGGTCGCGACGTCCGCCGCATCCGGGGTCTCCCGGGTGAACGGGTGGTCGCCGTAGCGGTGCCGCTGCAGCGCCTCACGCGCGATCATGCTCGGCTGTGACCGGGCGACGGCGATCCGCTCCACGAGCCGGGCCCGCTCGCCCTCGACCTCCTCGTCGCGGTACGCGGCGCCGGTCAGCGCGTCGGCAAGCACGTCGAGCAGCGTGTCAAGGCCACTGGCCAGCGCGTTGCCGCCGATCGCGAGCCGCTCGGGGTCCACCCCCGCACCCAGGTCGCCGCCGACCAGCGCGATGTCGGTGTCCATGGCGACGCGGTCGCGGCGCTCGGTGCCGGTGAGGATCGTGGCGGACAGCACCTCGGCGATCGCCGCGTGCCGCCGGTCGGTGCCCGCGAACGGGATCCGCAGCCGCACCTCTGCCATCGGCACCGTCGGCTGGTGCACCGCGACAACCCGCAACCCGTTGTCCAGCACCGTGTCCACGGACGCAAGCCCGGTGGCCGAACGCTGCTCACCGAGGATCGGCAGCGGCCGGGGCCCCTTCTCGGTGCGGCCGATCTCGGCAGCCGTACGAAAAGTCACTTCTCTCCTCCTGCGGGCGACACGGTGAGGACCGCGCGCGAGTCGGGACGCAGCGCCTTGGCGGCGGCGGACACGGCGTCCGGCGTGATCGCCGACAGCCGGTCGGTGAGCTGGTACACGAGGCCGGGGTCGCCGTAGAGCAGCTCGAACGAACCGAGGGCGAGCGTGCGGGAGACCAGCCGGTCGTGCTCGCGGTGCAGGCCCGCGACCCAGCGCGCGGTCACCTTCGCCAGCTCCTCGTCGGACGGCGCCGTGGTGGCGAGCCGGTCCATTTCCTCGTCGACGGCCGCGAGCACCCGGTCCTGGGTGACGTCCGGCGAGTGCACCGCGGTGATCGTGAACGTGTCGGGGTCGCGTGCCTCGAACGGGCCGAAGAGCCCGCAGGCGGCGTTGACGTCGGTCACCAGCGGATCCCGCAGCACCAGACGCTGCTGCAGCCTCGACCCGTCGCCCTCGGCGAGCACGGAGGCGAGCACCAGGTTGGCGAGGTAGCCGTCCAGCTCGGCGATCGGGTCTGGCATGCGGTAGCCGATCGCGAGCGCGGGCAGCGGCGCGTGCGGGTCGACGTGCTCGGCCTCCAGCTGGCCGGACGGCCGCGGCTCCCCGAACGCCGGCAGGTCCGGCGCCGAGCGGGCGGGCACGTCACCGAAGTGCTTCTCGATGAGGTCGCGGGTGCGGGTGAGCTCGAGGTCGCCTGCCACCGTCAGCACCGCGTTGGCCGGCGCGTAGTAGGTGTCGAAGAACTGCGCGCAGTCATCGAGGTTCGCCGACTCCAGCTCGGTGAAGTCGCCGTAACCGTTGTGAGCGTTGGGGAATGTCTGGTAGAGCACCGGCGGCAGCAGGATCCATGGGAACCCGCCGTACGGCCGGTTGAGCACGTTCAGCCGGATCTCTTCCTTGACCACGTCGACCTGGTTGCGCAGGTTCTCCTCGGTGATCTTGGGCGCCCGCATGCGGTCGGCCTCGAGGAACAGGGCCCGCTCCAGCCCGGCGGAGGGCAGCACCTCGAAGTAGTCCGTGTAGTCAGGGTGCGTCGAGCCGTTGAACGAGCCGCCCGAGGACTGGACGTGCCGGAAGTGGGCGAGCTTCTCCAGGCTCTCACTGCCCTGGAACATGAGGTGCTCGAAGAGGTGCGCGAAGCCCGTGCGACCCTCCGGCTCCGAGCGGAACCCCACGTCGTAGTGCGCGCTGACACCCACGACCGGTGCGGTCGGGTCGGGGGCGAGCACCACGCGCAGTCCGTTGGGAAGCGTGAACCGGGTCAGCTCATTTCCTGGCATGCCCGCAGCCTACGGGTCCGCCCCGACACCCGGCGTCCGCCGTGCGCTCTCGGCGAACGCGGAAGCCGTAGTCAGCGGCCCAGCGCGCCGTCCAGTGCCAGGAGGAACGCGGCGAACCGCGCCGGGAACTCGGCGGGTGCTTCGGTCTCGTACCAGTAGATCCCCGGCGTCCCGTCCTCGGCGGCGTCGAGGTCGGCGAACCGCTGGACCCACCCGTCGGCCTCGCCAAGCACCACCGCGTACGGCAGCGAGCGGGACAACACCATCTCCCGGTCGGCGGCGGGGATCGACGCGGACTCGGTGGTGCGCAGGTAGTTCAGCAATCCGCGGACCTGCTGTACCAGCACCGAACCACGCTTGGTCCTGGATGGCATCATCCGCGCCCCGAACGCCAGCCCGAGCCCGCCGACGACCAGGACGAGCCCGAGCAGAGCATGCCCGGCGGTCAGCGCCAGCACGACGGTCCCGGCCACCCCGGCCACCGCCAGCAGCACCCCGACCAGCGACCACAGCGACCGGTCGTGGTCGGGCCGCCGCGCGAACCACTCCCGCCGCACGACGTCGGTGTACATCGCCTCACGTACCGCACCGAGGTCGACACGGAGCGCCGCGAGGGAAACCTCGGCGGCGCCGCCGAGGACCTGCCGGTACACCGTGCGTTCGTAGTCGGTGAGCGACTCGTCCGGCGGGTTGCTTCCCACCAGCACCCACTCCGACGGCCCGGTCTCCCGCACCGACAGGTAGTTCCGCACGGCGAGATCGACCACGGTGGCCGTCACGTCCGCGACGTCGACACGCTCGTCGACGACGGTGCCGACCTGCCCGGGCAGCACCCCGTCCGGTGAGGCGAACGCGACCCGGCCGCCCTCGCCGGTCATCAGCAGCTCGACGGGCCCGACGTCAGCGGCGAGCGCACGCGCGTCCCGGCCGCGGGCCAGCCACAGCAGCACGAACCCGCCGATCAGCAACAGCACCAGCGCACCAAGCCCCACACCGCTGGCGGAGGTGAGCGCGAACGCGCTCGCCGTGCCGATGTCGTCGAACCGGGCGTTCTCCCCGACCGTCCCCTCTGGCAGGTTCACGGTCAGGTCGACGCGCTGCCCGACCGGAAGGGCTTCCTGCACGACACGCAGAACCTGCGAGGAGTCGGTCAGTGCTGACCGGCATGGCGAGTCGGTGCCCAACGCCCCGGCCAGGCACACCACCGACTCCGGCCGGTCCGGCGCGATGAACGAGGCACGCAGCAGGCGCACCTTCGTGTCCCAGCCGCCTGCGACCTGCCACCGCACCTCCTGGTGCCCGGCGATGTCGGAGACCGCGCCGTCCACCTTGTACGTCACGGTGGTGGCACCCTCACCGAGCTTGATGACGAACTCGTCGCCGGACACCTCGGTGGTGCCGTTGCCGGTGACCTTCACGTCCCGGATGGAGAAGACTCGGTCCCGGTCGTCACCGGCCCTGATGCGCAGCGGCGCGTGCCGCGTCATCGTCTTGCGAGCCTGCACGAACACCTGCTCGGTGACCGACAGGCTGCCGTCGCGCTCCACCTTCAGCGCGATGTTGACGGTCTCCGGGAGCAGCGGGCGGCCCACCGGCGGCTTGCCGGAGCCGGTGGACTCGGTCGGTTCGCTCGGCTTGGTCGGCTTGAGATCCCCCAGGTCGCCACTCGGCGGCGGCTGGCCGGGCCACTGGAGCGTCGGCACGGCCGACGGTGGCACGGGGACCGACGGCAGGGTCGGTTGTTCCTCCGCCACAGCCAAGGAAGCCGCCCCTGCCAACACGCACGCGGCCAACGCCGCCGCGGGAATCCCCCACTTCGCCAACACGCCTGCGGAGGATAGTCGAGTGCCCATATGCTCACGCGCTGTCTGACACAAGTAGGGGGAGACGGGGATGACGCAGCCGCCGCAGGGGCCGTGGCGACCGACCGGACCGCTGCCGCCGCCGCAGGCCAGGCCGCTGCCACCCCGTCCAGGCTGGTACGGCCCGCCGCCAGGACAGCACCTCCAGCGCCCCCCGACCCGGCCCTACGCCGTGCCGCCCGGCATGCCACCCGGTCCGCCACAGGTCCCCCCGCACGGGATGCCGCCCGGGCCGCCACCCGGGATGCCGCCGGGCAGGTATCCGCCGCAGCGCCCGACCGCGCAGTTCCCGCCGCCCGGCATGTACCCGCCGCCGCGCCCTGCCAACCCGCCCTGGCTGCAGTACCCGGGTCACCAGCACCTGCTGCAGCCCCGCAAGAAGTCGAACACGGCCGCTCTTGTCGGCACGCTGATCGTGGTCGTGCTGTTCGCGGCGGTCGCGCTGGTCGGCGTGATCTCCATGAACGGCAAGGGCGACAGCGTCGCCGACACCGGCTACGACGACACGGCCACCACCACCACGACCTCGTCGGAGGACTACTCGTCCACGACGTACGACAGGCCGACCACGACCACGACCACGACGACCACCACCGACGAAGAGACCACGTACGACACCCCGACGGAGACCACGCAGGCGGGCCCGCGGCCGGTGTACGCGCTGGAGGACAACCCACTGTTCGCCGGCGACGTCGGCACGCCCGCGGTGACGTGCAACCTGACCCGCTGGGAGACGAGCCCGGCCGGGGCGGCCGCGTTCTTCCAGAGCGCGCTGCCATGTCTCGACGCGGCGTGGCGGCCGGTCATGGAGTACCAGGGCCTGCCGTTCTTCACGCCGGGCATCGCGTTCCCCGAGGGCACCGAGTGGTCGAGCCCGTGTGGTGACGTGTCCGCCGGGGCCGGCGCGGTCGCGGCGTTCTACTGCAGCTACGACAACACGCTGTACATGCCGTTCGCCGGGTTGCAGACGGACATGTACGGGGCGCGGCCCGGTGTGTACCTCGCGGTGTTCGCGCACGAGTACGGGCACCACGTGCAGGCCATGAGCGGCGTCATGGAGACCTACGGGGACGCCAGGTACAACACGGGTGCGGACACCGAACCAGGGCTGGAGCTGTCCCGCCGGTTCGAGCTGCAGGCACAGTGCTTCTCCGGCATGTTCCTGGCCGCGGCGTACGGCCGCGGCTCGGTGGACGACAACATCCTCACCGAGGCCCGCACCAGCCAGGACCGCGGCGACCACACCGCGGGCCTCCCCCGCGACCACGGCTCCGACCAACACGCCATCGCGTGGTGGGAACAGGGCGCCCAGCTGAACCGCACCTACCAGTGCAACACGTGGCTGTCCCCACCAGCAGACGTCTCCTGACCCCCGCGCCGGTTGGACACGCGGGGTTCCATGCGGAGGGCGTTGGGCAGGCGCGTGGTTCTCGGGCCTCGGCGCAGGAGAAACGCGTAGCCCGCGCCTGACATACCACTGACCACGATCAGCAGGAGGCCGAGGCCTTCGCCGTCCTGGCTGTCGCCCACCGCCGCGTCGGCCGCGTGCACCACCAGGCCCGCGCCGAGCGGGCCGGTCGGCACGGTGACCTCGACGACCTCACCCTTGGCGTGACCGCAGCCGTCGAACCGCGCCCTGTGGTCCTTACCGCCCGCCTTGAACGACACCGTCTCCGTCGCGCCCGCCTGTGCGCAGGACACACCCGTCAACACGGACGCGCGGGTCTTGGTGCCCACGTCCTCCTGGGAAGCGTCGAACAGGCCGACAGTGTTGACGAGCACGGCGATCAGCACCCCGAGCACGACGACCCCGGTGCCCGCCGCCGCCCACCTCAGGTGACCGGGTGGGATGAGCACGCCCCAGATCCGCACCGGGTGATGTTCCCAGACGCCCGCCGCGGTCCGACAGGGTCAGTCTTCTTCGGCGCGCGTAACCTTCTTGACGTAAAGCAACCGGTCGCCCGGCTCCACCGCGTCGGCCTCCGGGTGATCCACGCGGTAGAGCTTCCCGGCACGCACCACGCCGAGCACGATGTCCGGCAGGTGCCTCGGCGACCCGCCGATCTCGCTGTCCTCGACGTCCCGCTCGGCGATCGCGAGCCCGGACTCCGGCGTGATCAGGTCCTCGACCATGTCGACGACCGTCGGCGTGTGCGTGGCCATGCCGAGCAGCCTGCCCGCGGTCTCGCTGGACACCACGACCTGGTTGGCGCCGGACTGGCGCAGCAGGTGCACGTTCTCCGCCTCCCGCACCGCGGCCACGATCTGCGCCTTGGGCGCCAGCTCACGCGCGGTGAGGGTGACCAGCACCGCCGAGTCGTCCCGGTTCGCGGCCACCACGATCGCCCGCGCACGCGGCACGCCAGCGACCCGCAGCACGTCGGACCGAGTGCCGGACCCGTGCACCGTGACGAGCCCGAGCGCGGACGCCGCCTCCAGCATCGCGTGGTCGGTGTCCACCACCACGATCTGGTCCGGCTCCACGCCGTCGGACAGCACCGAGCGCACGGCGGACCGGCCCTTGGTGCCGTACCCGACGACCACCACGTGATCACGCACCTTCGACCTCCATCGTTGCAGCTTGAACGCCTGGCGGGAGCGCTCGGTGAGCACCGCGAGGGTGGTGCCGACCAGGACGATCAGGAAGAGGACCCGCAGCGGGGTGATGACCAGGACGTTGACGAGCCGTGCCGACGGGCTGACCGGCGTGATGTCGCCGTAGCCGGTGGTCGAGAGCGACACCGTCGCGTAGTACACGGCGTCGAGGAACGACAGCCCGTCCCCGTTGCCGTCGCGGTAGCCGTCCCGGTCCAGGTACACGATCAGCACGGCCGCGAACAGCGCGACGAGCGCCCAGACGACCCGCCGCGCGATCGCGGTGATCGGGCTGACCGTGCTCTCCGGCATGCGGATCACGCCGACCAGCGAGTAGTCCGGCCGGTCGGTGAGCCGGTCGGCGAGGCGCGGCTTGCGCAGTCGCCGGTGAGCTGGCTCGTCTTGGCTGGTCACGTGGGGGAGATTAGCCGTGGAGGCCGCCACGCGGATGGCGGCCCCACACGTTTCGCGTCAGTAGTACGTGATGTCCCAGTGGTTGCCCTCGTTGTAGTAGACGTTCCCGGACGAGGACCGCCACTTGTTGCCGCCGATGGAGCTGAAGTTCCGCTTGATGTAGCCGCTCACGCAGGACGTGATCGCGATGTCGACCTTGTAGCCGTTCCAGTGGCTGTAGGTGCCGGACGCGTGCCCGGTCTCGGTGCCACCGGTGACGGTGATCTTGCAGTGGCTGGACTTCTTGAACGTGACGATCCCGCTGACGGTGCCGGACTTGATGCCGCTGAACGAGGTGCAGTTCGGCTTGTTGCGGTTGCTGCAGCCACCGCTGGACGTCCAGCTGATGCCTGCGGCCTTGAGCTTGGCGGCGGCGGACTTGTGGCTCAGTTCCTTGCCCCCCGCCGAAGCGGGCGACGACATGGCGACGGCCATGCACAGCGCCGCCACCAACACTCCCAATCCCTTGCGAACCATGGGCGACCTCCTCGGTTTGCTGCCCTTGCGCTGGCAACGTCGCACGAGCGGAAAGGAGGAGGAAAACAACTGCACGAACGGCAAACCACACTGCACAAGGCGACATCCCGGGAGAACGTGGAAGGTCGCGCACCAAGGCGGTGCCGAGAAACGCGCCGCTCAGGGCCGCAAGCGACAGCCAGCCTGGCTTTCCCATTCTACCGGGATGTGCCGACAGCGGCGGGGTTCGCGTTGACTCATCGAAAATGCCCGGGAAGGTGAGTCGTTGCCTCACGTAAGGATGCCCGTGTAGCGGCGTGGCGTCCGTCGTGGACTGGGGCGGTGACTCATCGTGATCGATGGGATTGACG
>NZ_JBARWZ010000065.1:0-1531 GCF_049647105.1 Actinophytocola sp.
GGACAGGCACCTGTCCGACGGGCGCACTTCACTTCCTGACCTCGATCCGGCGGGGCTGTCCGCCTAGGAAGGCCTTCCGAGCCGGACCGATCCCGGCCCCGGACTGTTTCAGGCGAGCGCTGGTCAGGTGGAACGGGTCGAGGACGCCGTGTCGGAGGCTCCGGGGTCCAGCCCTTTCTCGGGCCATGTCTGTGGGGCTGGGCCGAACGCGCGCCGGGCGGCGCGGACGGCCAGGGCGGCGACGGTGGCGTTGGCGCCACCGCCGATCACCGCGCCGATGCCGAACGGGGCCACCCGGCCGAGCACGATGATCCCCTGCTTGGTGCCGTACTTGGTGATGAAGTTCTTGCCCAGGACGCTGTTGATCTGCTTCAGCGTCGTCACGGGCACCTTGCTGACGAGCTGGCGCGCCCAGTGCTGACCGGTGCGCTCGGCGAGCTTGCCGACGATGGTCGAGGAGCCGGACTGGCCGAGCAGGACCCCCATGACGATCGTCCGGCGGCGTTCGATCTCATCCAGCTCGACCCCGTGGACCTCGGCCACCGAGAGCACGAACAGCGTGCTCAGCTCGAGCGAGGAGAAGGCCTCGCCTGCCGACAGCGCCAGCGCGATCCCGGTGCCGACGGCGGGCGCGGCGGCAGTGGCTCCGACCGCGGCCCCTGTACCCGCCAGGGTGCTGACATACATTCGCTCCAGGGTGCGGACGACCTCCGCCGGTGTCGCCTCCGGGTTGCGCTGACGGGCACGGCCGATGTTCTTGCGCACCAGCGGTGTCTGAACTCCGATGACCTTGTCCAGCAGGTCAAGGACCGGCTGGCCCCGACCGCTCGACGCGGGAACCGGTCCTTCGAGGGCGTCAGAGGCCATACCGAACTCCTTGAGTCGTCACGTTCTTCACCCAACCTCGCACCCGAGCGGCCAGATATCCCCGATTACCCTCGCCCGCCGCGTCCCGTTGTTGGACCAGCACTTCGACGACGAAAACCCCGGGACAAAGACGGCCGCGACAGACCTCTGTGCGGAAGCGCCCGTGCAGCGCAGGGGGTCGCTACAGGAATCACGGACAGCATCCCTGCCCTCGCCACAATCGATCACCAGCAGCACAGCGTTACAGGTTGACACCAGGGAAGTCGGAGGTAGTGCTGGCGACCCGGGCCTCCCGGGTCCGTCGGCGACCTCCGCACGTGTGCCGGCGTCGCGCTCCATGTACTTGACCGCTGCGAGGAAGCCGGAATCGGCGCCGAGGTCACGTTCGCGACCAAACCGGTGCTGGCCCAGCACATGCTCGAACGCCTGCTCGACGCCGATGTCGACCTGAGCTGGTTCACGACGGACGAGGCCTACGGCGACAATCCCGGATTACGGACATGGCTGGAATCTCCACCAAACCCGGGGCTTGACACTCCTGCGTTCCACAGATAATCGGGATCTGATGACATGTCTGGTGGCGTCGTGGCAGGTCAGGACGTTGCGACCTAGCGGAAACACCGAAAACGCCTAGTGACACGTTTCGCGTGGCTACCCGCAGTGA
>NZ_JBARWZ010000066.1:0-20518 GCF_049647105.1 Actinophytocola sp.
CCGCCGAGGAGGCCGCCGCTCGGCGCGCGGCCGCGGCCGGTGTCGCGCGTGGTGGCGCGGGGGGACCGATGGGCGGCGGACCCATGGGCGGCGGCCAGGGCAAGGGCGACGAGGACGAAGAGCACAAGCGCAAGGTCCTTCTCGAGATCGACTCCGAAAGTGTCTTCGGCAGCGACGTGCTGACCGCGCCCCAGGTCATCGGCGACGACGAATACGAGGACGGCTGACCGGGTCACGCGTGGGACAGGGCGAATGCCACCAGGAAGCCCGCCACCGTGATCAGGCCGATCAGCAGGTGGGCGTCCGCGAAGGCCTCCGGGATCATCGTGTCCGCGATCATGGCCAGGATGGCGCCCCCGGCCAGGGCCGTGATGCCCGCGAGCAGCTCGGGTGGCGCGCCGCCGAGCACGCCGTAGCCGAACATCGCGGCCAGGGCGCTCACCACCGCGATCCCCGTCCACAGACCGAACACGTAGGTGCGTGACCGGCCCGCGTTGCGCATGCCCGCCGCACTCGACAGGCCCTCCGGCACGTTGCTGATGAACACCGCGACCACGGTCACCGTGCTCACCGCACCGCCGCCAAGCAGGCTGGTGCCGATCACCATCGACTCGGGGATGCCGTCGAGCAGGGCGCCAAGTGCGATCGCCGTGCCGGAACCGGACTGATCGGACTCCGACGGCTGCAGGTCGCCGGAGCGTTTCCGGTGCCGCGCGCCACGCCGGGCCAGCAGCACGTTCGCCCCCGTGTAGACCAGCGCACCCGCCGTGGCGCCCACCACGGTCGCGAGGATGCCGCCCTGCTCGTGCGCCTCCGCGATCAGCTCGAACGACACGGCCGACAGCAGCACGCCGCTGCCGAACGCCATCACGCTCGCGAGCACCTTCTTCGGCACCCGCACCAGGAAGCCGATGCCCGCGCCCACGACCAGAGCGGCGCCCGCCACCAGGCCCCAAACGCCCGCGACCAGCACCTCGGGCATGCCCCGCCCTCCTCGCGAAACGGACCGGTGCCCGATCGTCGCACGCCCACCACCACCCCGCCCGCCGACCCGCGAGTCCACGGTTCGGAACCCGCGAGTCCACGGTTCAGGACCCGCGAGTCCACGGTTCGGAACCGGCGAGTCGTCCGTTCGGGACCCGCGAACTCGCGGTTCACGACCGTGTCCCACAGTTGCCGACGAACTGACAACGCCGCACCCGCCCAGGCGTCCTTGTTTCCGGAGCCATCCGGAGAGGACACCTGACTGTGCAGAACACGACCCCGCAAGGGGCGCCAACTCGGTTCGAGGTCGGCGTCGCGTGCGCCGTGGCGGTGCCGCTCGGCATCGCCGCCTTCGTCCTCGTCGGCATGGCGACGCCCATGCTCACCCCATTTGCCGGCTTCGGCCTGCTGGTCCTGGGCCCGGCACTGCTGAACGTGGCGGCGGTGGGCGGCGGATGGCTCGTGGCGCGCGGCGGATGGCCGGCGAAGGGGCTCGGTCTTGGACTGCTGACCGGCTGGGCCGTCCTGGCGATCTGGTCGTCCGGCATGGGCGTGGGGCTGGGGGTCCTCGGATGACGTGGCACTCGGTACGAAGACTCGTCCCGCTCGCCGCGGTGGCGCTCGCGGCCGTCGCCGCGGCGGTGCTGGCGGTTCCGCTCGCCGTCGAGGTGGTCGCCGGGCGGCCCTCGGCGGTACTCGAGGACGTGCCGGGGCCCGACACCGGTCCCGTGTGCCCGGTCGACACGCGGTACGTCGACGAGGAGCCCGACGGCCTGCGCCGGGACGTGCTGGCCGCGTGGCGCGAACTGCTGGCCGCGGCGGAGGACGACGACATCCGGCTGTGCCTCAACGACGGCAAACGCAGCGCCGGGCAGCAGCAGGCAGAGTTCGACGAGGCCGTGGCGAAGTTCGGCACGCCGGAACTCGCCGCGAACTACGTGCTGCCGCCCGGGAAGTCCAACCACGTCAAGGGATTCGCGGTGGACGTGCAGCCATACGCGGCCGCGGAGTGGGTGGCGGACAATGGCGAGGCACTCGGCTGGTGCCGTCGCTACGACAACGAGTACTGGCACTTCGAGTACGACCCGGACTACCCCCGCGGCTGCCCGGACATGCTGCCGAACGCCACCGGCGCCGGGTGAGGCAGGCCCACCTCAGCCGACCTTCGGGGTCGCGCGCGCACCGAAGTGGAGGTACCGCTCCCCCGTCGGCAACGAGTAGAACGTCACGGGAATCCATGTCGCCATCGAGGGGTCCCGCACCACCCACTGGTTCTCCCCGACCGGGACCAGCGCGTACTCCCGTTCCTCGTCCGGCAGCAGCTCGGCGAGCGGCCCGGTCTCGGTCGTCCGCATCGCCGGGCCGTCGTCGCCGGTGAACACCTCGATCAGCATGCTCGCCCGCTCGTAGGAGCCGAGGTGTGGCGTGATGTCCCCGGTCACCGGTGCCGATGGCGGTGCGAGCGGCGCCGGCATGGCGACCGCCGCCAGCTCGGCGAAGATCTCCCGGTACAGGTCCTGGTAGAGGTCGCGGGTGTTGCCGCCGTTGGTGAGCAGCGTGACCGCGAGCCCCTCGTCCGGCAACAGGCGCAGGAACGCGGACTGGCCGATGGTGTTGCCGTCGTGGCCGATGAGGCGCCTGCCGTCCCAGCCCATCCGGCTCCAGCCGAGGCCCCACGAGTCGCCGAGCGTGTGCTTGTCCGGCAGCTCCGCCTGCGCCGACGCCATCGCGGCCGCGCTCTCCTGGCTCAGCAGCCGGGTGCCGTCCCGCGTGACCCCGCCCGTCAGGTGCAGGCGCGCGAACGCGAGCACGTCGCGGACCGTCGCGTTGACCAACCCGGCGGGTCCTGCCGACCTCGGCAGGCCCCACGCCGGTGCCCGCACGGGCGTGGTGCCGCCGAGGTGCCCGATCGCGACGCGGTGCGGCAGTGCCTCCTCCGGCAGCGTGCCGGTGTGGGTAAGGCCAAGAGGCGTGAAAAGTCGCTCGCGCATGACGGTGTCCCATGTCTGCCCGGTCAGCTTCTCGATCACCCGGCCCGCCAGGGTGAACCCGGAGTTGCAGTACGACCAGGTGGCGCCGAGCGGGTGGTTCTGCGCGGCCTCGGACAGCAGCGCGACGTACCTCTCGACGGCGTCGTCGCCGCGGCCGGTGTCGGTGAACACGTCGCCGTCGATGCCGCTCGTGTGCGTGAGCAGGTGCCGCATGGTGAGCTTCTCGGTCACCGGCTCGGACAACCGCAGCTCGGGCAGCACGTCCACGAGCGGTGCGTCGAGGTCGAGCACACCATCGTCGACGAGCCGCATGACCACCGTCGTGGTCAGCACCTTGGTGATCGAGCCGAGCTGGAACACCGAGTCCTCGGTGGTCTCGACGCCGGTGTCGACGTTGAGGACCCCGTGCGCGGCCGCGACCAGCTCGTCGTCGCGGCCGGGCCGCATGCGCAGGATGCCCAGCGTCGCGCCGGGCACGTGGTGCTTCCCGGCGAGCGCGGTGAGCCTGCGCTGCCAGTGCGCGGGCTCCTCCGGCACGGCGAGCGTGGGCAGATCCTCGATGCGCTGGCGTCGGGTCACCGGCTTCTCCCTTCGGTCGAGACGTGTCGCTCTCCACCATTACCGGATGACTCGATCGGGTTGTCCCACTCGGACGAACGAGGGTTGACCAGTTTGCAGTCTTGTGGCGATGGCTCTCACCAGGTGGAATCAACACGGAAGATCGCTTCGGCCACAGCCGGTGGCCGACGTGTGCCTCCACCTTTCTCGGCACCCCTGCCGTCCGTGCGCACCGTGTGCACGGACTGTCGAAAGGAACCCTGCTGTGAGTAGAACTTTGTCTGTCCTGCGAAGAGCCGCGATGCTGACCGTGGGTGTCGCCGCGGCACTCGGCGCGGCCACAGGGCAGTCGGTGGCGGCACCGCCATCCGGCAACGACGACGTCCAGCCCCAGGTGGTCGGTGGCACCCGCGCCGCCCAGGGCGAGTTCCCGTTCATGGTGCGCCTGTCGATGGGCTGCGGCGGCGCGCTCTACAAGACCGACGTCGTCCTGACCGCCGCGCACTGCGTCGGTGCCACCGGCAACAACACCAGCATCGGCGTGACAGCGGGTGCGGTGGACCTGCAGGACGCGAACCGCATCACCCGCCAGTCGACCTACGTCTACCGCGCGCCTGGGTACAACAACCCGAGCGGTGACGACTGGGCCCTGATCAAGCTGAACGCGCCGATCACCAACCAGGCGCTGCTGCCGATCGCCACCACCACCGCCTACGACAGCGGCACGTTCACCGTGGCCGGCTGGGGTGCGGCGACCGAGGGCGGCGCCCAGCAGCGTTACCTGCTGAAGGCCCAGGTGCCGTTCATCTCCGACTCGCAGTGCGGGTCGGCGTACAGCGAGCTCGTGGCGAACGAGGAGATCTGTGCCGGCAACTGGTCCTCCGGTGGGGTCGACACCTGCCAGGGCGACTCCGGCGGCCCGATGTTCCGTCGCGACAACAACAACGCGTGGATCCAGGTCGGCATCGTCAGCTGGGGCTACGGCTGTGCCCAGCCCGAGAACCCGGGCGTGTACTCGCAGGTGAGCACGTTCGCGTCGGCCATCGCCTCGGCGGCGGCGAGTCTTCCAGGCGGCACCGACCCGCAGCCGGGCCGCACCTTCGAGAACCAGACCAACTACAACATCCCGGACCTGGGCACCGTGTCCAGCCCGGTCGCGGTCTCCGGTGCGACCGGTGCCGCGTCGGCGAGCGCCAGCATCGAGGTGAACATCGTGCACACCTACCGGGGTGACCTGGTGGTCGACCTGGTGGCACCGGACGGCTCGGTCTACAACCTGCTGAACCGCTCCGGCGGCAGCGCGGACAACGTGAACCAGACGTTCACGAAGAACCTGTCGAGCGAGACCGCCAACGGCACGTGGAACCTCCGCGTCCGCGACGCGGCCAGCGCCGACACCGGCTACATCAACGGCTGGAAGATCACCCTGTAGGACACACACCGGCGGCCGTCTCCCCGGCATCACGGGGGGACGGCCGCTGCCGTCAGCTTGCGTGTACCGGGAGGCGGACCTGGAAGTGGGTGTCGCCCGGTTCGGAGACCACGCGCAGGTCGCCGCCGTGTCGGTTCACCACCACCCGCCATGAGACGTCCAGGCCCAGTCCGGTGCCCTGGCCTACGCCCTTCGTGGTGAAGAAGGGTTCGAACACGCGGCGTTTCAGTTCCGGGGGGACACCCGGGCCGGTGTCGATGACCTCGACCAGTGCGTTGCCGCCATCGAGGGTGGTGCGGATCGTGACCGTGCCGGCGCCGTCGCCGTGGCCCGTCACCGCGGACACGGCGTTGTCGATCAGGTTCGTCCACACCTGGTTCAGCTCAGCCGCGTACGCGGGGATGTGCGGCAGGCTCCTGTCGTAGTCCTTCACGATCCGGACGCGGTCCGGGATCTTGCCGCTCAGCATCACCAGCGTCGCGTCGATGCCCTCGTGCAGGTCGATCTCCTGGTGCGGGGTGCGGTCCAGCTGCGAGTACTGCTTCGCGGCGCCCACGAGTGCGGAGATGCGTTTCGTGCTCTCCTTCACCTCGATCAGCAGGTTCTCCGTCTCGACGGTGTAGGACAGCCACCGCAGCGCCGGGGCCATGAAGCCCGGGTCCACCACGTTGGACAGCTCGTCCAGATCGGAGGTGGTGATGCCGGCCGCCACGAACACCGGGACCAGGTCCCAGCCGCCGGGGATGTCGT
The DNA here is from genome assembly GCF_049647105.1 of Actinophytocola sp. Taxonomy (GTDB): domain Bacteria; phylum Actinomycetota; class Actinomycetes; order Mycobacteriales; family Pseudonocardiaceae; genus Actinophytocola. Next base: position 5,716 of record NZ_JBARWZ010000066.1, read on the forward strand.
GGTCGTCGAACCAGTCGCCGAGTTCGTCCTCGGAGTCCGCCACCTGCATGGGTGTCAGCTCCGGCGCGGTCGCCATCCTGGCGATGAACTTCTCCTGGATCTTGGTGAGCCGGTGCAGCTGGATGCCGTCGAAGTGACCGTCGGCCAGCAAACCCAGCTTGTGGCGCATGCCCGCGAACCGTTCCCGCAGCGTCTCCGTCGCGCGCACCGCGGCCGCCGCCGGGTTGTTCAGCTCGTGCGTGAGGCCCGCGGTCAGCTTGCCGAGTGCGAGCAGCCGCTCGCGCTGACCGACGAGCTCGTCCGCGTTGCGGATGCCGACGAACATGCCCTGCAGCAGGTGCACGGCCATCGGGAACCACTGCGTGAACTTCGCCGCGAAGTCCGCGGCTGGCAGCGCGAGGAACTCGGCGTCGGTGAGCGCGCGGACCGTCGCGCCGTACTTCTGGTCCACCTGGTCACCGAGGTAGAACTGCGTGGCGCCGGAATAGACGCCGGGCTGGTCGCTGCGCACCACCTCCACCTCGTCGCCGCGGACCGTCCGGACCATGCTGAGCGACCCGGACAACAGCACGTAGAAGCACTCGGCGGGCTCGCCCTCCACCGACACCGCCTCGCCCTCGCGGTACGAGACGACGTCGCTGTTGGCCGCCACCCATGCGAGTTGCTCGTCGGTCAGCTCGGCGAACAGGAACAGTTCGCGCAGCCTGGCCGGTTCGATACTCGGCTCCGTCATTGGTTCGCTCCGCAAGCTCCGCTCCGTCGTTGGTTCGCTCCGCAAGCTCCGCGAGCTCCGCTCCGTCGTTGGTTCGCTCCGCAAGCTCCGCTCACTGTTCCTCCAGGTACCGGTGTACCAGTGTCACCGCCATCGCGCCCTCCCCGACGGCGGACGCGACCCGCTTCACCGACTGTGCCCGCACGTCCCCGGCCACGAACACGCCCGGCACGCTCGACTCGAGGTAGAACGGGTCGCGATCCAGCGTCCACCCCGGTGGCCGCTGGCCGTCGGTCAGCAGGTCCGGTCCGGTCCACACGAACCCGCGTTCGTCACGCAGCACCACGCCGTCCAGCCAGCCCGTCTGCGGCTGTGCGCCGATGAAGATGAACAGGTGGCCGGTGTCGACGAACTCCGTCGAGCCGTCGGAATGGTCCAGCCGCAACGACTCCAGGTGCTCGTCGCCGCACGCCTGCCCGATCGTCGTGCCCGTCAGGACGTGCACGTTGTCGATGGCGTCCAGTTGCTGGATCAGGTAGTGCGACATCGACGTATGCAGCGACTCGCCCCGCACCACCAGTGTCACCGACTTCGCGTGCCGGGAGAAGAACACCGCGGCCTGACCCGCCGAGTTCGCGCCGCCCACGATGTAGACGTCGGTGCCCGCGCACTCCGGCGCCTCGGTGTTGGCCGAGCCGTAGTACACGCCGCGCCCGGTCAGCTCGTGGCAGCCGGGTGCGGTCAGGCTGCGATAGGAAACGCCGGTCGCGAGGATCACCGCGTGGGCGGCGATGGTGCTGCCGTCGCCGAACCGCACCACCCGCGCCGAACCCTGCACCTCCAGCGCGACCACGTCCCGCGCGGTCAGCATCTCCGCACCGAACTTCACCGCCTGCCGCCGCGCCCGGTCGGTCAGCTGGGAGCCCGACACCCCGTCCGGGAAGCCGAGGTAGTTCTCGATGCGGGAGCTCTGCCCCGCCTGCCCGCCAGCGGCCTGCCGCTCGACAAGCACCGTGCGCAGCCCCTCGGACGCGCCGTACACCGCGGAGCCGAGGCCCGCGGGTCCGCCGCCGACCACGATCAGGTCGTAGAAGTCGGTGGCGGGATCGACGGTGAGGCCCACCGCGGCCGCGATCTCCGCGTCCGACGGCGCGAGCAGCGGCCTGCCATCGGTGGTGATCACGACCGGGATCTCGGCCGGGTCGGCGGCCGCCGCGTCGAGCAGCCTGCGCCCCTCGGGGTCGTCGATGCTGTAGTACCGGTACGGCACGGCGTTGCGGGCGAGGAAGTCCCGCGCGGCGAACGTCGGCGCCGACCACCGGTGCCCGACGATCTTGATCTCGTCGACCGCGCTCTCCCCCGACGCGCGCCACGTCTCGATCAGCGCGTCGACCACCGGGTACAGCTTCTCCTCCGGCGGGTCCCACGGTTTGAGGAGGTAGTGGTCGACGTCGACCAGGTTGATCGCCTGGATCGCCGCGTCGGTGTCGGCGTAGGCGGTGAGCAGCGCGCGGCGGGCACGCGGGAACAGGTCCATCGCCTGCTCGAGGAACTCGATGCCGTTCATCTCCGGCATCCGGTAGTCGGCGAGCATGGCGGCCACCTGCTCGCCACGAAGCTTCAGCTCCTTGAGCGCTTCGATGGCCTCCTGCCCCGACGAGGCACGCACCACGCGATGCCCTTCGCCGTAGCGGCGGCGCAGGTCACGGGCGACCGCCCGCGACACTCCCGGGTCGTCGTCGACGGTCAGCAACACCGGCTTGTTCACGGGGTTGCCCACTCACACGGCCATTTCGTCCACGAAACACCATCGCCAGTCCTCGCCCTGCTCGAACGACCGCATCACCGGGTGCCCGGTCTCCCGGAAGTGCGCGCTCGCGTGCTTGGCAGGTGACGAGTCGCAGCACCCGACGCGCCCGCAGACGAGGCACTCGCGGAGGTGGACCCACCGCCCGCCCTCGGCGAGGCAATCGGAACAGCCCTCGGTGGAGCTGGGGGTCACGTCGCGGATCGCGGCGACGTGCGTGCATTCGGCCATGTCTCCATCTTGCCTGCCCTGTCCACTTGTGACACGCATGCGACGAACGCTGCTTGCCAACCCTCGCCGACCGGACGTACAGTCCCGCCGTAAACGTTCTCGTAAACGTTTACAGTCCACTTGGGACCTTCCGGCGACGTGAGGGACGTTCATGGGCACGGCGGCGCGAAAGTCCACGCTCTGGCTGGTGGCCGAGCGGGCCGGGGTGTCCATCGCGTCCGTCTCCCGCGTCGTGAACGGCCAGCCCGCGTCGCAGCGGGTGACCGAACGGGTGCGGGCCGCCGCCCTGGAGCTGGGTTACGTGCCCGACGCGACCGCCCGGTCCCTGAAGGTCGGCAGGACCGAGCAGATCGCGCTCGCCGTCGCCGATGTCGGCAACCCGGTGTACGTCGGGATGATGCACGAGATCTCCCGCGTGGTCACCAAGGCCGGCTACCGGCTCGTGCTGTCCTCCACCGGCGCCGACCCGAAGGACCAGATCGACCTGCTCGTCAGCCTGAACCGGGGGTTCGCCGACGGGTTGATCCTCAGCCCGCTGCGCGCACCGGAGGAACTGGGCACGCAGCTGAAGGCCAGTCGCTTCCCCATCGTGATCGTCGGCTCCGTGCCGCCCGGCGTGGAGCTGGACAACGTCCGCGCGGACTCCGTCGCGGGCATGGCGCTCGCCGTCGACCACCTCGCCGGCGGGGGCCGGGAACGCATCGCGTTCGTCAACGGCCCGGTCGACACGGTCCCGGGTGCGGCCCGGCGCAACGGCTACGTCACCGCACTGGCCGCGCTCGGCCGCGACACCGGCACCCAGGTCAGCGCCAGGGACTTCACCTACCAGGCCGGGCTGAAGGCGGCGGCCGCGCTGCTGGACAAGACCACGCCGGACGCGATCGTGTGCGCCAACGACCTCCTCGCGATCGCCGCGCTGAACGTCGCCACCCGCCGCGGCCTGCGCATCCCGGACGACGTGGCGATCGTCGGCATGGACGACACCGACATCGCCGACCTCGCGAACCCGGCCATCACCAGCGTGAATCTCGGCGCCACCAAACGCGCGCGGACCGCGGCGAGGCTGCTGCTGCGCCGCCTGGACAAACCCGGCGCGCCGGTCCGGCAGGTCGTCATCGAGCCGACGCTGACCGTGCGTGGCTCGTCCGTGCTGGGCGAGGTCGCGCCATGACCGCTCTCGCCGCACCGGTGCGGCGCGGGAGGAGGCGCGGCGACGGGCGGGACGCGTGGCTGCTCGTGCTCCCCGCGCTGATCCCCGTCGCGCTGATCAGCGTCTACCCGCTGGTGCAGGGCATCCTGCTCGGCTTCACCGACGCCAAGGCCGGGCTGAACCAGGTCACGAGCTTCAACGGGCTCGCCAACTACGACAGGCTGTTGAACAACGAACTGTTCTGGAGCAGCTTCCGGATCGGCCTGATCTGGGCGTTCGGCGTCACGATCCTGCAGTTCCTCGCCTCGCTGGGGCTCGCGCTCCTGCTCAACGCGAACCTGCGGCTGCGCTGGCTCGCCCGCACCCTCGCGCTCGTGCCGTGGGCCATGCCGCCGGTCGTCATCGCCATCATGTGGCGGCTCATGCTCAACCCGACCTACGGGCCGGTCAACGAGACGATGCGCGGCCTCGGGCTGCCCGGCGACATCAACTGGCTCGGCGACTTCACGACCGCGCTGCCCGCGGTGATCGTCGTCGGGGTGTGGGCGGGGATGCCGCAGACCACGATCACGCTGCTCGCCGGGCTGCAGAACGTGCCCGGCGACCTGCACGAGGCCGCCGCCATCGACGGCGCGGGCCCATGGCAGCGGTTCTGGCACGTCACGCTGCCCGCGCTGCGGCCGGTGATCGTGGCGATCACCTCGCTCGACCTGATCTGGAACTTCAACTCGTTCGCCCTGGTCTTCGTGCTCACCGCGGGCGGGCCGGGCGGCAAGACGATGCTGCCGATGCTGTTCGCCTACAACGAGGCGTTCCGGTACGGCAACTTCGGGTACGCGGCGGCGCTCGGCAACGTGATGGTCGTCGTCATCGCGGCGTTCCTCTTCTTCTACCTGCGCGGCCAGGCAAGGAGCCGGGAGTCATGACGCGGACACTCGACAGGCCCGCACCGGAGCGGACCCGCCCGGTCGTCGAGGCACCGGTCAACCGCACCAGGGGGTTCGGGCGGCCACTGCAGTACCTCGCACTGCTCGCGTACGTGATCTTCCTGGGCTTCCCGCTGCTGTTCCTGCTGTCGACGTCGCTGAAGACGCCGAGGCAACTGCAGTCCGGCGACGCGTCGATCTTCCCGGACAGCCTGAACTGGAACAACTTCGGCGACGCCATCTCGAAGGCGAACCTGGTGCGGGCGGCCGGGAACAGCCTCTACGTCGCCGTGCTGACGACGGTGATCGTGACCCTGCTGTCGCTGCCCGCCGCGTACGCGCTGGCCCGGTTCAGGACCAGGCTCCGCGGCCTCGCGACCGGCTGGATCCTGCTCAGCCAGGTGTTCCCGTTCATCCTCATCGTGATCCCGGTCTTCCTGGTGCTCAAGCAGATCGGCCTGGTCGACAACCCGCTCGGCCTGGTGCTGGTCTACACGGTCTGGTGCATGCCGTTCGCGCTGTGGATGCTGCGCGGCTACGTCGCCGCGATCCCCGTCGAGCTCGAGGAGGCCGGCGCGATCGACGGCGCTGGCAAACTCAGGGTGCTGCGGTCGATCGTGCTGCCGCTGCTCGCGCCGGGGCTCGTCGCGACGAGCCTGTTCACGTTCATCTCGTCGTGGAACGAGTTCTTCTTCGCCCTGGTGCTGATCCAGGATCCTGGCCTGCAGACCCTGCCCCTGACCCTCGCGCGGTTCGTCGGCGCGGAGGGACAGGTCCAGCTCGGCCAGCTCGCGGCGGCCTCGCTGCTCGCGACCGTGCCGAGCCTCGTGTTCTTCCTGATCATCCAACGCCGCCTCACCTCGGGACTGATGAGCGGCGCCGTCAAAGGCTGACCCAGAGGAGATTGCTCATGAGCGGAGCTTGCGGAGCGAATCGAATGACAGTGGCGCCACGGAGCCTGCGAGGGGGCGGCATAACGCGAAAGGCGTTGCTCGGCATCGGTGCCGCCGCTGCCTTACTGCTCTCCGGCTGCGCGCTGAACGGCGGCGAGAGCACCGACGACTCCGGCGGCTCGTCGGAGGGCCCGGTCACGCTCACGTTCCAGAGCCTGGCCTACCAGGACTCGACGGTGGCGGCGACGAAGGAGATCGTCGACGCGTGGAACTCCGACAACCCGGACATCCAGATCAACCTGCGGCAGGGCACGTGGGACAACGTGCACGACCAACTGGTCACGCAGTTCCAGGGCGGCACCGCGCCGGACATCATCCACGACGAGTCCAGCGACATCATGGGCTTCGCCGAGCAGGGCTACCTCGCCGACATCGGCAAGTACCTGAGCCAGGACGTGAAGGACGCGGTCAGCGAGGACGTGTGGGACACCGTCACCACCGAGGACGGCAAGGTCGTCGCCGCGCCGACGCTGCTGCAGACCTACGTGGCGTTCGCGAACGTCGACGCGTTCAAGGCGGCCGGTGTCGAGGTGCCCACCGGTGACCAGCTCACCTGGGACGACCTCCAGGCGGCGGCCAGGAAGCTCTCGACGGGCGGCAAGTTCGGTGTCGGCTGGGGCCTCAAGCAGCCGACCGCGGCGATCATGAACACCGCGCTGGGCTTCGACGGCACGTTCTTCGACACCAAGGCCGACGGCTCGGCCACGATCGACGTCGGCGACGGCGAGGTCGCGGTGCCTGAGAAGATCCACGCGATGGCGTACGGGGACAAGTCGCTCGACCCGGTGACGCTGACCCAGTCCGGCACGGACGTGCTGCCCGGCTTCCTGTCCGGCAAGTACGGCGTGTACATCGGCGGCAACTTCCTGGCCCAGCAGATCACCGAGTCCGCTCAGCCCGGTTTCGACTGGACGGTCCTGCCCCCGCTCGCCGGTTCGGCGGGCCCCGCGCAGGCGGCGAACCCGCAGACCATGTCGGTGTCGGCGCAGAGCAAGGCACCCGAGCAGGCCGCGAAGTTCATCGACTACTTCGCCAACGCCGAGAACCAGGCGAAGCTCGCGCAGGGCGACTGGCTGATCCCGGCGTCCGCGCCGGCCAGGGACGCGGTGGCGGAGCAGACGAAGGACACTCCGGTGTGGGGCCCGATCCTGAAGACCGGTGACGACCTCAAGGGTGCGCCGTTCCAGAAGGCGAAGAACTACCCGCAGTGGAAGGACCAGTACGCGACTCCGGTGCTGCAGCAGTACTTCGCGAACTCGATCAGTCTGGACGACCTGCGCAGGCAACTGACCGACGGCTGGCAGTCACTGGGCTGACGCCACCTGCGTGGCACTCGGCGGGAGGGGAGAACAGATGGACTACCTCGAGGACAAGGCGACCGGGGCCTTGGCGGGGGCCGCGGTGGCCGACGCGCTCGGCGGCGCGGCGGAGGGCAACACAACGGAGGCCATCCGCGAGCGGTACGACGGTTTCATCGAGGGGGTCGTGCCGCCGTTCATCCCGGACTGGCGGCACGCCCGCCCGATCGCGCCGTACCACAAGGGCGACGGGCACGTCACCGACGACACCCTGATGACCACCGCGCTCGTGGAGGTCTACGACACCGTGCGCGACCACCTCGACGCGTACGCGATCGCCGGCCACCTCGTGCCGCTGCTCATCGGCGAACGCCGGTGGATCCCCGAGCTGGAAACGGAGACGATCCTCCTCCAGCGGATCTTCCTCGCGGAGAAGTGGCTGGTGGCGCGCCTGCACTACGGGCACATCGACCCGCGTGAGGCCGGGGTCGGCAACATCGTCAACTGCGGTGCCGCGATGTACGCGGCGCCGATCGGGATCGCGAACGCCGGCTCGCCGGCCGGCGCGTACGCGGAGGCGATCGACGTGGCGGGCGCGCACCAGTCGAGCTACGGGCGCGAGGCCGCCGGCGTGTACGCGGCGTGTGTCGCGGAGGCGATGCGGCCGGACGCGACGGTGTCGTCGGTGGTCGAGGTGGCGCTGTCGGTCGCGAAGGACGGCACCCGGGACGCGATCGAGGCCGTGGCGTCGGCCGCGGCGTCGCTGTCGGACTGGCGCACCTCGCTGCCCGCGATCCGGGCCGCGGTCGAGCCGTTCGACACGGTCGGCCCGCACTACCGGGCCCCGGCGCGAGATGCCCGGATTCCCAGCCGTACCAAGTCGATCGAGGAGCTGCCGGTGGCGCTGGGCATGCTCGTCGTCGCGGGCGGGGACTACCGGGAGACCGTGCTGGGCGCGGTGAACTACGGTCGCGACTCGGACTCGATCGCGGTCATGGGTGGCTCGATCGCGGGCGCGCTCGGCGGGCGCGCGGTCGTGCCGGAGGAGTGGGTGAACGAGATCAGCGAGGCAAGCCGGATGGACATCACGGCGACCGGCCCGACGATGGCGGCGGTGGCGAAGGACGTGTGGGCCAAGGACCTGGCCCGCTTCGACCAACGCGCGAAGCTGTTCGCGCCGGTCGGGGAAGCGGCGTAGCGATGCTGCGACTCACCTGGACACAGCCGGAGGACCTGGTGCCGCACGCGATCCGCGCGGCCCGGCTCGACGGCATCGACGTCGACGACCTTGCGGACTGGTGGCTGGCGGCGGGCGGGACCCTCCGTGCCCCGGAGTCCGGCGCCACCCCGGAATCCGCTTCCCCGTCACTGCGCAAGCTCGCAAGGGATCTACTGTCGCGAGTGGACGAACGGCTGCCGCCGACCGCGTTGCTGTCGGCGGAACCCGACGGGCTGGACGACATCCTCGCCCTGGCCCGCCCGGTGGCCTCGGCGGCGCCGGGCGGCGATCTCGCCGACCGCGTGCACGGGGCGTGGCTCGGCCGGGCCGCCGGGTGCCTGCTCGGCAAGCCGGTCGAGAAGGTCCCCCGCGAAGGCATCCGCGCCATCGCGAAGTCGACCGGGAACTGGCCGGTCTCCCGGTACTTCACGGAGGTCGGCCTCGACGGGGAGCTCGCGGCCCGCTACCCGTGGAACCGGCGCAGCCGTCCGACGAGCCTCATCGAGAACATCGACGGGATGCCGGAGGACGACGACCTCAACTTCCCGCTCATCGCGCTCGACCTGCTGGAGCGGCACGGCGACGGGTTCACCACCGCCGACGTTGCCCAGTCGTGGCTCGCCAACCTGCCTGGTGGCCGCGTGTTCACCGCGGAGCGGATCGCGTACCGCAACCTGCTCGACGGGTACGAGCCGGGCGTCGCGGGCCAGATCGGCAACCCGTTCCGTGACTGGATCGGCGCGCAGATCCGCACCGACGTGTACGGCTGGACCCATCCGGGTGACCCGGTGACCGCGGCGCGTCTCGCGTGGACGGACGCCCGCCTCACGCACGGCCGCAACGGGCTCTACGGCGCCATGTTCGCCGCGGCCGCGTGCTCGGCGGCGGTCGTCGCGGACTCCGTGGCCGACGTGGTCGAGGCCGGACTGTCGGTGGTACCGCCGGAGTCCCGGTTCGCCGAGGCCGTCACCACGGGCTTCGCGCTGGGCGCACAGGCGACAGAGGACGCACTCGACACGATCTACGCCCGGTACGGCGACCTGCACTGGGTGCACGTGCTCAACAACGCCGCCACGCTCGGCTACGCGCTGGCCCACGGCGACGGCGACTACGCGGCCACCATCACCACGGCGGTCACGGGTGGCTGGGACACCGACTCGACGGGCGCCACCGCCGGTTCGATCGCGGGCGCGCTGACCGGCGCGAACGGCCTTCCCGCGCAGTGGGTCGACCCGCTGCGCAACCGTCTCGCCTCGACGGTCCCCGGCTTCGACGGCATCGGCTTCGACACGCTCGCCGGTCGTACGCTGGCCCTCGTGAGGACCGAGTCATGAGCGTGGTGATCGTCGGTAGCGGCAACGTCGACCTGGTCAGCCAGGTCGAGCGGATCCCAGGGCCCGGCGAGACCGTCCTGTCCACCGGGTTCGCCACCCACGCGGGCGGCAAGGGCAACAACCAGGCCACCGCCGCCGCTCGCGCGGGTGCGAGCACCACGTTCGTCGGCGCGTTCGGCGACGACGACAACGGCGCCCGCCTGCTGGCGAGCCTCACCGACTCCGGCGTGCGCCCGCTCGTCCGCACCTCGGACGAGCCCACCGGCACCGCGCTCATCACGGTGTCCGCCACCGGCGAGAACTCGATCGTCGTCAACGCGGGCGCCAACGCCACCCTCACCGACCTCACGCCGGAGGAACGCTCCGCGATCGCGGGCGCCGACCTCGTGCTGATGCAGCTCGAGATCCCCATCGAGACCGTCACCTCGGCCGCCAGGATCGCGAGCGGCCGGGTCGTGCTGAACGCGGCACCCGCCCGGCCACTCCCCTGCGACCTGCTCACCCACGTCGACCTGCTGATCGTCAACGAGCACGAGGCCGCCCTGCTCGGCGGCGCCGACCACCTGCTGGGTGTGGTGCCCGCGCTGGTCGTCACGCTCGGCGCCAAGGGTGCGCTGGTCCGCACCCGCGACACCACGACAGAGGTGCCCGGCATCGCGGTCGACGTCGTGGACACCACCGGCGCGGGCGACACCTTCTGCGGTGCGTTCGTCGCGGCACTCGACGAACGTGTCCCGCTCGACGACGCGGCCCGGTTCGCGACCGTCGCCGCCGCGCTGTCCGTGCGCCGCGCGGGTGCCGTGCCCGCCATCCCGACCCGTGAGGAGATCGACGATTTCCATCCCGACGACTGAGCGGGCCGACCAGGACGAGGCCGGCACGAACCAGCGCGACCCACTGGTCCCGCGCCCGATCGACCTGCCGACGACGCTCCCCCTCGACGGGCCGCTCGACCCGGCCACTGGTGACATCGCGAAGATCTTCGCCGCCCCGGACGACCCCGGGGACTGGCCGGCCTGGCGTGCGGCGCTCGCCCGCTGGCGCGACGAGGCCCACGCACGGCTGGACTACCGCGGCGGGATCTACCACCGGGCGGCGACCGCATGGACCAGCTCCTGCTACAGCGTCGCGTTGCTCTCGCTGTGGGACGAGCGGCTGTTCGACCGCGAGCACGGCCGCTTCGACGTGGCCGGCTTCCTCGCGAACACCGAGGACCACGGCGGCTTCGACGGGGTCGTGCTGTGGCACGCCTACCCGGTCATCGGCATCGACGACCGCAACCAGTTCGACTTCTACCGCGACGTGCCCGATCTCCGGGACGTGGTCGAGGCGTTCCAGTCGCGTGGCATCAAGGTGTTCCTGGACTACAACCCGTGGGACACCGGCACCCGCCGCGCACCCCACGACGACGCGACCGAACTGGCGCTGCTGACGAACGAGCTGGGCACCGACGGCATGTTCCTCGACACCATGAAGGAGGGCGACGCGCGCCTGGTGTCCGCGCTGCTGGACAACCACCCGCCGCAGGTCCTCGAGGGTGAGTCGCGGCTGCCGAACGCGCGCATCGTCGACCACCAGCTGAGCTGGGCGCAGTGGTTCGCCGACAGCACCGCCCCCGGCGTGCAGCGGGCCCGCTGGTTCGAGCGCCGCCACATGACCCACGCGACGCGGCGCTGGAACCGGGACCACAGTGACGAGCTGCAGTCGGCGTTCATGAACGGCACCGGCATGCTCGTGTGGGACACGGTGTTCGGCGTCTGGGTCGGGTGGAACGAGCGCGACAAGGCGACGCTGCGCCGGATGCTGCGGGTGCAGCGGGCGCTCACGACGCTGTTCGTGGGTGGCGAGTGGACCCCGCTCACCGACGCGTCGGCCGAGGCGATCGCGGCCGGGGTGTACGCGTCCCGGTTCGCGGAACCCGGCCTGACGCTGTGGACGCTCGTGAACCGCGGTGACCGTGACTTCGCCGGGCACGCGCTCACCGCGACCACCGACGGCACCGCCTGGTTCGACCTGACCTCGGGTGCCCGGCTCGGGCACGGCACGGCGGGGCCCGAGGTCACCGTCCCCACGCGCGGGGTGGCGGCGGTGCTCGCCGTGCGGGGCGAGGAGCCGTCCTGGCTGGCGGGCCTGCTCGCCGCCGCGGCGCAGGACCCGGGTGCCACCACGACGACGTTCCCTGCCCGCACGGCTCGGCGGGTGCGGCCCCGCCCGGCACGTGGACGGTCTCGTGGGGTGACCGTCCGCGTCGACGGCGGGCCGCGCACGCTGTCCATGACCTACCGGCGGCGCGAGACGGGCGGCTACCAGGGCGCGCCGTACGTTGAGGAGTGGAAGCCGCTGCCGCCGCGCCTGCACGACCCGCGCGCGGAACTGCTCACGGTGACACTCACGGACGTCGACGTGGCGGCCCACGAGGTGACCAACGCCGAGTTCGCCGAGTTCCTCGCCGCCACCGGCTACCGGCCCGCCCGCGAGAACCGCTGGTCACCGGGCACGGATGACGGCCCGGCGACGATGGTCGACCTCGCGGACGCCCGCGCATACGCGGAGTGGGTTGGCGGGCGGTTGCCGACGGAGTTCGAGTGGCAGGTCGCCGCCGGGGCGCCCGAGTTCGGCCGGTCCACTCCCCTGGTGTGGAACTGGACGGAGAGCGAGCACACCGACGGCGTCACGCGGTTCGTGATGCTGAAGGGCGGCAGCGACCACGAGAGCACCGGCTCCGACTGGTACACCGACGGCGGCCCGCGCGACCCGTCGTTCAGCCTGAAGTTCCTGTTGCCGGGGCTGGGTGTGGACCGCTCGCCGAGCATCGGCTTCCGGGTGGCATGGGAGGTGCGGTGACCAGGACGACCGGCCCGCTCGACGGGATACGTGTGCTGGATGTGTCGACCCTGTTCGCGGGGCCGCTGGCCGCGATGTTCCTTGGCGACTTCGGCGCGGACGTGATCAAGGTCGAGCACCCGCGCAAGCCCGACGCCGCCCGCGGCCACGGCCCGGCGAAGGACGGCGTCAACCTGTGGTGGAAGACGCTGGGCCGCAACAAGAAGACCGTCACCATCGATCTTGGCAAGCCCGACGGCGCGCGGCTGCTGCTCGCGCTCGCCGCCGAGGCGGACGTGCTGATCGAGAACTTCCGCCCCGGCACGCTCGAACGGTGGGGTGTCGGCCCAGAGGAGCTGCACGCGGCCAACCCCCGGCTGGTGATCGCGCGGGTGACGGCGTTCGGCCAGGTCGGCCCGTACTCGGCGCGGCCGGGGTTCGGCAGCCTCGCCGAGGCGATGAGCGGGTTCGCTGCGCTCACCGGCGAACCGGACGGCCCGCCGACGCTGCCGCCGTTCGGGCTCGCGGACGGCATCGCGGCGCTCGCGACGGCGTACGCGGTGATGGTCGGCCTGCGCACGGAGGTCGGCCAGGTGATCGACATGGCCATCATCGAGCCGATCCTCATGCTGCTCGGCGGGCAGATCACCGCATACGACCAGCTCGGGCACGTGCAGCCGAGGACCGGCAACCGGTCGGTGAACAACGCGCCGCGCAACGTCTACCGCACAGCGGACGGCGAGTGGGTCGCGGTGTCGACCAGCTCCCAGTCGATCGCGGAGCGGGTGTTGCGCCTGGTCGGACGGCCCGACGTGGTCTCGGAGCCGTGGTTCGCGACCGGGCACCAGCGCGCGCGGCACGCGGACGAGCTGGACGCGGCGGTGTCGTCGTGGATCGCCGAGCGACCGGCGGACGAGGTGGTCGCCGAGTTCGAGAAGGCACAGGCCGCGATCTCGCGGGTGTACGACGTGCGCGGGGTCCTCGGGGACCCGCAGTACCAGGCGCTGGGCACGGTCCAGACGGTCGAGGACGACGAGCTGGGCCCGGTGCGGATGCAGAACGTGCTGTTCCGGATGTCGGCGACGCCCGGCGCGATCCGGTGGGCGGGGCGGCGGCACGGGGCCGACACCGACGAGGTGCTCGCGTCGGTCGGCGTGACCCGTGAGCAGCTGGACGCGCTGCGGGAGGCGGGAGTCGTATGACGCCGGTGACCGGCCTCTACGTGCCCGGCAACCGCCCCGACCGCTTCGACAAGGCCGTCGCGACCGGCGCCGACCTGGTGACCCTCGACCTGGAGGACGCCGTGCCACCCAAGGACAAGGCGTCGGCGCGTGCGTCGGTGGCGGCGTGGCTGTCCGCCACGCGGGCCGCGTGCCTACTGCAGGTCCGGGTGAACGACGGCGACGCCGACGACCTCGCCGCACTGCGCGGGCTGACGGGTTTCGAGGTGCGACTGCCGAAGGTGGCGACGCCCGCGCAGGTGGACCGGGTCGCGGCGGCACTGCCCGGCGTGCCGGTGACGGCGCTGATCGAGACCGCGTTCGGCGTCGAGCACGCGGCCGAGCTCGCGGCGCACCCCGCGGTGACCAGCGTGGGGCTGGGCGAGTCGGACCTGGCGAGCGACCTGGGCACCCGCAGCGACGCGGTGCTGGACCACGCCCGGATCCGGCTACTGTACGCGGCGAGGTCAGCGGGCCTGCCCGCGCCGATGCTGTCGGCGTACCCGGCGATCAAGGACCTGGCCGGACTGCGCGCCGACACCGAGCGAGGCCGGGCGCTTGGCTGGTTCGGCAGGGTGGCGATCCACCCGTCGCAGCTCCCGGTCATCGACGAGGTGTTCGCGCCGTCGGAGCAGGACCACCGTTGGGCGGAGGAGGTACTGGCGGCCACCGGCAACGGCGGCGTCACAACCCTCGCGAACGGCGAGATGGCCGACCCGGCCATGACCGGCCGCGCAAAGGCGATCCTCGCGCGGGCACGCCGATCGGGGTGACGAGCCAAGGCCCGCACCCGCAGGGTGCGGGGCCAGTGCCCCGAAAGACGCATCTTTCAGGACGTTGAGCCTGAATCCACCGATGTTCTTCTTGGTTATCTGGTCGTGTGATGGGGCGTCGGCCTGGTCAAGCCCGCTTCGCGGGGGCGTCCTGTCAGAGGTGGCGGACAGGCGCGATGTCCCGAAAGGCGCTTTCAGGGCGTTGAACGTCCCAAGATCGGCTTTCGTGACACCAACTATGCCCCGAAAGATGCTCCTATAGATGTCAAGGGGTGTTTGTGGGGTTGGTGAGGTCTGTGGTGAGGGCTCGGTGGATTTCGCGGGCGACGTAGCGTTTGAGGCAGCGGATGATGTGGC
>NZ_JBARWZ010000067.1:0-1659 GCF_049647105.1 Actinophytocola sp.
GGGCCGCCTGCGCCAGCGCGGGTGCCGTGCGGGCCGACAGCACCCACGGCAGCGGCCCGTCCCCCGTCGCCGGAGCGGGCACCGGCCCGGCGTCGTACTGCTCGATGACGGTGTGGGCGTTGGTGCCGCTCATGCCGAACGAGGAGATCGCGGCCCGGCGCCGGTGGCCGGTCTCCGGCCATGGCACGGTGCCGGTGAGCAGTTCGACGTCCCCGGCGGACCAGTCCACGTGCTGGGAGGGTTCGTCGACGTTCAGTGTCGGCGGCAGCGTCCCGTGCCGGATGGCCATCACCATCTTGATCACCCCGGCGACCCCGGCGGCGGCCTGGGTGTGCCCGATGTTGGACTTGACCGAGCCGAGCAGCAGCGGCCGCTCCCGGTCCTGGCCATAGGTGGCGAGCAGCGCGGTGGCCTCGATGGGATCGCCGAGGGTGGTGCCGGTGCCGTGCGCCTCCACCGCGTCCACCTCCGACGGGGCAAGCCCGGCGTCGGCCAGCGCGGCCCGGATGACGCGTTGCTGGGCGGCACCACTCGGCGCGGTGAGACCGTTCGACGCGCCATCGGAGTTGATCGCCGAACCGCGGACCACCGCGAGCACCGGGTGCCCGTTGCGTTCGGCGTCGGAGAGCCGCTCGACCAGGAGCATGCCGACGCCCTCGCCCCAGCCGGTGCCGTCGGCGTTCGAGGAGAACGCCTTGCAGCGGCCGTCCGGGGCGAGCGCGCCAACCTGCCCGCTGTCGACGAACATCGCCGGGTTGGTCATCACGGTCACGCCACCCGCCAGCGCCATCGTCGCCTCGCCGGCGCGCAGGGCGCGCACGGCAAGGTGCAGGGCGACCAGCGAGGACGAGCACGCCGTGTCGACGGTGAGCGCGGGACCTTCCAGACCGAAGGCGTAGGCGACGCGGCCGGACAGGACGCTGGTGGCCGCGCCGGTGAGCATGTGGCCCCGGGTGCCCTCGGGCAGGTCGAACTGGCCGAAGCCGTACGCGGAGTTGGCACCGCCGACGAACACCGCGGTGCGGCTGCCGCGCAGGGACGCCGGGAGGATGCCCGCCCGCTCGACCGCCTCCCACGACGTCTCCAGGAGCAGGCGCTGCTGCGGGTCCATCGCCAGCGCCTCGCGGGGACTGATGGCGAAGAAGGCGGGGTCGAAGCGGTCGGCGTCGTCGACGAAGCCGCCGATGGGGGTGGCGCCCGCCGCGGTGACCGCGCCGATGTCCCAGCCGCGGTCGGCCGGGAAGTCGCGGAGCGCGTCGACGCCGTCGGCGACGAGCCGCCACAGGTCATCGGGTCCTGCGACGCCGCCGGGGAACCGGCAGGCCATGCCGATGATCGCGATCGGCTCGTCGGCCGCGAGCGCGGCGGTGGTCTCCTCACTGGTGCCGCCGCCGAGGTCGCGGTGCAGGCGGTCGGCGAGGGCGTCGGGGGTGGCGTGGTCGTAGACGACGGTCGTGGGCAGCGGGACGCCGGTCGCGGCGACGAGCCGGTTGCGTAGTTCGACGGCGGCCAGCGACCCGACGCCGATGTCGGCGAACGGCCGGTCGGCGACGACGTCGTCCGCCGAGGCGAACCCGAGGGTGTCGGCGGCGGTCGCGCGGACGAGGTCCAGCAGGGCGGTGCGGCGGTCGGCCGCCGACAGCGCGGTCAGCCGGGGCC
>NZ_JBARWZ010000068.1:0-13105 GCF_049647105.1 Actinophytocola sp.
CTTTCGGGACGCTAACGTCCCGAAAGCGCCTTTCATGGCATCCCGCCCCTCTGCGGGCGGGTGACCATCAGTGGCAGCAGTACCACCATGCGGAACAGAGGGAAAGCCCGAGGCCCAGGCCAATGGCGATCATGTATACCTCCACCTTGGACGGCTTCTCTCGCAGTTGCGAAAGCGATCTAGACGTTAGCGATCATCGCGCCGCCATGTCTTCCCCGATACGGTTAGAGATACGTAGCTGGGTGTGGCCAAAGTGGACTGTCAATCGCGCGGAGTTAGCGAGACCGGCTATTTAAAGGTATCGTTCAGGTGGAATCGAGCCACATTCTCCAATTTCTGTAACGCTTTTTTCGTCCGCCTGCGCGGTCGCGTTCACCTGTCGCGTCATGCCTCACGCTCGGCGACGACCGCGATCCGATCGCCCGCGATCGACAACACGCAGGGCACCAGTTCGGCCGAGGGCGCCCCGGCCTCGCGAACGGCGTTCCCGGCAACATCGGCGAGCGCCCCGTCCTCGGCCGCGGCGTAGACGAGATCGGGGGACACCAGCCCCACGACCAGGCGCTCGGCGCCGAGGAGGTCGGTGAGCTGCTGGTAGAAACCGGGCAGGCAGGCGACGGCCGCGACCAGCCGCCCCGACATGGTCAGCAGCCCGTCGTCGCGGGTCTCGATCGGAAGCTCGCCGGGGAGCTCCCGGCAGATGTCGGCCATCAGATCGTCGAACGAGGCGTCACCAAGTTGGTCATAGGTGACGTGGTAGGTGCCGGAGGGCGTGACCACGGCGAGCGCCAGGTGCAGCCGCCCACCCGCGACGGGCCAGTGGGGGATGTCCGCGAGCCGGCCGGTCAGCGGAGAGGACTCACTCCACAGCACCGGCCGTAACTCGGCCTGCAAGGTGATCCGCGCGGCGGCGAAAGCGTCGTCCCACCCCTGCGCCCCGGGCCGCGCGAAGCGGTGGGTGGCGGTGGCCCCGGGAAAGGTGGCCGCGATGAACGCGGCGTCCGAGGAGGTCGGTTCCCACTCGGTGTGCAGGGCCGCGACCTGCCTGGCCCGAGCGTGATGTGCCCGCTCGACGGCGTCCCAGGCCTGCTGAACCCCGTCCTCGGCGAGGGTGGGCACCTTCCCGACGAGGTGCTTCTCCTTCCCCTTCCGCAAATGGAACACCACGACATTGGTGCGGGGATCGATGTCCACCGCGCGACTTTACCCGTGCAAAGCACCGGCAACCCACTGTCATTTCCCGACTTCCCACACAAGGACACCACAGACCGCGGCGCCCGGCGCCCCGAACCGGGCCGGGTCCCGGCCGCTCCGCGCGAGACCGCAGGCCGCTCGGCAGGCGACGGCGGCTCGGTTTGTGCAGGTCAAGGGCGAGTTCGACGCCGAGAGTGTGTTTTTGTCGGTGGTCGATGCGAACATATGTTCGTGACAGCGGCGACGATCCTCCACGCTGACCTGGACGCGTTCTACGCGTCGGTCGAACAGCGGGACAACCCGGCGCTGCGTGGCCGTCCGGTGATCGTGGGCGGCGGCGTGGTGCTGGCGGCGAGCTACGAGGCGAAGCGGTTGGGAGTGCGGACCGCGATGGGTGGCGGGCGTGCGTTGCGGCTGTGCCCGCACGCGATCGTGGTGCCGCCGAGGATGTCGGCCTACTCGGCGGCGAGCAAGGCCGTGTTCGAGGTGTTCCGCGACACCACGCCGCTCGTCGAGGGCCTGTCGATCGACGAGGCGTTCCTCGAGGTCGGTGGCCTCCACAAGATCGCGGGGCCGCCCGAGGTGATCGCCGACCGATTACGCAAGGCGGTGCTGGAGCGGGTGGGGCTCCCGATCACCGTCGGCGTCGCGCGCACGAAGTTCCTGGCGAAGGTCGCCAGCGGTGTCGCGAAGCCGGATGGTCTGCTCGTGGTGCCGCCGGCCGGTGAGCTTGAGTTCCTGCACCCGTTGCCGGTCGAGCGGTTGTGGGGCGTCGGAAAGGTGACGTCCGCCAAGCTGCGCGACCGGGGCATCATGACGGTCGGGCAGGTGGCGAAGCTGAACGAGTCGACGCTGGTTGCCATGCTCGGCAAGGCATCGGGCAGGCACCTGCACGCGCTGGCGCACAACCACGACCCCCGTCCGGTGCGGGCAGGCAGGCGGCGGCGGTCGATCGGGGCGCAGCGCGCGCTCGGGAGCAGGCCGCGGCCGGTCGAGGACCTTGAGGCGACGCTCGCGCAGTTGATCGACCGGGTGGCGCGGCGGCTGCGGGCGGCGAAGCGGGCCTGCCGGACCGTCGTGTTGCGGCTGCGGTACGCGGACTTCGCGCGGGCCACGCGGTCGCACACGCTGGTGCACGCGACCGAGGACACCGAGGTGCTGCTGGCGACCGCGCGGGGCCTGCTGCACGCGGCGCTGCCGACGCTGTTCGAGCGGGGCTGCACGCTGGTGGGGGTGTCACTGGCAAATCTGGACGACGAGGACGCGATACAGCTGATGTTGCCGTTCGACGAGGTGGCGCCCGGCGCGCTGGACGCCGCGGTGGACGGGGTGCGGGACCGGTTCGGGCCGGCCTCGGTGACGCGTGCCGTGTTACTTGGCCGGGATCCGGGCATCGCGGTGCCGTTGTTACCCGATTGACCGGGCCCCGGGGTCAGCCGCCGACGATCTCGCGCAACGCGGTCACGTGGCCCTGGTACGCATCGCGGCCGGTCCCGGTCAGGCTCAGCCACACGCGCTGGCGGGTGTCGCGCACCGCGCGCCGCTGGGTCACGTAGCCGACGTCGGTCAGAACCGAGACGTGCTTGCTCAGCGCCGACTTGCTCAACCCGAGCAGTTCGACGAGCGTGCCGAACTCGACCTCGCGCACGGGTTCCAGCGCCGCGCACAGCCGCAGCCGCACCGGCGCGTGGATGACCGGGTCGAAACCCGCCGGATCGGTCATCGAGCGGTGGCCCGGCGGCGGCGCAGGACAAGCGCGGTCGTGGCCACCCATGCGAAGACGAGCACGGCGACCACGAGCGGGGACCACGGCCAGAGATTCCTCGTGGCCGCACCGGCGCAGATGGCGGCGAGTGCGGGGCCCACCACGAGCAGGCCGTCCCGGATGGGGAGCGAGCCGCGGCGATTTTCCTTCACACCACGCATCTTCGTGGTCGCGACCGCGAGCACCACCCCGGTCACGGCGAGGACGAGGCTCGCGGCCGCGTCCCGCCACGACGGCAGCATCGCCGACACCGGCAGCATGGCGAGCACACCCGCCATGACCAGCCAGTACCAGGCCGGATAGCCGGACCAGCCGATCGCGGCCCTGGTTCGCGCGATCGACGCCAAGGCCTCGGCGGCGCCCTGCTGTGTTTCCATGACGGCAACTCTAGAGTTTCCTAGTTGGAAACTCAAGCCTCTGCTCGTCAAGCGCGGAGATCACTTGTGGTGTTTGCTTTACACAGCGAAATCGGGAGGTGACTGGAGTTGCAGGCAATCGCGGCGGATCTGCGCCTGGACGCCAATGCGGTCGACTACGTCCTGCTGGCGATCTACTTCACGCTGGTACTCGGCATCGGTTACATGGCCCGGCGACATGTGTCGTCGAGCATCGACTTCTTCCTGTCCGGCCGCTCGTTGCCGGCGTGGGTCACCGGGCTCGCCTTCATCTCGGCGAACCTCGGTGCCATCGAGGTCATGGGCATGTCCGCCAACGGCGCCGAGTACGGCATGCCGACGGCGCACTACTTCTGGATCGGCGCGGTCCCGGCGATGCTGTTCCTCGGCATCGTGATGATGCCCTTCTACTACGGCTCGAAGGTACGCAGCGTGCCGGAGTTCATGCTCCGCCGCTTCGGCAAACCGGCGCACCTCGTCAACGGCATCAGCTTCGCCGTGGCGCAGGTGCTGATCGCGGGCGCCAACCTGTTCCTGCTCGCCTCCGTGGTGAACCTGTTGCTCGGCTGGCCGATCTGGGTCTCGGTGATCGTCGCGGCCGCGATCGTGCTCAGCTACACCGCACTCGGCGGACTCTCCGCGGCGATCTACAACGAGGTGCTGCAGTTCGTCATCATCGTCGCCGCCCTGCTGCCGCTGACGATCGTCGGCCTGTACAAGGTCGGCGGCTGGCAGGGGCTCGTCGACAAGGTGACCGCGGGGCCGGGCGGGGCCGAGCAGCTCGAAAGCTGGCCCGGCAACCAGCTGACCGGGTTCACCGACAACTTCCTGTCCGTGCTGGGACTCGTGTTCGGCCTCGGGTTCGTGCTCTCCTTCGGTTACTGGACAACGAACTTCGTCGAGGTGCAGCGTGCGATGGCGGCCCGCAGCATGTCCGCGGCCCAGCGCACGCCGATCATCGGCGCGTTCCCGAAGATGTTCATCCCGTTCATCGTGATCATCCCCGGCATGATCGCCGGTGTCGCGGTCACCGAGCTGCAGGGTGAGAACAAGGCCGCGCTCATGGCGGGTGAAGCAGCGCCGAGCGGCGCCACGTTCAACCAGGCACTACTGCTGCTCATGCGCGACCTGCTGCCCAACGGCATGCTGGGCATCGCCATCGCCGGGCTGCTCGCGTCGTTCATGGCGGGCATGGCCGCGAACCTCAGCTCCTTCAACACCGTCTTCACCTACGACATCTGGCAGACCTACCTGCGCAAGGACCGGCCGGACGGCTACTACCTGACGGTGGGCCGGGTGGTGACGATCTTCGCGACCGTGCTGGCGATCGGCACCGCGTTCATCGCCTCCACCTATACCAACCTGATGGACTACCTGCAGCAGCTGTTCTCGTTCTTCAACGCGCCGCTGTTCGCCACGTTCATCCTCGGTATGTTCTGGCGCCGCATGACACCGACCGCGGGCTGGACCGGTCTCGTCGCGGGCACGCTCTCGGCGATCACCGTGTTCATCCTGACCGAGAGCGGCGTGTGGAACCTGCCCGGTCAGGGTGGGGCCTTCGTCGGCGCGGGCGCCGCGTTCGTGGTCGACATCGTGGTCAGCATCGCGGTGACCATGGTGACCCAGCCGAAACCGGCGTCGGAGCTGGTCGGGCTCGTCTACTCGCTGACTCCGAAGGAGTCGCGCCAGCGGGAGACCACCGGCGAGGACGCCGGCTGGTACCGCAACCCCAGCCTGCTCGCGGGAATCGTCCTTGTCATCACGATCGTTCTGAACATCATTTTCTAGGGAGGGCCGATGAGTCCGCAGTCCCGCGTTTCCGCGTTCGACATCCGGCTGATCATCGCTCTGCTGACCGGGATCTACGGCGTGGTGCTGACGGTCCTCGGGTTGTTCGTCACCTCGGCCGAGGAGATCGACAACAAGTCGGCGGGCGTGAACATCAACCTGTGGACCGGCCTGGCGCTGGTGGTGGTGTCGCTCCTGTTCGTGTTGTGGGCCCGCCTGCGACCGCTGCGCGTCCCCGAACACCGCGAGGACGAGGAGGCCGGTACGCCAAAGTAAGAGGGCGCGCGAATAGGGCATGGCGGCGCCCGCCACCGACCCTATTCGCGCGCCCTCTAGGCTCCGGCGATGGACGTCGTCGCCAAGATCTTTGTCGGGCTCGTGGCCCTGATCCACGTGTACATCCTCGTGCTCGAGATGTTCCTGTGGAAGACCCCCCGGGCGCGCAGGGCGTTCGGCACGACGCCCGAGTTCGCGGAGGCGACCGCCGTGCTCGCCGCGAACCAGGGTCTCTACAACGGGTTCTTGGCCGCGGGGCTGGTCTTCGGCATCGTGGCGGGTGGCGCGGTCGGCTTCCCGGTGACCGTGTTCTTCCTGGCGTGCGTGATCGTGGCCGGGCTGTACGGCGCGGCCACCGCGAACAAGCGGATCATCGTCGTGCAGGCCCTGCCCGCGGCGATCGCGCTGGTGCTGACCGTCGTCGCGCACTGAGTTTTCACCGGTCGCGCGGCGGGTAGCCGTCGGCCATGGGTGCGGAGGAGTACGTGCCGGACAAGGCGGGCATCGCCGGGCTGCGGAAGGCCGTGCACGACTGCCGGGGCTGTGACCTGTACAAGAACGCCACGCAGGCGGTGTTCGGCGAAGGTCCATCGGACGCGGCGGTGCTGGTCGTCGGCGAGGTGCCGGGCGACCAGGAGGACCGTCAGGGTCACCCGTTCGTCGGGCCCGCCGGGCGACTGCTCGACAAGGCGCTCGACGAGGCGGGCATCGACCGCGCGAAGGTGTATGTCACCAACGCGGTGAAGCACTTCAAGTACAAGCCCGCCGAGCGCGGCAAGCGGCGCATCCACCAGAAGCCCGGCCGGACCGAGGTCGTCGCGTGCCGGCCATGGCTCATCGCCGAGCTGGACGCGGTGCGGCCCGACCTCGTGGTGTTCCTCGGTGCGACGGCCGCGCAGTCCATGCTGGGCACCACGTTCAGGGTCACCAGGGAGCGCGGCAAGCTCGTCGAGCTGCCGGACCGCCCGGAGCACGCGGTCGCGACCGTGCACCCCTCGTCTGTGCTGCGGTCGGACGACCGCGAGGCGGCGTACCGGGATCTGGTGGCCGATCTCCGGGCCGCCGCCTCCGTCCTCGGTTCCGTTCCCAGCGGACCTCAGCGCACGAGGTAGCGCCGCTGCACGCGGCTCGGTCCCGGCAGCGCCAGCTTGCGAACGAGGTAGGTGAGCAGGCCGCCGATGGCGAGCCACGCGATCGCGGCGAGGCCGTCGTTGAGGAACGTGCGCACCTTGACGTTCTCCGGCACGAACAGGTCGCGCAGGCCGAGTGACACCGCGGCCGACCAGTCGTTGATCATCGCCGCGAACCCGTTGCCCTGGTTGGCCTCGCCGACCACCAGGACGATGTGCACGGCGAGCACCACGGCGAAGAGGCCACAGATCACGTTGATGATCGTGTTGACGATCCGCACGGTGCGCCTGCGTGAGTGGTCGGGGTCGCTGACCTCTTCCCCGACCACGGGCTCGGCCATGGGTTGGTGTTGCGGAGCCACCGGTTGACCCATGGCGGCACGTGGCGGTGGGTCGGCGGGATTAATGTCGAGGCGGGTCCTGTCCGGATCCACTGGCTGGTTCATGGAGTGACCTCTCGTCGGTCCCCTGTCGGGGCGGACCCCGGGGGACATCCCGATACTCACCGGGCGGCCGGTGATCGATCCTGGTGCGGTGACAGCAATCCCAACAGTGCTACCCAAACCCGGACTGACCGAAACACCACAACCCGCGAGTCCACGGTTCGGAACCCGCGAGTTCACGGTTCGGAACCCGCGAGTCCACGCTTCGGAACCCGCGAGTCTGCCGTTCGGGACACCCGATCGCGCGGTGCATGCCTCGCCGGTGGTGTGCGGTGGGCCGGCAGGTCCAATAGCGTGATTCCGTGCGGCTGAGCAAGGCCCGGATGTGGGCGACGGTTCGACGGCGTTGGCACGCGCTGCGGTTGATGGGGTTGCCCATCCTGCAGTGCTCGATCGCCGCCGCGCTCGCGTGGCTCGTGGCCACCGAGGTGTTCGGGCACGCCAGGCCGTTCTTCGCGCCCATCGCGGTCGTCATCTGCATCGGGGTCGGGTTCGGGCAGCAGCGGCTGCGGCGGGTGGTCGAGCTGGTCGTCGGTGTGAGTGTCGGCATCGGGGTCGGTGATCTGCTGATCTCCACGATCGGTGGCGGGTGGTGGCAGCTCGCGCTCGTGCTGGGGCTCGCGATGACCATCTCCGTGCTGCTCGGCGGGGGCACGCTCGTCACGTTGCAGGCCGCGTCCTCGGCGATCCTCGTCGCCACGCTGTTGCCGCCGGGCGGCACCGGTGGGCTGGACCGGATGCTCGACGCGTTGATCGGCGGGCTGCTCGGGCTCGTAGCCATCGCGCTGCTGCCAGGCGACCCACCCGAGATCGTGCGGCGGCGCGGCCAGGAGCTGCTCGGCGAGCTGGCCACGGCACTCATGGCCGCCGCCGACGCCATCACCGGACGGGACCGTGGGATCGCGCAGGAAGCGCTGCGCCGGGCCCGCACGCAGAAGGCGGGCGACGACTACCGCGACGCGTTGCGGGCCGCGCGGGAGATCGCGGCGATCTCCCCGCTGCACCGGCGCCAGCGCACCATGATCGAGCGGTACACGCGGGCGGCCGAACCGATCGATCTCGCGTTGCGCAACAGCAGGGTGCTGCTGCGGCGGACCAGGGCCGCCCTCACCGACGACGAGACGTTCCCGCGGACGTTGCCCGTGGCACTGCGGAGACTGGCCGAGGCGGCGACGGCGTTCGCGGAGGCGCTCGGCGCCGACGGTGACCTGGCCGAGGTGCGGGAGCTGGTGCGGACCGCGGCGACGATCGTCGACGCGGACGGCATCGAGCACACCGGCTTCTCCGCCACCGTGGTCACCGCGCAGCTCCGTTCGGTCGCCGTCGACCTGTTACAGGCCACCGGACTCAGCCACGAGCAGGCCCGAGGGTTCCTGCCGTCTATGGGGTGATGGCGTTGAACGCGTCGCTGTAGAGGACGCGGTCCGGCGCGCCGTGCCTGGCGAGGCTGAGCATCGCGAGGCCGATCTGCTCGGTGGACGACACGTACTTCGGCGCCACCCGCCGCAGCACCGGGAACAGCACGGCGAACACGGGGTACGCCACGCGGTACAGCAGGGTCCTCGACCGGGCGCCGTGCCGCGACTGGATGAACCCAGGCCGCAGCACGTACGCGTCGAGGGACGTGGCGAGCAGCGCGTTCTCCGTCTCGCCCCGGACCCGCGCCCACATGGTGCGGCTCGTGGCGTCGGCACCCGCACCCGAGACGTACACGAACACGGCGGCCGGGTTCTGCCCGGCGACAGCGGCCGCGGCCGTCATCGTGATGTCGTAGGTGACCTGGCGGTAGTCCGCCTCGTTCATGCCGGTCGACGAGACGCCGAGGCAGAAGAAGCACGCGTCCACCCCGGCCAGGTCGGCCGCGTGCGGCGACAGGTCGAGCAGGTCGTCGGTGAGCACCTCGCGGAACTTCGGGTCGGTGACCCCGCTCGCGCTGCGGCCGATCGACACGACCGACTCGACGTCGTCGTCGAGCAGGCACTCACGGACCACGCCCTGACCGACCATGCCGGTCGCGCCGAAGACCACCACCTTCATGAGCGCACCGTAGCGGTCCCGGCCAGCGCGAGCTTGCTCCACAGAAAACCCGAGCCCACCACAGGGCCAGCACACCCATTCGCACCACGTGTCCCACGGTCTCCCGGCCGATCAGACAGCACAAGTGAAATGATCTATACCAACCGTTAAGGTGAGCTACATGCTCGATGTGCGAAGAATGCAGGTGCTGCGCGCGGTCGTCACCAGTGGCTCGGTCACGGCGGCCGCGACCAACCTCGGCTACACACCGTCGGCGGTGAGCCAGCAGGTGTCCGCGCTCGAACGGCAGGCGGGTGTGCCGCTGCTGGAACGCATCGGCCGCGGCGTGCGCCCGACGGCGGCGGGCAGGCTGCTGACCGAGCACGCGGCGATCATCGCCACGCACGTCGCGGAGGCGGAGACCGCGCTCGCCGACCTGCGTGCCGGGCGCACCGGGCGGCTCGCGATCCGCTACTTCGCGACCGCTGGCGCAGCGCTCGTACCGCCCGCCCTCGCGAAGATGCGCGCGAACCACCCCGGCGTGCAGGTGGACCTGAAGCTGATCGACCCGCAGGACCCGATGCTGGAGGTGGAGCAGGGGCGTGCGGACCTCGGCATCGTGGTGTCGCCGAGGGACCGGGTCCGCGACGGCATCCGCATGGTGCACCTGCTCGACGACCCGTACCACGCGGTGCTGCCGAAGGGGCACCGCCTCGCGGCGAAGCGGGTGCTGGATCTGGCGGACCTTGCGGACGAGCCGTGGGTCAACAACGAGCTGAGCGCCGGGCCGTGCATGGAGATCATGCTCAGCGCGTGCGCGTCGGCGGGGTTCAGTCCGAACTTCGTGGTGGAGAGCGACGACTACGCCACGGCGCAGGGATTCGTCGCCGCCGGGCTCGGCGTGACGCTCATCCCGAGGATGGGGCTCGGCCAGCGCCACCCGGGGGTCGTCGTCCGCCGCGTCCGCAAACCGGAACCCTTCCGCGCGATCCACGCGGCCGTGCGGGAGACCTCGCTGGCCCAGCCCGCGCTGGCCGGTCTGCTGGACGCGTTGCGTGATGCCGCGGAGCGGTGAGAAAAAAACCGTCCAAAGTTGTTGCCCCACAGGGAATTCGGGATATACGCGCCGCTGGCGGGGCGACACGCAGAGTGATGTGACATACGCGTGGTCGGGCGGTGACAGTTAGCACTAATTCCGCGGCGTCCCTCGGCGCACGATTGCTTTCGGCTTCCCCAACCGATGAGCGGAGCGACCGAGGATGGACCAGGACTACCAACCGTTCTGCATGGCCGACGCATCGTTCTATGACGCGATGCACTCGGAGGCCACGGCAGGGGAGTCGTTCCCCACCGCGGTGCGGCCACTGCCGACCGGATGGACCCTGCACGAGCAGGACGACTGGTTTGTCATAAACCCGCCGGTTCGCCAGGACGTCCCGCTGCAGGGCTGGAAAATCCACGCCTCGGCGACCCAGGACAACGCGGTCCGGGTGCTCGACACGGTGTGGGACTACTGCGTCGCACGCGGCATCTCGTTCAAGTTCCTGAGATCCAGCACCGCGCTGCTCGCCAGGGTGTCGAAGTACGCGCCGCGTGGCTATGCGGGCAAGCTCGTCACGATCTACCCCGAGAACGACGCCGCGTGCGAGCAGATTCTCACCGAGCTCGGCGCGCAGCTCGACGGCGAGGCGAGCCCGTACATCCTCTCCGACCTGCGCTGGGGCAGCGGCCCGCTGTACGTTCGGTACGGCGCTTTCGCCAACCGTTACACGGTGGACAGCACGGGCGTCGTGGTCGAGGCGATCGCCGACCCCGACGGCAACCTCGTCGCCGACCGGCGCGACCCGGTCTTCTACCTGCCGCCGTGGGTGACGCTGCCTGCCTTCCTCGAGCCGCACATGGCCGCCCGCAACGCGGTCACGATCGCCGACCTGCCGTACACGATCGAGCGGGTGCTGCACTTCTCCAACGGCGGCGGCATCTACGCGGGCCGTGACACCCGCGACGGCAGGGAGATCGTGCTCAAGGAAGCCCGCCCGCACGCAGGCCTCGACACCTACGGGCACGACGCGGTGCTGCGCCTCATCCGCGAGCACGAGACGCTCACCACGCTCGCCGGTGTGCCGGGTGTGCCCGCCGTGCACGACCTGTTCACGATCGGCGATCACCACTTCCTCGTCATGGACCACGTCGACGGCGACGTGCTCGGCAAGGCGATCGTGCTGCGTTACCCGCTGGTCGACCCGACGGCGACGCCGGAGGACTACGCGAAGTTCACCCGGTGGGCGATGGACATCCACCGCCAGGTCGCGGAGACCGTCACGCAGATCCACGAGCGCGGCATCGTGTACGGCGACCTGCACCTGTTCAACATCGTGGTGCGCGAGGACGACACGATCGCGTTGCTGGACTACGAGGTCACGTCGCCGGTCGCGGACGCGACCCGCCCAGGACTCAACAACCCGGGCTTCGCGCCGCCACGGGACGTGCACGGGTTCGACATCGACAACTACGCGCTGGCGTGCCTGAAGTTCGCGCTCTTCCTGCCGATGACCAACCTGCTCGGGTTGCACCGGTTGAAGGCGCGGCACTTCGCGGAGATCATCACCAAGAACTTCCCGGTGTCCATGGACTTCCTGAGACCCGCGATCGACATGATCGTGCCGCCAGGCACCCCGGACCTGCCGAACCCGCGCATCGAACCGGACCCCGCCGCGTGGCCAGAGGTGCGTGCCGACCTGGTCCGCGCGATCCGCGCGAGCGCGACCCCGGACCGCGACGACCGGCTGTTCCCCGGCGACCCGCAGCAGTTCGCGGCGGGCGCGCTCGGTCTCGCGTACGGGGCTGCGGGAGTGCTGTACGCCATGGACGTCACCGGCGCGGGCCGGGTCGAGGAGTACGAGCAGTGGCTGCTGCGGCGGGCGACCAACCCGGTGAGCGGCAGCAGGCTGGGCCTCTATGACGGGCTGCACGGCGCCGCGTTCACCCTGGCCCACCTCGGTCACCGGCAGGAGGCACTCGACGTCGTCGACATCTGCCTGCGGGAGAACTGGGAGACCATGGGCCACGACCTCTTCGGTGGTGTGTCCGGGTTCGGCCTGAACCTGCTGCACCTGGCCGACTCGACGGCCGAGCCCGCGCTGCGGGTGGCCGCGCACCGGGCCGCGGAGATCGTCGCCGCAGCGCAGGGTCCGGAGGACGCCCCCGAGGACGACCCGATCAGCGGGTCGGGTCAGCCGTGGGCCGGGTTGTTCCGAGGGCGGTCGGGTGCCGCGCTGTTCCTGATACGCATGTATGACGACACCGGCGACACCACCTACCTCGACCGCGCCGCGGACGCGCTGCGGTTCGACCTGCGGCGGTGTGTGCTGCGGGACAACGGCACCCTCGAGGTCAACGAGGGCTGGCGGACCATGCCCTACCTCGACGGCGGCAGCATGGGCATCGGCATGGTGCTCGACGAGTACCTGCGCAGACGCCACGACGATCAGTTCGCCGACGCGTCGGCGGCGGTGGCACGCACCGCCCTGTCACCCATGTACATCCTGACGGGCCTGCTCACGGGCCGCGCCGGTGTGCTGATGTACCTGGCGGGTCGCGCCGAGAATCCCGCGACGGACCCGGACGTGGCCCGGCAGGTCCGCAACCTCGAGTGGCACGCGCTGCCGTTCGGCGACGGCATGGCGTTCCCCGGCAACGGACTGCTGCGGCTGTCCATGGACCTCGGGACCGGGACCGCGGGCGTGCTGCTCGCGCTCGGTTCGGCACTGCACGACCAGCCGGTGCGGGCGCCATTGCTGGCGCTGCCCCGGCCGGCTACCCCCAAGACCCCCACGCCTGCTGGCGTGGGTCAGTAGAAAACCCCCGACAAAGGAGCCAAAAATGGCACTTCTCGACCTGCAGGGCATGGAAACCGCTCCCCAGACCGGTGGCGGCGGCAGCAGCGCGAGCGGGCACTCCTGCCCCTCGAACCTTTCCCTCACGCTGTGCGGCGGCTCGTCCGGCCTGAGCCTGCTGATCTGCCACTGACGTCCATCGTGATGTCGTAGTAGCGGGACGCGGTCCCGGACAACTGGCGGTTGTCCGGGACCCCGGCCC
>NZ_JBARWZ010000069.1:0-18400 GCF_049647105.1 Actinophytocola sp.
GGTCGAGGCGGCGATGGAGAAGCGCGAGGCCGCCGACGCCGCCGTGGACCGCGCCCGCACCCGCGCCAGGTCCGCGCGCCGCGCCGAGGAGGACGCGCAGAAGGAGCGGACCGCGCTCGGGGACGAGGAGCAGCGGGCGTGGGCCACGCTGCGGGCCGGCCGCGACCGGTTCGTGGCGCTCGGCGTGCCGCCGGTCGACGGGACCGACCTCGGTGGGGCCTGGCAGAGCCTGCTGACCTGGGCAGGCGAGCAGAAGTCCGCCATGGCGGACCGGGCGAGCGAGCTGGACCAGGCCGAACGCGACCTCGCGGGCGAGGGCACCACGGCCCGCGCCGAGGTGGCGCGCCTGCTGAGCGAGCACGGGGTGCCGCTGCCCGACCGGGAGAAGCCCGACGTGGTGCTCGGGCGTGCGGTGGAAGGGGCTCGGCGCGATCTTGCTGAACTGGCGGAGAAGCGGTCCCGGTCGGCGTCGCTCGCTACCGAGGTCGAGCAGTGCCGCGAGGAGGAGCAGGTCGCCCGCATGCTCGGGAACCTGTTGAAGTCCAACGGTTTCGAGGCGTGGCTGTGCGCGGAGGCACTCGAGTCGCTGGTGGCCGAGGCGTCGGAGATCCTCATGCAGCTCTCGGGCGGGCAGTACGAGCTGCACCGCGACGCCCGCAACGACCTCGTCGTGCTCGACCACAACGACGCGGGCACCACGCGGCCGGTGAACACGCTGTCCGGCGGGGAGACGTTCCAGGCGTCGCTCGCGCTGGCACTGGCGCTGTCGCACCAGGTCGTTGACCTGTCGGGCGGGAAGCGCGACCTCAGCTCGATGTTCCTCGACGAGGGATTCGGCACCCTCGACGAGTCCACACTCGACACGGTCGCGGCCACACTGGAGCGGCTCGCGTCGGAGACCGACCGGATGGTGGGCATCGTCACCCACGTCCCTGCCCTGGCGGAACGGGTGCCGGTCCAGTTCGCGGTCACCCGAGACGGCGCGTCGTCGCGACTGAAGCGCGTCGAGGTGTGATGGTGCGTTTCATGAGCGGAGCTTGCGGAGCGAATCGGCGGCACTCATGACAGGACTGCTGTCGCCGCCCGCGTACACCGTCGACCCGTGGGACCCGGGCTACGGCGTGGCGCGCGGGGACGAGCTGGACGGCCGCGAGTCGTCCGCCCGCCTCGACGTCGACGTCGAACTGCCCGCCTCGGCGTGGCGCCCGCTGACTCCCGCCGACGGTCCGCTGCCGGGCTCGGTGCTCTTCCTCGACGGCGTGCAGCGGATCGACGCGCGGATCTGGCGGCACGGCGACGGTCCGGAACCGCTGCCCGGCGTCGTGGCCTCGGTCGCGGCCGGGCTCGTCCGGTGTGACGGCGCCGCCCAGGTCGTCGATGTCCGCGTCGACCGGGGGTTGTTCGCGGAGGAGGGCGACGACCTCAAGACCGCACACGCCAAGTACTCCTTCCACCGCACCACCGGTGGCCTCGACAAGCTGACGCTCGGGGTGAACCGGCGGATGTCCGAGCTGGAGGTGGAGCTCGCGAACCTGTGGCGCGAGCACTCTGGCGTGGAGGACGACCTGCTGGTGGTCGACGGTCCGCTGCGTGGCCGCACGCACCTGCCGAGGACGGTCGGGTACGTCAAGACGCACCAGAAGTCCTACCTGCAGGCCGAGCAGGTGAAGGTGGTGGCTTCGCTCGGACCGGGACAGCGGAGCCCGGTGTTCCGGATGGGCACGTCGTGGGAGCGGATGTCCTGGTACCTGCGCCTGCCGGGTGCGACGCGGGTGCCGTGGTCGGCGATCGTGCGGCTGGAGTGCTCGGCCGACCTGCCGCCGCAGGACGCGATCGCGCTGGCCGACATGACCGCGACCGTGTTGCCGTCGCTGGCCAGCGCCCCGCACAAGGATCCCCGCGCGCCGCAGAACCTGGTGCCGATCGGTGGTCTGGAACGACAGCTGCGGCACCGCCTCGGCGATGCCGCGCTGCTGTACCGGTCGCTACGCGGCGCCCTGGCGGGTTAGCGCCCTCTCGTCGGTCCGCACGCGCAGGTCGGCGGCGAGCCACATCAGGCCGGCCAGCATCAGGACACCGTGTGCGATCCGGACCGGTGCCGGGGTGAAGAACTGCGGCAGGAAGAGCACGAACCCGGCCGCGAACACCCACGCGCTCGGCCGTCCGATCGCACGGCCGACGAGCACGGCACCGACCGCGAGCAGGACCAGCCCGATGCCGAACGCGGTGACCGCGACCGGCTGGTAGCGGGTGGCCTCGGCGACGGCGAGCAGGTCGGTGCCCGCGGTGGAGGCGGCCGCGTGCAGGCCGAAGTCCTCGGCGCCGTAGTAGGTGAGGGTCAGCCCCGCGCCCGCCCACATGACGGCGACCGGTGTGGTGCCGACCAGGTCCCGCAAGCCGAGCAGGGCGAGCCCGACGAGGATGAACCCGATCATGGCGAAGAGGTGGGAGGCGACCCACGCGCCGGAGGACATGGCGGCGTGGGCCCCGGCGGCGGTGGTCTCGTCCTCCCACGGCCGGACGACGGGGTAGAGCAGGAACAGCACACCGGCGACGGCGAGCGCGATTCTGGGCATGGGATCACTCCGGTCTGAGCGTGGTGAGGACTGCGGTGACGAGCTGGTCGTAGGACTGGTCGAGGTCTTCCGGCAGGCCGAACCCGCCGCCCGCCTCCAGCGAGCTGAAGCCGTGCGCGACGGCACGCAGGCAGCGGGTGGCGTGGATGGCGTCGGAGCCGGTCAGGCCGTAGGCGCGCAGTGCGGCGAGCACGACTTCCATGAGTTTGCTGCCCGGCGCGGCGAGGGCCGGGTCGTGGAGGGGGTCGAGCGGCATCGCCGCGTACCGGGCGGGATGGCGGCGCACGTAGTCGCGGTAGGCGTGCAGGAGCGCGGTGACGGCGTCGTCGCCGCTGCGGCCCAGGACGGCCTTCGTGAAGTCGTCGGCCATGTCGTCGATGACGCGGGCGCCGAGCAGCGTGCGCAGGTCGCCGAGCCCGGCGACGTGTTTGTACAGGGACGGCGTCGCCACCCCCGTGCGCTGCGCGACGGCCGCCAGGGTGAGTGCGTCGACGCCGTGCTCATCGACCACGGCCAGTGCCGCGTCCACCACCGCCGCCGGGGAGAGACCGGCCCTAGGCATGTTCGCTACCTTGCATAGCTCAAAAGCTAATGTACGTAGCTTACGGCGTCAAGCGGTCGCGAGACACGCGTGGATCCGCGGCTCAGTCCTGGGAGATGCCCTGGTTGGTCAGCGTGAAGCGCGCGGTGCTCTCGACTGTGTCGGCCACGTCCAGGGTCTTGTCGTCGACGTAGTCGGCGGTCACCGTGTCCAGCAGTACGCGTGCGCCGGTGGTTTCCTCGGTGACCACGAGGTCCGTGTCGTCCGGCAGGGCGGCCACCGACATCGCGAGGTCCGGCTCGTCCACGTGTGCCTCCACGCGCAGGCCGCCGTCCGTGCCGACACCCTGGGAGTCGACGAGCTTGCGTATGGTCAGGCCTGCCTCCGGCGTGATGTGCAGCATGAGAGTTGGCTGCCCCCGCCAGGAGCGCGTCAAACCACCGGTGCGGGTGACGTGGTCTGGTAGATCGCGTTCAGCCAGATCGTGTGCAGCACGGTGACTACCTCGGGCTCCGCCAGCGCCGGTTCGTCACCGGCGAGAAGCGCGTGTATCGACCGCTCGTTCATCGTGCTGAGCGCGATCGCCAGATCGCGGGCGGGCAACCCGGGAGGAGCCGCGCCACGGGCCCGCTCGCTCTCGATCGCGGCGGCCGCGCGGTCGGTCCAGGCCGCCATCACCGACGCCCACAGCGTGCGCACTTCCTCGTTGGTGCACCGGGCTTCCGCGGCCGCCAGCGTGACCGCCCGGTGGTCGCGGAACGTCCGGTAGAACGCCGAGATCACCTCCCGCCAGAAGCGTGGCGGGTCGGCGGCCAGGTCGCTGTCGGGCACGATGGTCGAGGCCGCGTCCGCCTCGTGCACCACCCGGTCCAGGAGCGCCAGCAGTACGGCTTCCTTGGAACGGAAGTAGAAGTAGAACGTCGGCCGCGAGATGCCCGCGCCCTTCGCGAGGTCGTCGATCGAGATGTCGCGCAGTGCCCGGCCGCCGAGCAGCCGTTCCGCGGTCGCGAGGATCGCGTGCTCCCGGTCGTCGCCGGTGGGACGCGACGCTCGACGGCCACGGGCAGGACGAGCGGCGGCGGCTGGCATGCCACCACGTTATCAACAGTGTGTTGACTGAGTCGACACCGTGTCGATAGCGTGCTGGCATGGCAACGGAGCACGTCGATGTCCTGATCGTGGGCGCCGGTCTTTCCGGCATCGGCGCCGCTTGTCACCTGCGTGAGCGCAGTCCGGACCGGACTTTCGCGGTCTTCGAGGCCCGTGACGCCATCGGCGGCACGTGGGACCTGTTCCGTTACCCGGGGGTCCGGTCGGACTCGGACATGTTCACGCTCGGCTACTCCTTCAGCCCCTGGAAGGAGGCGAAGGCCATCGCCGACGGCGACGCGATCCGCGAGTACGTCCGCCGCACCGCCCGCGAGTACGACGTGGACTCCCGTATCCGCTTCCGTCACAAGGTGATCGCCGCGGAGTGGTCCAGCACGAATGCCCGCTGGACGGTAACGGCCGAGCGCACAGCGGCGGACGTTGCCGAGGTCGTGACCCTGACGTGCTCCTTCCTGTATGTGTGCTCCGGCTACTACCGCTACGACAAGGGCTTCACCCCGGATTTCGAAGGTGTGGCGGACTTCAAGGGCCGGATCGTGCACCCGCAGCACTGGCCGCAGGACCTCGACTACACGGGCAAGCGTGTGGTCGTCATCGGCAGCGGCGCCACCGCGATCACCCTGGTGCCGTCGATGGCGCCAACGGCCGAGCACGTGACGATGGTGCAACGCTCGCCGAGCTACGTGCTTTCGTTGCCCGGCAAGGATGTCATCGCGGACAAGCTGATCGGCAAGGTCCCGCCAAAGCTGCTGTTCCCGGCACTGCGCTGGAAGAACGTACTGATGGCGATGTTCGGCTTCCAGCTGTCCCGCCGCGCGCCGAAGGTCATGAAGTCCCTGCTGCGCAAGGGCGTCCTGTCCCAGATGCCGGCGGGCTACGACGTGGACACCCACTTCGCGCCCACGTACGACCCGTGGGACCAGCGCATGTGCTTCGTCCCGGACGGCGACCTGTTCAAGGCCCTGCGCTCGGGCCGAGCGTCGATCGTCACCGGCGCCATCGACACGTTCACCGAGACCGGCCTGCGCATGAAGTCCGGCGAGGAGCTGGAAGCCGACATCATCGTCACCGCCACGGGCCTGAACGTCCTGGCGGCGGGCGGCATGACCCTGACGGTCGACGGCAGGCCGGTCGAGCTGGGCGAGACCGTGGCGTACAAGGGCATGATGCTGTCCGGGGTGCCGAACTTCGCACTGACCATCGGCTACACGAACGCGTCGTGGACGCTGAAGGCCGACCTGGTGGCCGGGTACGTGTGCCGCCTGCTGAACCACATGGCCGCACACGACTACCAGGTGGCGACCCCGGTACTCGCCGACCCGGAGGTCGACATGGTGCCGCTGATCGACCTGAAGTCGGGTTATGTGCTGCGCAGCCTGGAGAAGCTGCCCAAGCAGGGCCCGGCCGCCCCGTGGCGCCTGCACCAGAACTACCCGAGGGACGTGTACCTGATGCGCCGCGGCCCCGTGGACGACGACGTGCGCTTCGACCGGGTGGAGACCACGGATCGCCAGCCCGCGTAATGACTACCACATGACGGTTTCTCCTTGGGGGACAGGAAAGCAGGGGACTCGCGCCGGGCCTTCGGCCGAAGGCCCGGCTCGATCGGAGGTCCGGGTCGACCGGAGGCCCGGTGGCGGACCGGAGGCCGGTGGGGACCGGAGACCCGGTGGGGTTGGCAGTGGCTCGGGAGAGAGGCCCAATCGAGTCGCCAGGCAGACCGCCCGGTGGATCGCCCGGCAGGAACCGCGGTGGTCGGAGCCGCCACCCACCTGCCAGTCCCAGCCCGCCCCAAGCCCGCACTCACCCCACCAAGGACCGCCAATGCCCGACGTGCAAGTCAACGGCCTGCGAACCCGATACCGCGTCGACGGCGCAGGTGACCCCGTCGTGCTCCTGCACGGAATCGCTCGTACGCACACCGACTGGACGGCTCAGCACGAACTCCTCTCCGACCGTTTCCAGGTCTACAGCGTGGATTTCGCAGGTTTCGGTGGCTCCGATCCTCTGCCGGGCCGGTACAGCCTCCAGGCGCTCGCCGACTTCGTCGAACACTTCCTCGACGCGGTCGGCGTGACCGAGCCGGCGCACGTTGTCGGTAACTCGCTCGGGGGTGCGGTCGCCATGCGGCTCTCCGTGCAGTCGCCGGAGCGGGTGCGCACGCTGGCCCTCGTCAACAGCGCCGGATTCGGCAAGGAAGTCACGATCGCCTTGCGACTGCTGGCGGTCCGGGGGCTGGCCGCGTTGCTGTTGCGGCCATCGCGGGCCGGGGCGCGGCAGGTGGAGCGGTCGTTGTACGTCGACCAGACGCACGTGACCGACGACCGGATCGAGTACGGGTACCGGATCGCCACGCGACCGCACGGGGCGCGGGTCATGCTCGACCTCACGCGCAACCTCGGCAGTGTGCGCGGGGTGCGGCAGGCCTGGCGGGACGAGCTGCTCACGGCCGTCGCCGCGGCCGAGGTGCCGACGTTGGTGGTCTGGGGGGACCGGGACCTGATCCTGCCCGCCGCCCACCTCGAGGCGGCCAGGACCTTGTTGCCACACGCGCGGGTCCACCTGTTCCGGGACACCGGGCACATGCCCCAGGTCGAGCGGGCGCAGGAGCTGAGTGAGCTCCTCGTGGACTTCTGGCGCGATTGAATCGAACATATGTCCACCGTATGTGGGTGTGGCGGAAGTTGCCAGGCCCATCACCGGATCGTGTGGTTATGCCTGGTCAGCGCACCTATTGCTTAGCTGTCCAAAAAGGACAATGAGGCGATAGGTGCCGGCTCGCCCGTGGCTGGAGGCGGAGCGGCGCGATCCCGCCGTCCGGCGTATCCGCGGCGCCTGCCTGGCGGCGTGGCGTGGTCTCGTGCCCGCACCGGGCGCTCGTCGCCGCGCTGGGGCTGGCATGCTGGGTGGTGAAAGTCGCACGAGCACTCACCTGGGATCGCGCACTGCGCACGCAGGGTCATGACCAGGCACGGGAGTTCGGGGACGTCCCGTGTCAGCACCTCATGACACTCCTCGCGGTCGGCTGATCGGACCTCACGCAGGGCGACCGATCGGTCAAATACGGGGGGTTGTCGGGGGTAGCGGATACGCTCTCCTACGGTGGTGGACGCCTGAGGCGGGTGGTCGCACGGGCGCGCCATGAATCGGGAGACGACCAGAAGTGACTGCGGGAACCTTTTACGGTGCCGACGATCTGACCCACCTCGAGGGCCTCGAGGCGGTGCGGAAGCGGCCGGGGATGTACATCGGCTCGACGGACAGCCGGGGCATCAACCATCTCTTCAACGAGATCGTGGACAACTCGACCGACGAGGGCATCGCCGGGCACGCGAGCCGCGTCGTGGTCACTCTGCACGCCGACGGCAGTGTCCAGGTCGACGACGACGGTCGCGGCATCCCCACCGGCGTCCACACCAAGTCCGGATTGTCCGGTGTCGAACTGGTGCTCACCCGCCTGCACGCGGGCGGCAAGTTCGGCGGCTCCGGCTACAAGACCTCCGGCGGCCTCCACGGCGTCGGCGCCTCCGCGGTCAACGCGCTGTCCCACCGCTTCGACATCACCGTCAAGCAGGACGGCAAGGTCCACCAGATGTCGTTCGCGCACGGCATACCCGGCGAGTTCGCAGACGCGGGCCCGAAGGCCAAGTTCACCAAGAAGTCCGGGCTGACCGTCGTCCGGCGGATGAAGCGCGGCGAGTCGACCGGCACGTCCATCCGCTACTGGCACGACCAGCGGTACTTCGAGAACTCCGCCGTCATGGACATCGAGGCCGTGCGGGCGAAGCTACGCAACACCGCGTTCCTCGTGCCCGGCGTCTCCTACGTGCTGCGCAACGCCACCGAGGGCGCGATCGACGAGGAGATCTTCCACTACCCCAACGGTCTCGCCGACATGGTGGAGTTCCTGACGCCGACGGCGGACAAGCCGGTGTCGGGCACCATCATGATCAACGGCACGGGCACCTACCGGGAGAACGCCGCTGACGAGAACGGCGTCATGCAGTCCAAAGTGGAGCGGCTCGCCGAGGTCGAGATCGCGATGCGGTGGGGCACCGGCTACGAGCGCACCATCGAGTGCTTCACCAACACGATCAGGAACGTGCACGGCGGCACCCACCGCCGCGGGTTCGACCGCGCGGTGGTCAAGGCCGTCAACGAGGCCATCGCCAAGACCCGTGGGCTGCTCAAGCCCAAGGAGGACCCGCCGACGGTCGAGGACGTTGAGGAGGGCATGACCGCGATCGTGCATGTCCGCCTGCCAGAGCCGCAGTTCACCTCGCAGACCAAGGACGAGCTGTCCACCGCGGGCATCACGAAGGTGCTGCAGTCCATCGTGGAGGGTGAGATCCGCGCGTGGACGGAGAACCGCAGGACCAAGACCGAGGCGAAGACCGTGCTGCAGAAGGTGGTCGACGCCTCGCGTGTGCGACTCACCCAGAAGCAGCAGAAGGACGCCGCCCGCCGCAAGACCGCCCTCGAGGGCGCGGCCATGCCGCCCAAGCTCGTCGACTGCCGCTCCACCGGCATCAACCGCAGTGAGCTGTTCCTCGTGGAAGGCGACAGCGCACTCGGCTGCTTCACCGGCGACACGATGGTCGCGCTCGCCTCCGGCGAGAGCCGGTCCTTCGCCGATCTGGCGGCGGACTGGCAAAATGGCGTCACACACTTCGGTTACACGACCAACAAGGCCGGGCGGGTCGTCGTGGCTCCGCTCGTCGAGCCGCGGCTCACCAAGCAGAACGCCGCGCTTGTCCGGGTGACCCTGGACAACGGCGAATCGGTGCGGTGTACACCAGATCACCTGTTCCGGCTCCGTGACGGCTCGTACCGGCGCGCGGACCAACTCGCCGCGGGCGACTCGCTGATGCCGCTGTACCGCTCGGTGTCGGCCCGTTCCGCCGGGGAGAAGCTGGACGGGTACGAGCGCGTCTGGATGAACGACCGTGAGGAGTGGGTCTACACCCACTACCTGGCGGATGCCCACAACCTGCGACATGGCTCGGACAGCGCCGACAATGGTTCCGTTCGTCACCACGTGGATGTGAACAAGCGCAACAACGACCCGCGCAACATCAAGCGGATGACGTGGGACGACCATGCTGCCTTGCACGCGGCGATGATGGGTGAGCACGTGCACGAGGGCTATCGCGCATGGCTCCGCGATGGCGGCCTCGAGTTCAAGTCCGCGATGCTGTCCGGTCAGTGGAAGGACCCGGAGTTCCGGGCGGCCTGCCTCGCCCGGCTCGCGGCTCGCAACGCGGATCCGGAGTTCCGCGAGAGAATCGAGCAGGGTTTCCAGGACTGGTACGCATCGCTGAGCGAGGACGAGCTCGCCGCCTACGCCGAACGGCTGCGTGAGGTGCAGGCCGACTACTGGGCGCACCCTGAGCACCGGGCGGCCGCGGCCGAACGAGTGCGGGCGTTCTTCGCCGACCCAGCTCGCCGGGCTGAGTGGAGCGCACGCTCCCGAGAGCAACGGCGGGACGAAGCCCTGTTGAGCTGGCGCAGGCAGGCGACGATCGCGCAGTTCGCAGATCCCGCTGAGCGGGCTCGGCAGCGCGGCGCGGTGCGGGCGTGGCACCGCGACAACCCGGAGTTCGGTACGCGCCACTCGGTACGCATGAAGCTGCGCATGGCGGATCCGGCCACGGGTCACTTGGCGAAGGTCCAGGAGGGCAGGCGCAAGTACGTCGAGTCGGTGCCGCGTGCGGAGCGGGTCGCTCTGCAGAACAACGGCCGCAGGCTGGCGGCGCTCAGGCGTGTCTCGGCGCTCCCGCGGTTGTCCGACGCGGAGCTCGGTGCCGCATACGACGCGGAACGGATGCGCACCGCGCGAACCGGCCTGCGGTTCGACAGCCTCATCGCTCATTTCGACGGCAACTACGCCCGTCTGCGAGACGCCGCACGGATGGTCAACCACGCGGTCGTGGCGGTGGAGCCACTCGAGGAGACCGCCGACGTCTACGACCTGACCGTGGACGGGTACCACAACTTCGCGCTCGAGGCAGGGGTGTTCGTACACAACAGTGCGCGAATGGCGCGCGTGTCCGAGTACCAGGCGCTGCTTCCCTTACGTGGCAAGATTCTCAACGTCCAGAAGGCGAGTCTCGCCGACACCCTGCGCAACGTGGAGATCGCGTCGATCGTGCAGGTGCTCGGGGCGGGTTCGGGGCGGACGTTCGACCTGACGACCATGCGGTACGGGCGCGTGATCCTGATGGCGGACGCGGACGTCGACGGTTCGCACATCCGGACGCTGCTGATCACGTTGTTCGCCAGGTACATGCGCCCGGTGATCGAGGACGGCAGGCTGTACGCGGCGATGCCGCCGCTGCACAAGATCACCACCAGGGGCCGCAACCCGGAGACGCACTTCACGTTCTCGCAGCGCGAGATGGAGACGAAGCTCGCCGCGCTGGAGAAGGCAGGCAAGCAGGTCGTCACCCCGGTGCCGCGGTTCAAGGGGCTCGGTGAGATGGACGCCGAGGAGCTGTGGGACACCACGATGAACCCGGCCACGCGCTCGGTGCGGCGCATCACCCTCGACGACGTCGAGGCCGCGGAGCAGGCGCTTGAGCTGCTGATGGGCGAGAAGGTCGAACCGAGGCGCGCGTGGCTGGTGGAGTCCTCGGTGCGGGTGGACCAGTCGGCGATCGACATCTGAGAGAGAGCAACAGGAAATGGCACGCCGCAAGGGCCCATCGTCGACCAAGGTCGATCCAGGCGCGTTCGACAGGGCTGGCGCCCAGGTTTTCGACAACCCGCTCAAGACCGAGATCGAGGACTCCTACCTGGAGTACGCGTACTCGGTGATCCACTCCCGCGCGCTGCCCGACGCGCGGGACGGTCTCAAGCCGGTGCACCGCCGGATCCTGTACTCGATGAACGAGAACGGCTACCGGCCGACCCACGCGTACGTGAAGTCGTCCCGCGTGGTCGGCGACGTGATGGGCAAGTACCACCCGCACGGCGACAGCGCCATCTACGACGCGATGGTGCGGCTGGCGCAGGACTTCTCGATGAACGCGCCGCTGGTCGACGGGCACGGCAACTTTGGTAGCCCGGACGATGGACCGGCCGCGTCGCGATACACCGAATCGCGG
The DNA here is from genome assembly GCF_049647105.1 of Actinophytocola sp. Taxonomy (GTDB): domain Bacteria; phylum Actinomycetota; class Actinomycetes; order Mycobacteriales; family Pseudonocardiaceae; genus Actinophytocola. The sequence continues at coordinate 11,334 of NZ_JBARWZ010000069.1, forward strand.
CTGTCGCACGAGTCGATGCTCCTCGTGGGGGAGCTGGGTGAGGACACCGTCGACTTCCGGCCCAACTACGACGGGTCGCTCGACGAGCCGTCGGTACTGCCCGCCGCGTTCCCGAACCTGCTGGTGAACGGGACGTCGGGCATCGCGGTCGGCATGGCAACCAACATGATCCCGCACAACCTCACCGAGGTGATCGGGGCGGCGCGGTGGCTGATCCACCACCCGGACGCCTCGCTCGACAAGCTCATGGAGTTCGTGCCGGGACCGGACCTGCCGACCGGCGGCATGTTGCTCGGTCTCGACGAGGTGCGGCGCGCCTACGAGACCGGCCGCAGTGTGGTGCGCATGCGCGCGAAGGTCGAGATCGGGTTGCTGGAAGGCAGCCGGGGGCGGCAGGCGATCACGATCGTCGAGCTGCCCTACGCCGTCGGGCCGGAGAAGATCATCGAGAAGATCACCGACGAGGTGACGAAGTCCAAGCGGCTCACCGGGATCGCGGACGTCAAGGACCTCACCGACCGCGAGAACGGCACCCGCGTGGTGATCGAGTGCAAGGTCGGTGTGAACCCGCAGGCGTTGCTGGCCGACCTGTACCGGCTCACGCCGATGGAGCAGTCGTTCGGCATCAACAACCTCGTGCTCGTCGACGGGCAGCCGAGGACGCTCGGGCTGAAGGCGCTGCTCGAGGTGTTCCTTCGGCACCGCTACGACGTCGTCACGCGGCGCACGAAGTTCCGCCGCCGCAAGCGGGAGGAGCGCCTGCACCTCGTCGAGGGCCTGCTCATCGCGTTGCTGGACATCGACAAGGTGATCCGGCTGATCCGCGCGAGTGACGACGCGACCGCGGCGAAGGAGGGCTTGATGAAGCGCTTCAAGCTCTCCGAGATCCAGGCCACCTACATCCTCGACACGCCGCTGCGCCGCCTCACCAGGTACGACAAGCTGGAGCTGGAGCAGGAGCAGGATCGGCTGCGCAAGGAGATCGCGGAGCTGACCAACATCCTCGAGAACGAGTCGGTGCTGAAGAAGCTCGTCTCCGCCGAGCTGGCGAAGATCGTGAAGGACCTCGGTCAGGAGCGGCGTACCGCGCTGATCGACGGTGACCTCAAGGAGGTGCTGGCGGCGTCCAAGCCGGCCGGTCCCCTCGAGGTCGCCGACGACCCGTGCCAGGTGATCCTGTCCGCAACCGGGTTGGTCGCGCGCACCGCGGCCGAGTCGGAGGAGGCGTCCGAGGCACGCAAACGCAGTGGCCGTGCCAAACACGACACGATGACGGCCGTGGTGCACACGACCGCCCGTGGTCAGGTGCTGCTGGTGACGAGTCGCGGGCGGGCGTTCAAGACGGACGTGCTGCCGCTGCCGGTGCTGCCGGAGGCGGCGGGCACGGTGTCCTTGCGTGGTGGCATGGCGGCGAGTGAGCTGGTTCCCTTGGAGAAGGGGGAGAAGCTCGTCGGTATCGCCCCGCTCGGGGAGCGGGCCGAGGGGTCGCCGGGGCTCGCGCTCGGCACGAAGCACGGTGTGGTCAAGGTGTGCGCGCCGGAGTGGCCGGTCCGGTCCGACGAGTTCGACGTGATCTCGTTGAAGGACGGCGACGAGGTCCTCGGCGCGACCTGGCTGACCGACGGGGCCGAGACGCTGGTGTTCCTGTCGTCCGACTCGTCACTGCTGCGGTACGAGGCGTCTCTGGTGCGGCCGCAGGGCATGAAGGGCGGCGGCATGGCGGGCATCAACCTGGCCGCGGGCGCCCATGCGGTGTTCTTCGCCGCGGTCCGCACCGACGACGACGAGCACGGCGAGCCGATGGTGGTGACCTGCACCGGGCAGAGCGTGAAGGTCACGCCGTTCGAGCTGTACCCCCCGAAGGGCCGCGCCACCGGAGGTGTGCGCACACACCGGTTCCTGAAGGGCGAGGCCGGGCTGGTCCTCGCGTGGGTCGGGCCGCGGCCCGCTGGTGCGTCGAACAACGGGTCGTCGGTGGAGCTGCCGGAGACGGACAAGCGCCGCGACGGGTCCGGCACCCCGCACCCGGGACCCGACGTGATCGGTCACCTGATCGAACGAGGCTGAGGCCTACCGCGTCAGCGCGAAGGTGCCTTCGCCGCGCGCGACGCGGACCTCACCGACGCATGCGGTGTCGGTGATCAGCACGGTGAACGGGCCCGCGGTCGGCGGCACGCGTGTGTCGCCGACCCAGACCGCCGCCAGCTGACGGTCCACGCACTGGCGCGGCAGCTCATCGGCCGCGTGGGTGCCCTCGTGGATCGACACGGTCGCGGGAAGCCCGGCCGCGTAGGCCGGGGCGGGCGGCGGAGTGGGCTTCGGGGTGGGGGCCGAGGGCTTCGTGTCGTCCGTCGCCGCGCCCGGCAGGGCCAGCGCGTAGCCGGTGCCGCCGAACATGGTCAGCACGGCGGCGATCGCGAGGATCCGGCGGGCAAGTCGGAACGTGCCACGCAACTGCATCACGCCGGACTCGGCCAGCACCAGGTCGCGGTGGTCCTGGTACAGCTTCAGCTGGTCGTCGACCTCCGCCAGCTCCTTCTGCTTCGTCGTCAGGGCGGCACGTTCCGAGTCCAGCTTCGCCGCCGCCGCCGTGTACATGGCGGACGTCGTGCCGATCTCCTTCTCGACAGAGGAGTCCTCTGCGCGGCGGGCCCGCAGTTCGACCAGGAGCTTCCCCAAATCCTCGATCCGCTTCTCGAACGACGTCACCGACACCGTCAGGTTCGCCACCACCGGCGCCAGCTTCGCGTGCCGCGACTCCAGGTCGCCGAGGCGTTTGATCAGGTCCGTGACCGACGCCTGCCGGTCCCCGCTCTGCAGGTTCGGGCCGAGGTGTGCGGAGGACTCGGGGCCGTGCAGGATGTTCGCCAGCTCGATGCGGCTCCGCAGCCGGGGGTTCCACCATGCGTGCAGCTTGTTGACGGTGATCACGGGCTTGCCCTTGACGAACACGAAGCCCTTGTCGTCGACCTTCTGTATCGCGCGCATGTCGCAGTCCAGCTCACCGAGGCTCGCGTCCTCCGGTTCGCTCACCAGCGACACGGCGATCACCGCGCTCACGATGCCCACCACCGCGAACACCAGACCGCCGATCAGCCACAGGCTCGTCGGCCACGTCAGCTCGACATCCGTGATGCCGGCGAACGGCAGCGAGCCGAAGATCAGCACGCCGACCGCGGCGAACGCCGCCAGCATCCAGCGCGCGGTCTTCTGGTAGCTCTTCCGTGCGTCGCGGGCGAGTTGCACCGCCGCGGAGTGTTCCGGCACCGCACCGCGCGGTGCCGCCTCCTTCTCCTCCGCGCCGGCGGCCTTCGCCACAAAGCCCTTCAACGCGTCCACCGCGTCGGTCAGCTTCGAGATCACCGAGAGGTCGATTGCCATACGTGCCCCCAAAATTTCTTCTTCCTCGACCGGTTATCGCGATGAGTACCACGGTCGTGACAGGGGGCTAAACATGGGTCACCAGCAGAGATATGACCTATCGCGAAAGACCATGCAAGTCTTGCGTAGTTTTGCGTTCTTGACGCGTAATACATCCGATCTCTAACCTTCGAGGGTCGATCGGTGACAGCGAGGGATGAGCAAAGATGCGCGTTCAACGGAGAGCGTCCCGGTTCCTTGCGGTAGCCGTGGCCGCCGCGACCGTCTTGTCCATGGCTCTGTTCGTGGCGTCGAGTCCGGCGCAGGGCACGCCGCCGCCGCAGAAGTCCCGCAACCCGGCCATGACACTGTGGTACGACGAGCCCGCGACCGACTGGGAGTCGAAGTCGCTGCCCATCGGCAACGGTGCGCTCGGCATGAGCGCGTTCGGCAGCGTGCAGAACGAGCAGTTGCAGTTCAACGAGAAGTCGCTGTGGACCGGCGGTCCCGGCTCACCCGGCTACGACTTCGGCAACTGGCGCGAGCCTCGGCCCACCGCGATCGCCGACGTGCAGAACCGGATCAACGCCGAGGGGCAGGTCGCCCCGGAGTACGTCGCGGGGGTGCTGGGGCAGGGAAAGACCGGTTTCGGTGCCTACCAGACCTTCGGTGACCTGCGGCTCGCGCAGCCGCAGAACCCGCCGTCGGTCACGAACTACCGGCGCGGCCTCGACATCGCCGAGGCGGTCGCCGGTGTCACCTACGCCTCCGGCGGCGTCACGTACACGCGTGAGTACTTCGCCTCCGCCGCCGACGACGTGATCGTCGCGCGGCTGACCGCGAGCCAGGCCGGGCGGATCAGCTTCACCGCGTCGATCACCGCGCCGGACAACCGGTCGCGGCAGTTCACCGCACAGGATGGCCGGATCACGTTCTCCGGCAACCTCAACGACAACGGCATGCGGTTCGAGTCGCAGGTGCGGGTGCTCAACGAGGGTGGCACGCGCACCGACAACAGCAACGGCACGGTCACCGTGTCCGGCGCGAACGCGGTCACGCTGGTCCTCGCCGCGGGCACGAACTACTCGATGGCGTACCCGGCCTACCGCACCGCCGACCCGCACGGCGCGGTGACGAGCCGGGTCGACGCCGCGGCCGGCAAGTCGTTCGGCGCCTTGCGTTCCGCGCACGTCGCCGACTACCGCGGCCTGTTCGACCGGGTGGCGCTCGATGTCGGCCAGCGGATGCCGGACGTCCCGACCGACGACCTGCTGCGTGCCTACCGCGACGCGAACACTCCGGCGGCGACCAGGAAGGCGCTGGAGGTGCTGTACTTCCAGTACGGCCGCTACCTGCTGATCTCCTCGTCGCGCGACGGGTCGCTGCCCGCGAACCTGCAGGGTGTGTGGAACAACTCCACCTCGCCGCCGTGGAGCGCGGACTACCACGTGAACATCAACCTGCAGATGAACTACTGGCCCGCGGAGACGACGAACCTGTCGGAGACCACCGCGCCGCTGTACGACTACGTGGACTCGATGGTGCCCGCGGGGGAGAAGACCGCGCGGGACATGTACGGCAACCGGGGGTGGGTGGTCAACAACGAGACCAACCCGTTCGGTTTCACCGGTGTCCACAACTGGCCGACGGCGTTCTGGTTCCCAGAGGCAGGTGCGTGGCTCGCACAGCACTACTACGAGCACTACCTGTTCACGAAGGACGTGACCTTCCTGCGGGAGCGGGCGTACCCGATCCTGAAGTCGTTGTCGCAGTTCTGGTTCGACGAGCTGGTGGCCGACCCCCGGGACGGCAAGCTGGTCGTCAGCCCGAGCTTCTCGCCGGAGCAGGGCCCGTTCTCGGCGGGCGCGTCGATGTCGCAGCAGATCGTGTGGGACCTGTTCACCAACGCCGGGGAAGCGGCAACCACGTTGGGGGACAACGGGTTCGCGAACGAGGTGCGCGGATTCCTCGGGCGGCTCGACCCGGGTCTTCGGGTCGGCGGCTGGGGTCAGCTGCAGGAGTGGAAGTCCGACTGGGACGACCAGAACAACGATCACCGGCACGTGTCGCACCTGTTCGCGCTGCACCCCGGACGGCAGATCACACCGCGGGAGGACGCGGCGCTGGTCGACGCCGCGCGGACGTCGTTGTCCGCGCGCGGTGATGGCGGCACCGGCTGGAGCAAGGCCTGGAAGATCAACTTCTGGGCGCGGCTGCTCGACGGCAACCACTCGCACACGATGCTGTCGGAGCTGCTGAAGACCAGCACGCTGGACAACCTGTGGGACACGCACCCGCCGTTCCAGATCGACGGCAACTTCGGTGCCACCGCCGGGGTCGCGGAGATGCTGGTGCAGAGCCACCGCGGTGTCGTGGACGTGCTGCCCGCGCTGCCCGACTTCTGGGCGAGCGGGTCGGTGAAGGGGCTGAAGGCACGCGGCGACGTCACCGTCGACACCGACTGGGCCGGCGGTGTGCCGACACGGATCGCGCTGAAGGCGGGCAAGAGCGGCGCGCTGCGGGTGTCGAGTGCGTTGTTCGACGGCCGGTACCAGATCGTCGAGCAGCGGACCGGGAAGCCGCTGCGCCACCAGCGAGCGGATACTGAGATCACGCTCAACGCGGTCGCCGGGCGGACCTACGTCGCGACGTCGGCGGTCTCGGTGACGGTGGCCGCGCCGGAGCAGGTCGTCGACGCGACACCGTTCGACGCGTCGGTGACCGTGACGTCGCGCGGGCCGGAGGTGCCCTCGGCGACGCTGTCGCTGGCCGTGCCGCCGGGGTGGACGGTGTCGCCGGCCTCGCAAGCGTTTGCGACCCTGCCGGGCGGGCAGGCGAGATCCTACCCGTTCCGGGTGACGCCCTCGGCCGGGTCGGCCGACCAGGCGCGGATCCAGGCCGTGCTGGCCGGGAACGGGTGGCGCAACACCGGTCTGACCGGGGTGCGGATCGAACCGCTGCCGCCGTGCACTCCTGCCACGGGCACGGTCGTGGCGTGGGATCCGCGGTCGGGTGCCGTGGTCGACGACGTGTCGCCGAACAACCGGGACGCGACCGTCGACGGGGCGGCGGCCTACGACACGGCCGCGCCGTCCGGGACCGGCCTCGTGCTGGGCGGGCAGACGTTCCTGCGCACGGCAGGCACGTCGCTCGGGTACCTGGAGGAGGCGACGTTCGCGACGGAGGTGAAGGTCGTCGGGTCCGGTTCCTACCGGCGGCTGTTCGACTTCCAGCCCAGCGGCGACCCTGGGACCGACGGCGTGCTGATCGACCTGACCCCGTCGAACCAGGTGCGGTTCATCGGCTCCGGCCAGAACGTGACGACGAACGCGACCGTGCCGACGGGTCGATATGTGGACCTGGTCGTGGTGATGACCGACAGTGGCGAGCTGACGGTCTACGCCGACGGCACCCGCATCGGCGGCGGCCAGGTACCGGACGACGGCATCAACGGCTGCGCCACCCGCCAACTCCGCTTCGCCGCGGACCAGGACGGCAACCAACGCCTGACCGGAGCAGCAGACCGAACAGCAATCTTCGCCGACGCGTTGACCGCGGCGGAAGTGCCCACTTGGCGTACCAGAGCCTTCGGCTAACCCCAAGCCCCCCACGACCCCCCGCGTCAGAACCCGCGAGTCCACGCTTCGGAACCCGCGAGTCCACGGTTCGGAACCACTGAGTTGGCGTTTCGCGACACACCATCTCGT
>NZ_JBARWZ010000070.1:0-16418 GCF_049647105.1 Actinophytocola sp.
CGGCGCGACCTGCGATCACCGTCAGCCGCAGTGGCTCCACGGGGACTCGTAGCCATAGATGCGGCCGTTGCCGTCCGCGATGGCGCCGCCCCACAAGATGCAACTGCCTGCCGCGCTGACCTTCACCGGGCCCGCGTAGGTGGTGTACGAACCCGCGTCCTCCACGGGGTTCCCGCCCGCCTTCTGGACGGCCGCGGCGGTGTAGCGGGCCGTGCCCGCCGTCGCGCTGCTGTGCCAGGTCACGACGCAGTTGGTGCTGCCGTTGTACAGCAGGTAGACCGTGGCGAGGCCGTTCAGGTCCTGGCTGTCGATCACGTGGTAGCTGCCCCCGCCGCACGCCGAGATCGGCGACGACGCGGCCGCCGCCGGGGCGCTGTTGACCACGGCCCCGGTGAGTACCGACGCCAGCGCGGCAACGAGTACGGCCCCTTGCTTGAACTTGCTCATGACGATGGATTCCCCTTCGTTGTGTTCGCGTGGATGGCGAACCATGCATGGAGACGGATCACCCGGCCGGAATGTGACAGGGCGTGACCACGGCCACAACGAGGCGGCGCCGGGCCCTCCCGGGTAAGGTTCTGGCGCGATCAAGAACCGGGGAGGAAATCATGGCGACGACGAGGGAAGCGCGGACGCACAGCCTGCGCACCGACGGTGCCGACATCACCTATGACGTCCTCGGCCCGTTGCCCGCCCCGGACGGCCGCCCGCCGCTGTTCATGATCGGCCAGCCGATGGGCGCCAGTGGCTTCACCACGCTCGCCTCGCTGCTGCCCGACCGCACGGTGGTCACCTACGACCCGCGTGGTCTCGGCCGCAGCACCCGCTCCGACGGCCGGACCGACAACACGCCCGAGGTCCAGGCCGAGGACGTGCACGCGATCATCGAGGCGCTCGGTGCCGGGCCGGTCGAGATGTTCGGGAGCAGCGGCGGCGCGGTGGCCGCGCTCGCGCTCGTGGTGGCGCACCCCGGCGACGTGACCACCCTGGTCGCCCACGAACCGCCGATCATCCCCGTGCTCCAGGACGCCGAGGCCGCCGACCGTGCGCGCGGCGCGGTCAAGGACGCCTACGAAGCCAAGGGCGCGAACGCGGGCATGGCCGCCTTCATCGGCATGACGTCGTGGGATGGCGAGTTCACCGACGACTACTTCGCGCAGCCCGCACCGGATCCGGCCGCGTTCGGGATGTCCACAGAGGACGACGGCACGCGCGACGATCCGTTGCTGTCCGACCGGTCGTGGGCGGTCAGCAGCTACCGGCCCGATGCCGGGGCGCTGAACGCGGCGCCGACCCGTGTCGTCATCGCGGTCGGCGAGGAGACCGGCAACACCTTCACCGGGCGCACGTCCGTGGCCACCGCCGAGTTGCTCGGACAGCGGGTCACCGTCTTCCCCAGTCACCACGGCGGCTTCGCCGGTCCCGAGTCCGGCTACGCGGGGCAGCCGGAGGCGTTCGCCGCGAGGCTCCGCGAGGTCCTCGACGGCCGCTGACGACTGTCACCCGGTCAGCCGGTCGCGGGCAGCCAGGTCCGCGTGGCGGCGGTCAGGGCGGCGGTGCCGAGGTCGAGGGTGGGGCTGATGACCGGCGCGAACAGCGGTGAGTGGTTGGCCGGCTGGGCGGCGACCCTCGCGCGGATCTCCTCGACCGACGTGGTGCCCTCGAACGCCGCCGGGTCCGCGCCGCCGAGCAGCCAGTAGACCAGGGGAGCGCCGGCCGAGGTGGCGAGGACGCCAACGTCCTCGCTGCCGGTGACCAGGCCGGGGTCCACGATGATCGGCAGGGCAGGCCGGTCATCTCCCGCACCGGCAGCCCGTCCATGTCCGCACGCAGCAACGCCGTGGGGCCATCGCCATTGCGCAGAACGCCGACCACGCCGGTGCCACCGACCCCCTCGGTCACCTCGAACCCGGCCGCGCGCAGCTCACGGGCCGCGACGGCAGCCGTGCGCGTCTCCTCGAACCCGAGTTCGGGGTGCTGGTGCAGGTCGCGGTACAGCTCGGCCAAGTCCATAAGTGCAACTATCGCAGTGGAACGGCGGAGGGCAACACGGCTCGCCGTCACACGGCCGATGACGCCCGCCGGTCGATGAGCGCCGCGACCACGATGGTCACGCCGACCGCCGCGGCGGCGAGGACGAGTGACCCGGCCAGCGGCGCGGACAGCACCAGTGCCACGCCGGGGACGACGTGGTGGGAGCGACCGGGAGAGTGCCCCCGGCGCCACAGTTCGACGGCGTCGGTGACGAGCGTGGCGACCGCGAGCACCAGCACGGGTAGCAGCACCAGGGAGAAGATGGCGACGTAGCCGTGCCGGTCGCCGTCGGCTACGGCCAGGTCGGAGCCGCTGAGCAGCAGCGCGACCCGGGTCGTCGACCAGCCCGCGATGGCGAGCCCGGCGAGGAGCAACCCACGCCGGAGCATCAGTATCCGCGTGCGCGGGGCGGGTGGGCTCTCGTCGATAACCGAACAGGTTAATCACGGACGCTCTCGATGTGGAACGGAGCCCTGCTCGCCGCCGTGAGCAGGGACCCGTGCGCTCGGTGTCAGAGTCGCGTCACAGGCCGTACCTGCTCTTGAGGTGACGCCACCAGTCACGGAACATCCACTTGTCGAACTCCGTGATCTGGGTGGCACTGCCCGCCTTCATGAGGAAGCAGCACACGCCGGTCGGCGTCCAGTCGTAGAAGTCGTCCAGCCCGAAGGTGTGGCCGACCTCGTGCAGATAGATGTGGATGTTCTCGGTCCCTCGACGTTAGAGGTGGCACTAAAGTCAGGTCAAGGCTCGAAAACCATTCGGAAAGGCAGGCGGTGACCAGACAGCGTTCCGGGTCCGTCACGCTCACCGACGTGGCGCGGCTCGCCGGCGTGTCGGTGGCCACCGCGTCGAAGGCGCTCAACGGCCGGGGCGAGGTCGCGCAGGCCACCCGAAGCCGGGTCCTGGCCGCCGCTGAGAAGCTGTCGTTCCAGCCCAACGCGCTCGCCCGAGGACTGATCTCCGGCCGCACCAGGACGATCGGGCTGCTCACCGACGAGCTCGGCGGCCGGTTCGCCATGCCCATCCTGCTGGGAGTGGAGAACGCGCTGGGCAACGAGCAGATGTCGGTCCTGCTGTGTGACGCCCGCGGCGACGCGATCCGGCGCAGGCACTACATCCGCACGCTGCTCGCGCGGCAGGTCGACGGGTTCATCGTGCTCGGCGACAGCAACGACGTCCGCGCCTCCCTCACGGCCGACATCCCGGTGCCGGTGGTGTACGTCTACGGCGAGTCCGACGACCCGGAAGACCTCTCCCTCCTTGCCGACGACGCGGGCGGGGCACGGCTCGCGGCCGAGCACCTGGTGTCGTTGCACCGCAGGCACATCGGGCACATCACCGGCCCGGCGAGCTACCGTGCCGCCCGCGACCGCGTCACCGCCCTGCGCGCGGTACTGGACGAGGCTGGCCTGGACCTGGTCGGCGAGCCGCTCCACGGTGAGTGGTCGCAGAACTGGGGCAGGCAGGCGGGCCGCATGCTCGCCGGCTCGCACCCGGAACTGGACGCGATCTTCTGCGGCAGCGACCAGGTCGCCGCCGGTGTGGCGCAGGCGCTCGCGGACCTCGGCCGCCGCGTGCCGGACGACGTCGCGCTCGTCGGTTACGACAACTGGGAGATCTTCGCCGCCGACTGCAGGCCACCACTGACCACTGTGGACGTGAACCTGGAACGCCTCGGCGCCACCGCTGTCGACCACCTGTTCGCGGCCCTGGACGGCGAGCCGCGTTCCGGTGTGATCCGCCAGCCCTGCCGTCTGGTCGTCCGCGAGTCCACCAGTCCCGGACCACCGGGCAGGGATTGATCGGCTGACGCCGGGCCCGTGGATGGGCTACTATATGCACTCCCTGTGCAAAAACAATCCCGGGAGGCACCGCTGACCACGCACGAGGCTGTGGTGGGTGACGGGCGCACGCGCCGCGCGGAGCGCACCCGTGAGGCGATCATCGACGCCCACATGGCGCTGATCCTCGATGGTGACCTGCAGCCAACCGCCAGGCGGGTCGCCGAGCGCGCCGGGGTGTCGCTACGCACGCTGTGGGGCCATTTCAAGGACCTGGAGGCGTTGTTCGCCGCGGCCGGGCAGAAGACGCTGCGGATCCAGTACGCCGACTTCCACCCGATTCCGCCGGACCAGCCGCTCGCCGACCGGATCGAGCAGTTCTGCCGGCAACGGGCCCACATGCTGGAGGTCATCGCGGGCGCGTCCCGCGCCGCGCAGATCCGGCTGCCGTACTCGAAGCAGCTCCGGGTCAACCGGGCACACCACAACGAACGCCTCCGCGCCGAGATCGCCGAGCTGTTCACCGAGGAGGTCGCCGGTGACGACGACCTCCTGTCCGCGTTGGTGGTCGCCACCACGTGGCCCGCGTGGATGGGCAGCCGCGACGATCTCGGCCTGTCCGTCGAGCAGGCCGCCACCGTCATGCACCGCACCGTCACCGCCTTGCTGACCGCACCGGAGGGCAGCCGCGATGGCTGAGCACATGCGTGAGATCGACACCGGCACCACCGACCTGCTCGCCCGCGTGGAGCGCGGCGTCGCGGTCCTCACCCTGAACCGGCCGGAGCGGCGCAACGCCCTGTCGCCGGAGATGCTCACCGCGCTCGCCGACGTGTTGGCCGTGGTGGCGGACGCGGACGACGTGCGTGCGCTGCTGCTCACGGGTGCTGGCAAGGCGTTCTGCGCCGGTGGCGACGTGAAGGCGTTCGCGGCGCGGGGCGGGGAGGGCGGCGGCACGACCGTGCCGCACGAGGAACGGATCACCCGCCAGCAGGCATTGCAGCGCGCCACCACCGGCCGCCTCCACGCCTTCCCCAAGCCGACCGTCGCCGCGCTGCCCGGAGCCGCGGCAGGCGCCGGGCTGGGCCTCGCGCTGGCCTGCGATCTGCGGATCGGGCAGCCGGGGACGGTGTTCGCGACCGCGTTCGGCAAGGTCGGGCTCTCCGGTGACTACGGCGCGACCTGGCTGCTGTCCCGCCTCGCCGGACCGGCCAGAGCCCGCCGTGCCATGTTCCTCGGCGAGCGGATCGACGCCGGGACGGCGGAGCGCTGGGGGTTGCTCGACTGGGTCGTCGATGCCGAGGTGCTGGCCGGGTTCGCGCTCGACACGGCGGCGGAGCTGGCGGCCGGGTCGCCGGAGTCCCTCGCGGCGATGAAGCAGAACCTCCTGGACGCCGAGCACCACGACCTGGCGGCGGCGATGGACCGCGAGGTGCCCCGCCACCTCGCCTGCGGTGTGACCGAGAACCACAAGGAAGCGGTGCGGGCGTTCGTGGAGAAACGCCCGCCCGTCTTCGGCTGAATCCCCCTCAGGCGCGGTACTTGGCGAGTTCGCGGCGCGCGAGGGACCGCTTGTGCACCTCGTCGGGCCCGTCCGCGAGGCGGAGCGTGCGGGCGCTCGACCACAGCTGTGCGAGCGGGAAGTCCTGGCTCACGCCCGCCGCGCCGTGCACCTGGATCGCCTTGTCGAGGATCCACTCGACGGCGGACGGGGTGGCGATCTTGATGGCCTGGATCTCGGTGTGCGCACCCTGGTTGCCGACCGTGTCCATCAGCCACGCGGTCTTGAGCACCAGCAACCGCAGCTGCTCGATCCGCACCCTGGCGTCGGCGATCCAGTCCCGCACGACCCCCTGGTCGGCGACCGGTTTGCCGAACGCGACGCGATCCGATGCCCTGCGGCACATCAGTTCCAGCGCCCGCTCCGCGATGCCGATCAGCCGCATGCAGTGGTGGATGCGGCCGGGGCCGAGGCGTGCCTGCGCCATGGCGAACCCGCCGTGCGCCTCGCCGAGCAGGTTGGCGGCCGGGACGCGGGCGCGGTCGAACACGATCTCGGCGTGGCCACCCTTCGTGCCGTCCGTGTAGCCGAACACGTGCAGGCCACGCCGGATCTCGACGCCTGGCGTGCCGACCGGGACGAGCACCATGCTGTGCCGCCGGTGCGACGGCCCGTCCTGGTCGGTCACGCCCATCACGATCAGCAGCCGGCAGGCCGGGTTGAGTGCCCCCGTGATGAACCACTTCCGCCCGCTGATGACGTAGGAGTCGCCGTCGCGCGTGATGGTGGTGGCGATGTTGCGGGCGTCGGAGGAGGCCACCTCTGGCTCGGTCATCGCGAACGCGGACCGGATCCGCGCCGCCAGCAACGGTGTCAGCCACTCGTCGCGCTGCGCCGGGGTGCCGAACATGGACAGCAGCTCCATGTTCCCGGTGTCCGGCGCGGCACAGTTCAGTGCTGACGGGGCGAGCGCGGGGCTGCGGCCGGTGATCTCGGCGAGCGGCGCGTACTGCAGGTTGGTCAGCCCGGCGCCGTCCTCGCCGGGCAGGAAGAGGTTCCACAGCCCCGCTTCCCGCGCGGCGGCCTGCAGCTCACCGATGACCGGCGGCGCCGCCCACGGGTCGTCCCGCTCGGCGGCCTGTGCGGCGTACACCGGCTCCGCGGGGAGGATGTGGCTGTCCATGAACGCGGAGAGCCGCGCCCGCAGGTCCTCGGTCCGCTCGTCGTAACCGAAGTGCATGCGTGTTCCTCTCGATCATGGTGTCAGAGCAGCTGTGCGAGACCGCGTTCCACCAGCGGCCGGACCTGGGCGCCGACGTGGTCGAACCCCGGGCCCACGGTCTGCCCGTGCAGGTGCCGGTAGTGCACGCCCTCGAGGATCACCGCGAGCTTGAACGCGGCGAACGCCCGGTACCAGCACAGGTCCGACAGGTCCCGCCCGGAGGCGGCCGCGTACCGCGCCAGCATGTCCTCGACGCTCGGGTGCCCGGCGACCGACGACGGCGACCGGGGCGGTCCGTGTTCCGGCACGACCGGGCGCTCGGCGTACAGCAGCATCAGCGCCACGTCGGTGAGCGGGTCGCCGAGCGTGGACATCTCCCAGTCGAGCACGACCCGCACCCGGTACCCGTCCGTGTCGACGAGCACGTTGTCCAGCCGGAAGTCGCCGTGCAACACGGTCGCGTCCCGGCCGGGCGGGATGTCGGCGGCCAGCCTGGCGTGCAGCTCGTCGATGCCCGGCACCTCCCGGCTGCGTGAGTCGTCGAGCTGGCGGCGCCACCGGCGGACCTGCCGCTCGTTGAACCCTTGTGGCCGCCCGAAGTCGACGAGCCCGACCGCCGCGCTGTCCACGGCGTGCAGTGCCGCCAGCACGTCGACGGTCTCCAGCACCAGCCCGCGCAGCCGGTCCTCGCCGAGGCCGTCGAGCAGCGCCGGGTCGCGTAGCACCGCGCCGGGCACGTGCTCCATCAGGTAGAACGGCGCACCAAGCACGCCGGTGTCCTCACACAGCCGCACCATTTTCGGCACGGGCACCGGCGAGTCCGCCAGTGCCCGCATGACCGTGAACTCGCGGCGCATGTCGTGGGCGGTGGCCAGCACGTGCCACAGCGGTGGCCGCCGCAGCACCCACTCCTCGGTCCCGTCGGTGACGTGGTAGGTCAGGTTCGACTTCCCGCCGCCGAGGACGCGACCGGTCAGCGGGCCGGTGTCCAGGTAGTCCCGGAGACGTTCGAGGTCGAGGCCCGGCAGGGTCATCGGGCGTCGTCGAACAGCTCGACCGGGAAGTCCCGCGTCTTCGACATCGTCCACTGTGGAGCGCGCTTCTCCTTGAACGCGTTGACGCCCTCCGGCGCGTCCGCGTGCTGCCCGGCCCAGCGGAACAGTTTGCGTTCCAGCTCCAGCGCCGCGGCCTGGTCGGTCTCCTGGAGGAACGCGCGGGCGACGAGCTTGGTGATGGCCGCCGACACGGGCGCGACGTTGGTGGCGATGTCGTGGCCAGCGGCGATGGCGGCGGGCAGGACGTCCTCGGCGGGCAGCGCCCGGGACGCGAGGCCGACCTCGGCCGCCTCCCGGCCACGGAAGATCCGGCCGGTCAGCAGCAGGTCGATCGCGCGGGCGTACCCGATGAGGCGCGGCAGGCTCCACAACAGGTCGGCGTCCGGGATGACGCCCCTGCGGTTGAACACGAAGCCCAGCTTGGCGTCCTCGGCGACGTACATGATGTCCGCGCGCAACGCCATGGTGATGCCCGCGCCGACGGCCGCGCCGTTGACCGCGGCGATCACCGGGGTGCGCAGCCGGTCCGCGCCCTTGTGCGGGCCGGGGTACTTCGCCTCGGCCGCGTCGCGGGTGAGCGAGCCGTCGAACGTGCGGCCCGATGCCTGCAGCCCGGCACCCGCACAGAACGCGCGGCCCGCGCCGGTCAGCACGATCGCGCGGATGTCGTCGTCGCGGTCGAACTCGCCGAACGCGTGGTTCATCTCCGAGGACATCAGCCAGTCCCACGAGTTCAGCACGTCGGGCCGGTTGAGGGTGACGATGCCGACCGGGCCGTCCCGGTCGACGATGATCGATTCGTAGGTCTGCACGGCGGTCACGGGTCTCCTCGGGTGATCGGGCGGGGTTCACAGGCCGATGCGGTCGGCGAGTTGCCGCCGGTACGCGCCGACGTCGCCGAAGAGCATCAGCGAGGCCTTGGCGCGCTTGAAGTACAGGTGGGCGTCGTGCTCCCAGGTGAAGCCGATGCCGCCGTGGAGCTGGACGTTGTCACCGGCCGCGCGGAAGTACGCCTCGGCGGCCGACGCCTTCGCGAGCGTCGCGACGACCGGCAGCTCCGCCGGGTTCTCGGCGGCCGCCCACGCCGCGTAGCCGGCGGCGGCGCGGGCGCCCTCGATCTCGACCAGCATCTCGGCGCACTTGTGCTTCACCGCCTGGAACCGGCCGATCGGCCCGCCGAACTGCTCCCGCACCTTCGCGTAGCCGACCGCCATGTCCAGGCACGCCTGCGCGCCGCCGACCATCTCCGCGGCCAGCAACAGGTTCGCGACGTCCAGCGCGGCCGAGAGCAGCCGCCCGCCGTCGCCGACCGCGCCGACCGGGATGCATGGCGTGTCGTCGAAGTCCAGGCGTGCCAACGGTCGGGTCTGGTCCAGGGTGGGCAGAGGCGTGCGGGTGAAGGAGTCCTCCACCGCGACGACGGTCGCGGTCGGCCCGGTGCCCGCGACGACGAGGACCAGGTCGGCGACCGAGCCGTCGAGCACCAGCGACGCGCTGCCGGACAGGCGCCTGCCCGCCGCCGAGTCGGTCACCGACAACGACGTGCCAGAGGAGTCCCAGCCCGCACCAGGCGCGAGCCAGGCGACCGTGGCGACCGTCTGTCCACTCGCGATCCCCGGCAGATAACGCGCGAGCGCGTCGTCGTCCCCGCTGGCCAGCAGCAGCGGGACCGCGAGCCCGACGGTGGCCAGCAGCGGCGCGGGAAGCAGCGCGCGGCCGCACTCCTCGAAGACGTGCGCCAGCTCCTGGCAGCCGAACCCGGCGCCGTCGTACTTCTCCGGAATGCCGAGACCCTGTACCCCGAGGCCCGTTAGCGCGGTCCACACGGCGGGGTCGTGCGCCGACGGCGTGGCCATCAGCTCACGGACGTGGGGGAGCGGCATGCGGTCACCGAGGAACCGGCGGACCGTGGCACGCAGCTCCTCCTGCTCTGTGGTGGTCGCGAGGCTCATCGGGTTCCTCCCGGCGCGGGGTCCTTTGGCAGGCCGAGGACGCGCTCGGCCACGATGTTGCGCTGCACCTCGGCCGTGCCGCCCCAGATGGTGTGCGAACGGGTCACCAGGAACTCCTCCTGCCAGTGCCCCAGCTCGTAGTCCTCGCCCACCAGCAGCGCGTCCGGGCCGAGCAGGTCCATGGCGATCTCGGTCATCCTGCGCTGGTACTCCGACCAGCGGATCTTGCTCGTCGACCCGTTGCCGGCACCGCGACCGGTGCCGCCCGCCGCCAGGTCGGCAACCAGCCCGAGCCCGGTGAACCGGATCGTCTCCACCTGCGAGTACGCCCAGGCGAGCTGCTCGCGGACCCGCACGTCGTCGATCAGGCCGCGTTTGCGTACCTCGTCGACGAGTTGCCAGAACTGGCGCAGGAAGGCGACGTGCTGGGTGGTGGCGCTGCCGCCGCGTTCGCTGCCCAGCGTGGTCATCGCGACCCGCCAGCCGTTGTCTAGACCGCCGATGACGTTGTCGAGCGGGGCCCTGGTGCCGGTGAAGAACGTCTCGGAGAACAACGCCTTGCCGGTCATCCGCGTGATGGGGCGGAACTCGACGCCGTTGTCCTCGACGGACGCGAGGACGTAGGAGATGCCCTTGTGCTTGGGCACGTCCGGGTTCGTCCGGCACAGCAGGAAGATCATGTTCGCCTTCCAGAACCCGGACGTCCACACTTTCTGCCCGTTGATGACCAGTTCGTCGCCGTCGACGACGCCGGTGGTGCGCAGGCTCGCGAGGTCCGAGCCTGCTTCGGGCTCGGAGAAGCCCTGGCAGTAGTCGTGTTCGCCGGAGATGATCGGCGGCAGGACCCGGCGTTTCTGCTCCTCGGTGGCGTGGGCGATGACCGCGGGGCCGACCAGCGACTCGCCCATGCCGCGGGTCAGCCTTGGCACGTCGGCCCGCCCGAACTCCTCGTTCATGATCGCGACCTCGACACCGGAGAGCCCCCGGCCGCCGTACTCGACCGGCCAGGCCACGCACATGTACCCGGCCTCGGTGAGGGTGCCTGCCCACCGCGCCAGACGTGGCTCCAGCTCCGGGTCGGGGCCGCGCGGGACGCGAACACCGCGGATCTCGTCCGGGGCGGTGGCGGCGAGCCAGTCGCGGACCTCGGCGCGGAACTCCTGCTGTGCCGGGGTGTAGTCGATGGGGGAGTGGGCATCCGGCGTGCTCATGGCGTGGGAACCGTTCTCGTGGCGGAACTTCCCGCATCAACGGGCGTACCGGGCGTGCGGGGTGTATCGGTGTCGGCGGTGGGTCGGTCGGCGATCACGCCGGTGGCGCGCAGACGGGCTATCCGGTCCTCGTCGTAGCCCAGCAGATCCGCCAGCACCGTGTCGTTGTGCTGGCCGAACAAAGGCGCCGGGCGGTGGTGGCCGCCGGGGGTGCGGTCGTGCCGGAAACCGAGCGCGCCGTAGTCCCGCGTACCGACCCGGGGGTGGTCGAGCGTCACGACCAGCCCCGCGTCCCGCAGGGCCGTGCTCGTCGCGATCGCGCCACCCGCGAGGACGGGTGCGGCGGGCACTCCTGCCGCCTGCAACCGCGCGGCGACCTCGGTCTTGTCCTGTGTGGACACCCAGTCGGCGATCGCGGTGTGCACGTCCGCTCCGGCGCGGTCGGCGGTGGTGAGGTCGGGCCGGTCCATCAACCCGCACAGGGTCCGCCACCGCGTGTCGTCGGCGATCGCGATCGCGACCCACTGGTCCTCCCCGCGCGCCGGGAACGCGTCGTGCGGGGCGAACCCGGCCGCGGCGTTGCCGTCTGGCCGCCATGTCGTGCCGGTCTCGAGTTGTTCGAGGACGTACTCGCCGATCCAGTGCGCTGCGGCCTCGACCTGTGGCACCTCGACGCGCGTGCCGACCCCGGTGCGGGCACGGAGTTCCAGCGCGGTCACCACGGCCGCGACCGCGTTGAGTCCGCCGGTCGGGTCCATGTAGGCCGGGCCGGTGAGCACGGGTGTGCCGTCCGCGTAGCCCATGAGCGCGGTCATGCCCGACGCGGGCTCCATGGTCTTGCCCATGCCCTGGTGGGCCGACATGGGTCCGCCGGGGCCGAACGCGGGCATCTCGACGACGATGATCCTCGGGTTGATCTCGCGCAGCGCCGCGTACCCGGCGCCGAGCCGCTCCAGGACGCCGGGGGTGAAGTTCGCCAGCACCACGTCCGCGGTGGCCGCGAGGTCCCGCATGACCGCCGCCGACCCGTCCACCTTGAGGTCCAGCGCGAGCGAACGCTTGTCGAGGTTCTGGGAGTTGAACAGGACGTTGCGGTTCTGCGGGTCGTCGCCGGGATCCAGCTCCGGGTAGTAGAACCGGGCGCCACCCGCGCGGGTGCCACGCCACGAGTCGGGGTGGCTCGGCGCCTCGACCTTGACCACGTCCGCGCCGAGGAAACCGAGACAGCGCCCGGCGAACGGGCCCGCCCACGCGGTGGTGAACTCGAGGACCCGAATCCCTGCCAGGGGCCCGCTCATCGCACACCTCCGAGGTGGAACAACCGGCCGAGCGCCGGTTTGCCGTCGACCTCGCGAAGCATGCCTCGGGCCCGCCAGTGCTCCGATGCCACCAGCTCACCCAGGTCGCCCACCTTCTCCGCGCTGACCCGCCCGGCCTGGCACGCGGCGACCACGTCGTCGCCACGCATCGCGGATGCCCGTTCCTGCAACAGGTCCACGACCTCCGGCCAGTGCGCGAGCCGGTCACCGGAGGTGGCGAACCGGGGATCGGAGAGCAGCTCCGCACGATCGAACACGCGGCACAGGGCGGGCCAGTTGCGGATCGCGAACAGCACCACCCACGCGTCGGCACACCGCAGCACCGCGAGGAACCCCGGGTAGCGGGCGCGGGTCTCCTCGGTGCCGTTGTAGCTGAACTGGCTCACCAGGTTCTGCGCCATGGCGGACGCGGACTCGAACACCGTCGCCCGGACCCGCTGGCCACGCCCGGAGGTCCGGCGTTCGTGCAACGCGGCCACGATCGAGATGTAGGCGGTGGTGCCGGTCGCGTACGCCGAGCGGTGGCCGAGCCCGTAGATCGGCGGGCGGCCGACCGAGCCGGTCGCGTTCATCACCCCGGCCAGTGCCTGGTGGATCATCTCGGTGCCGGTCCAGTCCTGGTACGGGCCGGGCGGGAAGTCGCCGACCTCGCAGTCGATCACCGTGTCCGTGAGCGCTGGTGGCGCACCCTGGTCCCGCAGTACGACGTCGGCGCGGGCCACCAGGTCCCGCACCACCTCACCGGTGGCGGCGACACACTGCTTGCCCTGGTTGAGATGCCGGAACAGAAAGGACCGGCCGTCCGGTGCCAGCGGCGGCGTGCGCCGGGTCGGCGTGCCCTCCGGTGGCTCCGCGAGGACCACGGTCGCGCCGTACATCGCGAGCAGCCGTCCCGCGTACTGCCCGGCGACGGTCGACGACAGGTCCGCGACCACCACCCCGTCGAGGGGTTCAGGCGACGGTGACTCAGGCAACGCTGACTCAGGCGACGATGACATCGTCCTCCTTCCGCTCCGTGCGCAGGACCCCCGAGCTCATCCGGTCGCGTAGCGCGTCGCCGACGCGGTACACGCACAGCACCACCACGCCGAGCAGCACACCGGGCGCGATGATCTGGGCGGGGGCGGACAGGATCTGGGCATAGGCGTCGGAAAGGTCGCTGCCCCAGCTCGGCGCGGGTTTCGGCACGCCGAGGCCGAGGAACGACAGCACACCCTGGATCACGAACGTCAGTCCGGTGTAGATGGTCATCTGCACGACCACCGGGCGCAGCGCGAGCGGCAGCACGTGCCGCGCGAGGATGATCGGCGTGCGCACCCCGGACAGCCGCGCGCTCTGCACGAACTGCTGCTGCCGCACCGCGAGCACGCCGGACCGGGTCAGCTGCGCGGTGTTGGGCGACAGCACCAGCCCGATCGCGACCATCGAGGTGACGAGCCCGGCGCCGAGCGAGCCGGTGATCGCCACCGCGAGCACCATCGTGGGAAACGCGATCATGATGTCCGCGAACCGCATCAGAAAGGTGCCGGTGAAGCGTGGCCAGTACCCGGCGACCGTGCCCCACAGGACGCCGAGCACGAACGTCACGCTCACGGCGATCGCGACACCGCCGAACGCGTTGCGGCCGCCCCAGATCAGCCTGCTCAGCACGTCGCGGCCGAACTGGTCGGTGCCGAGCAGGTGCGCGCCGGACGGCCCGGAGAGCCGGTTGGTCAGGTCCTGCGCGAGCGGGTCGTACGGGGCGACCCATGGCGCGAAGATCGCCGCCGACAGCAGCGCGACGAGGATGCCCAGCGCCACGAAGAGACCGGCACGGTTCATGTCACTCACCCCGGTTCGCCGGGCTGACGAGGCCGTTGACGATGTCGACCACGAGGTTCACCACGAGCGCGATCACCACGTACACCAGGACGATGCCCAGGATCAGCGTGTAGTCCCGGACCCCGATCGCGTTGACCAGTGCGCTGCCCATGCCGGGCAGCACGAAGATCTTCTCCAGTACGAGCGTCACGCCGAGCTGTCCCAGCGCCAGCAGCGCGACCACGTTCAGCACGGTCGGCAGTGCCGCGCGGAACGCGTACCGCCAGGTGACCACCCGCTCCGGCAGGCCCATCGCCCGCGCGGTGCGGGTGTGCTCGCTCGCGAGCGCGTCCACCATCGCGGCGCTGACCTGCCGGATCACGATCGCGCTGCCGCCGAGGATCATCGGCAGCACCGGCAGGATCACGTGGTACAGGTTGCCGAAGGGGTCCTCGGTGAACCTCGGGTAGCCGAGCCGGGGGAGCAGCCCAAGTCCCACCGAGAACACGCTGATCAGCACGAGCGCCAGGAAGAAGTCCGGCACCGCGAGACCGACACCGGAGATGGTGCGGATCCACCGGCCGGAGCGCTTGTTCGCCCGCTTCGCCGCGAACACCCCAAGTGGTAGCGCGATCACGATCGTCCCGACGATCGCCAGCAGTACCAGTTCGAGCGTCACCGGCAGCGCGAGCCCGATCAGGTCCGCCACCGGCTGACCGGTCTGGAACGACACCCCGAGGTCACCGGTGACGGCCTTGCCCAGCCAGGAGAAGAACTGCACCACCACCGGCCGGTCGAGCCCGAGCTGCTTCTCCACGACGGCGATCGCCTCCGGCGTGGCCTCCTCGCCGAGCCGCGCGTACGCCGGGCCACCGGGGATGATCTTGACGAGCAGGAAGGTCAGCAGCCCGGCACCGATCGCGGTCGGGATGAACAACAGCAGCCGCCGGAGGATGAACCTCGGCAGGCCACCGGCGGCGAGGAAACCGCGGCGCGGGTCGTCGTGGGTGGTGTGGGCCTCCCCGCCGTCCCCGGGGGTCTCCCGGGGACGGTCGGGTGCGAGCGCGGTGGCGGAGCGCATCAGCCGGCCGCGGTGACGCCGAGCGCGGTGAAGTCCGCCTCACCGTTGACGGCGAACGCCTCGCTGCCGCCGGTGACCCGGTCGGACCACGCGGCAACGTACGGCGTGTAGAACAGCGGGACGATCGGCAGCTGCTCCTGCAGGACCTCGTTGGCCGTCCGCAGCGCCGCCATCAGCTCATCGTCGTTCGTCGAGCGGTTCAGCGCCTCGACCGCCTTGTCCCCGTCCGGGATGGGCGCCTTGCCCGCGTTGCCGGACGAGGTCGTGGTGAGCAGCCTGCGGTAGATCGTCATCCAGTCCGGGCCGGAGTTCATGCCGGTGGAGAAGATGTCGTACTGGTGGTCGGTGTAGAAGCTCTTCGTGGCGTCGGGCAACGCCTTCGCCTCGAAGGTGACCTTGATACCGACCTGCGCGAGCTGCTGGGACACGATCACGCCGGTGTCCTGGAAGTTGCTGCCGTCCAGGGAGACCCCGCGCAGCGTGAGCCCGTCCGGATGCCCAGCCTCGGCGAGCAGCTGCTTCGCCTTCTTCGGGTCGTAGCCGTACGCGTCGTCCATGTCGTCCATGTGGTACGGATGGCCCGGCGGGTACGGCTGCACGGCGCCGACGTCGGTCAGCCCGTTCGACCCGGTCTCGGCGAGCGCCGTGCGGTCGATCGCGTAGCTGATGGCCTGGCGGATCCGCACGTCCTGGAGCGGGCCCTGGCTGCGGTCGATGTTCAGGTCGGCGATCGACACGCCGATCTCGGTGCTGACCTTCAGTGTCGGCTGTTCCTGCAGCGACTGCGCGGCGGTCGGTTCCAGCCGGTAGCCGTAGTCGGCCTGCCCGCCGGTGAGCGCGGCGACCTGCGCGGACGGGTCGGTGATGATGGCGACGTTGATCGCGGCGGCCTGGCCCTTCTTCGCACCGGCCTCCTGGTAGTCGTCCCAGCGGGTCAGCTTCACCGAGCTACCCGGCACGAACTCGGTCAGCCGGTAGGGCCCGGCGCCGACCGGTTTCGACCCGAACGCGGAACCCTGCGCCGCGCGTGCCTTGGGGGAGGCGAGCATGCCGAGGCGGCTGCCGAGCAGGTCGACGAGTCCGGCGAGCGGGCTCTTCAGGGCGAACGCGAGGGTGTCCTCCCCTTGTGCGGACACGCCTTCGAGGCCCGGCACGGTCTGGTTGCCGAGCTCGAGACACTGGTCGATGCTCTCGACCGCGGTCTCGGCGTTGAGCGGGGAGCCGTCCTGGAACGTCAGTCCTTTTTGGAGGGTGAGGGTGAGCGTGCGGCCGTCGGCCGAGGTCTCCCACTCGGTCGCGATGCCGGGGGACAGCTCGCCGGTCGCCGGGTCGGAACGGATCAGCGGCGCGTAGATCGCGGTCATGTAGGCGAGTTCGGAGCCGCTGAGCGTGCCGCAGGGGTCGAACTGGTTGGGCACGGCGCCATGGACGACGTTGACCGTGCCCTGCGGGTCCGGGG
>NZ_JBARWZ010000071.1:0-4777 GCF_049647105.1 Actinophytocola sp.
CAACCCCGCGAGTCCACGCTTGGGAACCCGCGAGTCCACGGTTGGGGACCCGCGAGTCCACGGTTGGGGACCCGCGAGTCCACGGTTGGGGACCCGCGAGTCCACGGTTGGGGACCCGCGAGTCCACGGTTGGGGACCCGCGAGTCCACGGTTCGGAACCCCTGAGTTGGCGGTTCAGCACCCGCGAGTTGGCGAGCTGCACCGTCATCGACAGCGCCGAACCGCCAACTCGGCGGTCCCCAACCGTGAACTCGCGGGTCCCCAACCGTGGACTCGGCGGTCCTGAACCGTGGACTCGCGGGTCCCCAACCGTGGACTCGCGGGTCCCCAACCGTGGACTCGCGGGTTCCCAAGCGTGGACTCGCGGGGTTTCGGTGGTTGGTTTGTCTGCTTGGGTGGTTAGTGTTGTTTTGCTGTTGTGAGTTGGTGGTGGGTTGCCATGATTCGGTCGTATGACTTTGGTTTCGCCGTTGTGGGCTTTGCCGTCGTTGACTCGGTGCCGTTCGGGCCTGTTGGCGGTTTTCCCTTGGTGTAGAGCCAGGTGGTGAACAGGGCGTCCAGCTGTTTGCCGGAGATCCGTTCCGCCAGCGCGATGAACTCGGCGGTCGTCGCGGTGTCGTAGCGGTGGCGTGTCGTCCAGGTCCGCAGGATTCTGAAGAAGGCGTCGTCGCCCACCTCGGTGCGCAGTGCCTGCACGGTCATGCCGCCTCGGTCGTACACCGCGTCGGCGAACAGGTCGTCCGCGCCGGGATCGGTCGGGAGGACCTGCCAGAACTCGTCGGCCGCCGGGATGGCGTCGTAGACGAACTGCGCCACCTCCGCCGCGGTGCCCTCGCCCTCGTTCTCCGACCACAGGTACTCGGCGTACGTGGCGAAGCCCTCGTTCAGCCAGATCTCGCGCCAGTCGTCGACCGACACCGAGTCGCCGAACCACTGGTGTGCGAGTTCGTGTGCCACCACGTAGGTGTTGGCACCGCTGTAGAAGAACCCGGCGTCGTACACCGGGCGGGTCTGGGTCTCCAGTGCGAAACCCAGGCCCGAGTCGACGACGCCGCCCTGCTCCTCGAACGGGTACCGGCCGAAGCTCTCCGCCAGGAAGTCCACCACCTCCGGCGTGCGTTCCACCGACGCCCGTGCCGCCGGGCCGCTCGTCCCCAGGTCGTCGCCGTACGCGGTGACCAGCTGCTGCCCGTTGGGCGCCGTCGCGAACCGGACCTCGTACTGGCCGATCGCGAGGAAGGTCAGGTACGGCGCCTGCGGCAGCGCACTGCGCCAGCTCCACCGCACCCCGCCCGGCACCCGCCGCACGTCCCGGAGCTCACCGTTCGACAGCGCCTCGACTCCCTCGGGCACCGCGATCGACACGTCGAACGTCGCCTTGTCCCTCGGGTGGTCGTTGCTCGGGTACCACCACGGCGCGATGTGCGGCTGGTTCACGCCCAGCGCGCCGGTCGGCGTGCGCTGCCAGCCCACGAAACCGTACAACCGGTACGGCTCAGGCGTGTCCGTGTACCGCACGACCACGGTCATGTCGCTGCCCTTGGGTACCACCGACTTCGGCCGCACGGTCAGCTCGCCGCCGGTGGTGCTGAACGCGGCGGGCACGTTGTTCACCCGCACGGACGACACCTTCAGCAGGAAGTCGAGGTTGAACCTCGACAGGTCCTGCGTCGCCGTGGCGAGGATCGTCGTCGAGCCGGACAACAGGTCGGCCGGCGGTTGGTAGTCCAGGCGGATGTCGTAGTGCGTCGCGTCGTAGCCGCCGTTGCCGTCGAGCGGGTAGTAGGAGTCGCCGAGGCCAGGCGCGCCGGGCGCCCCAGCGGCGGCAGTGACGGGGGACGCCGCCAGCACTACCACCAGTCCGGCGATCAACAAGGCAGGGGTTCTCTTCATGGTTACCTCCCGCCTGGCACCGTAGACCCGCGTATGTGAGCCGCAACACCAGCAAACGTGTTGTCCCACAACGTAAAACACTATGCGTTAGTCGTCATGCCGGCCGGGTGAACGCGGTTTCATCACCCGTTTGGACCTGGCTTGACCCAGCCGGGCAAAATCACGGCGAGTTCGACTTCGGAGGTTCGGTTTGGCCCAGGTCACGGCGACAGTGGACTTCGGCACCTCTCATACGGTCGCCGTGGTGTCCGGCCCCGGCCTGCCCGCGCGGTTGGTCACCGTGGACGGGCAGCCGTGGTTCCCGTCCGCCGTGTTCTGGACCAGCCGGGGCGACGCGGTGGTCGGCGGCGACGCGATGCGGCTGGCCAGGACCGAACCCGCACGGCTGGAGCCTCGGCCGAAGTCCAGGATCGCCGAGCCGGACGTCCTGCTCGGGGACGCGGTCGTGCCGACCGCCACGCTCGTGCGCGCGGTGCTGGCCAAGGTCGTCGGCGCGGCGACCGAGACGGCGGGCGCACCGGTACAGCACCTGGTGCTCACGCACCCGGCGAACTGGGGCTCGACGCGGATCGGCGCGCTGCTCTCGGCTGCGCAGGGCCTCGCGCCCCGGCAGTCCACCGTGTCCGAGCCGGTGGCCGCGGCGACCTGGTTCGCGAAGCGGCACGAGTTCCCGGTGGGCGCGTCGATCGGCGTGCTCGACTTCGGCGGCGGCACCTGTGACGCCGCGGTGGTCCGGCGGGAAGGGACCGGCCTGTCCGTCACCGGCTGCGCCGGCCTGCCCGACCTCGGCGGCGACGACCTCGACCAGCGGATCGTGGACGCGATCCGGGCGGCCGAGCCCTCGGTCGCCGAACTGCTCGACGACCAGCAGCGGGCGCATCCCGACCGGATGGCCGCGCTGCTGCGGTTCCGCGACGACGTCCGTGCCGCCAAGGAGGTGCTGTCCCGGCACCCGCAGGTGGAGATCGCGCTGCCCGGCGACCGGCCGGACCGGCTGCTCACCCGCATCGAGTTCGAGCGCCTGGTGTCGGCGGACCTGGCCCGCGCGGTCACGTTGCTCACCGAGGTGGTCGCCGGTTGCGGGCTGCGGCCCGCCGACCTGCACGCGGTCCACCTGGTCGGTGGCGCGGGACAGATCCCGCTACTCGGCACGCTGCTCGGCCACGCCGTCGGGGTGCGGATCGGCCTCGACGAGGCGCCGCAGTCGGTGGTGGCGCTGGGTGGTCAGGCACTCACGGTGTCCGACGAGACCGCGCCCCCGGTGACGACCCCCGTCGCCGAAACGCCGACGGCGAGCCACGACCCGATCCCGTTCCCCACCGGCCCGGTCGCCGTCGCCACCCGCACACCGCCCGGTGCCCGGCGCAGGCCGTGGGTGGCGGTCGCCGTCGCGACCGTCGCCGTGCTCGTCGCCGTCACCGCGACCGCGCTGGGCGGCGACCGCACCGTGTCCGGCGAGGCACGCGCCGTGGCGTCGGGGGCGGCGCCGCTGTCCGTGCCACCGCCCGCCGACGGCAGGCCGATCGCGATCCCCGGCCAGTCCACGCAGCACCTCCCGGTCGTCGAGAAGGGCACGACGGTCGAGTACGAGTCGGGCGGGGCGGCCATGACGTGGCGGCTGGACGCCTTCGTCGACACCGCCGAGCAGAGCGCGGAACTCGAGGAGGCCGGGGTCCGCGTCGACGACGCGCACCGGCTGGTGCTGGTCCGGATCACCGTCGGTGCCGTGGACAAGGAGGCAAGCCCCAGCACGGTGGAGGCCGACACCCATCTGGTCGACGACCGGGGGCTGATGGTCTCCTCGACGGAGAACTTCCGGCTGCGGGGGTGCCAGGAACGTGCCGGCGAGCAACTCGACAAGGGCGAGGAACGCCAGACGTGCCTGGCGTTCCGGGTGGGCCGCACCGCGCCGGTCACCGAGGTCGCGCTCACCGGCGTCAGCACCCGCAGGCCCGGGGTCGTGCCGCAGGACCAGCTCACGGCGGGCGCCAGGGTCCGGGTGACCGGCAGCCGGGTGGACGGGACGGCCCAGCCGTTGCCGCGTGGCGCGTTGCCGCTGCTCGTCCCCCACACGTTCGCCGGCAGCGACAACATCCCAGCCGCCGAGGTCGCCGTGGCGGACCTGGTGCCGGAACCGTCCGCCTACTTCGACGCGGAACCCATCGGGTTGCCCGGCAGCCGAGGGGTGCTGGTGCGAGTCGCCGTCCGCATGGCGGAGGCCGGCGAGGTGATGCCGTCGCTGCAGGTCCAGCTGCAGGACGACCGCGGCACCGCCATCGACGGCTCCGACTCGACGACCGTCACGACCGAGGGTTGCACCGCGCAGCACGAGATCGCCAAGAGCACCGACCTGCGGCTGTGGTGCGTGCTGTTCGCGGTGCCGACCGCGACGCCGGTGCGCAACGTGGCGATCTCGGAGTACGGCCCCGGCGAGGTCCTCTGGGCGGCGTCGTGAGCGCGGGTGAGCTGACCCTCGCCATCGACTTCGGCACCACGAACACCGTGGCCGTGGCACGGCGGGACGGCTCGGCGGCGTGGGTGGTGAGCGTGGACGGTGCGCCGCACCTGCCGTCGGCGGTGTTGCTCGGCGCGGACGGCGAACTCGTCGTCGGCGTGGACGCCCTGCGGCTCGGCCGGTCCTCGGCGCACCGGCTGGAGCGGAGCCCGAAGGCACGGCTGTCCGAGGACACGCTCCTGCTCGGCGACACCCAGATCGACGTGGTGACCGTCGTGCGGGCCGTGCTGACGAAGGTCTGCGCCGCGGCGGCCCGGCAGGCGGGCGGGCCGGTCGGCCACCTGGTGCTGACCCACCCGGCGGACTGGGGCGCGGTGCGGATGGGCATGCTCCCCCGCGCGGCCGCCGGTCTCGCGCCCAGGCTGAGCC
>NZ_JBARWZ010000072.1:0-29784 GCF_049647105.1 Actinophytocola sp.
GCGCCGGGCCGGTGCCCACCGGCGACCGCGTCGTCGACCGCCATCGCCGCGGCGAGGCACTCGTCCAGCGCGGTCGGCGCGCCATCGGCCAGGAACAGCAGCGTGCCGCCGCGGTGGCCGTGGCCGAGCACGGTCAGCGCCCACCGCACCGCACGGGTCAGATGGTCGCCTTCCTCAGCCCTGGCCGCGACCACGGTGGGTGCGTCGGATGGCACGAACAAGCAGAGCGGGTCGCGGGCGCCGAGGCGCCCGACACCGATCCTCGGTGATCCGGTCATGGGGTGATCCCCTCACAGCAGGGCCCCGACGAGCGCGGGCACGGCGAACCGGGAGTGCCCGGCCGCGTGACGGGCACCGATCAGGCCGCGCTGCAGCAGGTCCCGCACGAGCGCACCGGCGGCGGCGATGGTGCGGCCGGTGCTGGTGGCGACCTCGTCGAGGGTGCGGGCGGGACCGGCCAGACCGGCGAGCGCGGCACGGTCGGCGGGGGTGAGCACGGCGACCCTGGCACCGAGCCGGGCCATGAGATCGGCACCGACGAGCGCACCGGGGTCGGCACGCAGCAGGTCGCGCAGCGTCGGCAGGTCGTAGACCTCGAGCCAGGACGCGGCGGCGGCGAGCGCGGGTGGCAGGCCGTCGGTCAGCGCACACACGGCGGCGATGTCCGGCGCGTCGGCGGCGGAGAGCCGGTGCCGGGCGGCGTGGTGCACGAAGAGGCGCACGGCGGGTTCCTCTGCGAGCTCACGAGGTTCGCCACTGGCAGGCACCGGCAAGGGAGCGAGGAGGAACGGCCGCTCGCCGGGCAGCCCACAAGGCCCGTCGGCGGTGACGAGCACCCGCAGGCGTGGGCAGTCGCCGAGCAGACCGAGCAGCACGTCGGCCCGGGGACGCACGGTGCCGACGCCGTCGAGCACGAGGAGGGTGTCGCGGTCACCGAGGAACGCGGCGAGCGAAGGAGCGGGCGCGGCCGGATCGAACAACGCGGCGCCGAGCGCCCCGACGACGTCGGCGAGCCGAGGGTCACGGACCGGCTGGCCGAGCGGGCCGTCCGCGTGCGGCGCGGTCACCCACAACACGGGCATCCCGGTGCGGTGAAGGTCGGCGGCAACCGCGGCGGCGAGCCGGGTCCGGCCGACGCCGGGCAGTCCGTGCACGGTGAGGAGCCGCCCGCCACCGTCGGCGACCTCACGCACGACGGCACCAAGCTCGGTGTCCCGCCCGAACATGGGGGCGAGCACGGTGGGCGGCGCCGCGATGCGCGGCCCGTACTCGTCACGCAGCGCCCGCCCCGTACGGCCACCCGCCGCCAGCTCGAGATCGTCGCTGGCACAACGGCCGAGCCGCAGCGCACTGGTCAGCAACCGCACGGTGTCCTGACGGGGCCGGGCCTTCCCGCGTTCGAGGTCACGGATCGCGCGGACGCTCACCGTGGACAGGTCGGCGAGCATGCGCTGGGTGAGGCCGACGGCCGCGCGGTGCCTGCGTAACAACGGACCGAACCGCATCGCGGTCTCGTCCTCCAGTGCGGGGTAGGCCATCACTCGTCCCTCCGGTCGCGCGGTCTGCACGGCCCCACTGTCGCTCCGAACCGCTATCACCCCGGCATCCCGCGGTTAACCCAGCGCACCGACCGCCACCAGGCAAGACGCGGGACGGTCAGGTGCAAACGCCGGGATAACCCCGGGATAAAGCCGGTCCTTAACGTCGGAGGAGTCGAGCCAAACCCCAGCCCGGCACCAGTGAAAGTCGAGAGGAAACACCGTGTTCCGCACGATCGCCGCCACCGCCCGCACCGCCGTCATCGCCGCCGTCCTCACCACGGCAGCCCTGTCTGCCTGTGCGGCCACCGCCACCGCGGACCCGGCGACCCCCTCCGACCCGACCTCGACCGCCACTGGCACGCCCACCCCGCCGCCCAGCGACCCCTGGGACTGACCTGACGACGCGGCCGCTCCCGGCGGGCGATCGAACCACCGCCGGGATGACGACGACCTCCACCCAATGAACGACGAAGAATCCAGTGTCCGGCGGCCAACCCCGCCGCCGGACACTGGCCGCCCCACAGGGCGAAGAACAAGCGAGAACCCGGCGCCCAACGTTTACCAATGCCCAGAAGGGGGTCAGAACCTCTGCCCGTGATCGGGAAGCCGGTTGTCGTCCGCTTTGTGCGACGGGCTCGGTGTCACCGGAGTCCGGCGATGATGCCCGTCTGGAGGTCCTGCCAGACGACGCCCGCCTCCGCGAACCCGGCCTCGCGCAGTGCGCTTTCCTGGAAGTGGTGTGTGGCGCCGGTCCAGTCCCGTGCGCCATCGGGCCACAGCGTGGCGCGCTTGGCGAGCGCGTCGGCCAGCGCGGGCTCGGCGCTCACGGCTTCCCACCACGCCTCCCAGGACTCCCCGCCGTCGGCCAGCGCGTGGTTGCGCCGTTCAAGGGCGATCTCGTCGCAGGCCGCACGCAACCTGCTGCCGTCGGCATGCGGGAGGTAGTCGGCGTTGAGCAGGACCCCGCCGGGGCGCAGGAGCTGGTACGTGTGCCGGTAGGTCGCGACCAGGGTGGCCGGGTCCAGCCAGTGCAGTGCGGTGCTGGACAGCACCGCGTCGAAGGTCCCCGGCGCGCCGTCGGCGCCGAGCGCGGTGGTCCAGTCCGGGTCGCGCAGGTCGGCCTGGACCCAGCGCAGGCGGCCGTCCTGGTCGCCGAGCGCGCCTTCCCCGATCGCCAGGAGCACGGGGTCGATGTCGACGGCCACCGACCTCGCCCCCGGCAGCCGCCGGAGCAGGCGGCTGCTGATCGCACCGGGGCCGCAGGCGAGGTCGAGCACCACGAGGTTCTCGGCCGGGCGCAGGTGGGTGAGGATCTCGAACAGCGCCTCGTACAGGCGATCGCGAGCCTTGACGTAGACGGTCTGCTGCCCGTCCCATCGGGCGAGCAGGTCCGACCACGGGGCGGTCAGGTTGGTGGCGGTCACGAGCCTTCCTTCCTAACGAGGGCAGATGTCGAGCCTGCGGGGACCCTGCCGTTGTTCATGTCCGGCAGGCGCGAGAAGCCGAGGTGGGTGTGCCCGGTGTCGGGGTCTACCCACCTGCGCGCCCGGACTCCGAACACGTCGGCCACCAGTTCCGGGGTGAGCACGTCGGCCGGTGGCCCGTCCGCGACGACCCGGCCCCGGCACGTGACGTAGACCCGGTCGCAGTACGTGACCGCGTGTGTGAGGTCGTGCATGACGGTCAGCGTGGTGACGCCGAGTGTGCGGACCAGGTCGAGCAGCTCCAGCTGGTAACGAATGTCCAGGTGGTTGGTCGGCTCGTCGAGCACCAGCAGGCGGGGCTGCTGGGTCAGTGCCCTGGCCAGCAGCACCCGCTGCTTCTCGCCGCCGGAGAGGGTGTCGAAGTCGCGTCCGGCCAGGACCGTGGTCCCGGTCCTGGCGAGGGCCTGTGCGCAGATCTCGTGGTCGGCGGCGGTGTCGCGGTCCAGTGGCCCCTTGTGCGGGTTGCGGCCCATCGCGACGACGTCGGCGACGGTGAGGGAGAAGTCGCTTCCGTTCTCCTGCACCACCGCGGCGGTTCGTTGCGCGGACTGGCGGGCGGTCAGTTGCCACACGTCGTGGTCGTCGACCCGCACCACACCCGCCGCGGGGCGGAGGGCGCGGTAGATGACCCGCAGCAGGGTTGACTTTCCGCTGCCGTTCGGGCCGACGATGCCGACCATCTCCCCGTCGTCGACGGTCAGCCCCGCGTCGGACACGATCGGGGTGCCGCCGAGTGTCACCGACACCCCGTCGACCACGACCTGCGGCGGCATGACCTCGCCGTTCGTTGTGCCGGTCATCCGAACCGTGCCTCCCGTCCCACTTCGCGCTGGCGAAGCAGCCAGATGAAGAACGGCACCCCGAACACCGCCGTCACGATGGAGAGCGGGAGTTCGGTTGGCGACATCACCGTGCGGGCCGCCAGGTCCATCAGGACCAGGAACACCGCCCCGGTCAACGCCGCCACCGGCAGCAGCCGCCGGTGGTCCGACCCGACGAGCATCCGGCACAGGTGCGGGATGATCAGCCCGACGAACGCGATCGCGCCGCTGACGGCCACCATCACGCCGACCATCAGCGAGGTGACCACCAGCATCCTGATCCGGAACCGGCCGACGTCGAGGCCGAGGGCGACGGCCGTCTCCTCCCCGGCGAGCAGCGAGTTCAGCGGCCGGGCCTGGGTCGTCAGGTAGAGCGTGCCCGCCACCACGGCCGCCGCTGGGATGCCAACGTCGCTCCAGGCCGTGGAGCCGAGGCTGCCGAACAGCCAGATCAGCACGCCCTGCACGTCGTGCGGGTTGGCGCGCAGCAACAGCAGGCCGTAGAGGGCCTGGAACAGGTACGCCAGCGACACCCCGGCCAGGATCAGCCGGAACGGGGTCACGCGACCCCCGCGCTGGGCCAGCATGTACACCAGCAGGGTCGCGATCAGGGCGCCAGCGAACGCGGCCGACGACAGGCCGAGCCCGGCGGCGGCCGAGGCGCCGAGCACGAGCACCAGCACGGCGCCGAAGGACGCCCCTGAGGAGACTCCGAGCAGGTAGGGGTCCGCCAGTGGGTTGCGCACCACCGCCTGCAGCACAACCCCGACCGCGGCCAGACCTCCGCCGACCACCGCGCCCAGCAGCGCGCGGGGCAGCCGGAACTCCCACACGATGTAGGCGAACACCGGGTCGCCGGGTGGGGCGAACCAGTCCGAGGAGATCTTGTAGAGCACCACCTGCACGGTGTCGCGCACCGGCACCATCACCGGCCCGAGTCCGGTCGCCAGCAGGATGCTGACCAGCACCGCGGCGACCAGGCCTGCCAGCACCGCGACTTGGCCGCCCCGGCGGCGCACCACCGGGGCGGCGGTCGTCTCCGTCTGTCGGCCGGTGTCCTGCGCGGAGGAGGTCATCGGCTCGCCGTGGTCGCCGGGGACGAGGCAGGCACGTCGGTGAAGGCGTCCGGATGCAGGGTCCGGGCGAGGTCCTCGATGACGTCGACGAAACGCCACCCCGGTGTGTTGGCGGAGTCGGTGGTCAGCACGTACTTCCGGTCCTTGCTGGCCTTCATCTCCGGGAACGCGCGGTAGAGGTAGCTGGTGCTCGCCTCGGCATCCGTGTCGTCGTTGGGGCTGGCACCCACCAGGAAGACCGCGGGATCGGTGGCGGCCACCTTCTCGAGCGGGACGTTGAGGAAGCCCCGGCGTCCCCCGTCGACGTCCCCGAAGACGTTCTTGCCGCCCGCCATCCGGATCACCTCGTCGACGAAGGCGTCGCGGGACCCGGTCGTGATCGGTCCCTCACCGCCGTAGTAGTAGAAGACCTGCACCGGCTCCCGGCCCGCGACACGGCGCTGCACGTCGGCGATCCGTGCCTTCATGTCGTCGACCACCTGCTTCGCGCGGTCCTCCACGTCGAAGATGGCGCCGAGGTCGGTGATCGCGCGATAGGTGAAGTCGATCTTGATCTGCTTGTCGTCCGGACATACGAGGGCGTACACGTTGGCCCCGATGTTTCCGAGGTCCTCGAGCGTGGCGAGCCCGGGCGAGAGCTGGTGGGGTCCGCCGTACTCGGAGTTGACGTACGCGAAGAGCATGTCGGGCCGGAGGCCGAGCATCTGTTCCTTGCCGACCGGGACGTAGGCGTCCGGCGACTCGTCCGCGACGCGCTCGAAGTCGGCGGCCTGCTCTGACAGGGGGGTGTCCATGGGTTTGATCTGGGCGATCGCCTGGTCGGCCAGCCCCAGGCCGAAGAAGAGCTCCGCGGCCGGCTGGAACCCGAGGTAGACCCGGCCGGGCTTCTTCTCGAATGTGACCTGGCGGCCACAGTTCTCGACAGTGACCGGGTAGTGGTCCGACGCCCCGGCGGTCCCGTTCGCCTGCGACACGGCGTCACCCTGGGCGCATCCGCTCGCCAGGACAGGCACAAGCAACAGCGCCGCCACTCCCAACCTGGCACGGCGCGGGTCCACCACGCGCGTATCGCGGCGATCATTCATCGACAAACCTCCACAGGTTCGGTGATCACGGACGTTGAATAGGTCGGGGACGGCCATGCGCCAGTTCTCGCGGTGGACCGACTGTGACGTGCTTCACACACGACTTCGCACCGCAGTGGCGGCACCGACGGACAGCGCGGTGAATCCGCCGAAGACGGCGGCCGCGCCAAGGTAGCCGCCCGCCGCGAGGCCGGCACCCCCGGCGGCCGCGCCGAGGAACAGTCCCAGGCTCATGCTGGAGGCCTTCAGGGACAGGGCGGTGCCGCGAAGTGTGTCGCAGCGACGGACCAACAGCGTCACCGACGCCGCCACGCCCACCGCGTGGCTGGCGGACAGCACCGCGCTGGAGACCAGTGCCAGCGGCAGGGTGGGAGCCAGGAACACCCCGAACAGTGAGATCAGTGCCACGACAAGGCACACGTGCAGCGCGCGGCAGGCCAGCCGGTCGGACTCGGTCCTGTTCACCAGGCGCCCGGTGAACAGGTTGCCGAGGAAGAACGCCCCGCCGCTCAGGGTCCACACGAACGCGAACACGCCGGGTGTCAGCCCGAACTGGTCCGAGTAGTACACGGCCATGTAGGCCTGGTATCCCTGGAATGCCGCGGCCTGCCCGAACGACAGGACGATGATGGCACGGGCACCCGGCACGGCCGCGAGCGCCCGGAAGGCCGCGAAGTAGCCGTGGCGCGGTGCGGTGTCGTTGTGTCCCACTCGTCCGTACCGGAGCAGGACCGGCATCAGCGCGGTCGCGATCACCGCGATCGCGACCAGATCCCCCCGCCATCCCCACAGCAGCGCGGGAAAGGCGAGCACAGGTACGACCAGCGTGGCGGCCAGTGTCCGCGTCGCCGACACCAGGGTCGCGGCTCGGGCCGCGGCCGGGCTGGTGCCGAACCGGTCCGCCGCCGCGGTCGTCAGTGCGGGATAGAGCACGGCGTTCGACACGCCGATGAGAAGGCAGAAGGCCGCCAGCGCGGGGAGCCAGGCGATCGTCCCGACCAGGGACGCCGCCGCCAGCAGCAGCAGTGACCAGGCGGCGACCTTGCCCGGGGCGATCCGTCCGATCAGTGGTGCGACGACGATGCCGACCACCACGGCCCCGATGCCGCCAAGGCCGCGCAGCGCACCCACCACCGCGGCGCTCTCCCCGGCGTCATCGGTGATCGCCACGAGGTAGGTGCTGTACACGGTGAACGGCATCAACCCGACCACCGACGCGATCAGGGTCGGCAACACCGCCCTGGAGATGCGCCAGTCGCCGATCGGTTGTGCCGCAGAGGTGTCGGCAGCGGCCGCCGCTGAAGTGAGGTGGCCGGTCTCCTTGCCCTCCATGCGGTCCGCGGTCACGACGTCGCCGCCAGCGCGCCGCGGATCAGGTCGAGGTCCTCGCGGAAATCCCGCACCTCGAAGGCGTCCGACAGCGGCGTGCCCGCGCGGGCCATGGCCGCTGCCTCGATCGCGCGTTCGTACCGTGCGATGAACGTGTCGATGGTCGGGCAGTCCACGCCGACGTGGCGGCCGATCCCCTGGATGATCTTCGTCCGGTAGTAGTCCTCCCGGGGCATTCTCGGCACGTCCCACCGTCCCGCGCCGTCGGCGAAGACCCGGCGGATGGGGACCGCCGAGAAGTCGAAGTACCTGCCGTCGGCATCCGGTTCGGAGAACGGGTCGACCAGAAGCGAGGCGTAGCGGACGTACACCAGGTACTCCTGGTGGATGGGCGGCAGCTGCTCGAACCGCTCGATGTCCCGGCGCGCGACGCTTTCCTCGCGCACCGGGTAGCTGTCGTCGACCATGAACCGGAGCAGGTTCAGGCCCGGAATGCCCAACTTGCCGACGATGTTCGTCAGCTCTTTCCACTGGTTCACCATCTCGCTGATCAGAGAGGGCGTGATGGGCCCTTCGGGGACCAGTTTGTACACGTACTTGACGGGGCCGGACTCGGTGAACACCGCGTTCAGCGAGATGTCGTTCATGAACAGCGCGGGGTGGACGTACAGGGAGATATTCCTGGTCTCCGCCTCCATCGGGCCGGCCATGACCGGCGTGGCGACGCCGAGCTGTCCGTGGAGATCGCACAGCACGTCCAGGTTTTCCGACCGGCCTCGGCTGGAACCGACGTACAGCCGCTTCTTGACCGCCGCGGTGAACACGCGGGGCGACGGCGTCTTGTCGTGCCAACGGGTGGCACCGAGATAGCTGGAGAGGCTGATCACCTCCGCGTCCACGCCCCGGCCGCGCAGGAAGTTCCGCACGAGGCTGTTGGACCCGAAGGTCGGCGACACCAGCACGACGCACCTGACGTGCTCCAGAACCCGGAGATCCATCTCGTCCACGACCCGCGTGTACGCGTCCGCGGTCACCGCCAGGACCAGGGTGTGCCACTTGCCCGCGACCGATCGGTACCCCTGGAACCGTTCGTCGACCACGCATTCGCCCTCGGCGTCGCGATTCTTGTCGCTCTGGACGTCCACCCGGATCCGCCCACCGTTCTGCCGCAGCCCGGAGAAGAACGCGTCCGACCGGACGGACTCCCTGCCCGCGATGCCCACCACACACCCGAGCCGGTTCTTCAGCACGACCGCCAGCTGCACGGAGGCAGGCCCGGTGCCCGCGATCAGAACCCGGTCGAAATCGTTCATTCCCCGCCCCGATCCACCCGCGGATTTCGTCACATCTTCTGGTACAGCGCGATGTCGAAGACTTGTTCCGGACGCAGCACCTTCTCGGCCAGCTGCCACTTCCGCCGGTCGACCTCCCGGGACGGGTAGTTGAAGAGTGACTTCAGGTCGTCGCCGTACCGCATGGCCACGACGACGTCGTCGCGAGTCGATGAGTGGATCTTGTGCAGAAGATCGTACTTGACCGCGACGGTCGAGCTGAAGATGACATGCGAGGCCTCCCCGGTGAAGGCAAGGTCCTCCACCGATGTCTTCTCCAGCCTGATGTCCAGGTCGTCGGCCCCCAGCTTCGTCACGACCCGCCTGCCGAGTTCGACGGCCTCTGGGTCGATGTCGACACCGACCACACTGGCGCCGGTCCGCCTCGCGATGTACACCGGGGTCATCGGGAACGAGCCGGAGCCGACGAGCAGCACCTTGGCGGCGGGGGTCAGCTCGAAGGTCCCGAACTCCTCCTCGATGCAGGACTCGACGTTGTCGAAGTACCCGGCGGTTTCGGTGCGGCCGTCCAGAAGGTGGCGGGCGCGGTACTTCTCCATGATCGCCGCGCAGCGGGAGGACTGCGTTCTCAGTTCGGCAACGAGACTCGTGAACTCAGCAGTGCCCTCTCGTACGAGCGTGTGCCAGGCCTCATGATGGCGACTGTCCGTCACGAACCCGGAGTAGTCGCCAACGACGCGCGCCATCTCCGAACTGTGGCGCACGGTCTCGTCGTACCGGGCGGCCGCTGCCCGGAGACTGGTCAGGTACCCATCCATCAACAGCAGCAGGTCTGTCGTGCCGTTCATAAGTACGCTCTTCCCTCCGCCACGATCCGGACCGATCCCTCGACCTCGATGCCCATCGGGCCACCTCGCTCGTAGCTCACCGTCACGCCCATGGTCCCGCCTGGCTGGATCACGGTCGTGGTGACGGACGTGGCGTTCTTCCAGGCCAGGTACGCACCCAGCGAGGCCGTACCCGATCCGCAGCCCCTTTCCCAGACCATGCTGCCCACGGAGGGCACGTGGACGAGCGGGATCAGGCGGTTCGATTCCGCGCTGTACAACATGACGCCGACAGCGGACACGTCCCGTGACTCGCCAAGTCGCCGCGCCAGCGTCTGCGCCTCCTCCATGGTGGAGCGGTCGAGCCGACTGGTTTCGATGACCACATACAGCGAACTGTCGTAGCGGACGAAGGCCGACCCCGCGCCGACGCCACCCGCCCGCGCGCCGTCCTCCACGGCCGTCGGCACCGGCATCGCGAGCCGGCAACCGTAGTCGTGCCGCCGCTTCGCGACCCGGCACCTGACGCAGGCCGTCGTCCCCGACGCTGCCAGCACCACGTCCAGACTGTCGCCGGTCTCGAGACCCGCCTCGAACGCGTTCAGCGCCGCCAGCGCCATGCACGCGTTGCCGCAGAACTCACCGCCCGCCATGCGGAGGCCGACATCGACGTCCGACGACTCCGGTTTCCTCACGAACCCGACCTGTTCGGCGTGCACGTGCTCGTAGGCCATCATCCGCCGGGCGATGTCCGGGTACTCCTCCTCCGGGTGCTCCGTTCGCACGAGGACGGTCATGTTCTGCGTGGGACTCACCTTGACGAAGTCGATCACGCGGCTGATCAAGGTCCACTCCCGGCGCGGCCGAGGTCGTTGCGCATCAGGTCCTCCCAGAATCTCGTCGTGTTCCGGGTCGCGAGGCCGAGCTTCGGTCAGCACGGGGCTTGCCCTCAGGAGTGACCGGCCAATGACGCCAGGTAATGAGTCGTAGACGAGGTCCGCGCAGTTCCGGAAGATCGAAGCTGTGACGCGAGACACATTCAGGTCTCACTGCTCGCGCCCGTGTCTGTCCGCCGTGAACCGGTCGCGTCAGCGTCCTTTTTGACCCTGTCAAGGGATCCGGTGCGAATCCGCGACTGTGCGGGCGACCGGCGGAACGCGCTGGACCGAACGGTCCGGTTAGACGTTCCGTTTGGGTTGATCCCGAGTCCGGGGACCTGCTGGTTCTGTGTCCCAGTTGTAGGACAGGCGCAATGTCCTCAAAGACGGGCCGGACACTGAACCGGGGGCCGGGCACTGGCGGCTGTGGAACATCCACGCCGAGTCATCGCACGATCGGATAAGCGATCTTCCTGACCTTCGGCGGTATCCTTTCGCCGATCGGAATCAGGTCTGGAAGTTGGCGATATCCGCCGTATTCCTGGGAAGGGGACCCATTCGATGACGAACTCGGTGGAGGAGCGCTGGGTACGCCGCTTCCGTGATGACGACGAGAGTGCGACGAAACTGGTCTGTTTTCCCCACGCTGGTTCCGTGGCGGGGCAGTACCGCACCTGGCCACGAGGACTGCCGCCGGACATCGGCGTCATGGCCGTCCGGTACCCGGGCCGGGAGGAGCGGTTCGACGATCCGTTCCCGTCCGGACTGGAAGCCCTCGCGGACGACATCGCCGACGCGCTCGGTGAGCTGGCACGGCAACGGATGGTGCTGTTCGGTCACTGTTTCGGGGCCACGGTGGCACATGAGGTGGCACTGCGCCTACAGGACCGGGGGTATCCACCGGCCGTCCTGTGCGTGTCCGGGACGAAGCCACCGCACGCGCTGGCCGGCGGCCGGATGGTCCCCACCACGGACGAGGACATCATCGCGCATGTCGTGAGCCTGGACGCGAGCCGTGCACCGGCCTTCGAGAACCCCATCCTGAGGGAGGCCGTGCTCCCCGCGGTCCGCGACGATTATCGTTTGGTGGGAGGCTATTCCGGTGGCTCGCGGCCCCCACTCACCTGCCCGATCCACGCCTACGCCGGTGCCGACGACACCGAGGTGACTCCGGAGGAGATTCGGGGCTGGGCGGACATGACGCAAGGCGCCTTCCGGCTCCGGGTGCTGCCCGGCGGACATTTCTACCTCAAACCCGAAGAGGACGCGCTGCTCGCGGACCTGCGTCAGGTACTGGACCTCGTCGGGTCCGGCACGGCGACCGTCTGAAGTAGACCCGGAGAACCCAGCGGCACCCGTACTCGCCTCGACTGGGGCGAGGTTCGAACCGCGCCCGAAATACTCCTGTTCCTCAGCCAGTCAATTGGAGAGGTGGACCATGACAGACGTGACAAGTTCTCGTCATACCGACACGCAGGTCCAGGATCAGTCTCGTCTCATCGATCTCGTCCGTTCGGCTTGGCGGGACACACTCGGTTACGACACGCCCGACGCCGACACGAGTTTCTTCGACGCGGGCGGCGACTCGTTCGTACTCATTTCTCTCATCGAGAAGCTCGCGAAGTCATCGGGGCTCACGATCAAGGCCGTTGATGTCCTCCGTGCCCCGACGATGCGTAAGCAGGCCGCTTTGCTCGGCACATTAGCTGGCGATGATCGCGGCGAGCCTCAGTAATGACGGCGAACACGGTCGAACTGTGGGCGGACAGACTGGCGACGGTGCCGACGATGCTGGAGATACCGTCGGACAGACGTCGGCCACCTCAGGTCGACGCGCACGGCAGCCGTCGCCCCATCGAGCTGTCCGCCGAAACCGCGATGGCGGTACGCAGGCAGTCGCGAGCACTGGACGTGCCGTCTTCCGCCATTCTCCTGGCCGCCTTCGGCCTCACGATGGCCAGGCTGACCGGCGTGAGCACCCTGCTGGTCGGCGTCGGCGGCGCCAGCCCCGTGCCGGTTCGTATCGACATCGACGACGACCTGACGCCGGCGGCATTCGTCCTCGGCGTCCATGAATCGCTGACCTGGAGCTTGCGCCGGGGAGAGTTTCCTGTCGATGACGTCGTCACGCGGCTGGGCGTCACGCGGTCCGACCGGAGTCATCCGCTCGTCCAGGTGCACTTCTGGGTAGCCGGCCAACCCGACCCGGAGACGACCGCCGTCAGACCCCGGTTCGACATCGCGGTGCGGCTGGACGACGCCGGTGAGTCGTTTGCCGGTCACGTCGACTACGCGGCGGACTTGTGGCCGGGAGGTGAGGAGGAGAGGTTCCTCATGGACTACCTGGCCGCCGTGGCACAGCTTGCCGAGGCGGACGGTGCTGGCGTGACGCTGGCGGACATCCGCTGCGTCTCCCCGGCTTCACGACGGATCCTCGACGCCATCAACGACACAAGCCGTGTCTTCCCCGACTCATCCGTGGACGAACTCTTCCGCGACGCGGTAGACCGATGGCCCACCGCGTTGGCCGTGCGCGACGCGGAGTCGGCGCTGACGTACTCCGAACTGGCCATCGCCGTGGCAGAACAGGCATGCCTGCTGCGTGCGGCGGGCGTCGGAGAAGGCGACACGGTGCTGATCGGTGTTCCTCGGTCGGTGGCGGAGGTCGTGGCCGTGCTGGGCACACTCTGGGCGGGTGCCGCGTATTTCGGCGCCGATCTGACACAACCCGCGTCCCATACCGCGAGAATCCTCGCAAAGGCAGCTCCCGCCGCCGCGGTCGTGGCCGACGACGCGGCCGACCGTCTCGCGCCATATGGCGTGCCATTGGTGAGTTCATGGCGTCAGGGCTGGGAGGGTGCCGGAGAGACCGCGGCCCCCGCCCTGCCCGATCCCAGCCGACTGGCGTATATCGCCTTCACGTCGGGCTCGACCGGTCAGCCAAAGGGTGTGGCGATACCGCACCGTGGTGTGATCCGCTTGGTCCACGACAGCGAGTATCTGGCGCTGGGTCCGGGTGAGCGCTGCCTTCGCCTGGCACCACTCGCGTTCGACGCGTCCACGCTGGAGCTCTGGGGCACCCTGTTGACGGGCGCGACACTGGAGATCTGTCCACCGGAAGTGCTGTTCCCGAACGAGATCGGCGCTTTTCTCGAGGAGCGTCGGATCACCGTGGCCTTCCTCACGGCGGGCCTTTTCGGGCTCGTACAGGAATTCGCCGGCGAGTCGCTGGCCGGCCTGCGGCATCTCATGACCGGCGGAGATGTGGTGCCCCACGAGCACGTCAGGAAGGCTCTGGCGAAGAACCCGGGTCTCGTCATCACGAACTGTTACGGTCCAACCGAGAACACGGTCTTCACGACGACCTGTTCGGTCCGTGATCCCGCGAGCATCGATGGGCCCCTTCCCGTTGGTGCTCCCGTCCCGGGAACGCGGATCTACGTCCTGGACAAACGTGGGAGGCTGCTGACGCCGGGGGCCGTCGGAGAGGTGTATGCCGCAGGAGACGGCCTCGCCTCGAGCTACTTCAACGACGAGGCGGAGACCGACCGGGCGTTTGGTTTTCTCTCACCGGACGTGCCGGAACGCCTGTACCGCACCGGGGACCTGGCCCGTATCGATGGGGACGGCCAGCTCCGCTTCCTGGGACGGGCGGATGACCAGGTCAAGATCCGCGGCTTCCGCATCGAGCTGCACGCGATCAGTGAGTCGTTGCGCGCCCAGGATGGCGTCGAGGAGTCGTTCGTGACCGTCACGGACGGCGACAGCCTCGACAAGCGA
Organism: Actinophytocola sp.; assembly: GCF_049647105.1. Classification (GTDB taxonomy): domain Bacteria; phylum Actinomycetota; class Actinomycetes; order Mycobacteriales; family Pseudonocardiaceae; genus Actinophytocola. The sequence continues at coordinate 14,114 of NZ_JBARWZ010000072.1, forward strand.
CTCGTCGCCGCGGTCCGGCTGACACCGGGAACGACGGTCACGCCCGCCGGCTTGCGAGACCGCCTGCGTGAGGAGCTGCCGTCGTACATGGTGCCCGGCCTCTGGGCGGTCGTGGATCAGCTACCCATCACGACGACCGGGAAGGTCGACCGACGCCGGCTCGCGGCCATCGCCAGACCCGCCAACTCGTTCGCGTCGGCGGTGGTTCCGACGACATGAGCGGCGTCGGCAGGACGCATAGGCCAGGCACCGCTCACCGACGTTCATTGTGAGGCATCCGCATGTATGACGCCATCATCGTGGGGGCGCGCTGCGCGGGCGCGCCCACCGCCCTGTTGCTGGCCCGCGCCGGCTACCGGGTGCTCGTGCTCGACAAGTCGGCGTACGGCTCCGACACCCTCTCCACGCATCTCGTCCACCAGCCCGGGATCGCGGCACTCGCCCGCTGGGGGGTGCTGGAACACGTCCGCGCGTCGGGCTGCCCGCCACTTTCACGAACCATCTACGAGGTCGCCGACATCCGCATCGATGGGTATGCCGGGGGTGTGGCGGGACAGCGGGCGAAGTTCGCCCCTCGGCGCCGTGTCCTGGACGCGTTGCTGGTGGACGCGGCCGTCAGGGCCGGTGCCGAGTTTCGCGAGCGCTGTCGGGTGACCGGGCTGCGGTGGGACGAGGCGGGACGGGTCGTCGGTGTCGAGGGCAGACACGGGGGCCAGACCTTCACCGAAGGCGCGCGTCTGGTGATTGGCGCGGACGGCATGCGCTCCACCATCGCCCAGCTGGTGGCGGCACCGTACACCGTGCGGCATCCGCTCATGTCCTGCGCGTACCACACGTACTGGCGCGATGTGCCCGTCGACGGCGTGGAACTGTACGAGCGGCCCGGCAGCTGGGTGGCGGCCGTGCGCACCAACGACGAGGCGACCCTCGTGCAGGCGTACTTCCCGCAGTCCCGCTTCGAGGAGATCCGCACCGACGCGCGGCGCGCCTACGAGGAGCAGATACGCACCACCGCTCCCGCACTGTACGAGCGGCTGCGCGGCAGTGCGCCCGTCGAGCGCCTGCACGGCAGCGGCGACCAGCAGAACTTCTTCCGGCAGGCGACCGGACCCGGCTGGGTGCTCGTCGGCGATGCCGGGCATCACAAGGACTCCATCACGGCACGCGGCATCACCGACGCGTTCCAGCAGGCGGAGGACCTCGTGTGCGAGATAGGAGGCGCGCTCGGCGGTGACCCCGCGCGGCTCGACACCGCCATGGCCCGATTCGCCGACGACCGGGACGAGACCTTCACCCCGGGCTACCAGGCCACACTCGGCGTCGCCCGGCTGACTTCGCCTTCCGAGCAGCGGCTCGCCCTGCTGCGGGCCGTGCAGTCCGATCCGGAGCTCGTCACGACCTACCTCGACATGGTGGCCGGAATCGTGTCGGCGGATGCCCTGTACACGCCCAAGCTGCTCGCCCTCCTCTGAGCGAGGCCGCACCGACCGCGAGTCCATCGGAGTGAAAATGGCTGTCTTCACCGCTGAGCACAACGCGCTTCGTAAGCTGGTCCGGGATTTCGCCGAGACGGAAATCGGGCCGTACACGGAGGAATGGGAAGCGAAGGGGATCTTCCCCGCGCACGAGCTGTTCTCGAAGATGGCCAAGCTCGACCTGCTCGGCCTTGAGTACGACACGGCGTACGGCGGCCAGGGCGCGGACCACCTCTGCACGGTGATCCTGCACGAGGAGCTCGGCCGCGTCGGCCCCGCCGGGGTGGCGCTGGGCATCGGTGTCCAGACGGACATGGCGACCCCGTCGCTCCACCATTTCGGCACCGAGGAACTCAAGCAGCGGTACCTGGTCCCGGCGATCAAGGGCGATGCGGTCTGCTCGGTCGCGGTGACCGAGCCCGATGCCGGCTCCGACGTGACCGCCCTGCGCACCCGCGCGGTGCGCGACGGCGACGACTGGGTGATCAACGGTGCGAAGGCCTACATCACCAACGGCACCCAGGCGGACTGGGTCTGTCTGCTGGCCCGCACGTCCGACCGGCCCGGCTACGGCGGCCTCTCGCAGATCATCGTCCCGACGGGCACACCTGGCTGCCAGGTCCAACGCAAGCTCGACAAGCTGGGGATGCGCTCCTCCGACACCGCCGAGCTGACGTTCACCGACGTGCGGGTCCCGGTCAGCAACACGATCGGTGAGCTCGGTCAGGGCTTCTACCAGCAGATGAGCCAGTTCCAGAACGAGCGCCTCGCGTTGAGCTACGCCGCGGTCGGTGGCATGGAGACGGCCCTCACCCGGACCGCGAACTACCTGAAGACCCGCGATGTCTTCGGCAAGCCCCTGATCGAGAACCAGCACCTCAACTTCACGCTGGCCGAGCTGAGTGCGCGACTGGACCTTCTGCGGCACTACAACTACACGGCCGCGGCGGCCTACATCCGGGGTGAGGACGTGAACCGGTTCGCGACCGTGGCGAAGCTGGAGGCGGGCCGCCTGGCACGCGAGATCTCCGCGACGTGCCTGCAGTTCCACGGAGCCGTCGGGTACATGGAAGAGATGTGGACCGCCCGCTTCTTCCGGGACAGTCCCGTGTGGTCCATCGGCGGCGGCGCCGACGAGGTCATGCTGTACGTCCTGTCACGCCTGGACGGCTACCACGCGTGAGAAGTACGGCTACCGCTCATCATCCGCCGTGATCTCGGTGAACATCCGGTCCGCGGCGGCGCGTTCCCGGTCCATGCCCCGTTCCGCGAACACCGCGACCGCGCTTTCCAGCAACTCCGCCGCCCGCCGCCGTTCCCCCATCCGCGCGAGGACATCGGCGAGGGCGGTCCTGACCACCGCGCATCCGCGATGGTCCATGATCGTCTCGCGGATCTCCAGCGCCTGCTCGAACCAGCCGCGGGCCACGTCGAGCCTGCCCGCCGCGGCCGTCGCCTCGCCGAGGTTGAACAGCAGGTGCCCCTCCCCGATCACGTCGCGGCTACGGCGCACCATCGCCAGCACCTCGACCAGCGTCACCTCGGCGTCGTCATGCGCGCCGCTGCGCGACTGCACCTGGCCGAGCCGCCGCAGGGCACGTGCCACGCCGCCCGCGTAGCCGACGCCCCGGTTGATCTCCATCGCCTCCGCGAGGTCCGCCCGCGCGGTCCCCAACTCGCCTCGCAGGCACAGAATGTGCGCACGTTGCGTCAGCACGGTCGCCCGGCCGACGATGTCGTCGACCCGCGCGAAGTCGGTGATCGCCCGCCCGTACAACGAAAGCGCCAGCTCGTCGTCGCCCGCGTACCGGGCCAGCAGCGCCAGGTCGCGGCGGCACAGTCCCGCACCACGCGGTTCGTCGAGCGTCACGAACTCGGCCAGCGCGGCGCCGAGCGTCTCGTGCGCGCGCCGGTTCTGGCCTCGGGTCAGGTGCAGCGTGCCCAGCGAACCGAGAAGCGCCGCCGTGCCCCGTATGTTGCCCGCCGCGCGGGTCGCGGCGAGCGCGACCTGGTGCGTCTGCTGCCACTCGTCGAGGTGGCCGCGCAGCTCGCACAGCGTCGCGACGGTGACCGCGAGGTCCCAGCCCGCCTCATGCAGGCCGGCGTCGACCGCCTGCCCCACGGCGGCGCACAGGTTCTCCCGTTCGCCCGCCATCCAGTCCAGCGGGTCGGTCAGTGCCTGGTCGACGTACTCCGGGTCCGGTCGCCAGCGGACACCATCGCCGTGCAGCACGGTGAAGTCGCCGCCGTACACCCGCCGGTGCGCCTCTTCCGCCAGCGCGAGCCAGCCGCCGACGACCCGTTCGACCGCACCCGCCCTCCGGTCCGCCGCGATCTCGGCGACCGCCTTCTCCCTGGCGAACAGCCGCAGCATGTCCTGGAAGCGGTAGCGGAACTCGCCGGTCGGCGCCACCGAGGACACCTCGAGCATCTGCACGTCGACGAGCGGCTCGAGCAGGTCCGACGGGAAGCGCCGGTCGTCGTCGAGCACGGCACCCGCCAGCCAGCCGGGGACCGACGGCCCGTCGAACTGGCTCAGCAGGGCGAACAACTCGCGAGACCGGTCGTCGAGGCCGTCGTGGGTGAGCGACAGGCTCGCACGGATCGTCATCTCGCCGTGGGCGAGCTCGTCGAGCCGGTGCCGCTCGCTCGCGAGCCGGTGCACCATCGACGCGAGCGTCCAGTGCGGCCGCGCGGCGAGGCGGGCCGCGATGATCCGCACCGCGAGCGGTAGTCCGCCGACCGTCGCGACCAGCGCCTCGGCCGCGGCGCGCTCGGCCGCCACCCGGTCGGCGCCCAGCACCGCACCGAACAACGCGAGCGACTGGTCGGCGTCGAGCACCGGCAGGTCGACCCGGTGCGCGCCGGGCACACCGGTGAGCCGGGCACGGCTGGTGACGACGACGGCGCACGTGCTGCTGCCCGGGAGCAGCGGGAGGACCTGACGCTCACTCGTCGCGTCGTCGAGCACGACGAGGACCCGCCGCTCGGCAAGGAGCGTGCGGTACATGTCGGACCGGCCGTCGAGGTCGGACGGGATCACCGGGCCGGGGATGCCGAGGGCGCCGAGGAACCGGCCGAGCACGTCGAACGCCGCGCTCGGCTCTGCGCGGGTGCCGCGCAGGTCGCAGTACAGCTGACCGTCGGGGAAGTGGTCGGTGGCGACGCGGTGGCCGAGATGTGCCGCGACGGTGCTCTTGCCGACGCCGGGCCGCCCGGTGATCACCACCACGCCGACCGCGCGGTGGCCGCCGGTCAGCACGGTCTCCGCGGCGTCGAGGACGGTCTCGTGCCCGACGAAGTCCGCGGTGTCGGCGGGCAGCTGGCGCGGGCAGACCGTCCGGGACACCGCAGGCTCCGCGCTCGGGGGCTCGGGTTCCCTTGGCGCGGGCGCGGTGGGCGGGACCGAGCCGCCGAACGGGAGGTGCTCGTCGCCCGCGAGGATCGCGTTCTCCAGCAGCCGCAGCTCAGGACCCGGTTCGAGGCCCAGTTCGTCGATCAGCATGTCGCGGCCCTCGCGATACACGTCGAGTGCCTCGGCCTGCCTGCCGGACCGGTACAGCGCGATCATGAGCAGCGCGCGGAGCCGTTCGCGCAGCGGGTTCTCGTGCGTCAGGTGCTTGATCTCCCCCACGAGCCTGCGGTGCCGCCCGAGGTGCAGCTCCAGCTCGAGGTAGTCCTCGATGGCGCTGAGGCGGTCCTCGTCGAGTCGCAGCGCCCTGGTCCGCAGGGCGCTGCTCGGCATGCCCGCGAGGCACGTGCCCCGCCACAGCGCGACCGCCGTGCGCAGCAGGCTCGCCGCCTCGGCGGTGCGGCCCTCCTTCGCGTCGAGCCGGGCGGTGGTGACCGTCGCGGTGAACGTGTGCGCGTCGAGGTCGTCTCCGGACACCCGCAGCACGTAGCCGGGACTGCGGGTGTCGATCACGACGTTCACGCCACCGGCGGCGAGGTTCTTGCGCAGGCGGGACACGCAGATCTGCACCTGGGTGCGTGCGGTGTCCGGCGGGTCGTCGTCCCAGAGCGCGTCCACGAGGTTGTCGATGCTGACCACCTGGTTCGCCTCCAGCAGCAGGAACGCGAGAACGACCTGCTGGCGACCGGGCGGGATGCGGACCGGGCCGTCAGGCCCCTCCACGTCCACCGGACCGAGGATGCGGAACGTCGGGTTCGGGGCACAGTGCAGCGCAGCCATTCCTTGCCATTTCTCGACGAGCACAGGAGAGTACGTCGCCCCGGCCCCAGGGCGATTGTTCAAATCTACGTGCGGCGGCCCGGTCTGCCTATCGCTCACGTGCCCGAACCTTTGCGCCGTCCGCCACTGCCGAGGTTGCCCCTTTCGGCGCATCAAGGCCAGCACACGTGGGGATAACACGCGGATTGCGGCGGGATGCCCCGTTCCAGAAGGATCAACGCACGACCAAACCCGCGCCAGAGGAGACCACCCATGGTCGCCAGCACCCCGAGCCTTCCGCCCAGTGCCGCGGTCACAGCCATCGGTGTCGACCACGTCCGCCTGCTGTACGCCTACCTCGACGCGGGAGAGCTCGACGGGTACGCGTCACTGGTGCACGAGCACGCCAGTATCCGCGGCCTCGGCCCGCGCGACGCCGACAGCCGGGAGGACGCGGTCGACATGCTCCGCTCGTGGCCACCCGGCACCCACGTGCTGTCGACCATCGACCCGACCGACGATGGCGTCACCGCCACCGGCCGGTACACCGGCCCGGCAGGCACCGTCGACTTCGTCGACGTGTTCACCCTGTCCGACTGCGGGCTGATCCACAGCCACCGCCGCGTGATCCACGGCTGAGTAACTGGGCGAGGGACACGGTCGTCCTGGTCATGGACCAACGCGGCGGTGGCCGGTCAGTCGTCCCCATACCGAACTGGCCGTCGAGCGACCACCGCGTCACGGTCGCCTTCCCGGATCACTGACCGGTAGCCGCACGACCAGGCCAATGGTCCGACTCGCGTCAGGGCGCGCGGGAACCGTTGTCCGGGTTCATCAACGGGCGCTCACCGCTGACCTCATCGGGCCCGCGCAGGCCGCTCAGGACACCGTTGCTCCGCAGCATCTCCTCGGCGCTGGCGACGATGCCCGGTCCGGCCGTGGACCTCAGCACGGCACGCGCGACCCCTCCCGGCACACTCGGCGGAACGACCAGCAGCTGCCGCTCACGCTGGTGAGTACCGGTCACCAGCACCGTGTTCGGCTGGATCGTGGCGGAGCCGACCAGAGCGACGGGCCAGCCCTCACTGATCACCTCGCGCCCCGCCGCGTCCCAGTCGTCGACGTGGTAGGTCACCCGGCGCACCGGGCCGACCCACGAACTCAGCACGAGGACGAGTTCCGGGAACTCTGCCTCGGGATCGCGGGAACGTGGCCACCAGGCCCCGTCGACCCCGCGCGCGGGGCGGCGCGCCTTCATCCGCAAGCGAACCTCACTCCGTACGGGCAGCGCATCGTGAGTACGGGGATCCGGATCCATGATCGGTGCGCTGCCCCACTGAGTCATCGGAGATCATCCGCCGGCACGCCGCAGCGGCGCGCCGACGGAGTGGAGGTGTTCCAGCACGTAGCCGTAGGTTCGCAACCATCCGCACTGCGTGTACTCGATGTTCTTCCGAGCGCAGAACGCGCGCACGATCGGTTGCGCACGCCGGAGATTCGGTCGCGGCATGGCGGGGAACAGGTGGTGTTCGACCTGGTAGTTCAGCGCGCCGAGGGTGAAGTCGACCCACATGCCGCCACGCACGTTGCGGGACGTGAGCACCTGCCTGCGCAGGAAGTCCAGCGACTGGCCGGAGGCGATGGTTGGCATGCCCTTGTGCCCCGGGGCGAACGAACATCCCATGTAGAGACCCCAGAGACACTGGTGCACCAGGATGAAGACCACCGCGGTCAGTGGGGAGAGCACCAGGAACACCACGGTCAGGTAGGCGGCGAAGTGCACGGTCAGCAGGAGCAGCTCCACCCCGCGCGACCGAAGGTCCTTGCGCCACAGCGCTTTCACGCTGGCGACGTGCAGGCTGAAGCCCTCGAGCAGCAGGAGGGGGAAGAACAGGAACGCCTGGTTCTTGGCCATCCAGCGGAAGAAGCCCCGCCGCTCCTCGGCCTGCCCCGTGGTGAAGGCGATCGCCGGGATGTGGATGTCGGGATCGTCGTCCTCGTGGTTGGGGCTGGCGTGGTGCCGGGTGTGCTGGTCCATCCAGGACGCATAGCTGAGGCCGACCATGCCGCCGTGCCAGAAGCCGACGAGGTCGTTGGCCCTGCCGCTACGGAAGATCTGCTTGTGCCCGGCGTCGTGCCCGATGAACGACATCTGCGCGAACATCACGGCGAAGAACACCGCGAGGAACAGCTGCCACCACGAGTCGCCGATGGTGAAGAACGCCACCCAGCCGCCCGCGAAGGCGAGTACGTTGATGGTGATCTTCACGAAGTAGTAGCCGTACCGGCGGCGCAGCAGCCCGGCCTGCCGGATCAGGTGGGACAACTCACCATAGTCGTTGCCGCGCACTCTCGTCGTGAGCGTGTTCTCCGCTGACGTCATGGCCGCCACTTCTCTCCGAAATCGTGGCCCCGGGGACTGGGGTGGCCTTACGTCATGGGCGTGCGTCGCGCGCACGCCTCAACTGTCACACGATGTGCCGGTGCGGCGACCGACTGCGAATGCTGGTATGGAATCGCGGCACGAGGGACCTGGCGTGCCGGTGCCTGGCGGTTGCCGGAGAACGGACATCTCGTCTCGGGTGCCAGCGTTCCGGATGCGGTAAGCATACGCTGGCCGGGGTCCCAAGCGGTTACCAGGATTCCGTTTCATCGCACCCGCCGATGCGGGCGCGGACTTGTGCTCTGACACCGCGGTGGGTCCGCCCGGCGTCCGGGCGACCCACCGCGGTCGACCTCAACCGTTCGTGTGGCGCATGGCCGCGCGACGGGTCCTGATCTTGACGTCGGTCTCCGGCTCGCGGAAGAGGTTCTCGTGCGGCACCGGCTGCGTTGGCGCGCCGCTCCGCTCGTGCTGGCCCTCTGGGTGACTGAAAAGCATGCCTACTGGCAGTACAGCGATGATGGTTGTCCTTTCAAGACAGTTTTGGGGACCGTGCGAGACACCGCGTGAGCGCGGAATTGACGGTCGACAGGGGCGTGTGAGGCGACCGCGACAGATTCGAACGGGCGCAAGTCACGCTTCCCGTCACCCACCCTACACCCCGCGCGCGAATCCTGCTGTCACCGCCCCGTGCTGTAGTGTTCGAGGCAGTCGATGGCTCTCCGTATGTCGGCAGCAGAGCCGACCTCGTCCTCGCCGTTCCCAAGTCGTGTCACCTCGCCTGCCGATCGGCCATGCGCGCTGACCATCCACTGCTCGGCCAACGGGCAGCGCCACCTCTGCCACGGAACGAGACCAAGCACGTCATGACGACCACCGCGCCCCGCGCACCGGCCGGAACATCGCAGAGCGGCCGGCTCACCCTGCGCTCCTGGCGCGTCGACGACGCGCAGGCCGCGGCCGACATCTACGGCAACCCCGACGTCACCGGCTGGCTGAGTCCCGCCATGGACCCGGTGCGCGACCTCGCGACGATGCGGGTGCTGCTCCAGCAGTGGATCGCGGAAGACGCCCGGCTCGCCGCGCCTGCCGGGCGGTGGGCGATCGAACGCTCCGCCGACCGGCACGTGATCGGCGGTGCGATGCTGCTCCCCCTGCCACCGGGAGACGAGGACCTCGAAGTCGGCTGGCAGCTGACCCCCGCGGCGTGTGGCCATGGCTACGCCGACGAGGCGATGTTCATGCTCGCGTCCTGGGCCTTCCAGCACGATGTCGACGAGGTCTTCGCGGTCGTCCGCCCGGAGAACACGCGGACCACCGCGACGGTGCGGAAGAACGGCATGCACTGGGTCGGCGAAACCAGCAAGTACCTCGGACTCGATCTGCAGGTGTTCAGGCTCCGGCAGGCGGATCTGGACCGAAGCGCACCAACCGCTCACCGGCCGCCGGAGCAGAGCGATCAGGCAGGAGCACGATGACGCCCACCCCACGAACGCTTTTCGTCGAAGGCCGCACCCGGGCGGAAGAGGAACGCAGACACCAGCAACAGCAAGCCGTGCGGACCGTCGCAGGCAACGCGCGCGACCTCACCGACTTCTCCGCGCTGCTTGCCATGCTCGGTCTGGAGGACCCTGCGCAGCAGAATCCGATGCCGCTCAGCAGGCAACTGGCCGTCTACGTACGCGAGGTCGCGGCCGCCATCGGCGTGCCGGCCGAGGCCACCGGACACGAGGTGACCGACACGGCCACCGCCTACATCGCGCTCGACCAGCGCAGCGCCAGCCGCCCCGACCACGACCTGATGCTGGCGTGGGACGAACGGCTCGGCTGGTACGTCGCCGTGGAGACGACCCCCAACGAGCCCGCCGAGATCGTGGCGTACCTCTGCGGAGACGCCGTGCCGACGCCCGCCGCGGTCGCCCGGTTCGTCGCCGACACCACCACCGGCCGGAGCACGAGCCGGATCCGGCCGGTGCTGCCCCGCCTCGAACGCGCCACGCTGGCCAAGAACATGGCGACTGTCTGCTGACCCGTGGGCGTCAGCGGTGCCAGAACAACAGGATGGCGAGCGCAAGGGTCACGGCCAGTCCGCTGACGACCTTGACGGTGCGCAGGTGCGTGTGCAGCACGTCGTCCCACCTTTCGCCGTCGCGGCTGGCGTAACGCGCCGCCGGGGTGAGCGCCCGGCCGAGGCCGAAGCCGACTCCGGTCGCGACCGCGGTCCAGAAGCCGGGCGCGGTCAGGAGCAGTGCGGCCACCAGCACGTACGGAACCGTCGACGACACGTACGTGCGCACCCCGGTGCCCATCTCGAACCCGAACTGAAGCGAGCCCCTGGCCACGTTGCTGTTCAGCACCGTCTGCGGGACCTGCCGCGCGTTCTGCGGCAGCGGGAAGCGCACGACGTCCACGTCACGCAGCACACCGAGGACGGCGAACGTGACGACGACCCCGTACCGAACGCCCTCCGGCGCCGGGGTGGCCAGGCCGCTGACCACCCACAGCACGAGGGCGCTCAGCACCGCGCCCAGCACCAGACCGATGCCGAACAGCAGGAGCGCGGTGTCCTGTTTGGTCTTTCCCCGCCAACCTGGCGAGGTCAGCGCGAACGCGCTGTTCCTGGTTCAAACGGAGCCGGACAGCGTGTAGCCGGCCAGTCCGCCCAGCACCGCCCACGCGGCGACCGCCCACCCGGCCAGTGCCAGCGCGACCGCGGCCGGTGCGAGGATCAGCGCCGTCAGCGGGTGCGCCAGCGGCCGGTTCACACGGCGCCGCCGGTGAGGGTCCGCCACGTCGTGGGGCCGACGATGCCGTCCGCGGTGATCCGGTTCTGCCGCTGGAAGTCCGTGGCTCCCGCGACGGTGCCAACGCCGAAGATGCCGTCCACGGTCAGCTTGTAGCCGTACCGGTTGATCTCCGCCTGGGTGGCGCGGACGTGGCTGCCGGAGTCGCCCTGGCGGGTGGTGACCACCAGCGTCGGCCAGGTGGCGGCGCCAACGTCACCGGTGACCGCGAGCCCTCTGGCGGTCTGGAAGTCGCTGACCGCCTGCGTCGTCGCCGGGCCGTAGATGCCGTCCACGCCGGTGGGGAAGCTGTGGTGGGTGAGCAGGTGCTGGATGGCGGTCACGGTGGCGCCGGAGGCGCCTGAGGAGACCGATGGCCAGGTCGCCGTCGACGGGCAGCCGCAGTCGGTGGTCCACCGGCAGATCGAGTTGACCCACCCGGAGCCGGTCTTGCGGTAGCCGTCGTGGCAGCGCCGCTCGACGTGGCACGTGCACGCCCCGCATGCCTGGTCGTAGCGCCACATCCAGCCGTCGTAGCTGCCGGACAGGCACGCGTTGGGCCGCAGTTTCCAGGTGACCTGGTCGTCCTTGTGAAACCCGACGTTGGCCCCGGACGTCTCGCACGCGTCGGCGAAGATCGTGCTCGGCCCACAGCCGGGCGAGCAGTTGTGGTCCGCGGCGTAGGACGGGCACTGCGGGTAGATGTCGTAGCCGTCGGCGACGGCTCTGCGCACCGACGGGAACACGCCGCCGAGCACGGTCAGCCCGGCCACGCTGCCCGCCCGCAGGACGGCCCGCCGGGTCGGCGCCCAGCCCGCCCAGCGCAGCCTCGGGGCGCGCGAACGGGGTTCGACGGGCATGCCGGGGTCCTCGCCGCGCAGCGGCGGCACCCCGGTGGTCACGTTGCTAGTCACCGAACCTCCAACACAGGGGCGAGCAGGTCTCGGACGGCGCTTCTCGAGCCGACCGGTGCGGCGGCGGTGATCCGGCCGTCCAAGCCGACCAGTACCGCGAACGGGGTGGCGAGCGCGCCATGGGTGGCGAAGCGGTGGCCCTGGTCGGCGAACGCGACGACGCCGGGCGTCGGCTCGGGCGCCTGCCCTTCGTAGAGCGCGACCACGGCCAGCCGGTCCCCCGCCACCTCGACGGTCTCCGCCAGCGCCTCGACGCACGTGTGGCACGTCGGGCGCAGGAACAGCAGCACGGCGGGCACGTCCACACCGAGCCCGCCGAGGTCCGCCTTGTCGCCGACGCGCAGCCCGGCGGGCACCGCCCGCGCGCCGCCGCCGGACGAGAGGGCGTGCACCTGGCGGACCAGGCCGGCCACCACGAAAGCCATGAGCAGCAAGGCAACCCACGTCACAAGCAACGCACTGGTCTCGAAACTCACGAGACCACCTCCGGGTGTCGAGTGGCGGCGGGCAGGAGCCAGAGCAGGGTGCCGATCGTCGCCGCGGCGAGCAGCACCAGCAGGAGCCGTACGTCGAACAGGGCCAGTGGCGGCACCACGTCGTGCGCCACCGCGGCGACCACCGCCAGTGCGGCAAGGGCGGCCGCGCGGCCGGTCACCCAGTGGTCCATGGGCACCTCGCCGCCGCCGCAGCCGCATGGGCCGCCGCGGCCGCTCTCCGTGACGTACCAGGCATAGCCGCCGTAGGACGCGAACAACACCGCGGCGCCCCCGAGTACGACCGGCGACGGTCCGAGGAACAGCAGCACGGCGAGCAGTGCCTCCGCGGCCGTCACGGCGACCGCGACCGGGCGGACCGCGCGAGACGGCACGACCCGGTGGGCGACCAGTGCGGCGGGCAGCGCACCGGGTGCCCGCACCCGTTCCGCCACCGCGATCACGAGCACGAACAGGACGACGTAGGCCGCGACGCTGGCCGGGAACACGGGGTCAGCCGCCGAGCAGGCGCATGCTGAGCCGGTCCACCAACGCGGGCACCTGTGCGACATCGGTGTCGGCGAGCGGGAGCACGGAGGTCCAGGTGTCCTGGCCCGCGAGCACGAAGTAGGGGTCGCCGTTGGTCAGCCGGTCGGAGAACAGCTCGCCGGAGCGGGTCTTCGCGCCCTTCCACCCTGGCAGGCGGGTCGCCTGCGGCGCTGTCGGCACGGTCATCTCCAGCAACCCCAGCGACGGCACCTCCTTGACCACGGTCGCCGGTGCGACCACGGCGCTGCCCGCGGTCGGCTTCACGGCCATCCCGTCGTCGTGCTCGGTGATGCCCAGCGTGCCAAGCGCCTCGACGGCCGTGGCGGTCGAGGTGCCGTAGAAGTGGCTGATCAGGCAGTGCCGCCGCCCGCGCCACACCGCGAGGAGGATGTCCTCGGTGATCCGCGACCCCGGCTCGACGCGGCGGGTGCGCCCGATGAGCAGCGTGCCGCCCGCGAACCGCAGCTCCTCATCGAACCCGGACACGCCGAGTGCCGAGGAGACCTCCTCCGCGAGCCCGCCAACGCCCGCGACCAGTTCGTACATCCGGCCGCGGACGGTGACCCGCACCGACGACGTGCTCGGATGCGCCAGGTCCAGCGTGCCGCTCAGTTCATACCGTCTGCCGTCGAGCGCCCGGTGCACCACAGTGGACGTCACAGCACCTCCCGACCGCGTTGGGTACTCACTGACAAGAATCCGTTACGAGCGGTAAATGTATTACGTGTTCCCCTGATAAGAAATAGTCCGTTTCCCGCACCGCACTGCTGCGGTCAGGCCAAGACGATCGTCTTACCGTCCACACGGGGCACCAGCTCACCGATCACCGGAGCGCCCGGGATCTCCCCCGCCAGCAGCAGTCCGCCCGAGGTCTGGGCGTCGGCGAGCAGCAGCGTGGTCTCCTCGTCGACGGCGTCGAGGTCGGCGTGCGGGCGGACCCAGTCGAGGTTGCGGCGCGATCCACCCGGCACGTACCCGTCGCGCAGCGAGGCCCGCGCCCCGTCGACGTACGGCACCGCGGCCGAGTCGATGATCGCGGTGACCCCGCTCGCCCGCGCGAGCTTGTGCAGGTGACCCAGCAGACCGAACCCGGTCACGTCGGTGGCGCAGGTGATGCCCGCCGCGAGCGCGGCCTCGGCGGCGGCGGCGTTGAGCGTGGTCATCACCTCGATCGCCTCCTCGAAGCGCTCGCCGGTGGCCTTGTGCCGGTTGTTGAGCACGCCGAGGCCCAGCGGCTTGGTCAACGACAACGGCACGCCCGCGCGCCCGGAGTCGTTGCGCAGCAAGCGATTCGGGTCGGCGAGTCCGGTGACCGCGAGACCGTACTTCGGCTCGGGGTCATCCACGCTGTGCCCGCCGGCGAGATGACATCCCGCGCTGCCGCACACGTCCGCACCGCCCCGCAGCACCTCCGCCGCCAGCTCGAACGGCAGCACCTCCCTCGGCCAGCCCAGCAGGTTCAGCGCGACGATCGGGCGGCCGCCCATGGCGTAGACGTCCGAGAGCGCGTTCGTGGCGGCGATGCGGCCCCAGTCGTAGGCGTCGTCGACGACCGGGGTGAAGAAGTCCGTCGTGGCGACCAGCGCCCGGTCGCCGTCGATGCGCACCACGGCGGCGTCGTCACCGTCGTCGAGCCCGACGAGCAGCTCCCCCTCTGCGCTCACCGGTGCCCGGCCGGTCAGCCCTCTGACCACCGCCTCCAGCTCGCCGGGCGGGATCTTGCAGGCGCAGCCGCCGCCGTGGGCGTACTGGGTCAGTCGGCGCTCATCACTCATGCGGGTGATCCTCTCGCGTCCCGCCCTGCGACGATGTACCCCATGTCCCATGGAGGCGCTTCCGGTCTGGTGACCGGCCCGGTCTTCAACACCGGTGAGCGGCAGGTCCTGTCGTTGGCGGGTTCGATTCCCGTTCGCCTCCGCCAGGGCCGCGGGCATGGATGACCAGCGCAGACGCATCCCGCGCACCGACGTCCTGCTGGCCGACCCACGGCTGACCGACGCCGCGCGACGCCTCGGCGCGCCACTGGTCAAGGCGGCGGTCACCGCGGCGCAGGACAGGGCGCGGGCGGGCGAGATCGACGCCGGACGGATCGCCGACCACGTGGTCGCGACGCTGCCCGCCACCGCGTCGGCGCTGCACCCCGTCCTCAACGCCACCGGCGTGCTCGTGCACACCAACCTTGGCCGGGCGCCGCTGTCGGCCGCCGCGCTCGACGCCGTGCTCGCGGCGGGCGGCACCACGGACGTCGAGTTCGACCTGGCCACCGGACGGCGGGCGCGGCGAGGACGGGGCGCACTGGCCGCCCTCGCGGACGCGGTGCCCGACGCCGAGGCCGTGCACGTGGTCAACAACAACGCGGCCGCGCTGCTGCTGTGCGCGCTGGCACTGGCTGAGGGCAAGGAGATCGTGCTCAGCCGGGGTGAGCTGGTCGAGATCGGCGACGGGTTCCGCATCCCAGATCTGCTGGCGGCCACCGGCGCACGGCTGCGGGAGGTCGGCACCACGAACCGCACGACGTTCGCCGACTACGCCGCCGCGGTCGGCCCGTCGACCGGGTTCGTGCTGAAGGTCCACCCGTCGAACTTCCTGGTCACCGGCTTCACCGCCGAGGCGGACGTCGCCGAGCTGGCCGCGCTCGACGTCCCGGTGGTCGCCGACATCGGGTCCGGCCTGTTGAGCCAGGACCCGGTGCTGCCGGACGAGCCGGACGCCACCACCCTCCTGCGTGCTGGCGCCGCGCTGGTCACGGCCAGCGGCGACAAGCTGCTCGGCGGTCCGCAGGCCGGGTTGCTGCTGGGACGGCGCGACCTGGTCGAGGCACTGCGCAGGCACCCGTCGGCCCGCGCGCTGCGGGTCGACAAGCTCACCCTGGCCGCCCTCGAGGCCACGCTGCGCGGCCCGGCGCCCCCGGTGCGGGTGGCGT
>NZ_JBARWZ010000073.1:0-12357 GCF_049647105.1 Actinophytocola sp.
GTCCGATGTGGACGAGGCACGCACCGGCCTCGCCGACCGCGGGTACGTCTCCGGCCACACCGAGCCCGGCCCGCTGGCGTTCCTGTTCTCGGGTCAGGGTTCGCAGCGTGCGGGGATGGGGCGTGAGCTGTGTGCGGGGTTCCCGGTGTTCGCCGAGGTGGTTGACGCGGTGAGTGCCCGGATCGGGGAGATCCCGTGGGACGACCAGGAGCGGCTGGACCGGACGCGGTACGCGCAGGCGGCGTTGTTCGCGTTCGAGGTGGCGTTGTTCCGGCTGCTGGAGTCCTGGGGTGTCACCCCCGACTACCTGATCGGCCACTCGATCGGTGAGATCGCGGCCGCGCACGTGGCTGGTGTGCTGTCGCTGGATGACGCGTGTGCGCTGGTGTCGGCTCGCGGTCGGTTGATGGAGGCGTTGCCCGCTGGTGGGGCGATGCTGGCGGCCGAGGTGTCCGAAGTGGACGTTCCGGCCGGGGTCGATGTCGCGGCGGTGAACGGTCCTGGTTCGTTGGTGGTGTCGGGGACTGAGGACGAGATCGGCGTTCTTGAACAGCGTTGGCGGTCTGAGGGTCGCCGGGTGAAGCGGCTCTCCGTGTCGCATGCGTTCCACTCGAAGCTGATGGAGCCGATGCTGGCCGAGTTCGCCACGGTGGCCGAGTCGCTGACCTACCACGAGCCCGCGATCCGCATGCCCGGTGCGGTGACCGATCCGGCCTACTGGGTTGCTCAGGTTCGCCGCACTGTCCGGTTCGCCGATGCTGTCGCCGCGGTCCGCGAGGACGGTGTGACCACGTTCCTGGAGCTGGGGCCCGACGCCGCGCTGTCCGCACACGTCGAGGACGCCGTGCCGTTGCAGCACCGCGACCGCGACGAGGTCCGCGCGCTCATGGCCGGTCTCGGCGCCGCCTGGGTGCGTGGCGTCGACGCCGACTGGGCCGCCGTCGTGCCGGGACGCGTGATCCCGCTGCCCACCTACGCCTTCCAGCGCCAGCGCTACTGGCCCGCGCACACCCTCGCCGCCGACGTGGCCGCCGCCGGACTCACCGGCGCCGACCACCCGCTGCTCGGCGCCGCGGTCACCCTCGCCACCGGCGACGGCGCGTTGCTCACCGGCACCCTGTCGACCGCGACCCACCCGTGGCTGGCCGGGCACGTCGTCCTCGGCTCGGTCGTCGTGCCCGGCACCGCGTTCGTGGAACTCGCGTTGCGGGCAGGCGAGTTCGTCGGCAGCCCCGTCGTCGACGAGCTGACCCTCAGCGCCCCACTCCGCCTCCCCGGGACGGGCGGCGTCACCATCCAGATCACCGTCGGCACCCCCGGCGCCGACGGCAGGCGCGCCATCGGGATCTTCTCCGGCGCGGACGGCGACTGGATCCGCCACGCCGACGGCGTCCTGTCCACCACCCCCGCCACCGTCCCCGAGGCCACCGCAGCCTGGCCGCCGCTCGCCGCCACCCCGCTGCCCGTCGACGACTGGTATGCCGCCGCCGCGCGGGCCGGGCTCGACTACGGTCCCGCCTTCCAGGGCCTCACCGCCGCGTGGACCGACGGCGACACCGTCCACGCCGAGGTCTCCCTCCCCGAGGACACCCCCGCCGACCGCTTCGGCCTGCACCCCGCCCTGCTCGACTCGGCATTGCACGCCGCGGGCGTCGGGGGTCTGGTCACCGGTGGCGTCCGGCTCCCGTTCGCCTGGACCGGTGTCCACCTGCACGCGGCCGGGGCGTCCGCTCTCCGCGTCACGATCACCGCCGACGGCCCCGACGCCGTCACCCTCACCGTCGCCGACCAGAACGGTGCGCCCGTCGCCACCGTCGAGCGGCTCGTGCTGCGCCCCGCCGCCTCGGCCGAGCCGAATGCCCGCCCCTGGCTGTTCACCGTGGACTGGGTCCCAGCGGGCCCGCCGGGACAGGGCACTGGGACCGGCGGCACGCTCGCCGAGATCCCGACCGCGTCGCCCGCCTCAGCGGCCGCCATGACCGCGGCGACCAGGACCGCAACGCACGCCGCGCTCGCGGCCATCCAGCAGGCCGTCGCCGACGACACCGACCTCGCGCTGATCACGACCGGCGGCCCGGCCGCCGACGCCGTCGCGGGCCTGGTCCGCGCCGCCCAGACCGAGCACCCCGGCCGGTTCACCGTCGTCGACACCGACGGCACCCTGCCGCCCGCCGCCGCGCTCGCCACCGACGAGCCGCACCTGCGCATCCGCGACGGCAAGGTCCTCGTGCCGCGCCTGGCCCGCGCCGAGGGCGGCGACGACGAGGCACCGGCGCTGAACCCCGACGGCACCGTCCTGATCACCGGCGGCACCGGTGCGCTGGGTGCCGCCGTCGCCCGCCACCTGGTCTCCGGCCACGGGGTCCGGCATCTCGTGCTGGCGGGCCGCAGCGGCGCCGACGCTCCTGGTGCCGCCGCGCTGGCCGACCTCGCCGACGCGGCCACGATCACGATCGTCGCCGCCGACGTGTCCGACCGGGACGCGCTCGCCGCGGTCCTGGCCGCGATCCCCGCGGAGCACCCGCTGACCGGCGTCGTCCACGCCGCCGGGATCGTCGACGACGGCATCACCGAGACCATGACCCCGGAGCGCGTCGACGCGGTGCTCGCCCCCAAGGCGACCGCCGCCGCCCTGCTCCACGAGCTGACCGCCACCGAGGACCTGGCCCTGTTCGCCCTGTTCTCGTCCGCGTCGGCCACCTTCGGAGCGGCAGGCCAGGCCAACTACGCCGCCGCGAACGGCTTCCTCGACGGTCTCGCCCGGCTCCGCGCCGACGACGGCCTGCCGGCACTGTCGGTCGGCTGGGGCCTGTGGGAGGTGGCCAGCGGCATCACCGCGCACCTCGACGCCACCGACCGGGCCCGCATCACGCAGGCAGGTGGCGCGCTGACCACCGGCGATGCCCTCGCCCTGCTCGACAGGGCGCTCGCCGGGGGCAGGCCGCACGTCGTGGCTATGCCGATCGACGTCGATCTGCTGCGCGCGGGCCACGACCGCGACCCGGACAGCGTGGTCCCCGCGCTCCTGCGCGGCCTGGTCCGTCCCCGCGTCCGCCGCGCGGGCAGCGCCCCGGTCACCACCGGCCTCGGCGCGCGGATCGCCGCCCTCGCCGACGACGAGCAACTGCGTGTCATGGTCGAACTGGTCAGGACCGAGGCCGCCACCGTGCTCGGCCACCCGTCGGCGGACGTGGTCGAACCCCGCCGTCCCTTCAAGGAGCTGGGGTTCGACTCGCTGACCGCCGTCGAGCTCCGCAACCGGCTCGCGGGCTCCACCGGCCTGCGCCTGCCTGCCACCCTCGTGTTCGACTACCCGAACCCCGAGGTGCTCGGCACCTGGCTGCGTGAACGCCTCCTCGGCGTCGAGCGCACGACCGGGGCCGCCACCACCAGGACCGTGTCCGACGAGCCCATCGCCATCATCGGCATGAGCTGCCGCTACCCCGGCGGCGTCGACAGCCCGGAAGCGTTGTGGCAGCTGGTGTCCAGCGGCACCGACGCGGTGTCCCCGCTGCCGGTCAACCGCGGCTGGCAGACCGACGGCCTCTACGACCCCGACCCCGACAGCTCCGGCAAGTCCTATGTGGTCGAAGGCGGCTTCGTCCACGACGCCGACGAGTTCGACCCCGCGCCGTTCGGCATCTCCCCACGCGAAGCACTGGCGATGGACCCGCAGCAGCGGCTCATGCTGGAGGCGTCCTGGGAGGCGCTCGAACGCGCGGGGCTCGACCCGTCGAGCCTGCGCGGCAGCCGCACCGGCGTGTTCGCCGGGCTCATGTACTACGACTACGCCACCACGATGAGCGTCCTGCCCGATGGCGTCGAGGGCTTCATCGGCACCGGCACCTCCGGCAGCGTCCTCGCCGGCCGCGTGTCCTACACGTTCGGGTTCGAGGGCCCTGCGATGACCGTGGACACCGCGTGCTCGTCGTCGCTGGTCACCCTGCACCTGGCCGCGCAGGCACTGCGGACGGGGGAGTGCGACCTCGCGGTCGCGGGCGGGGTCACCGTGTTGTCGACCCCTGCGGTGTTCGTCGAGTTCAGCAGGCAGCGGGCGCTGTCGCCGGACGGGCGCTGCAAGGCGTTCTCCGCGTCCGCCGACGGCACCGGCTGGGCAGAGGGCATCGGCGTCGTGCTGGTCGCCCGGCTCTCCGACGCGCTGCGTGCCGGTTATCCGATCATGGCGGTCGTCCGGGGGACCGCGGTCAACTCCGATGGCGCGTCCAACGGTCTCACCGCACCCAACGGCCCGTCGCAGGAGCGGGTCATCCGCCAGGCGCTCGCCAACGCCGGTCTCGGCACGTCCGATGTGGACGCCGTCGAGGCACACGGCACCGGCACCACCCTCGGCGACCCGATCGAGGCGCAGGCACTGCTCAACACCTACGGCCAGGACCGCGCGGGCGACCCGCTGTGGCTGGGTTCGCTCAAGTCCAACATCGGCCACAGCCAGGCCGCCGCCGGTGTCGGCGGCGTGATCAAGATGGTGATGGCGATGCGCAACGGCGTGCTGCCCATGACGTTGCACGTCGACGAGCCGACCCCCGAGGTCGACTGGTCGGCAGGCGCGGTGGAGCTGCTGACCGAGGCCAAGCCGTGGCCGGTGACCGGCCGCCCCCGCCGCGCCGGGGTGTCGTCCTTCGGGGTCAGCGGCACCAATGCCCACGTCGTCCTCGAACAGGCGCCCGACCTGGACCGGGCAGGCCGGGCAGGTGCCGCCAGGCCCGGCCCGGTGCCGTGGGTGCTGTCGGCGACGACCGCCGACGCGCTGCGCGGCCAGGCCGCCCGGCTCGCCGCCGCGCACCGGGACACCGATCCGCACGACGTCGCGGCCGCGCTGGTCCGCTCGCGGGCCACGCTGGCACACCGCGCCGTCGTCGTCGCCGACGACCGCGACGGCCTGACCGCCGGGCTCACCGCCGTCGCCGACGGGCGTGCCGGGAACGGCGTGCTGACCGGCGTCTCCCGCCACGGCGGGGTCGCGTTCGTCTTCCCCGGCCAGGGCTCGCAGTGGGAGGGCATGGCGCTCGAACTGCTGGCGTCCGAGCCGGTGTTCCGCGCGCGGCTCGCGGAGTGCGAGGCGGCGCTCGCGCCGCTGGTCGACTGGTCCCTGGTGGACGTCCTGCGTGGCGAGGGTCCTTCGCTGGCGCGGGTGGACGTCGTCCAGCCGGCCCTGTGGGCGGTGAACGTCGCGCTGGCCGCGCTGTGGCGCTCGGTCGGCGTGCGGCCGTCCTCGGTCGTCGGGCACTCGCAGGGCGAGATCGCGGCCGCGGTCGTGGCCGGTGGCCTCAGCCTTGAGGACGGCGCGCGCGTCGTGGCGCTGCGCAGCCAGTTGCTGGCCGAGCACATGGCTGGCAAGGGCGGCATGGTGTCCCTGCCGGTCTCCGCCGTCGACGCCGCCCGGCTCATCGGGCCGTGGGAGGCCGGACTCAGCCTCGCCGGCCTGTCCGGTCCGATGTCGACGGTCGTGTCCGGCGACAACGACGCCGTGGCCGCGTTGCTGGCCGAGTGTGAGCGCAGGGGCGTGCGCGCCAAGCGCGTCCCGACCGACTGCGCTGGCCACTCCCGCCAGACCTACCAGGTGCGTGAGCGCCTGCTGGCCGTCCTCGCCGGGCTGGCCCCCCGCACCGGCGAGATCCCCTTCTACTCCGCCGTCACCGGCGCCCGGTTCGACACCGCCGCCCTCGACGCCGCCTACTGGTTCCGCAACCTGCGCGAGCCGGTGCTGTTCGAGCAGGCCACCCGCAACCTGATCGCCGACGGCCGCACCGTCTTCGTCGAGATCAGCGGCCACCCGGTGCTGACCGCGCCGATCCAGGAG
Organism: Actinophytocola sp.; assembly: GCF_049647105.1. Lineage (GTDB taxonomy): Bacteria > Actinomycetota > Actinomycetes > Mycobacteriales > Pseudonocardiaceae > Actinophytocola. The sequence continues at coordinate 5,822 of NZ_JBARWZ010000073.1, forward strand.
ACCCTGGACGCGGTCGAGGTGACCGGCGCCGTGCTCGGCACCCTGCGCCGAGGCGAGGGCGGCCGCGACCGCTGGCTCGCCGCCGTCGCCGACGCCCACGTGCACGGCGTCGACGTCGACTGGACGACCGTGGTGCCGCAGGGCCGCCCGGTCGAGCTGCCCACCTACGCGTTCCAGCGCACCCGCTTCTGGCCGGAACGCGGCCACTTCGTCAGCGATGTCACCGGTGTCGGCCTCGGCGCCACCGCGCATCCGCTGCTCGGCGCCGCCCTCCCGGTCGCCGGTGCGGACGGTGTCCTGCTCACCGGCAGGCTCGCCGCGAGCACGCAGACCTGGCTGACCGAGCACGCCCTGCGCGGCACGAACCTGTTGCCCGGCACCGCGTTCGTCGAGATGGCGCTGCTGGCTGGCGCCCAGGTCGGCTGCGCTCGCCTCGACGAACTGACCCTGCAGGCGCCGCTCGCCGTCCCCGAACGCGACGCCGTGCGTCTCCAGGTCTCCGTCGGGCAGGAGGAAGCCGGCGGCGGCAGGCAGGTCACCGTGTACTCCCGCCCCGAGTCCGCCGACACCGACGCCCCGTGGACCGCGAACGCCGTCGGCCACCTCGTCCCGGCGGGACCGGTCGAACCGCGCTCGCTCACCCAGTGGCCGCCGCCCGGTGCCGAACAGGTGCCGCTGGACGGTTTCTACGCCGGTGCCGCCGCCGCTGGCTACGCCTACGGCCCCACCTTCCGCGGCCTGCGCGGCGTATGGAAGGCCGCCGACGGCGCGGTGTACGCGGAGGTCGCCCTGCCGGAACAGGCGCACGCCGACGCCCGCTGGTTCGGCGTCCACCCGGCCCTGCTCGACGCCGCGCTGCACGCCGTCGAGGTCGGCGGCATGGTCCGCGACGTCGACACCGGTGCCGACGCGGTCCGCCTGCCGTTCGCCTGGCGCGGGGTCGCTCTGCACGCGGTCGGCGCGACCGGACTCCGGGTCCGGCTGTCCCGCGCCGACGGCGCCGACGCGGTCCGCCTTGACATCGCCGACCCGGCAGGCGCCCCGGTGCTCACCGCCGAGTCGATGGTCACCCGCGCCGTCTCGCCCGAGGACCTGCGCACCGCCACCGGCCCGGGCGACGCCCTGTTCCGGATCGACTGGACCGCCCCGGCCGCGTCGGTCCCCGGCACGGCCCCGGTGTCCTGGTCGGTCGTCGGCGACGACTCGCTCGGCATCGCGGAGCAACTCGCCGACCGGGTCCCGGACATCGACTGGCACACCGACCTCGACGCCCTCGCGCTCGCGGTCGCCGCGGGCCGCGCCGTCCCGGACGTGGTCGTCTGGTCCGGCGACACCCCCGGCGGCGACCTGCCAGAGGCCACCAGGACGCTGCTGGAGGACGCGCTGACCACCCTCCAGCTCTGGCTGGAGGACCCGGTCCTCGCCGACGCGACCCTGGTCGTCCTCACCAGCAACGCGGTCGCCACCGGCCCGGCCGACGACGTCGCGGACCTCGCCGCCGCCGCCGTCCTCGGCCTGGTCCGCACCGCGCAGAGCGAGAACCCGGACCGGATCGTCCTCGTCGACGTCGACGACCCCGGGACCGCGGCCCCCGCACTGGTCGAGGCCGTCGGTCTCGGCGAGGAGCAGGTGGCCGTCCGCGGCGGGCACCCGCTGGTGCCGCGCCTGGCCAGGGCGCGTGGCTCGGCCGAACTGCCGGAGCTTGACGGACCGGTGCTGATCACCGGCGGCACCGGCATGATCGGCGGCGTCGTGGCCCGCCACCTCGCCGGGGAGCACGGGGTCCGCGAGCTGATCCTGTTGTCCCGCAGCGGCCCGGCCGCGCCCGGCGCCACCGATCTGGTCGCGGACCTGGCCGGACTCGGCGCCACCGCCGAGGTCATCGCGTGCGACACCGGCGACCGCGCGGCACTGGCCGCCGCCATCGGCGACCGCACCCTCACCGGTGTGGTGCACGCCGCCGGTGCGCTCGACGACGCCGTCATCGGGTCGCTGCTGCCCGAGCAGTTCGACACCGTCCTGCGGCCCAAGGTCGACGCCGCCGTGCACCTCGACGAGCTGACCAGGGACATGCCGCTGCGGCTGTTCGTCCTGTTCTCGTCGGCCGCCGCCGCGATGGGCTCGGTCGGCCAGGGCAACTACGCCGCCGCCAACGCCTTCCTCGACGCGCTCGCCCAGCGCCGCCGCGCCGCCGGACTGCCGGGCACCGCGATCGGCTGGGGCATGTGGCAGCGGGTGAGCGCGATGAGCGCCCACCTCGACGCCGCCGACCTGGCCAGGGCCACCAGGGCGGGTGCCGCACTGTCCGATGAGGACGGTGCGGCGCTGTTCGAGGCCGCGTTGCGCGCCGACACCGCCCACCTGGTCGCCACCCGGCTGGACATCGCCGCCATGCGTGCGGGCGCGGGCACCGGACCGGTGCCCGGCCTGTTGCGTGGCCTGGTCCGCGCCCCGGTGTGGCGGACCGCGGGCAGTGGGGGAGACCCGGGCCCCGACCTGGTCACCCGTCTCGGCGAGCTGTCCGAGCTGGAACAGCGCAGGCTGCTGCTCGACCTGGTGCTCGGCCACGCCGCCGCCGTGCTCGGCCACGCGTCGCCCGCCGAGGTCGATCCCGGCCGCGGGTTCACCGAGCTGGGCTTCAGCTCGCTGACCGCGATCGAGATCCGCAACCGGCTCGCCACCGCGACCGGGCTGCGGCTGCCCAGCACGCTCATCTTCGACCACCCCACCGCGACCAAGCTCGCCGAGCACCTGCGCACCGCGCTGGCCGTGGCCGCGGTCGCGGGTGTCCCGCCGCTGACCGCGGAACTGGACCGTCTCGAAGCGGCGCTGACGCTGACCGAGGCCGGTGACGAGACCCGCACCAGGGTCATCGACCGCATGCAGGCCCTCATCGCCAGGTACGACACCGGCATCGGCGGCGCGGACTCCTACGCGGACTCCTACGCCGACCTCGACCTGGCCACCGACGAGCAGATGTTCGCGTTGATCGACGGAGGTTCCGATGGCGAATGAGGAGCAGTTGCGCGACTACCTCAAGCGCGCGACCTCGGACCTCGACCAGGTCCGCAAGCGGCTCCGCGCGGTCGAGGCCGCCGACCGGGAACCGATCGCGATCGTCGGCATGGCGTGCCGCCTGCCCGGCGGCGCGGACTCCCCGGAGGCACTGTGGCGGCTGGTGGACGATGGCGTGGACGCCACCTCCCCGTTCCCCGCCGACCGCGGCTGGGACCTGTCCTACTTCGACGGTCCCGGCGCCCGGTTCCGCAGGGCAGGCGGGTTCCTGCCCGACCTCGCCGACTTCGACCCGGCCCCGTTCGGGATCAGCCCGCGCGAGGCCCAGGCCATGGACCCGCAGCAGCGGCTGGTGCTCGAGGCGTCGTGGGAGGCCGTCGAGCGCGCCCGCATCGACCCGCTGTCGTTGCGCGGCAGCCGGACCGGCGTGTTCGCAGGGGCCATGTACAGCGAGTACATCGGCCGGGTACTGGACATCCCCGAGGGTGTCGGCGCCTATGTGGGCACCGGCAGTGCGGGCAGCGTGATCTCCGGGCGGGTGTCCTACTCGCTTGGCCTGGAGGGCCCGTCGGTCACCGTGGACACCGCGTGCTCGTCCTCGCTCGTCGCGCTGCACCTCGCGGTGCGGGCGCTGCGGTCGGGGGAGTGCACGCTCGCGCTGGCGGGCGGCGTGTCCGCGCTGGTCACCCCGAACACCTTCGTCGACTTCGCCGACTCGGGCGGCCTGGCGCTGGACGCTCGCTGCAAGTCGTTCTCCGCCGCCGCCGACGGCGCGATCTGGGCCGAGGGCGTTGGGCTGCTCCTGCTGGAGCGCCTGTCGGACGCACGCCGCAACGGCCGCCGCGTCCTGGCCGTGGTGCGCGGCACCGCGGTCAACTCGGACGGCGCGTCCAGCGGCCTGACCGTCCCCAACGGGCCGTCGCAGCAGCGGGTCATCCGGGCCGCGCTGCGGGACGCCCGGCTGTCCACGTCCGATGTCGACGCCGTCGAGGCGCACGGCACCGGCACCACCCTCGGCGACCCCATCGAGGCGCAGGCGCTGCTCGCCACCTACGGCCAGGACCGCGACCGCCCGCTGTGGCTTGGCTCGGTCAAGTCGAACATCGGCCACGCACAGGCGGCGGCCGGTGCCGGCGGCGTGATCAAGATGGTGATGGCGCTCCAGCACGAGTCGCTGCCACAGACCCTGCACGTCGACGAGCCGACCCCGCACGTCGACTGGTCGGCTGGCGCGGTCGAGCTGCTGACCGAGTCCCGGCCGTGGCCGAGGGTCACCGAGCCGCGCAGGGCTGGCGTGTCCGCCTTCGGGGTCAGCGGCACCAACGCCCACGTCGTCATCGAAGAGGCCCCCGCCGACGCCGACACGCCCTCGGTCACCGGGACCCGCCCCGCCGCGCTGGCGTGGACCGTGTCCGGCACGACCCCCGAGGCACTCACCGGGCAGGCCGCCCGCCTGCTCGCCCACACCGGGGCCAACCCGGGCACCGATCCGGTCGACACCGCCCGCGCGCTGATCGGCTCCCGCGCGGTCCTCGACCACCGGGCCGTCGTCGTCGGCGCGGACGAGACCGAGCTGCGTGCCGGGCTCGCCGCGCTCGTCGATGGCGCCGCGCCGCCCGGGGTCGTGCGCCGCACCGGCGACACCGGGGCGGGTGGCGCCGTGTTCGTCTTCCCCGGCCAGGGCGCGCAGTGGGCGGGGATGGCCGCGGCGCTGCTCGACACCGAGCCGGTGTTCCGCGCCACGATCGAGGACTGCGCACGGGCGCTCGCCCCGTTCGTGGACTGGTCGCTGACCGACGTGCTGCGCGCCGACCCGCTCGACCGGGTCGACGTCGTGCAACCCGCCTCCTGGGCGGTGATGGTCGCGCTCGCCGCGCTCTGGCGGTCGGCCGGTGTCGTCCCCGATGGCGTCGTCGGCCACTCGCAGGGTGAGATCGCCGCCGCCGTCGTGGCGGGTGCGCTCAGCCTGGCGGACGGCGCCCGCGTCGTCGCCATGCGCAGCGCCGCCATCGGCGCCGTGCTGTCCGGCAACGGCGGCATGGTGTCCGTCGCCGCGGCGCCCTCCGCCGTCGCGGACCTCCTCGAAGCTGCCGATGGCGGGCTGTCCCTTGCCGCCGAGAACGGGCCGTCCGCCACCGTCGTCTCCGGCGACCCGGCGGCACTCGACGCGCTGCTGGCCGCCTGCGCCGACCGCGGTGTGCGCGCCAAGCGCATCCCCGTCGACTACGCCTCCCATTCCGCCCAGGTCGAGCTGCTCCGCGAGCGGCTGCTGACCGATCTCGCACCCATCACGCCTCGCCGGTCCGAGGTCCCGTTCCACTCGACCGTCACCGGCGAGCAGGTCGACACCACCACCCTCGACGCCCGGTACTGGCTCACCAACCTGCGCGAGACCGTCCGCTTCGAAGGGACCATCCGTGGCCTCGCCGCCCTTGGCCGCTCGACGTTCCTTGAGGTCAGCCCGCACCCGGTGCTGACCGGCGCGATCACCGAGACCGTCGAGTCCTGCGGTACCCGCGCCGCCGTGCTCGGCACGCTGCGCCGCGACGACGGCGGCCAGCGCCGCTGGCTGACCGCGCTCGCCGAGGCCCACGTGCACGGCGTCGACGTCGACTGGGACACCGTCACGCGGCCGTGGGGCGGCCGGATCGTCGACCTGCCCCCGTATGCCTTCCAGCGCAAGCGGTTCTGGCTCGACACCGCCACCATTGCCGCACCGGCGCAGGACCCCGGCCCGTCCCGGTTCTGGGCCGCCGTCGACCGCGCCGACCTCGGCACCCTCACCGGCCTGCTCGACGTCACCGGCGACACCCCGCTGCGCGACCTGTTGCCCACCATGGCCGCCTGGCGCGGCGCCGACCGCGACAGGTCCACTGTGGACTCCTGGCGCTACCGCGTCGACTGGGTCCCGGTCGACGTGCCCGCCGCGCGGCTGACCGGCACCTGGCTGCTGGCCGTCCCCGCCGACCTCGCCGACGACGAGCGGATCACCGCCACCCGTGCGGTGCTGACCGGCGCGGGCGCGCGGGCCGTCACGATCGAGATCGACGGCACCGACGACCGGGCCGCGCTCGCCGCCCGCGTCACCGCCGCCGTCACCGACCCGGCCGGTGTCCTGTCCCTGCTGGCGTTCGACGGCCGGACCCGTCCCGCGCACCCGAACCTCACCTCGGGCCTCGCCGACACCCTGACCCTGCTGCACGCCCTGCGCGACGCGGGCAGCACCGCACCGATCTGGTGCGCGACCGACCGGGCCGTCCGCGCGCGTGCCACGGACACCGTCGACCACCCCGAGCAGGCACTGGTCTGGGGCCTCGGCCGGGTCGTCGCCCACGAGAACCCCGCCTGGTCCGGCCTGATCGATGTCGCGGGCGCCCCCGACGCCCGCCTCGCGAGCGTCCTCGCGGGCGACGAGAACCAGGTGGTCCTGCGCGCCGACGGCGCCGCCGCCGCCCGCCTCGTCCGTGCCGCCACCGGCGAGACGCCCCCGGCCCGCCAGTGGCGCCCGGCGGGCACGGTCC
>NZ_JBARWZ010000074.1:0-15836 GCF_049647105.1 Actinophytocola sp.
TCGCAGGCCAGCACGACGCGGGTGGCGATCCCGGACGCGGGCGCGGCCGTCACCAGCCCGGTGACGATCGCGGAGTGCACCGGCAACGCGTCCAACGCCGCGCGGGTCGAGGTTCACATCACCCACCCCTACCGGGGTGACGTGGTGATCGACCTCGTCGCGCCGGACGGCACGAGCTACCGGCTGAAGAACTCGAGCGGGAGCGACTCGGCGGACAACGTCGACGCGACGTACACCGTCAACGCGTCGGCCGAGGCCGCGAACGGCACCTGGTCACTGAAGGTGCAGGACCGGTTCCGCTCCGACACCGGCACGCTCGACAGCTGGAAGCTGTCCGTCTAGGTATTTGCGGTCAAATCGCTGAGGGCCACCTCCGGAGTTCTCCCCGGGGTGGCCCTCAGCCGTCCGCGCGGGCAAGATACTGCAAGTTACTGTGAGGTAGCGTCGCTGGTGACGGGCGGCGCACATGTTCGTACCTAGGAGCAGACCATGCGCGAACTCGCTGTCCCCGCGTTGGCAGCCGTGCCGGACAGCGGCGGCCTGGCGGACGTCGTGTTCACCAACGCCGACGAGGCCCCCGACAGCATCGTCTTCCGGCGCAAGGTCGGCGGCGCGTGGCGGGACGTCACGGCCGCGCAGTTCCGCACCGAGGTCATCGAGGTCGCGAAGGGCCTGATCGCGGCGGGTGTCGAGCAGGGCGACCGGGTCGCGATCCTGTCCGCGAACTGTTACGAGTGGACACTGTTCGACTTCGCCATCTGGGCGGCGGGCGCGGCGTCGGTGCCGATCTACGTGACCTCCTCCGTCGAGCAGATCGAGTGGATCATGTCCGACTCCGGCGCGGTCGGCGTGGTCACCGAGAACGCCGCGCTCGCGGAGCGGGTCGAGCAGGTCCGCGACAAGCTCGGCGCGTTGAAGCACGTGTGGCGCATCGACGACAAGGCCGTCGAGTCGCTGGTCGAGGCGGGCAAGGAGACGCAGGAGACGGCCGTCGGGCAACGCCGTGCCGCGGTCAAGGTCGACGACCTCGCGACCCTGATCTACACCTCCGGCACCACCGGCAGGCCGAAGGGCGTCGTGCTCACCCACCGCAACCTGTTCGCCGCGTGCAACAACGCGGTCGAGTACCTCGCGGCGCTGTTCAAGGGCGACGGCACCGGGGAGGCCCCCTCCACGCTGCTGTTCCTGCCGCTCGCGCACGTGTTCGGGCGGATGGTCGAGGTAGGCTCCGTGATCGCGCGCGCGACGCTCGGCCACTGGGCGGACGTGAAGACGCTGACCGACAACCTCGCCGCGTTCCAGCCGACGTTCATCCTGTCCGTGCCGTACGTGCTGGAGAAGGTGTACAACGGCGCGCGGCAGAAGGCGCACGCGGGCGGCAAGGGCAAGATCTTCGACGCCGCCGCGGCCACCGCGATCGAGTGGAGCGAGGCGGGCGACAAGGCCGGGCTCGGCCTGAAGATCAAGCACGCGGTGTTCGACCGGCTCGTGTACTCGAAGCTGCGGGCGGCCCTCGGCGGGCAGGTCAAGTACGCGATCTCCGGCGGAGCGGCGCTCGGACCGCGGCTCACGCACTTCTTCCGCGGTGCGGGCATCACCGTGTACGAGGGCTACGGGCTCACCGAGTCGACCGCGGCGTCGTTCGTGAACTCGCCGTTCGGCGCGAAGCCGGGCACGGTCGGCAGGCCGCTGCCGGGTACGGCCGTGCGGATCACCGAGGACCACGAGATCCTGCTGCGCGGCGACGGCGTGTTCACCAGGTACTGGCAGAACGAGACCGCGACCAGCGAGGCCATCGACGGCGACGGCTGGTTCGCCACCGGCGACCTCGGCGACCTGGACGACGACGGATTCCTGAAGATCACCGGGCGCAAGAAGGAGATCCTGGTGACCAGCGGCGGCAAGAACGTGGCGCCGTCGGTGATCGAGGACCGGATCTCGGCGCACCCGCTCGTCGGCCAGGCACTCGTCGTCGGCGACGGGCAGAAGTACATCGCCGCGCTGATCACGATCGACATGGACTACTTCGGTTTCTGGAAGTCGACGGCAGGCAAGGACGAGAAGTCCACGGTCGCCGACCTCGTCGACGACGCCGATCTGAACGCGGAGGTCCAGAAGGCCATCGACGACGGGAACCTCGCCGTGTCGACGGCGGAGTCGGTCCGGAAGTTCCGGGTCCTCGACACCGAGTTCAGTCCGGAGAACGGCTATCTGACCCCGTCGCTGAAGCTCAAGCGAAACGTCATCATGAAGGACTTCTCGAACGAGGTCGACGCGCTCTACAGCTGACATTTCGTGATTGCTTGAACGCCTGGTGGTTCTCGGTAAGGTGCTCCCACCCGGCAGACCAGCGTGCAAGCTTGGAGGTCGAGGGACATGGGGCGACACTCCTCCGCGAAATCTCGTGGGTGGCGTGGCAGGTCGCCCCTGATCGCCCTGTGCGCGCTGCTGGTACTGGGGCTGCTCGGCTGGTTCACCTACGACTTCCTGTCCGACCGGCTGCGGGCGGCGAGCTGCGACACCACGACGCAACTCAACGTGACCGCGTCCCCGGACATCGCGCCGGTGCTCGCGCGCACGGCCCGCGATCTGTCCACTGAGGACACTTGTTACTCGGTGCGGGTGTCCAACAGTGAGTCCGCCGCGACGGCCGAGTCCCTTGTGGTGTCCGACGGCACCGAGCAGCCGGACGTGTGGCTGCCGGACTCGACGGTGTGGCTGCAGCGCGCCGAGGCCCGCGGCGCGTTCGACGCCCCGGTCAGCGGCACGTCGATCGCGAGTTCGCCGGTGGTGCTCGGGCTCACCGAGGACGTGGCGAAGCAACTCGGCTGGCCTGGCAAGACGCTGACGTGGACGGACGTGCTTGGTTCGCAGGCCCTGCGGATCGGCATCCCGGACCCGGCACTGGAACCGGTCGGCGTCTCGGTTCTGTACGGCGCGCGTGAGCTGCTGAAGACCCAGCCCGACCCGGCCGCGGCGGTGACCACCCAGCTGCGCAGGCTGTCGGCGAACGCGCTGCCCTCGGTGAGCGACCTGTTCGGCAGGCTGCCCGGCGCGGGGTCGGAGGAGGCGCCGCTCGACGGGTTCTTCGTGTCGGAGGCGGCGGTGCTGCGCCAGAACGCCAAACCGAACGCGGTGCCGATGGTGGCGGTGTACGCGCAGCCCGCGGTGCCCGCGCTGGACTACCCGTACATCGTGCTGCCGGACACGCCGACGCGGAAACGGAGCGCGGCCGAGAAGTTCCTGACCGCGCTCATGACCCAGCGGACCGCGGACACGTTGTCGGACGCGGGTTTCCGCACGCCGGACGGCGAGATGCTGCGCAAGCGCGGCAACGACCAGCACATGTCGGCTGCGAAGATGACCCCCGCCGAGCTGCCGCCGTCCGACCAGGTGGACGCGCTGCTGAACGAGTGGTCCGGGGTCAACCTCAGCGGCCGCGTGCAGGTGCTGCTGGACGTGTCGGGGTCGATGGCCGAGCCGGTGCCTGGCACCGGCCGCAACCGCATGGCGGTGACGCTGCAGGCCGCGGAACTGGGCATCGGCCTGATGAAGCCGACCACGAAGATCGGTGTCTGGCTGTTCTCCACGAACCTCGACGGTGACAAGGACTACAAGGAACTGCTGCCCGTGCAGCCGATCAGCGAACAGGTCAGCTCCGGCGCGTTCGCGAAGCTGCGGCAGGTGCGGGCGATCCCCAACGGGGCGACCGGGTTGTACGACAGCACGTTGGCGGCCTACCGGGCGTCCAGGCAGAACTTCGAGCCAGGGCGCATCAACACCGTGATCGTGATGACCGACGGACGGAACGAGGACCCGAACAGCATCAGCCGCGATCAGCTGCTTGCCGAGCTCGCGAAGCTGCAGGACCCCCAGCGGCCGATCCGGATCGTGGGCATCGGCATCGGCCCGGACATCGACGTCGGCGAGCTGCAGTCCATCGCGGGCGCCACCGGCGGGCAGGCGTTCACGACCCCGGACCCGACGAAGATCCGCGACATCTTCTACGCCGCACTGTCGCGCGTGCTGTGCCAGCCCCCGTCCTGCGAGCCCGGCCCGGGCGGCTGAGTCCCGCGAGTCGTGGTCCAGCAGATCGTCATGGCCGGTGCGGCATGATCGGGGTATGCGATGCGACGTGTGGTGGGCGCACCCGGCCGCCGGGACGCCCGGGCTCCTCGAGTTGCTCGACGAGGTCGAGCTGGGCCGTTATGCGGGTTACCGGCGGGAGATCGACAAGTTCCGGTTCCTGACCGGCCGCGCGCTGATCCGCGGTGTCGCCGCCGCTGAGCTGGGCATACCGGCCAAGGACGTGGCCATCGACAGTTCCTGTTTCGACTGCGGGAAACCGCACGGGAAGCCGAAGATCGCCGGGCTCGAGGTGTCGATCTCGCATTCCGGCGACTGGGTCGCGCTCGCGCTGACCGACGCCGCGCCGGTCGGGGTGGACGTCGAGGAGGTGCGGGACGCGGAGGTGGACGACCTTGCCCGGATCTCGTTCTCGCCCACCGAACTGGCCGCCTTCGGCACCGTGCCGCAGGGGGACCGCCGCGGCGCGTTCTTCACCTACTGGTCCCGCAAGGAAGCCATCGTCAAGGCCACCGGCAAGGGCATGTCGGTGCCGATGAGCACGCTGACGCTCACCGCACACGACGAGCCGCCGAGGGTGGTCGTGTCCTCGTCGCCGGAGGTCGTCGTCGACGCCGTGCACATGGCGGACCTGGATATCGGCGACGGTTACCGGGCCAGCGTGGCCGTTTTCGGCGACACCGCCCCCAAGGTCACCGAACGGGACGCAACAGACCTGATCACCGCACTCGGCTAGCTAGTCCGCCTCCCCGGAATTCACAGTGCTGGTTCCGACCCAGCTCAGGCGCCGGACATCGAGGTGGTTGGTGGCTGGGTGCCGTCACGTTCCCCTGAGGTCACTGCTGGTCAGGTCCAGGACCCTCGCACAAAGATCAACCGTCTAAATGCAAGCCCATGGCGCGTAGCAGGGTGCGGAACTTCGCCGAGGTCTCCGTGACCTCCAGTTCCGGCACGGAGGCGGGCATGATGCCCGCGCCCGAGTACAGGGTCATGGTCGGCGGTCCGGTCACCGGTTCGGTCAGCTCACCGCAGCGGATGCCGACCACCCATTCGCCGTCGCCGTCGGCGTCGCACCAGCCGATGGCGCCCGCGTAGAAGCCGCGGTCGAACGGTTCCAGCGCGGTGATCGTCGAGCGGGCCGCGGCGGCCGGGGTGCCGCAGACGGCCGGGGTCGGGTGCAGGGCGCTCGCCAGCCGCAACGACGTGATGCCCGGGTCGCGCAGCTCGCCCTCGATGCGGGTCGACAGGTGCCACACGGCGGTCGTCCTGATCAGCGACGGTTCGGCGGGGACGTCGAGGGTGCGGCAGAACGGGCGCAGGCCCTCGGCCACGGCCTCGACCACCACGCGGTGCTCGTCGCGGTCCTTCGCCGACGCGAGCAGCGACTCGCCCGCCGCACGGTCGGCGGCCGGGTCCTGTTCCCTCGGGATCGACCCGGCCAGGGGGTTCGCGACGACGGTCGTGCCGGTACGGGACACCAGCATCTCGGGGGTCGCGCCGACGAGGGTGCGGCGGCCGGCCGCGCACGGCAGGTCCACGGCGTAGGTGAAACCGGTGGCGTTGTCGGAGACGAGGTTCGCGAGCAGGGTGCGCACGTCGACCGGCGCGGCCATGGTCAGCCGGAGCGACCGGGCCAGCACCACCTTGCGCAGTTCACCGGCCCGCAGGGACTCGACGGCGGCGGCCACGGCCCTGGCATAGCCCGCGCGGGAGGGCATCGCCTCGACCGACTCCACGGCGCCGAGCGGCCTGCGCGGAAAGACGGGCAGCGGACCGGACCACCGGATCGATTCGGGGAGGACGACGTGTGGCGCGGCGTCCGTGTCGAACGGGAGCGCGCCGACCGCGACCGGGGTGTCCGAGTCGACCAGCAGCTTCGTGACCCGCTTGGCCAGCTCGTCGGGATCGGGCTCGGTGACGACCTGCCGTTCGCCGGTCGCCAGCAACGCGCGCCGGGGGGACGTCAGCAGGAACGAGCCGGGGCGATAGTCCTCGATCACCCCTTCATCATGCCCACCAAAACGGCGGGAAAACTTCCCCCGGGGTAGGATTTTGAACACGTTCAGGGCCCGCGAGCGGTACACCCGCGGGCCCTGATGAGTCGTGTGTCAGTTCAGCGCGTCGATCAGCGCGGAGCGCTGGCGGTCGCCGAGACCGGCGGCGCGCCGGTCCGGGTCGATGCCGGTCTGTTCGAGCAAGGCGGCCACCTTGACGGCGCCGAGCCCCGGCACCGCCTTCAACAGCGCGGCGACCTTGGTCTTGCCGATGGTCCTGTCTTCCTTGGCCTTGCCGAGCACCGACGCGATGGTCCGCTCGCCGGACTTGATCGACGCCAACAGCTCGGAGCGCGCCTTGCGCGCCTCCGCCGCCTTGGCCAGCGCGTCAGCGCGCTGCTCTGGAGTCAACGTGGGCAGAGCCACCGTGGTGTTCCTTCCTAATCCGACTGCTGGCGGGTCCCGCGTAGGCCGACGACCAGGGCAAACCTGGACCGCTCCCCCGCGGCGCCGCCGCCAGTAAACACATCTACGACCTGCAACATACGCGCGACACGCGAAGAGTTCTCGCCGAAAGCGCAGGTAACACACCTTTTGGGGGTCTGACACGCTCCGTTACCCGTATTCACAGGCGCCGTTCCGGCACTACTGTCCACCCCAACGGACCCACCAGTAACCAGGAGCTGAACAGCGATGTTGGGCACCATGCAGGACGGGCAACTGTCCATCGCGAACCTTCTGCGGCACGGCAGCCGCGTCCACGCGGGCGCCGAGGTCGTCACCTGGACCGGCGCAGAGCCCCGCCGGTCCACGTACGCCCAGGTCGGCAAGGAGGCCGCGAAGCTCGCGCACGCGCTGCGCGGCCTCGGCGTCACCTCCGACCAGCGGGTCGGCACGTTCATGTGGAACAACACCGAGCACCTGGTCGCCTACCTCGCCGTGCCCGCGATGGGCGCGGTCCTGCACACGCTCAACATCCGCCTGTTCCCGGAGCAGCTGACCTACGTCGCCAACCACGCCGAGGACCACGTGGTGCTCGTCGACGGCACGCTCGTGCCGCTGCTGGCGAAGGTCCTGCCGACGTTCGAGACCGTCAGGCACGTCGTGGTGGTCAACGGTGACCCCGCATCGCTGCGGGCGCCGGAGGGTGTGACCGTGCACTCGTACACCGAGTTGCTCGCGGACCAGCCCGACGAGTTCGAGTGGCCCGTCGTGAACGAGAACACGGCGGCCGCGATGTGTTACACGTCCGGCACGACCGGTGACCCGAAGGGTGTCGTCTACACGCACCGGTCGATCTGGCTGCACTCGATGCAGGTCTGCATGACCGACTCGATGGCGTTGTCGCAGGCAGACCGCGCGCTGGTGATCGTCCCGCAGTTCCACGCGATGTCGTGGGGGCTCCCGTACGCGGCGCTCATGGTGGGGGCGTCGATGATCATGCCGGACCGGTTCCTGCAGCCTGAGCCGCTGGCCGCGATGATCGCGGCCGAGCGGCCGACGATGGCGGGCGCCGTGCCGACGATCTGGCAGGGCCTGCTCGCGCTGCTGGACCAGAAACCGCAGGACCTGGCGCCGCTGGAGCGGGCCGTGGTCGGCGGGTCGGCGTGCCCGCCGTCGCTGATGTCGGCGTTCGACAAGCTCGGCGTCACGATCATCCACGCGTGGGGCATGACGGAGACCTCGCCACTCGGCTCCGTGTCCCGGCCGCCCGCCGGGCTGTCGGCCGACGACGCATGGGAGTACCGGATCCTGCAGGGCCGGTTCCCCGCGGCGGTGAGTGCGCGGCTCATCGACGACGACGGCAACGAGCTGCCGTGGGACAACGAGGCGGTCGGCGAGCTGGAGTGCGCCGGACCGTGGGTCGCCGCGTCGTACTATCGCGTCGACGCAGGTCAGGAGGGTTCCGAGAAGTTCTCGCCGGACGGCTGGCTGCGCACCGGCGACGTCGGCGCGATCACGCCGGACGGGTTTCTGCGGCTCACGGACCGGTCGAAGGACATCATCAAGTCCGGCGGTGAGTGGATCTCCTCGGTGGACCTGGAGAACGCCGTGATGGCGCACCCGGCGGTGGCCGAGGCGGCCGTGATCGGGGTGCCGGACGAGAAGTGGTCCGAGCGGCCGCTGGTCGCGGTGGTGCTGAGGGATGGCCAGTCGGTGACGCCCGCCGAGCTGCAGGAGTTCCTCGCGGGCAAGGTCGCGAAGTGGCAGCTGCCGGAGAACTGGACGTTCATCGACGAGGTGCCGAAGACGTCGGTCGGCAAGTTCGACAAGAAGCGGCTGCGCGCGACGGCCGCGGACGGCTCGCTCGACATCGCACACCTGTCGTGACCGCACTTGACGAGGCGGCCACCGCTTCGCTGCGCGAGCTGGTGCCGTTCGCGGCCCACCTCGGCATCGAGATGGTGGCCGCCACGGCCGAGGCGGTGACCGGGCGCGTGGCGTGGGCGGAGTCGCTGTGCACGTCGGGCGGCTCGCTCAACGGTGGCGTGATCATGGGGCTGGCGGACAACGTCGGCGCGCTGTGCGCGTTCCTGAACCTGCCCGTCGGCGCGGGGACGACGACGATCGAGTCGAAGACCAACTTCCTGCGCGCCATCCGTTCCGGGTACGCGACCGCGACGGCTCGTCCGCTTCATGCCGGGCGGCGAATCATCGTCGTCGAAACCGACGTTGTCGACGACGAAAAACGCCTGGTGGCAAGGGTTACGCAAACCCAGGCGGTGCTGTGATAACCCGCGCGGGGTAGGCCAAATGGTCGGCACCGACCGTTGGAAATGGGTATCGTCGGCCGCGTGCCGGAACCTCGTACACGGAAGTTGACCGCGACGTCGTACGTCGTGCTCGGCATGCTGAGCCACTCGCCGGCGACGAGCTATGACCTCAAGCAGTGGGTCGCGAACACCATCGGCAACTTCTGGGCGTTCGCGCACTCGCAGCTCTACGACGAACCCGCCCGCCTGGTGGCCGACGGGTACGTGGCGGAGGAGGTCGAGGAGGGCGGCCGGCGCCGCCGCACGTACTCGATCCTGCCCCCGGGCCGCGAGGCACTGCGCGACTGGCTGTCGTCGCCGACCGTCGAGCAGACCGAGGTGCGCGACCTCGGTCTGCTGAAGTTGTTCTTCCTGAACTTCGGCACCCGCAAGAACCTGCTGCAGCTCGCGAAGGACCGCCACGAGTCCCACCGAGGGCACGCGGACGCGTACGAGCAACAGCGCGCGGGCATCGTCGACTACGCCGACCGCTGGCAGGTCAAGACCCTCGAACTGGGCATCCGCTACGAACGCTGCGTGGAACAGTTCTGGCGCGACTTCCTGAAGGAACTGGAAGAAGAAGACCTGGGCTAAGCGCCCAGGGTGGAATGTCCCGAAAGGCGCTTTCGGGTCATTGAGCGTCCCGAAAACGCCTTTCATGGCATCGGATCACCCACGCTGACCAGCGGAAACCCGCAAACCGGCCGAATGCCAACCCCCACCCGTTCCCGGGGGCGTCCCGCCTTGCCAGTCTACCGGTGGGCACTGACATTCCCGCGTTGTCGATCTTGACTGTGGATAACTTGCCCTGCTGTGGACAACTACGGGGTGTCAGGCAAGTGGGAGCTATTTACATGATCTATGGTGGCCTGGAAAATCCTTCGCATGCGCGCACACCCGTTACGTCTTGGCACGGTCACCGCCGGGCTTGGAGTCGCTCTCGTCATGTCGCTGTCCCCCGTGCCTGTGGTGGCCGAGCCGGCCACGAACGACGCGCCGGTCGACTTCCGCCAGTGGCGGTCCACCTCCGACTTCCTCAAGGGCCGCTCGGAAGGGCTGCTGCCCACGCCGGGCGGGCTGGTCATCGCCCGGCCCGTCGGCACGGTCGAGCACACCGAACCGGACCTCGGCACCACCCGCACCTACGAGTACGGCCGGTGGACGTCCCCGGTCTACCGCCATGGCTTCGACGCCACCCAGCTCGTCGCCTCATGGAACGCCAGAACGCCCAAGAACACCTGGCTCGCCGTCGAGATGCAGGGCACGACCCCCGCGGGCACGAAGAGCAGCTGGTACACGATGGCCCGCTGGGCGCTGTCCGACTCCGACATCATCCGCACGACCGTCCCCGACCAGGAGGACGCGGTCGGCTACGTCGACGTCGACACGTTCGTCGCCGAGCAGCCCATCGCGGCCTACCAGCTCCGCGTCACCCTCTACCGCGAGCGGGGCACGCACAGCACCCCGAAGCTCGGCATGGTCGGCGCGATGACCTCGGCCATCCCCGACCGCTTCACCGTTCCCGCTGGTCCGACGGCGGGTGCGTGGGGCCTCGAGCTGCCGGTCCCGCGCTACTCGCAGAACGTCCACGCTGGCGAGTACCCGGAGTACGGCGGCGGCGGCGAGGCCTGGTGCAGCCCGACCTCGACGGAGATGGTGGTCGAGTACTGGGGCAAGAAGCCCAGCCGCCAGGACCTGGCGTGGGTCGACCCGAACATCGCCGACCCCACGATCCCGCACGCCGCCCGCTTCACCTACGACCACGACTACGACGGCACCGGCAACTGGCCGTTCAACACCGCCTACGCGGCGTCGTTCGGCCTGAACGGGCACATCACGCGCCTGTCCTCGCTGACCGACATCGAGAAGTACATCAAGGCGGGCATCCCGGTGATCACGTCGCAGTCGTTCCTCGCGACCGAGCTGGACGGCGCTGGCTACGGCACGGCGGGCCACATCATGGTGGTCGTCGGCTTCACGGAGAACGGTGACGTCATCGCGAACGACCCCGCCTCCAGCAGCAACGAGGCCGTCCGCAACGTCTACAAGCGCGACCAGTTCGCGAACATCTGGCTGCGCACCAAGCGTCACAACGCGTCGGGCGGCATCTCCGGCGGCCCGGGTGGCGTGGCATACATCATCGCACCGCCCTGGAAGAAGCTGCCGCGCCTCTGACACGGTAGGCAGGTGAGCTTCGCCGACGAGGACTACCCGGCGGTGCCCTATCCGGGCGCCCGGCCTTCGGTCTCCTACGTGCACGACGACGCCACCGGGTGGGAACTGACCCCCGACCCGGTGGCGTCGTCCGGCTGGCGCGCGGAAGGCCGCGACCTCGACGACTGGCTCGCCGCCCGGGACGCGGAACCGCTCGCCTGCCGCGTGCCCGTGCTCTGCTACGGCTCCAACGTCTGCCCGTCCAAGATCACCTGGCTGCGCGACGCGCTCGGCCTCACGGGTCCCGCCGTCCTGCTCCACGCGCGCTGCACGGACGTCGCCGCGGTCTGGGCCAGTGGTCTGCGGGTCGTCGATGACCAGCGGCCCGCCACGCTCACCGCCATGCCGGGCAACACCGAGGAGCACGCGGTCTGGTTCGCCACGCCCGCCCAGGTCGCGGTGCTCGACCGCTGCGAGGGCAGAGGTGAGCGCTACCGGCTGGCCCGTGTGGACACCGGCGAGGTCCGCCTGGCCGACGGGTCGGTCGTCGACGGCCCGCTCGCGTACGTCGCGGCCGCCCCGCGCCGCCTTCCGCTGCTGGTGGACGGAAAGGCCGTGCGGTGCCTCGACGTTCCGCAGTCCGGCGCGGCCGCACTCGTCGGCACACCGGCGAGTACCGACGGGCTCACCGTGCGTGAGGTCCCCGGAGCGCCGGAGCCGGCGGACTTCCCCGCCCGCGTCTTCGTCTACGGCACGCTCCAGCCGGGTGCGTCGGACTGGTGGCGGCTCGAACCACACGCGACCGGAGAACCCCGTGCCGCCGCACTGCCCGGCACCATGTTCGACACTGGTCTCGGCTACCCCGCGCTACAGCTCGGCGACGGGCCCGGCGTGTCCGGCTGGGTGATCGACCTGGCACGACCCGCGTTCACTCTGTCCACATTGGACGAATACGAGGGTTCGGAGTATCGGCGCGTGCGCGTTGCGTTACCAGGCGGGCAACTCTGCTGGACGTACGTGTGGATCGAACCGATCAAGGGATTGCGTAAGCTAACCGCCCCATGGGGGAGCGCGGATCCGTCTCGGAGGTGATGGCGTGGCCCGACATAGCAGACTCAGTGCGGTCGCTGTGCTGGCGATCGTGACGTTGAGCGGGTGCGGTGCCCGGCCGAGCGCCGCCGGGGACACGTCCACCCGGTTGACCGTCACGACCACGGAGTCACCGACGTCCAGCGCGTCGGCGGCCTCATCGCCGCCGTCCTCCGGTGGCGAGACGTCCCCGCCGGACCAGGGGAACCGCTGCACGGCGGCGATGCTGACCGGCACGGTCGAACCGCAGAACGCGGGTGCCGGCCAGCGGTACGCGACCCTGGTGGTACGCAACAAGACTCAGCAGACGTGCACGCTGTCGGGTTACGGCGGCCTGGATCTGCTCGACGTCACCAAGAATGTCCTGCCAACGCGGGCAGAACGCACGCTGGCCCCGGAATCCGCGCTGGTAACGCTGCGGCCGGGCGCGTCGGCGGGCAAGACCCTCCACTGGGGTGTGGTCGCGACCGGGGGCGAGCCGACGGACGGCCCGTGCCAGCCCGCCGCGTCGAGCATCAACGTGATCCCACCGGACGAGACCGCATCGTTCGAGGTGGACTTCGAGTTCGGCCCGGTGTGCGACAACGGCAGGATCGAGACCAGCGCCTACTTCCCGCGCTGACGTTTTTCCCCGTTTCCCTGTTCATGCGCACGTCCAGCAGGCAGCATTGCGCCATGAACACCGAGCCCGACCTCGCGTCACAGCAGACGGTGCGGCAACCGGTGCCCGCCCCGTCCCCCGAGCACACCGAGCCGAGGTCAGAGGACCCGCCCGGCGATCCGCTCGCGAAGATCATGATCACGCCGCGCGCGTTCTGGGCGGTCCTCGCCGTCGCGGCGCTGTTGCTCGGCCTGCTGCTCGCGTTACTGCCCGTGAAGGTGGCGAACGCAGACCCCGCCGACCCCGGCTTCGTCTCGTGCGGCAACACGATCGGCGGCGTCGAGACCGGCCCGCTCGGCGCGCAGCTTGACCAGCCGGGCGAGGACGTGATCGCCACCTACGTGAACACGTGCGAGAGCGCGATCGCGACGCGCCTGGCGTACTCGTGGCCGATGTTCTTCGCCGGCGCGCTCGCGATCGTGTGGTCCGGTGTGGTGCGCAGGCCTACCGCACCAGTTTCCCTGGGTTGAGCACACCGTCGGGGTCGAGCGTGTGCTTGACCGCGGCGAGCACTTCGGTGCCAAGGTCGCCGATTTCCCTTGCGAGGTAGGGCGCGTGGTCGACACCGACCGCGTGATGGTGCGAGATCGTCCCGAGTGGACCGTCCGAAATGGCCTCACACGCGGCAGCTTTTGCGCGCTGCCACTGACCTTCCGGGTCGTCGAGGTCGCGCGGCACGATCGTGGTGAAGTACAGCGACGCGCCGGTCTCGTAGGCGTGGGAGATGTGGCACGCGACGATCGGCGTGCGGCCGGGTGCGGACAGCGACCCGATCAGCGCGGCGCGGACCTCGGTGCGCAGGGTGGCCAAGCTGGACCAGTAGGTCGCGGTCTCGAGGGTCTCGACGCAGACTCCCTTGTCCATCAACGCGTCCCGCTGCCGCGGCCCGGCGAACCGGCCGTGCCGCCACGACTCCCCCGCAGCGGTGCCGAGCGACACCGGCCGCTGCCTGCGCAGCACCCGCAGCGTGGCGCGGCGGCGCAGGGCCAGCTCCTCTGTGGACGTGGTCTCCCAGCCCAGGATCAGCAGGCAGGGTTCGAGGATTCCCCGCGCACGCAGGTACTTCCGCACGACCGCGGTCTTCCAGCCACCCGACATCGTGAACGCGACCTCGGTCTCCTGCGGGTCGGACAGGCGGGTGACGTCCCCGAGCACCCGTGCCTGCGCCAGCTCGCGGACGGCGGCGGCACCCGCCTCCCAGCCGTCGAGCACGAAACCCTCGTAGCGGCGCACGGTTGGCAGCTCCCGCACCCGCACGGTCACCTCGGTGATCACGCCGAACGCGCCCTCGCTGCCGACGACCAGCTGCCGCAGGTCGGGCCCTGCCGCGGACGCCGGCGAGACGCCGAGCCGCCACTCGCCCCTCGGTGTGGCGACCCGGACGCCCTCGACCATGTCCTCGAACCGCCCGTAGCCCGACGACGCCTGGCCGGACGAGCGGGTGGCGGCGAACCCGCCGATCGTGGCGCGTTCGAACGACTGTGGCACGTGCCCCAGCGTCAGCCCGTGCGCGGCGAGCAGCCGTTCCGCCGCAGGCGCCACCACCCCGGCCTGGAGGACGGCGAGCCTGGACACGGGGTCGACCGACACGAGCTTGTCGAGCCGCATCAGGTCCAGCACGACCACCGCGGCCTTGTCACCGCGCAACGCGGTGACGCCGCCGACCACGGACGTGCCGCCGCCGAAGGGAACCAACCCGATGTCGTTGGCGGCGCACACCTCGACGACCTGCTGCACCTGCGCCGGGTCCTCGGGCACCACCACCGCGTCCGGCACCGCGAGCGGACCGGATCCCCTGTGCCGCAACAGGTCCAAATAGGACAGTCCGCCCGCGCGGCCGAGCCGGTCGTCCCGGCCGGTCAGCACGTGCCGCTCCCCGACCACCTGGCCGAGGGCCTTCCGCGCCTGCTCGGACAGGGCGGACTCCGGCACCGTGAGGACGGAGTCCGGCGCCACGGGAGTCGGACGAGCGTCAAGACCGGTGCGCGACGCCAGCCAGCGGGTGGCGTGAGGAGGCAGGATGGCGTCCTGTCCGCCGTCGGGCGTCCACCCACGACGAACAAGGTGGTCACTGTTGTTGGTCACGGGTATAGTGTGACACATGACGTCCATCCGTCACACATCGTCACCCAACCGCGTCGCGGACGACCTGTTGCTCGACGCGGCCATGGAGTGCGTTCTCGCGGTCGGCGTACGCAGGGCCACGCTGAGCGACATCGCGAGGACGGCCGGCGTCAGCCGGATGACGTTGTACCGCAGGTTCCCCGACGTGCGCGGGATGCTGTCGTCGCTGATCACCCGCGAGTTCGGCAAGATCCTGGCCGCCGCGAACGAGGCCGTGCGCGCCGAGCAGAACGCACGCGGGCAGCTCGTGGTCGCTGCGGTGCACACCATCCGCGCGCTGGCCGCGAACCCGTTGATGCACGCGGTGATCGAGCGGGACGCCGAGCTGCTGCTGCCTTACATCATGGAGCGCATCGGCACGAGCCAGCGCATGACCGAGGACTACCTGCGGGCGCTGCTCACCGCCGGGCAGGCGGACGGGTCGATCCGCACGGCCGACCCCGTGGTCCAGGCCCGCACGATCTTCCTGCTGCTGCAGCCGTACGCGTTCACGATCCGGCCGTCGACCTCCGATATCGGGTTCGATGACCTGCTGGCCGAGCTTGGCAGGCTGCTCGACGCCGCGCTGCGGCCGTGAACACCGCGCTGAACGCCGCCCGGCGGGCGGAGGAGCTCGCCGCGCTGGCGGCAGGCGAGGTGGTCGACGTGCTCGTGGTCGGCGGCGGTGTGACCGGCACCGGCATCGCGCTGGACGCGGCCGCACGCGGGTTGTCGGTGGCGCTGCTGGAGGCGCACGACCTGGCGTTCGGCACGTCGCGGTGGTCGAGCAAGCTGGTGCACGGCGGGCTGCGGTACCTCGCGAAGGGCGACGTCGGGCTCGCGCACGAGAGCGCGGTCGAGCGCGGCATCCTCATGACGTCGACCGCGCCACACCTCTCGCGGCCCCTGCCCCAGCTGATTCCGTTGCAGAGCACGGTGTCCCGCGGCAACGCGGCGATCATCGCGGCCGGGCTGCGTGCGGGTGACGCGTTGCGG
>NZ_JBARWZ010000075.1:0-4166 GCF_049647105.1 Actinophytocola sp.
AGGGCATGGCGGCGCCCGCCGCGCCGAGGCGGCCCCTGGCGGCACCGCGCAGGCATCGAAGTACGGTCCAGTACGACGATGCCTGCGCGGCACCGCCAGGAACCACCTCGATCACGACGGCCATCCACCGACCCTATTCGCGCGCCCTCTATTGCTGCCCGCGCGGGTCGATGTACTCGCCGACGGGCGTGTCCGCCACGGCACCGAAGGCTGTGTCGCCCGCGGTGTCCGCGAGGTTCTGCGCCGAGTCCGTTGCGGTGCCCGCGAGGTCCTGACCGGCACCGCTTGCCGTGTCGGCGTAGCCCTGGGCGGTGTCGCCCAGGTTCTGCGCAGAGTCGGTGGCGTTCTGCTGGGCGTCGCCGAGATCCGTCCCGGTCAGTTCGCTCACCTTCTCCGTCGCGCCGGACAGTAGCTCGGCTGCCTTCTCCCGGACGGCGTCGAACAAGCCCATGATTGAGCCCTCTCTGTCGCAGAATGTGATGATTCGGACACTACCGGCAAATGGGGTCGCATGCCACCTTGTGCTCCCGTCCGGCGTGCCCGGATCGGGTGATTGAATGCGCCCACCGCGCCCATCCGAGGGCGCCTGACAACGGAGGTCACGTGGCCGACGCGACAAGGGACATCGAGCGCATCTACTCGACGCCGGACGTGGTGGCGAAACTGCGCCGCCTCGCGGACGCGCTGGAGTCCGGGACGTCGTTCCGCATCCAGATCGCCGGGGAGCGGTTCCGGGTCCCGGCGCGCGCCGAGTTCTCCATCGAACACGAGCGGGGCGACGGCGAGGAGGAGGTCGAGTTCCAGCTGAAGTGGAAGCTCGACTCGGAGGACGACGACGCCGACGACGAGGCCGTCGTCTAGGCGATCACGTCTGGGGAATCACGACGACTTTGCCCTTGACGCGGCCGTCCCGCAGGTAGGTGATCGCCGCGGGGAGGTCGCCCAGCGCGAACGTCCGGTCGACGGCCGGCGTGAGCTTGCCGTCCGCCAGCAGTGCGGACAGTTCCTCGAGCTCCGCCGGCCGCACGATCGAGAGCGGTGCCCGCAACGTCTGGCGGGTGAACGGGTTGCGGGTCTTCATCGCGAGGTTCCGGTCGACTCCGGCGGCCCAGCGGCCGCCGTCCTCGGTGCCGATGGCCACCAGTGTGCCCCGCGGCGTGAGCAGTGCGCGCAACGCCGGGATCGGCCGGTGGCCCGCGATGTCGAGCACCATGTCGTACTCGCCGGTGAGCGGTTCCTTCGTGTAGTCGATCGTCGCGACCGCGCCAAGCGACCGCACGAACTCCACTTTGGACGTACTGCACACGCCGGTCACGGCCGCACCGAACGCCGTCGCGAGCTGCACCGCGAAGGACCCGACCCCGCCGCCCGCGCCGATCACCAGAACCCGTTGTCCCGCAATGACTCCGCGCAGCGCGGTCAGGGCGGTGCACGCCGAGACGGCAACCGCCGCAGCCTGCTCGAAGGTCACGTTGGCGGGCTTGTGCAGGAGTGTCTTCGCCTTGCCGACGGCGTGTTCGGCGAACGCGGCGTCGCAGATGCCGAACACCTCGTCGCCCGGCCGGAGCGTGGTCACGCCAGCGCCGACCGACTCGACGACACCCGCGACGTCCATGCCGACCACCTTCGCGCGCGGTCTGCGCACCCCGAAGTAGAGGCGGCCGAGGTAGGGGAGGCCCGTCAGCGCGTGCCACGCACCCTGGTCGACACCGGCCGCGCGGACGCGGACGAGTACCTCGCCCGCGCCAGGGGAAGGGGTGTCGACCTCGCGCGACTCGAGCCCGTCCGGGCCGCAGTAGTCATCCCGCGCCATCGCTTTCATGGTCATTCCACCGTTCTGAGGATCTGTTCGATCGCGGTCGCACGCGAGCGGAGTTCCGCGAGGTCCGCTGCGGAACGCTGCTGCGCGTCGAGGGTGTTCTCGGCGAGCTGTTCGTAGCGGCGCACGAGCTGGCGCAGGCTGTCCTCCTGCTCGGCGACGAGCTTCGCCTTGCGCAGGTCCAGGAACGTCGAGAAGGCGCCGCCGATCAGGATGATCACGACGACCATGACGCCGAGAAGGATGATCGCCTGCGGCCAGGTGGTGTCGTCCGCGGCCAGGTACGTCACGTCTGCTCCTTGCGTGGTGG
This sequence comes from Actinophytocola sp., assembly GCF_049647105.1. GTDB lineage: Bacteria > Actinomycetota > Actinomycetes > Mycobacteriales > Pseudonocardiaceae > Actinophytocola. The sequence goes on from NZ_JBARWZ010000075.1 coordinate 2,130, forward strand.
GGTGATGGTCGCGGCCGCGGCGGCGAGCGTCGCCGCGGTGAGCCGCACGTCGAACCCGGTGACCTCGAAGTACTTCATCGCCTTGCCGTCCCCGGACAGCTCGAGGTTGCCGGTGACCACGCCTGCCGCCTCGAGTCGCTGCAGGTGCATGTGGAGGAGGGGGCGGCTGATCCCGATCTCGCGGGCCAGCTGGCTCACGTACTGCCGTCCCTCTGCGAGCCGCGCGACGATCCGCAGCCTGATCGGGTTGGCCAGCGCGGCCAACATCTCGACCAGCTCATCGCCCGTCATGACTCTCCTACACCTGTCAGAAATTACTTACAGGTGAAAGGTTAAGCCGTCACCGGACGGCGTCGCAATACCGTTGACGGAGTGTGGTCAGTCGCGTACCCAGAGGTCGCGGTTGCCCGCGATCAGGACGCGCCCGTCGGCGAGCGTGGCGGCCGCCGTCGGCGGGAACTCGGTGCAGTCGAGCTCGCCGCGGTCGAACGGTCCGCCCTCGGCACCGGCCCACACGACCCCGCAGTAGGTCTCGCGCGCACCGGGGGAGTATTTGCCCACCTGGTCCCGGACCCCGACGAGGACGAGCGCGCCCGAATCGTCGACGGTCGCGGCGACGATGCCGCCCTCACCCATCGACGCGGTGTCCCGCGCGGTCCATGTCGTGCCGTCCTCGCTGGACAGCCACAGTGGACGGTCGGGGCCGTTCGGGTTGCCGACGGTGCCGACGGCGTGCCAGGTGGCACCTACCTCGCCGACGGGAACTCGACCGCGTCGCGCACCACCGAGAACCCGGCGGCGTCCTGGTCGCTGCCCGCATCCGGTTCGTCACCGCAGGCGGTGAGCAGGAGCAACACGGCCGCCGCCAGGATTCCGCGCATGCCGCGAATTCTGGCAGACGGGGATTTCCGTTGATCCGGTAACGGGTTCGTGCGGGCGGCCGAATGACTCGTCATGATTGAGAACCCGACGCCGGGTCTTTCTATGGTGCGTGGTGATGTGCCGGTTACCGTCACACGCGAAGAACACCACCAGCGCGCACTGTCGCGCTACACCGTTGCCCATGGCGGGGAACGGCGCATCGCCGCCGAGCTGGTGTGGTGCACCATCGCTGCCGGCAAGTACAAGGGGAAACGCGGCATCGAGGTCCGCGTCGACGGGCACCGCGTCGGTGAGCTGACGCACATGATGGCGCAGCGCTACGCCCCGCTCGTCGAGCAGGGCGGCCGCGTCGGCTGCGAAGCCACCGTGACCCGCGACGAACGCGGCCTCCAGGTCACGCTCCTCCTGCCACCCAACGCGAACACCGCGCTTCTCGCGCCGACACCGAGCGCCGCCGAACCACCGACGGAACGCTTCGCCCCCGTCCGGCCCATGCCCGTCGCCGCCGTCGCCACGGCGCGGAAGCCGGTCGTCTTCGGCTGGCAGAAGCCGTTGGGAATCGTCGCGGTCGTGGTCGCCTTCATGGTCCTCCTCGGCGTGCTCTTCGGCGGCAACGACGACGACCAGCCGACGGACACCGCGGCAGGGGAGACCGCCATCACGACGACCTTCGATCCGCCGCCGACCACCACGACAACGACGACGACCACCACCACGACCACCACCACCACGACTCCGCCGCCGCCACCGCCGCCGCCCGCGGTCGTCGCGCCGCCGGTCACGGAGGAGCCCGTGGCGGAGCCGCCTCCGGCACCCGCGCCGCCGCCGGTGGCCGAACCCGAACCACGGTCCGGCTGCGATCCGAACTACACCGGGTGCGTGCCGATCGCGAGTGACGTCGACTGCGAAGGCGGCAGCGGCAACGGTCCCGCGTACGCGTCCGGCCCGGTCCAGGTGATCGGCAGTGACATCTACGACCTAGACAGAGACGGTGACGGCACCGCCTGCGAGTAAGAGGGCGCGCGAACAGGGCATGGCGGCGCCCGCCGCGCCGAGGCGGCCCCTGGCGGCACCGCGCAGGCATCGAAGTACGGTCCAGTACGACGATGCCTGCGCGGCACCGCCAGGAACCACCTCGATCACGACGGCCATCCA
>NZ_JBARWZ010000076.1:0-51732 GCF_049647105.1 Actinophytocola sp.
GCCGAAGCCGCCCCCGCCACCTGGGGCGCCCAAGCCGCCGCCGCCCCCGCCACCACCGGCGTCCGGTCCGGCATTGCCGCCCCCGCCCCCAGCGAAGCCGTCGGGTGGGCCGGTCCTGCCGCCACCACCGCCGGCCAAACCCAAGGCCTCCGAGTCCGAGGTCAGGGAGCTGGTCGCCCCCGTGACCGGGACGGCGACCGCGCAACCCGAAGCGGTCACCCCGCAGGAGGCGCAGCAGAAACCACCCCAGGTCCGCAAGCAGCCGCCGTCGAAGAAGCTCCAGCCCGGCGAGCTGGTCTGTGGCGAGTGCGGCGAGGGCAACCCGCCCACCCGCAAGTTCTGCAGCCGGTGCGGCACGTCCCTCGCCACCGCGACGGTGGTCAAGACCCCGTGGTGGCGCAAGCTCCTGCCCAGGCGCGGCGCGAAGGTGCGCAAGGCGGGCGAACGGTCGAAACGTCGCGGCCGGGGCGGCAAGTCCAAGCTCGGCATCGCGGTCAGCGCGACGTTCAGGTTCGCGCGCAGGGCGGTCGCGATCCTGCTCCTGCTGGGTGGCATCGCGTACGGGATGTTCGCGCCGTTCCGCGGCTGGGTGAACGAGCGCGCGGCGGAGACGAAGGGCACGTTCGAGCGGCTCGTCTTCCCGCAGTACGTCCCCGTGTCCGCCTCGGAGGCGCCAATGGCGTCGCTCGCGCTGCCCGACCACCCCGCCAACCTGGCGGTGGACGGTGCGTCCGACAGTTTCTGGGCGGCACCGATGGGCGCCGAGGAGCCGAACATGGTGGTGAAGTTCGACCGCACCGTCGACCTCGCGCGGATCATCGTCCACAACGGCGACGGCGCCGACTTCAAGGCGACCTCCCGCGCACAGAAGCTGCATCTCGTGTTCTCCACCGGCAAGACCACGGACGTCAGCCTCCAGGACCTGCCGGACCCGCAGACCCTGGAGATCGAGAACGCCGACGGCGTGTCCAGCGTGGAGATCCACGTGGTGACGACCTTCAAGTCGGTCACCGGCAACACACTGGCCATCAGCGAGATCGAGTTCTTCGAGGAGGTGTAGCCGTCGCGTGGATCGCTTACCCGAGTAGCGCGCCGAGGTCGATCGCCGCCCTGGCGAACTTGAAGCCCTCCGGTGGCACGCCTGCGGGGGAGTTGAGCCAGTCGCCCTTGCCGCGTGCGTGGAACTTCGCGTCGTCGAGCAGCAGCGACACGTAGCAGCCGTAGTCGATGGCGAACCCGTCGTACAGTGCGCCGGGATGGTTCGGATCGGCGATCCCGCGGCGCAGCAGGTGAAGCAGCCGTGCGTCGTGCAGATCCTCGACGACACCGGCGCGTTCGACGGCCAGCTGGTCGACGACGAACGTCCGCGCTCTCCGGTGCCCGACCACCTCGTCGACGAGCGCACGCAGCGCGGCACGCGCGTCCTCGTGCCCTCGGATGGCGGTCTGCTTGTCGCGCAGGTACCAGTCGCGGGCGGCGCGGCGCACGTCGGCGACGGTGATCGGCTTGTCGTGCGCGTGCTGCGCGGCGAGCGCGGCGATGTTGATCGCGTCCCTCGGCACGCCCTCCGCGGCGCGCACCAGCTCGGTGAACGCGGTGCGGCTGAAGTACTCGTCGACGAAACCGGTCACGTCCGATGGCGGGTCCCTGACCATCGTCGCGAGCCAGACCGCGGTGTGGTTGTGGAACAGCCGCGCGAAGAACTCCCGCGCACGGGCCGCGCTGTTGTCGAACACCAGGAACTCGTCCAGGTCCACCGACGACGCCGCGTCCGAGCCGACCTCGATGCCGACGTAGCCACCGGTCGCTGTCGGCGCCGCGAACCGGGACCGCCGCTCGATCGCCGCGATCTTGACGGTCAGCCCGCCCACCGGCAGCACCGCCCTTCGCAGCAGGTCCGCGAGGAAGGGCTGCAGATCCCTCGGCACGCTGCTCCACTCGTCGAGCAGCAGCCACAGCCGTGCGGGGGCGAGCGCACGGACGATGCCGCGCACGGCACGGCTGAGCGGCCCGAACATCACCTGGTGCCGCTCGACCCCGGTGCGCAGCAGCCTGCTCTGCGCGGACACCGACCGCTTGCTGCTCGCCGAAGCCCGCACGCCGGGCGAGGCCGACAGCGTCACCCCCGCCGACTGCGTCGTCTCCGCCTCGCCCGCGAACGTCGTCTCCCGCTCTACCTCCCCGACCACCTTCACGGTGGTGGCCGCCTCCGCGAGCGCGTCCAGCTCGCGGAGCAGGGCGGTCGGATCGTAGTGCTGGTCGCTCCGCCCGGACTGATGGTCGCTTGGCAAGTTCCGCCCGGACTGATGGTCGCTTGGCGAGGTTCGCCCGGACTGATGGTCGCTCCGCAAGCTCCGCTCCGAAACCTCCCGCTCCATCGCCACCGCGAGCAGGCCGTCGTGCACCTCCTCGAGCGTGTCGATGAGCAGCTGCGTGCCGCGCTCCGCCGCGGTCTGCGCGCTGTCGGCGTGGATGCCACCCGCCGACCCGATGGTGCGCAGGTCGACGTACACGGCCACGTCACCCATGCCGGCGAGCAGGTCGGACAGGTGCAGCAGCGCGTGCGTCTTCCCGGTACCGCGCCTGCCGTACAGGATCTGGTGATCGCTGGAGTGCAGCAGCGCCGCGAACGACCCGGCCTCGACGTAGGTCTTGGACACGGTGTGCCGAGCGGAGTTCTCGGCGCGCCGTGGGATACGCAGGAGCGCCTGGTTGAGGTGTTGCTGCCGACCTGTGACCAATCGCGCTCCCGGAGCAGGGTGCCGTGTCTCCACCCTGCACCTGTACCCGGGTGACGGGGAGCCGCCACCCGGGTGACGGTCAGTTACGAATCACGAAGTCCGCCGGGCTGACCGACGGGGACACGATCAGCACCGGTTTGGCGGCCGAGATCGCCGGATCGGTGCCGTCGATGGTCGCGACCACCGGGTGGGTGCCGATCGGGGACCTGGGCAGAATCAGCACGACCTTGCTGAAGGTGCCCGTGCCGTCGGGCTGGGCGGTGGCTTTCTCCACCGAGCCGGTGATCGTGATCGTCACGGGGCGGTTCGGGGCGAAGCCGGTGCCGGTCACGGTGATCGTGCGGCCCGGTTGTGAGACGCCGGGGGAGACCGCGACGGCGGGGGTGCCGCCGGTGCCCGTCAGGCCGATCAGGTGCGGGGTGTCGTCCGGCACGTCGTCGGTGAAGCGGAGCACCGCCGTCCTCTGGCCAATCCTCTGCGGCGAGAACCGGACGGTCACCTGACACGTCCCGTCCGGGGGCACCGGAGTGCCGGTGCACGTGTCCGACTCGATCGTGAAGTCGGCGGGTGCGAGTGGTGGGGTCACCACGCCGACACCGGTCACCGTCAGGTCCGTGCCGCCCGTGTTGGTCACGGTCACCGCCTGTGCCGGGTTGGCCGACAGCAGCAGCCGGTCACCGAAGTCCAGCGGGTCGGGGCTCGCCGCGAACCGGCCGTCCTCCGGCGGGATCTCCTCCTCGAAACCCTTGCCGCGCAACGGAACCGTGAACTCACGGCCGTCGCGCAGCCGCACCACCAGCGTGCCGGTCTGCTCGCCATCGACTTCCGGGGCGAACGTCACGGACACCTCGCAGCTACCAGTTTGTTGCAGCACAACGGTTTCCGTGCCGGTGCAGGTCTGCGCGCCGATGGTGAACACGGCCGAGTCGTCGACCACCAGCTCGGTCACCACGAGCGGGCCGAAGCCGACGTGGTCGAGCCGGACGACCCGGTCGAGCGTCTCGCCGAGCGTCACGTCGCCGAACTCGAGCGGCGTCGGGTCCGCGCGCAGCTCCGGGCGGAACGTCCGCACGAACACGTCGGTTTGCTCGTTGTCGTCCACCAGGTCCGGCACCAGGTCGGTCGCGTTCGAGTCGAAGCTGATCGTGGAACCGTTGCGGGACAACGACGGTGCGGCCGCGTCGTACGGCGGTGAGTCGTCGTCGCCACCGCACGTGGCGCCATCGGGCAGCGGCTGCGCGCAGTCCCTTCCTGTGCCGGCCGACGCGAGCGTGCCCGGCAGCCTCGGCTGCTCGTCGGTGAGCCGCTGCCGGTCGACGACCAGGTCCCGCACCACGACCTGGCACACGACCCGCCCGTCCCGCTTCTCCGAGACCGGCGGCAGCGCACGCCCGACGGAGTCCGAGTCGGAGTCGGTCACGCAGCTGTCGTCGTACAGGTCCAGCGCGACGTCGACGCCGTCGTGCACACCGGGGTTGTCGGTGACGAACGCGAGGAACCGGCCGTCACCCGACAGCGCGGGGCGGAAGCCGTTGACGACCTCGTTCCCGTTGTCCCGCGACGCGATGGCCGAGTCGACCGCGGTGCCGTCCTCCTGCACGCGCGCCACGTACACCGTCGGCTGGTCGGCGACCGAGCGCCAGCACCCGTCGTTGCAGACGTCGGCCCACTCCTCCGCCTCGAAAGCGATCGTGCCCCCGTCGCCCGAAATGGCGGGCGACGCCAGGTGCACCGTCCGGTCCGCCGACAGTGGCACGGGTTTGCCCGGCGTCGTGGTCACGTCCAGGTCGGCGCGGGCCAGCGTGCCTGTCCGCATGTCCTTGCGGATCACCGCGTGGAACGTGACCCAGGTCGGGAACTCGCCGTTGATCTCCTGCCGCTCGTAGTCCACGACCAGCACCACGAACCGGCCGTCGGCGGACACGTCCGGCTGGGCCTGGTAGAGCGTCTCCACCTGGCCGAAGTCCGTGCCGACGATCTGGACCGGACCCGCACCGTTCGCCGTGAGCGGGGCGGTGCGCACGATGTGGTGATAGCCGAGGTGGTCGGTGATCCGCTCGTCCTCCCACACGATGCGGCTCGCGTCGTCGGACAGCTTCGGTGCGAACGGTGCGTCGGTGCGGTAGTAGTCGCCGCCGCCTTCGACATACTGTGGCTCGTTCGCCCGGAAGTAGCGGTAGACGAGGCTTCCGTCCTCGCGTCGCTCGTCGAACGTCCCGTCACCGTCGGGGTCGCGGTCACACACCAGCAGGTCCTGGTCGGAGTCCGCGTCCTCGACGATGATGTTGTCGGCCTGCGTGACGAACGCGACGAAGCGGCCGTCGGCGGACACCGTCGGTTCGGTGCTGAAGCCGTTCGGCGCCACCTCGCCGTACTCCGGCTCCTGCTGCTGTCGCTTGCCGTTCAACGACAGCTTCGGTTTCCCCGCGAGCCGAGGCGGTTCGAAGGTGGGTGTCGTGGTGGTCGTCGTCGGCACGGGCGTCTCGGGCTCCTGCGGGCGAACGAACTGGCCGCGGCTGATCATCACCGTGCGGCCGTTGCGCAGGTCACGCACGTAAACGGCCTCGTTGTGGTCGTTCGGCAGCGTGTCGAGCCGCGAGTAGCTCGTGAACACGACGGTCGTGCCGTCCGAGGACAGCTCCGAGTACGCGCCGCCGCTTTGGGTGCTGTCGTCGGAGACGGATGCGCGTACGGTGGAGCCGGGCGCGGCCGCGGCACGTGCGGACGTGTTCTGACCGGACAGCAACACCGCGGCGGAAACGCCGACCATCGTCGCGGCGACGACCACGGCAACGGCACGCTTGCCGCGGAGCAGGGATACAGGCACGGGGGACCTCCAGATTCACCGCGCCCGACGGTATGTGGAATCGCGTGGCGCCGGTCCCGGCGCGCGGGTGGCGTAGTGGACGCCCGGGTGCGCCCGATGGGGCAGCCTGCGCCGCCCTGCCAGGCTCCCCCGCGCAAGCTGTCACCGGCGGGATACGCCGCGACACTGTTCTGCCATGGGAGCTACCACGTCGCTGGCCAACCGGCAGCTGTCCGTGACTCCGGGCCAGGCGGTCGAGGCGACGGTCCTGGTACGGAACAACGGCACACTGGTTGACCAGTTCACTTTGGACATTGTCGGCGACTCGCGGGAATGGGTCGAGGTCACGCCGCACGTCATGAACCTGATGCCGGGGCAGGACGGTGAGGCCACCGTGCGGTTCGCGCCGCCACGGGACTCGTCGGTGCCCGCCGGGCCGGTGCCGTTCGGCGTGCGGGTGCTCTCGCGCGAGGACCCGCCGAACTCGTCGGTCGCCGAGGGATCGGTTGATGTCGAGCCGTTCATGGACCTGCAGCTGGAACTGTCGCCGAAGTCATCACGGTGCCGTACCAAGGCCGTGCACGAAGTCGTCGTCGAGAACTCCGGCAACTACCCGATCCCGGTCGAGGTCGTGACGAACGACCCGGAGGAGCAGCTTCGGCTGTCGCTGGACCACAGCACGCTCACCGTGCAGCCGGGCACGTCCGCGTTCCTGAAGCTGAAGGCCAAGCCGTATGACCGGTTCCTGCGCGGCGCCGACAAACGGCTGCCGTTCGGGGTCACCGCGATCGCACCGGACCAGCCGCCGGTCAACATGGACGGCACGGTCGTGCAGCAGCAGCTGCTGCCGAAGTGGCTGCTGCCCGCGGCGGTCGCGGTGCTCGCGGCGGCGGTCGTGCTGGCGGTGCTGTGGTTCACGCTCGTCAAGCCGACCGTGCAGACCGCGGCGCGCGAGGCGGGCAAGTCGGCGGCCGAGAAGGTGCAGGCCGAGCTCGAGGACAAGGTCGAGCTCGCCGAGCGGCGTGCGGTGGCGGCCGAGGAGCAGGCCGCCGCGGCGGACAAGAAGGTCGACGAGATGGCGGCCGGTGGCGGTCCCCCCGAGGGCACCGGCGGCGGTGGCCGGGGTGCGACGACCGACGACGATGGCGTGGACATCTCGGGAGGGTCCGCTGTGGACTTCCGGATCACGACCGACGCGGACGCCCAGGCCGACCCGGCCGAGTTCGAGTCGTTCAAGGTGCCGGCCGGGGTCATCGTGCCGGAAAAGACGCTGGTGCTGACCGACATCATCCTGCAGAACCCGCGTGGCGACAGTGGCACGCTCGCCATCAAGCGCGGTGACAACGTGCTGTACGCGACGGGGCTGCAGAACTTCCGCGACATGGACTTCCACTTCCTGGAGCCGTGGACGTTCAGCCCCGACCAGCCGCTGACCGTCGAGGTCAGCTGCCAGCTGCCGGGCGCGCCGGAACCCGCGACGGGCAAGTGCTCGCCCGCCGTGTCCTTCTCGGGCAGGCTCTCGGGCCCGACACCCAACTGAGTAGTCCATTTCGGGGCCCCCGACACGGTCGGGGGCCCCGCTGTGTGCCCGTGTGGACACGGTCCGTGGTACGGACGGGCAAACTCGGGACACCAGTCCCATGTGCCTGGGACGCACGTTCGGGCAATGTTCTCGGTGCGCGGGTTCGACGTGCTGGGCGTCGAGTCGGGGGCGTGCTAGAGAGCGGAAGAATTGATGTTGGAGCAAAGCCGTATCCCGGTCGTAGTGCGAGCGACCGACCCGATCCTGCAGAGCGGTGTCCAGATGGCACTCCGCACGCGGCAGGAGGTGTGGCTGGTCGACGAGGAGACGGCGTCCCCGGAGGCGGTCGCGCTCGTGGTGACCGACCGGTTCGACGACCGGGGGGCACAGCTGTTGCGCACGTTGCAGGTGCGGGGGTTCACCAGGGTGGTTCTCATCGCGGGGGAGCTGGAGGACACGGAGATCCTGACGGCCGTCGAGGGCGGGGTGTGCGCGGTCGCCCGCCGCGCCGACACGACGCCGGACCTGTTGGTGCGACTGATCAAGGCCGCCGCCGTCGGTGAGGGCGCACTGCCGCCCGACATCCTCGGCCGCCTGCTGAACCGGGTGTCCCGTCTGCAGCGCCACGTACTGGAGCCCCGTGGTCTGCACCTGGCCGGCATCACGAACCGGGAGACCGAGGTACTGCGCCTGGTCGCATCCGGACTGTCCACAAAAGAAATCGCGGACAAACTCTGCTACTCACAGCGCACAGTAAAAAGCATCCTCCACGACGTAACAAACCGCTTCCAACTAAGAAACCGCTCCCACGCCGTAGCCTACGCCCTCCGCGAAGGCCTAATCTAACCCCACCCACCCCACCCCAACCCACCCCAACCCCCACGAGCCCGCATAAAAACCCGCGAGTCCACGGTTCAGAACCCGCGAGTCCACGGTTCAGAACCCGCGAGTCTTCGGTTGGGGACTCGCGAGTCCACGGTTGGGGACCGCCGAGTTGGCGGTTCCGTTCGGCGCTGTCGATGACGGGGCGAATCGCCAACTCGCGGGTTCCGAATCACCAACTCGTGAGTTCTGAACCGTCAACTCGCGGGTCCCGAACCGTAGACTCGCGGGTCCCGAACCGTGGACTCGCGGGTCCCCAACCGTGGACTCGCGGGTTTTCAGGTGTGGACTCGTTGGGTGGGGGGTTATTGGCCGTTGGTGGTTTCGCCTAGGCCTGCTTTGCGGGCTCGGACTATTGCTTGGGCGCGGTCGGCTACGTGGAGTTTGGTGAAGATGCTCGAGACGTGGTTGCGGACTGTTTTCGGGGATAGCGACAGGCGGCGGGCGATGGTCGAGTTGCTCTCCCCGTCCGCGATCAGCGCGAGCACCTCGCGCTCCCTGGAGGTCAGCTCCGGGAACACCGTGTCCGTCTGCGTCATCGGGCCGCTGTTGAAGAACCCGAGCACCCGCGTCGCGATGTCCGGCCCGAAGATCGCCTCGCCGCGGCCGACCGCGTGCACCGCGCGCACGATCTCCTCCTGACCCGACCCCTTCAGCAGGTACCCGCGCGCCCCGGCCCGCATCGCCGCGAACACGGACTCCGTGTCGTTGAACATGGTCAGCACCATCACGCCGGTGCCGGGCCGCTCACCGACGATCTGCCTGGTCGCCTCGATGCCGTCGATGTCCGGCAGGTGCAGGTCCATCACCACGACGTCCGGCTCGAACGTCCGCGCCGCCGATACCGCGTCCCGCCCGTTCGCGGCCTCACCGATGACATCCAGCGACGGCTCGGCCGCCAGCACCGTGCACAGCCCGAACCGGAACAGCGGATGGTCGTCGACCACCAGGACACGCAGCCTCGGTACCGGCTCCTGTGTCGGCTCCATCAACCGCCCTCCTTCGGCAAGGGAAGCGTGGCGAACACCCGCGTCCCGCCTTCCCGCTCCGCTTCCACCAGACACTCCCCACCCAGCTCCGTCGCCCGTTCCCGCATCGACGACAGCCCCACGCCGCCGTTAGTCACGGCGGGCAGCCCGACCCCGTCGTCGACGACCTCGATGTGCAGGTCGTCGTCCACCCACAGCCGCACCGCGCACGAACTCGCCGCCGCGTGCCGCGTCACGTTCGTCAACGCCTCGCAGATGATCCGGTACGCGGCCACGTCCACCGGCGCCGGGAGCTTCGGCATGCTCGACGGCACCTCCAGCACGATCGTCACGCCGTCCACCGACGAGTCACTGCCCGCCGTGCGGCTCGCGAGCGCGCCCGCGTACTCGCGGATCGCCGGGATCAGCCCGATCCGGTCCAGCACCGGCGGCCGCAGCCCGTGCGCGAGCCTGCGGATCTCCACGATCGCGGCCTGCAGTTCGTCCCGCAGCCTGCCGAGCAGCTCACCGGTCGGCGAGGTGTCCCCGACCGTCCGCTTGCTCACGTCCAGCCCCAGCGCCACCGCCGCGAGCGTCGGGCCGACCCCGTCGTGCAGCTCGTGCAGGATCCGCCGGCGCTCCATCTCCCGCGCCCGCACCAGCCGGTCGCGGCTGCGGCGCAGGTCGCGGGTGAGGCGCGCGGTGTACACGGCGGCACCCGCGTGCCGCGCGACCTCCGCGAGCGCGATCCGGTCCGGCCGCGTCAGCTCCCGCAGCGCCGACCGCCTGCCCACCACGAGGTTGCCGACCCGCTCACCGTGGAACGTCAGCGGCATCCGGTGCAGCTCCCCGGTCGGTGTGCCGACGCTCGCGGCGGTCTCGCTGCGGCCACGCGCCTGGATCTCGATCGCCATGTACGGCAGCCGCAGCGCGGCGGACACGGTCTCGACGATCTCCGGCAGCATCGTCGACGCGGTCGGCGTGTTCTCCAGCCGCGACGCGAGCGCCGACACCACGCGGTACGGGTCGTCCCGGTCGCCGTAGAGCCGCCGGTTGATCAGTGCCTGAAGCCGCCTGCGCACCGGCTGCGACAGGACCGCGATGCCCGCCACCACCACCGCCTGCCACCACACGCTCGTCACCGGCCCGAACAGCGCCGACCAGGTGGACACCACCGCGACGTACACGCCGACCGCGCCGATCGTCAGCGCCCCGTACACGACGGTGCGGCTGACCGCGACCTCGATGTTCAGTGCCCGGTACCGCAGCACGGCCGCCGACATCGCGATCGGGACCGCCATGTACGGCAGCGCCTGCATCTCGTACGGCACGAGCGGGCGCCCGTTGGTGATGACAGGCACCACCCAGATGGCGAAGTACGCGACCACGCTCCCGATGAGCGCCGCCAGCAGCCACAGGAGCGGCTTGCGCGTCGGTTCACCACGCCGGCCGCGGTACTTGCGGACCAGCACGGTGACGATCAGCGGCGGGTACACGAACAACGTGGGCAGCACCGGCACGACGAGCACGTGGACCCGCTCGAGCGGCTCGCCGAGCACGGCGAGCGTGCCGAGCCAGACCAGCCCGTACAGCACCAGCGGCCCGGCGTACCCGCCCGCGATCAGCCATCGCTGCTTGCGCGTGACCGTGGTGGCGGGAAACGCGATGGCGAAGTGCAGCACCGCACCCCACAACAACGCGAACGCGACCTGCCCGGTGAAGTGCCCCCAGAACTGGTACCCGGCGACGAGGTCGACGGCCATCAACGGGAAGAACCCGGCCCCGGTGATCGCGACGATGCCGATGGCCGAGGTCAGCAACGTGGCGTGCGCGGCCGGATCGCGCGGCCGAGCCCAGAACACGGTGACGCTCGTGGTGACGAGCAACGCCGTCACCAGCAGCATGGGCCACCAGCCGCGCATGGCGTGGAGGAGCGGGAAATTCTGCAGCGTGACCTGCAGTACGAGGGTCTCCCCACCACGGTCGACGAGGTAGGTGAGCGTGTCACCCGCCGCCACGCGATGTCCGCCGGGCAGGTGTTCGGCCCGCTCGGCAAGCCGCTGTCCGTCGATCGCGAGGATCTCGTCGCCCGGCCGCAGCACGCTCCCGCGCGTCGCGTCGGAGACGATGATGTGCCCGATGGAGACAGCACTCACCGCAGGGCTGACGGTGGCACCGTCCGTGGGCGAAGTGGCCCTGGACCAGACGCACCAGCCGGCCACCCCGAAGAGAAGGAAGGTGAGCAGTAGGAGCGAGGCGGGTACACGCCGCGCGCCCGCCGGGCCGATCACTCCAGGATCATCCCCCACCGCCGAGGCTCACGACAGGGCATTTCGGCACCGCTGCCCGATAGTGCGCCATTGAATGACCGGCCGGTTCGGCGATCCGAACCGGCCGGGTCGCTATTTGTCGTCCGAAGTGGACCGTTCCGGCGCGGGGGGAGCGGCGGGCAGCTCCGACAGTGGGGTCGGCTTCGCCGCCTCACCGGCCGGAGCCGAGGGCGGGGTCACCGGAGCCGGAGGTGGCGTCGCCGCGGGGGGATCGGCCGGTTCGACCGGTGCAGGGGTGGCGGGCGCCGGAGGAGTGCCGGGCGCTGCGGGAGCGCTGGGTGCTGCGGGAGCGCTGGGACCCGCGGGAGCGCTGGGACCCGCGGGAGTGGCGTGCGCAGGAGTGCCGGGCGCGGGAATGCCGGGGGCCGAGGGAGCGGTGGGCCGCTCGGCGGGTGTCGCCGATTCGGCGGGCGCCTTTGTCGCCGGGGCGGCGGGTGGCTCGACCGGTGCCGGGGAGACCGGCGCCGGGGGAGTGGCGGGCGCCGAGGGAGCGGTGGGCCGCTCGGCAGATGTCGCTGACTCGGCAGGCGCGTCTGTCGCCGGGGTGGCGGGTGGCTCGGCCGGGGAAGGCGCTGCGGGCGAACCGGCGGCGAAAGCGGGCGAACCGGTTGCCGGGGTGACCGGTGACTCGGCGGCGGCCGCCCATGCGGCCGGCGAGTCAGCCGCCGAGGTGGTCGCCGGAGTGACCGGTGCCGCGGCACCCGGAGCGCCGCCTGCCGCGGTGGCCCCGCTGACCACCTGCGTCTGCGCGGAATCGTCACCCTGCACCTCGGTGGGCCGATCGACGGCGGGCGCATGGACAGGCATCTGCGGCCGGTACCCGTACGGCGCCGGGAAACCCATGCGCGGCGTGTTCGGCTCCACCCGTACGTCGCTCGGCTTCTGGCCGACGTGTACCAGCACCACGGCGACCAACCCGAGCAGGAGACCGGTGAGCGGCAGCCACAACCCGAGCCCCGCGGTGAACTCCAGCGTCTCGCCGGCCTCCAGCTCCTGGTCGTTGTACTGCTCCATCTGATTCAGCAACGAAAGCAGCTGCAGCACGGTCGCGCCCGCGAGCACGCCGACGCCCGCCGAGATCAGCGAGCGGGCACCCGACACGGAACCGAACGTCCTGGTCCGCGCGGCCACGAAGGCGAACACCGCGCCCATCACCAGCAGCGCCGCCGCCAGCACGAGCGCGAGCCCGGCCAGGAGGCTCTCGTCGTCGATCGGGCTGGTGCTGCCGTCGTCGGCGAAGCCCCACCACGTCGTCTTCGTGGCGTAGACCGACGAGTCGCCGTCGATCTCGATGCTGTTGCGGAAGGTGGAGACGGCGCCGAACGAGCCGCCCACCACCAGGCCGGCCACGACCAGCGTCAGCACACCGGCCACCAACGTGGTGAGACCGCCTCTCGACTTCTGCGGCATGGGGGCGCCCATCATGGGTGCCATGGGCTGGTACGGCCGGTAGCCAGGTGCGGGCTGAGTCACACGCGAATGATGCCAGTGCCCGGAAGTGAGGCTTTCGTCGCCCGAACGGTCACCCGCGGCCCACTGCCAGGCCGTCCCGCGACCTGAACTACTGAGGTCATGAGTGAGACCACCGTCGTGCTCGGCGCGGCCATCTTCCGCGACTTCCGGCTGTTCGTCGCGCGTCGCTCGCAGCCGCCGTCGATGGCGGGGTTCTGGGAGCTGCCCGGTGACGAGCTGACGGGTGACGAGCGCGGCACGATCGAAGACCTGTTCACCACCGAGTTCGGCGTCGCGGTAAGCGCGGTCGACCAGATTCTGGGCAGTGACCGCGTGCTGATGAGCTGGCGGGACGCGGACAACAACTCGGTCGACGCCGTGCTGCGGGTGTGGCGCTGCCAGTTCCCAGCGGAGGTCACGTTCGAGGAGGGCGAGCCCCGGCCGAACATGCACCGCTACGACGACATCAGCTGGGTGCCGGTCGAAGAACTGGACTCGGTAGGCCCATGGCGGGACGAGGCACGGATCGCCGCGGGAGAAATCGCGGACTGGTTCCTCAGCGACGCACAGTGGCAACGCGCGGACTAACCCCCACGCTCCAAACCCCGCGAGTCCACGCTTGGGAACCCGCGAGTCCACGGTTCAGAACCCGCGAGTCCACGGTTCAGGACCCGCGAGTCCACGGTTGGGGACCCGCGAGTCCACGGTTCAGGACCCGCGAGTTAACGGTTGGGGACCGCCGAGTTGGCGGTTCGGCGCTGGTTGAAGACGGGCGACTCGCCAACTCGCGGGTCCCGAATCGCCAACTCGCGGGTTCCGAACCGAAGACTCGCGGGTTCCGAACCGTGGACTCGCGGGTTTTCGAGCGGGGGGCGTGGGGGCTTGGGTGGGGTTCTGGGGGAAGCCGTTGCTACTGCGAACGTCACGTTTCGCGTTTGAAGCCCTCTTCTCTGTTAGTGCGGTGAGCGGCCCGCGCGAGGGCCAGGCCGCTCACCGCCAGTCATGAACTGCTCCAGCATGAGCGACTTCCACTCCGTGAGCAGTGCGGTCCGCCGCTTCGCTTCGCCGCCGATCATGGCGTCCAGGGCCAGCCCCCGGATCAGGTTCACGGTCAGCAGCAGCAACGTCTCCGTGCGGCGTTCGTCGAAGTCCGCGCCCACGATCTCCCGGTAGAACTGCAGCGTCGCGTGGCCGAGCGCGCGGTCCACCGGCAGCAGGCTCCTGCGCAGCTCGGGGTCGGTGCGTGCGGCGACCCACAGCTCGACGGCCGCGGTCGACAGCGCCCCCGAGTACGCCTTCCACAGCTGGTCGATGCCCACCTCGATGCGTTCCTGACCGGGTGGCAGCTCGGCCGTCGCGTCGAGGATCTGCGCCGACAGCCGCGCGAACAGGTGCTCCAGCGCGCTGGTCATCAGCTCGGCCTTGGTCGTGAAGTGGTGCTGCTGCGCGCCGCGCGACAGGCCGGCGCGCTGGCAGATCTCCTGCACGGTGGTGTGTGCGTACCCCAGCTCGACCAGGCACTCGACGGTGGCGTCGAGCAGCAGTTCGCGGGTGCGCTCGCTGCGTTCGGCCTGCGTCCGGTGCTTGCGGGCGGTCGGGCTGGGCATGTTGCTCCTCTGCTTTACGTGCAGGTCTGCACGCAGGTACATTCAAGCGAGACTTTACATGCCATCCGGATTGTTTTTGGAGTACTCATGCCGCTCACCCAGCGTTCTTCCTGGTTGGACAAGGATCTCGACTCGTTCCGCGAGCTCGCGCACTCGTTCTGTCAGAAGGAGCTGGCCCCCAACCACGAACGCTGGTCCGAGCAGAAGCAGGTGGACCGCGAGCTGTGGAACAAGGCGGGCGAGGTCGGCCTGCTGTGCCTGTCGATCCCGGAGGAGTACGGCGGCGGTGGCGGCACGTTCGCCCACGAGGCGATCCTGCTGGAGGAGCAGGCCAAGGCAGGCGACGACGCGTGGGGCAACTCAGTGCACTCCGGCATCGTCGCCCACTACATCAGCTCGTGCGGCACCGAGGACCAGAAGAAGCGGTGGCTGCCGAGGCTCGCGTCCGGCGAGCTGGTCTCCGCGATCGCGATGACCGAGCCCGGCACCGGCTCCGACCTGCAGAACGTGAAGACGAAGGCCATCCGCGACGGCGACCACTACGTCATCAACGGTGCGAAGACGTTCATCACCAACGGCGCGCAGGCCGGGCTGATCGTCGTGGTCGCGAAGACCGACCCCGGCGAGGCCGCCAAGGGGGTGTCGCTGCTGGTCCTCGAGACCGACGGCGCGGAGGGTTTCCGGCGCGGGCGGGTGCTCGACAAGGTGGGCATGCACGGCCAGGACACCTCGGAGCTGTTCTTCGACGACGTGCGCGTGCCCGAGGAGAACCTGCTCGGCGGGCAGGAAGGGCTCGGGTTCATCCAGCTCATGCAGCAGCTGCCGCAGGAGCGGCTGATCATCGCGGTCGGCGCGGTGGCGGCCATGGAGAGCGCGGTCGAGCAGACCATCCGGTACACCAAGGAGCGCACGGCGTTCGGCCGTGAGATCTTCAAGTTCCAGAACACGCGGTTCAAGCTGGCGGAGGCGGCGACCGAGGTCGCGGTGAGCAAGGCGTTCCTCGACCAGAGCATCGAGCGCCACCTGAAGGGCGAGTTGGACGTGACCGGCGCGGCGATGGTCAAGTGGTGGACCACCGACCGGCTCTCGCGGGTCGCCGACGAGTGCCTGCAGCTGTTCGGCGGCTACGGGTACATGAACGAGTACCCGATCTCGCGGGCGTGGACCTCGGCGCGGGTGCAGCGGATCTTCGGCGGCACCAACGAGATCATGAAGGAACTCATCTCCCGCACGCTCTGACGGCCACGCTTTCTCGACAAGGGGACCCATGGGACCGCTCGCATCACTGAAGGTCGTCGAGCTGGCCGGGCTCGCGCCCGCGCCGTTCGCGACGACCGTCCTGGCCGACCTCGGGGCCGAGGTGGTCCGGGTCGACCGCGCCAAGCCGGGCTTCGACGTGCTGGCCTTCCCCGACGACCCGTTGTCGCGGTCGCGGCGGTGGATCGGCGTCGACACGAAGAATCCCGAGGGCCGCGACATCGTGCTGCGGCTGGTCGAGGAAGCGGACGTGCTCATCGAGGGTTTCCGGCCGGGGGTGACCGAGCGGCTGGGCCTCGGCCCGGACGACTGCCTCGCCCGCAACCCCGGCCTTGTCTACGGCCGGATCACGGGCTGGGGCCAGGACGGTCCGCTGGCTCAGGCTGCCGGGCACGACATCAACTACATCGGCCTGGCCGGTGCTCTGGAGCCGATCGGGCGGGCGGGTGAGCGGCCGGTCCCGCCGCTGAACCTGATCGGCGACTTCGGTGGCGGCGGCATGCTCCTCGCCATGGGGGTGCTGGCGGCGCTGGTCGAGCGGTCGGTGTCGGGCCGGGGGCAGGTGGTGGACGCGTCGATGGTCGAGGGTTCCGCCCTGCTGACCACGGGCATGCACGGGCTGAAGAACATCGGCATGTGGAGCCGGGGCCGAGGACAGAACATGCTCGACGGCGGCGCTCCCTTCTACGACACGTACGAGACGTCGGACGGCAAGTACGTCGCGGTGGGGGCGATCGAGGAACGTTTCTGGGGCGACCTGGTGAAGGTGCTGGAGGTCGACCCGGAGTCGGTGGCCGGGCGGCTGGACCCGGAACAGTGGCCCCAGGTGCGGGAGGTGCTGGCCGCGGCGATCAAGGCCAGGACCCGCGACGAGTGGACCGCTGGAGCCGAGGGCACGGACGCGTGCCTGACCCCGGTGCTCGACCCGGCGGAGGCGTCGACGCACCCCCACAACGTCGCGCGTGGTTCGTTCGTGTCGCTGGACGGGCATCTGCAGCCGAGTCCGGCGCCGAAGTTCTCCCGCACGGCGGCCGCGACGCCGAGGCCTCCGGTGGAACCCCGGTCGTCCACCACCGAGGTACTCACCCACCTGGGGTACGAACTGTCAGAAATTGACCGATTGCGCACGAATGGTGTCATTGCGTAAATCAGGGTGACACCCGGATGTGTGAACAGGGTGTGTCCACATAGTCTCCGCGTCATGACCTCCACAGGGCCTGAGAAAACCGCGCCGGTGACGATCTTCGTCGACGGCACGTCGGGGATCAGCGTCACCGGCACCCTGGACGCGACCACCCTGGCGGAGCTGAACCGCTCGGTGGCGGACTTCTTCGAGGCGACGGACACGTCGGAACTGGACGTGCTGACCCTCGACCTGAGCACGGTGTCGGCCTGCGACCACACGGTCTCCGCCGCCGTCCGCCACGCCCAGTCCGTCTGCGCGGAGCGCGCGGTGGCCCTGCGCGTGGTCCCGAGCGAGGCGGTACGACAGGTCATGACAGCCCGCCACTGACAACGAAACCCCGCGAGTCTTCGGTTCAGAACCCGCGAGTCTTCGGTTCGGAACCCGCGAGTCCACCGTTCGGAACCCGCGAGTCTTCGGTTCGGAACCGGTGAGTTGGGGATTCGGTCCACCGGCAGGTGTCAGCCGAACGCGCCGTGCCTGCCCTCGCCCCCGGCGAATCGGGCCGCGCCGGCCAGTCCTTCCGCCAGCGCGCGCCCGCCGTACGCGAACTCCGTCGCCATTGGGTCGGGCGCCTCCCACTGCGCCAGCGCCGACGCGCGGTCCGACCGCAGGCACGTCTGCGGGAACGCCGCCAGCGCTCCGGCCAGCTCCTGTGCCGAGGACAACGCCGTACCGGCGGGCACGACCCGGTTCGCCAGCCCCATCGCGAACGCCTCGTCGGCGTCCACCGGGCGTCCGGTCAGGATCATGTCGAGAGCCCGGCTCTGGCCGATGAGCCTCGGCAGCCGCACCGTCCCGCCGTCGATCAACGGCACGCCCCACCGCCTGCAGAACACCCCGAACACGGCCGTCGTGTCCGCCACCCGCAGGTCACACCACAGCGCCAGTTCCAGCCCGCCCGCGACGGCGTGCCCGTGGACGGCCGCTATCACCGGCTTCGACAGCACCATCCGCGTCGGCCCCATCGGCCCATCACCGTCAGCCATGGGGGTGAGCTGATTACCTCTTTCGGTGCCCACTGACTTTAGGTCGGCACCCGCGCAGAAGCCCTCGCCGACGCCGCCGAGGACGGCCACGGCCGCCGAGTCGTCCGCGTCGAACGCGCGGAACGCGTCCGCCAATGCCGTGGCAGTCGGTCCATCCACCGCGTTGCGTGCCTCCGGGCGGTTGATCAGGACGGTGGTCACCGGGCCAGACCTCTCGACACGGACTGTTTCCACCACGTGTTACCTCCTCGCTGGTTTGGACGAACAGCGGCCAAGACGCTGTGCGCGACGGTGTACGCACCGTAAGCTGGGCCCAGCCATCTGCATGAACGGATGCCGCAGCGCATGCTGTATGGATGAAACCCGGGGCAGACGGGCGATCAGTGGGGTAGTAGGCGGACGGGAGAGTCTGATGAACGCGAAGAAGGCCATGATGCTCGTGGCCGTAGCGCTGATCCTGTTCTACGTGATCACACAGCCGACCCAGGCGGCGGAGGCCGTGCAGGGCATCCTCGGCTGGTTGCGGGATGGCGCGGAAGCCATCATCACCTTCATGAAGAACCTGTTCGCCTGATCCAGTAGCAACGCGAAGCGCCGCCTGGTAAGACCTCCGGGCGGCGCTTTCCCATGTCTTGGCCACGGCAGATCACGGAACGTGACTGCCCTCCAGTGATCTACGCGCCACATTGGACCGTACGGGTGGATTCTGGCCTCGTACCCCCAGTTGGCGGGCTTTCGTCGAGATCAGGTCTGGCGAATTGTCGGTGGTGGCCTTTACGGTTCCCGCATCGACTTTCCGCGGGGCAGTCCGCAGTTCTCGAGGAGGCAGGATGCTCGACGATCCCGGTGTGGATGACCTGGTGCGGCAGTGGACCGAAGACCACTCGAAGGCCGCCGAGTCGGACGAGATCAACCGCATCACGTCCGAGTGGCTCGCCGATGTACCGGTCCAGACGCAGGGGATCCCCGGCCAGCGCGCACGCGGTGGCAACAACCCCTGGGCCTCCGTCGAGGCAACGGACCCCCGGTTCTTCGCGGCCATGCGTGAGCGGCTGCCCGGCGTCCCCACCGAGCTGATCTCCGCGGCGGCCGGCTGGTGGCAGATGGTCGGCGGGCTCGCCGAGGCCAAGGAGTGGTGGGACGCCGGCATCAGCCCGCTCGACCAGCGCGCGCTCGACTACCGGGCCGCCGGCCTCGCGCCGTCGGACCTCAACCGCAGGCTCGGCCCGCTCACGGTCCTCGACCACCTCCGCCGTGGCAGCGCCCCGGCCTGGTGCGTCAACCGGCTGCAGCGCCAGAACGAGCGCCGGTCGGCCTGATCTTGTTCGTAACGTTGTGGCACGGCCGTCGTTGACCTCGTGTGACCGACGGCCAGCTACCTGACATGCGTGGCGCGCTCGTCCGCGTCGGCCTGGTACTCCTGGTCATCGCCGTTGCCGGTGGTGGCGTCTGGTTGTTGAAGGCGGCGACGGAGCCCGAGCAGAGCCCCATCGAGGTCCCGGCCGCGTCGGTTCCGGTCGCGAATGTGCGCCCCGGCGCAGTGGCCCCACCGCAGCCCCAGGCGGGCGCGGTAGGCGAGGACCCCCTCAGGACGTGGGCTGCCCGCGTATCGCCCGCCACTGACGTCCCGGCCAGGGCACTCATGGCGTACGGGAACGCCGAGCTGGTGCTGCGGTCCGAACAAGCCTCCTGTCGCCTGTCCTGGGCGACGCTCGCGGGCATCGGCCGCGTCGAGTCGAACCACGGCCGCTACGGCGGCGCGCGGTTGAACGACGACGGCCGACCGTCCAAACCGATCATCGGTGTCCCGCTCGACGGTTCGGCCGGGGTGAAGGCCATCTCCGACACCGACGGCGGCCGCTTCGACGGCGATGCCGAACGCGACCGCGCCGTCGGCCCGATGCAGTTCATCCCGTCGACGTGGAAGAAGTGGACCGCGGACGCCAACCTCGACGGCGTCGGCGACCCGCAGCAGATCGACGACGCCGCACTGGCCGCGGGCCGCTACCTGTGCGCGGGTGGCCGCGACCTGGCGACCCCGGACGACTGGTGGGCGGCCGTGTTCTCGTACAACAACTCCGTGCCCTACGGCCAGAAGGTCTTCGGCCTCGCCGACGGCTACGCGAAGGCCGCTGTCTGACTGGGATTCCCACTACCGTCCGCCCGGCTGCGATCATGTTGTGATCGTTCGGGCACAGGAGGTAACGGGTGGCGCCCACGTTCCGGCGGCGACGCCTGGCGCGGCGGCTGCGGCAGATGCGGGAACAGGCGGGGCTGACCCTGGTGGAAGCCGCGCTGCGGCTGGACAAGACGCGAAGTTCTCTCGGCCGCATCGAGACGGGCCAGTCACGAGCGGATGTCCATCTCGCCCGCTCGATGATGGACTTCTACGACGTGTACGACCCGGAGTCGCTCGACCTCGTCCGGGAAGCCAACCGCCCGGGCTGGTGGACCAAGTACGGCATCGACGACCGCGGCTACATCAGCATGGAGACCGATGCCTCGAGCCTGCACGAGCTGGCCATAGTCAACATCCCGGGGCTGCTGCAGACCGAGGTTTATATGCGGGCGCTCTTCGCCGCGCACCGGCGCCCGGCCGATCGCGTGGAAGCCGAGGTGAGTGCCCGCCTGTTCCGCCAGAGGCGGCTTGTCGATGAGGAGTTCCCGCTGGAGTTGGTGGCGATCATCGACGAGGCGGCTCTGCGCAAGAGAGTCGGCGGGGCGGAAGTCATGCGCGGCCAGCTTCGGCGCCTCGCCGAGCGCGCGGAGCTACCCACCGTCAACCTGCAGGTTCTCCCTGATGCGGCGGGCAGCCACGCGGGAACGGATGGCGCCTACGCGATTCTCGGCTTCCCGGAAGGGGATCCCAGCCTGCTCTTCGTGGCGTACGTCGTGGGGGCCGTCCACATCGAGAAACCCGAGGAGGTGGCGCAGGCTAGACTCAAGTTCGATCAGCTGCGATCTGAGGCGCTGAGTCCGCACGATTCCTTGGCGCTCATCGAGCGGTTGGCTGGCGAACTGTAGTTCGGAGAGGCGATTTGGTGTCCACGGTGGAGTTTTCCGGGGCGGTCTGGCGCAAGAGCAGCCGGAGCGGTGGTGGTGGGAACGACAACTGCGTCGAGGTGGCGTTCGTCGATGCCGCCGTCGGGATGCGGGACTCCAAGAACGTGGAGGGTGGGCACCTCGTCTTCGGGGGAGTGGCCTGGAAAGCGTTTGCTACCCGTTCCTGGTCCTGATCTCCTGCCGCGGCCTCTCCGTGGCGCTCATCGAGCGGTTGGCTGGCGAACTGTAGTTCGGAGGTGTCCACGGTGGAGTTTTCCGGGGCGGTCTGGCGCAAGAGCAGCCGGAGTGGTGGCGGTGGTGGCGGCGACAACTGCGTCGAGGTGGCGTTCGTCGGCGCTGCCGTCGGGGTGCGGGACTCCAAGAACACCGGCGCGGGCCGGCTCGTGTTCGGTGATGCGGCCTGGGAGTCCTTCACCGGGGGAGTGTTAGCGTCACGGTCGTGAACGTGGTGGCTCGCCGGGTGGGGATCGTCCTTCTCTGTGTGGTGTCGCTCGTCGCCTGTGTCGGGCTGGCCTGGTGGCAGTGGCAGCGCTTCGAGAACGGCGGGACCTGGCAGAACCTCGGCTACGTCCTGCAGTGGCCGCTGTTCGGGCTCTTCCCGGCCTTCATGTTCTGGCGGCTCCGCGAACTGCGGGCGCGGACACCGCCGCGAGAGCAACCCGTGTCACACGCGGCACCCCCACCTGAACCGGACAAAACGCCGATCCGGCAGGATGCGGTGGACGACGACCCCGAGCTGGCCGCGTACAACCGGTTCCTCGCCCAGCTCAACGCACGAGACCAGCAGGAGACGCGATGACCGCCGAGTCCCCCGTCACGGACGAGGAGAACCCCGCCCAGGCCGTCGGCGAGGCGGGGATCCGGGGCGCGCTCGCCCGGTTCCGGGTGCTCGCGTACATCGTCGGTGTCGGCCTGCTGGCGCTGTGCTTCGCGATGGTCATGAACTACGGGTTCGACGAGCCGAGGTACTCGGCGATCATCGGGCCGGTCCACGGGTTCCTCTACATCGTCTACCTGGTCGTGATCGTCGACCTCGCGCTGAAGGCCCGCTGGTCGCTCAAGGGCACGATCCTGGTGATGCTGTCCGGCGTGATCCCGGTCGGCTCGTTCTTCGCCGAGCGCACGGTGACGCGGAAGGTCCGCCGCGGCGAGGCCATCTAGTAGTGCTTTGTCAGGTCGGTGGGCGAGCTGGCGCCGGGGTGCGGATCGGCCGGGGAAACCGAGGCCGTGACCTGCATGAACGCTGGGGGGCTTGCTCCGGCGCGAGGTTCAGCCTCTCCGCGTTCGCGCAGGTCAGCACAACCTGACAAGGCACTAGAGCCCGACGCGCCGCAGCGCGAGCGTCACGAACCCACGCATCGACCGATCCCAGCCGGGTGGCGCGGGCGGCGGCGACTCGTCGACCAGCAGGTCCAGTGCGTTCCCCGGCAGGTCGGCACCAAGCCGGAACGCGAGCGCGACGGCCGCCGTCATGCGCACGTCCCGTGACGGTGACTCGAGAGCCGTCATCAGATGGGTGTCGACCGACGGGTAACCGGTGAGGTAGCCGAGCGTGAGATTCGCGCTGGCCGGTGCCGCCGAGGCCAGCAAGGCGTCCACCACTGGCTGCGACACCGGGAAGTACGCCAGCATCTCGGCCGCCTGTGCCGCGAGAAGCGGGTCCGCCAGCCATGCGACGTAGGAGTCGACGTGCTTGGCGGCCGCCTGGAACGCCTCGTCGGGTTCGAAGTCCTCCGGCACCGGCAGCGAGACGTCCCAGAACGCGACGTCGTGCAGCAGGCTGACCAACGCCTCCCGGTCCGGCGTGGCCGGATCGTCCACAAGCGCCACGAGGAACCCGGCCACGGCCGCGCCCGACGAGGATCCCGGCACCCGGGACAGCCAGGTCAGCGCCACGGAACGGGTGTCGAGGCTGTCGGATCTGAGCATCCGCAGGCGATCAGGCACATCCGCGGCGACGCCGTCGACATGATGCAACTGCCGCCACGGCACATCGGCCAAGCCCGCGAGTGGGTCACGCACACCCCGTTTCTACCGCACGGATGGCCTCCCCGTCAGCGAACGGCCTCCGAATCCATGGAATGTGCCGTCGGCCTCACGGGCGGATGCCGGTCAGTGAGCGGACCGCCATCTCCTTCCGCAGGGCCGGGTCCTCCCGATTCTTCGACAGCACCGTGCCGAGGAAGCCCATCAGGAAGGAGATCGGGATCGAGATGATGCCGGGGTTCGTCAGCGGGAACAGGTGGAAGTCCACATTGGAGAAGATCGACGTCGGACCGCCGGACACGACAGGGGAGAAGAACACCAGCAGCAGGCACGAACCCAGCCCGCTGTACATGCCCCACAGGGTGCCGGTCGTGTTGAAGCGTTTCCAGAACAGTGAGTACAGCAGCGTCGACAGGTTGGCCGATGCCGCGAAGGCGAAGGCCAGTGCCACCAGGAACGCGACGTTCTGGTTGTTCGCGAGGATGCCGCCGATCATGGCGAGCACGCCGACCACGACGGCGGTCAGCCGGGCGACCCTGACCTCGGACCGTGGGTCGGCCTTGCCGCCGCGGAAGATGTTCGCGTACACGTCGTGGGCGAAGGACGCCGACGCCGTCAGCGTCAGACCCGCGACCACGGCGAGGATCGTCGCGAAGGCGACCGCCGCCACGATGCCCAGCAGCAGAGTCCCGCCGATCTCGAACGCCAGCAGCGGCGCCGCGGAGTTCTCCCTGCCCGTCGACGCCAGGATGCGGTCCGAGCCGACCAGTGCCGAGGCGCCGTAGCCGATCACCAGGGTGGCCAGGTAGAACACGGCCATGCAGCCGATCGCCCACACCACCGACCGGCGCGCCTGTATCGCGTTGGGCACGGTGTAGAACCGCATCAGCACGTGCGGGAGGCTCGCCGCGCCGAGGAGCAGCGCGAGCGACAGGGAGATGAAGTCGAGCTGGGTGATCGCCGTCCTGCCGTACCGCACGCCCGGATCGAGGACCTTCTGGCCATTGGCGTTGTTCGCCGCGGCCTCGTCGAGCAGGGCGGACACGCTGAACCCGAACTTGCCGAGCAGGAACACGGTCATCAGCACGACGCACAGCATGAGCAGCGTCGCCTTGATGATCTGCACCCACGTGGTGCCCTTCATGCCGCCGACGAGCACGTAGAAGATCATGATCAGGCCGACGACGCCGACCACCAGCGCCTGCCCGCCCTTGCCGTGCACGTCGAGCAGCAGCGCGACGAGACCACCGGCACCAGCCATCTGGGCCAGCATGTAGAAGAACGAGATCACGAGCGTGGACGTCGCGGCGGCGGCGCGTACCGGGCGCTGGCGCATCCGGTACGCGAGCACGTCACCCATCGTGAACCGGCCCGTGTTGCGGACCAGCTCGGCGACCAGCAGCAGCGCGACCAGCCACGCGACGAGGAACCCGATCGAGTACAGGAAGCCGTCGTAGCCGTGGACGGCGATCGCGCCCGCGATGCCGAGGAACGACGCCGCCGACAGGTAGTCGCCGGTGATGGCGACGCCGTTCTGCGAACCGGTGAACGCGCTGCCCGCCGCGTAGTAGTCGGCCGTGGAGGTGTTGCGGTGGCTCATCCGGTAGACCACGTACAGCGTGATCGCGACGAAACCGGCGAACACGACCAGGTTCAGCAGCGGGCTGCCGACCTGGCCGGACTGGGCGGAGATCATGGTCATTCCTCGGAAACTCCCGCGCCTGCACGGATCTCCTCGACCGCGGGATCGAGGTGCTTCCGCGCGAACCGCACGTAGGCGGCGGTGATGGCGATCGTCGAGACGAACTGGAGGACGCCGAGCACGAGGCCGACGGTCACCAGCCCGTACAGGCGGTGGCTCATGAAGTCGTGGGCGTAGGCGGCGAGCAGCACGTAGGTGAGGTACCAGCAGAAGAACAGCGCGGCCATGGGGAACACGAAGCGCCGGAAGCGGCGGCGCAGCGCCGCGAACCGCGGGCTGTCGTGGATGGCGGCGAAGTCCACCACGCCCGGGGATACCTGGGGAGTGCTCTGCGTGGTGATCCCGCCGAAGCGTGTGCCTGTGCCTCTGCCTGCGTGCTCCGGCTTGCGCGCCGTTATCGGGGTGCGAACCACCTGCGTCATGTGTTCCTCCGTTGAAGTGGTCGCAGGACAATAACCCATGCGGCCTGATTTCAATGTGGAGACGGGCCGTAGGAGAACCGGCGGGGCGTCATGATAACCACGACGCGGTGGAACTCCTCATGGCGCCCGGAGGATGGCGTTCTCGATAAACGCGGCACCTCTCGCGGGGTCGAAGTAGACACTACCGAGCGGGAGGGTGTCCTCGCATTCACACCTATTGGTGAATCTTAACGTGACGTTGCGTCGCGAAAGTTGCGCACCGCAGGGTCGACGTGACGGATCGTGATCGTTGCGGCGACTTTGCCTGGCTGCGAAATACTCGGAAGCCGTGTGCTCGTCAGCGGATCATGCGTCCGAGCGGAGCATGGACGCGGGCGTTTGCGCAGGTTGGAGCGTTGCGGAACGTCACGACCCCGGCAGGATGCTCCCGTGCGAGGTATGCGCTCCGATTGACGTGAACAAAGCCGTCGGTGGACCGTTGGGTAACGCAACCCGAACGGGCGATTAAGGCCGTGATATCCGGACGCTCCGTAGAAGTGACATGATCAAGAAGTTCGCGTGCGTGGTCAACAGGCCTCAATTTGATCGCTTTGACGCCGGTTTCCGCAGGTCATGACCCGTCTTTTGGAATGCCTTCTTGATCGGGTATCTGGGGTACGATCGAAGTTCAGTTCTCGCCGCCGCGGCACACCCCGGCCCGCGGCGCGGTGTGCTCGACTGGAATTGTCGTCTCGTCATTCCGAAATGAGGCGCTGTCTTGAAGGCTGCGACACAGAACGTGTCAACCGAGCACGGGAACGGGCCTGCGGCGCATGCCGACGAGTCCGTCTCCCGGTGGTCGGCGCTGATGAGTGTGCTCGCGAACTGGCGGGACTGGAACCTCCCCGTCAAGCTCGCCGCGGTCACGCTCGTGCCGGTCGTCTTCGCGATCGTGCTCGGCACCATGCAGATCTCCGACCAGGTCGACGAGGCGAACTCGTACCGGCGGGTGGACCGGCTGGTCGCCGTCAACGAGGAGTTGCGCGGGCTGGTCGGGGCGCTGCAGGTCGAGCGCGGCGCGGCCGGTGTGCTGCTCGCGGGTCGGACCGCCGACGTCGTGCCCCAGCTGGCCGACGAGCAGCGGGACACCGACGCGACGCGCGCCGCGTTCATGCGTGCGGCGGGCCGCGTCACCTTCGGCCATGAGGCGGCGGCCGACCGCTACGCCGACGTCGAACGGTGGCTCGGCGAGCTCGCCGACATCCGCGAGCAGGTCGCGGCCCCCGGCTTCGACGCGGGCAACGCCGTCATCCGCTACTCCGCGGTCGTCGACACGCTGCTGAGGTTCGACCGGACCATGGCGTCCGAGGCGATCGACCCGACCCTGGCGTCGACCGCGTCCGCGCTGTACGACCTGGAGGAGATCAAGAAGGAGGTCTCCTACCAGCACGCCGTGATCGCGGTCGGCATCTCGCGCGGCGTCCTCACCGGTCCCGAGGTCGACGCGCTCACCGCGTCCGTCGGCAGGCAGGCCGACCGCCTCGCCGACTTCTACTCCCTCGCGGCGGAAGACCGCCGGGACCTGTATGACGCCACCGTCGCGGGCACGGGCATCGCGGCCCGCAACAACATCGTGGCGGCGGTGGTCGCGGACCCGCACGGCGGCCCGCTGCCGACCACCGCGCAGGCGTGGGAGGACGGCTCGGTCCTGACCGCGAACCGGATCGGCGACGTCGCGTCCGTCCTCGGTGCCGACCTGCGCGACCGCTCCGCAGCGCTGCAGGACGAGGCGAGTGACGGCGCAGGCCTCGCCGCGGTCATCCTGCTCGTGGCGCTGGTGGTCGCGGTCGCGGTGATGGTCGTGGTCGGCCGCCACCTGCTCAGCTCGCTCGCCGCGCTGCGCAACGGCGCGCTCGACGTGGCCGAGCGCGCGCTGCCAGCCGCGGTCGCCCGCATCCGCGACCGGGGTGAGCAGGCGGGCGACATCGAGCTGCCCCCGGTGCCGGTGACGTCGATGGACGAGGTCGGGCAGGTGGCCCGCGCGTTCGACGCCGTGCAGCGCCAGGCTCTGCTGCTCGCCACCGAACAGGCCGGCCTGCGCGCGACGTACGCCTCGGTGTTCGTCAACCTCTCGCGCCGCAGCCAGGGTCTCGTGCAGCGCCAGCTCCAGTTGCTCGAGCGGCTGGAACGCGACGAGGAGGACTCCGACCAGCTCGCCACGCTGTTCCAGCTCGACCACCTCGCGACCCGCATGCGGCGCAACAACGAGAACCTCATGGTGCTGTCGGGCAGCGACGGTGGCAGGCGTGCGCAGCGGCCGACCGGCCTCGCCGACCTGCTGCGTGCGTCGGTGTCGGAGATCGAACAGTACCAACG
This sequence comes from Actinophytocola sp., assembly GCF_049647105.1. GTDB lineage: Bacteria > Actinomycetota > Actinomycetes > Mycobacteriales > Pseudonocardiaceae > Actinophytocola. Next base: position 27,266 of record NZ_JBARWZ010000076.1, read on the forward strand.
GGTCGTGCTGCTGCCGCCGCCCTCGGTGCAGGTGGTCGGGTACGCCGTCGGCGACCTGGTGCGCCTCGTGGCGGAGTTGCTCGACAACGCGACCGCGTTCTCCGCGCCGGACACGCAGGTGACGATCGCGAGCCACTCGTTCGAGGACGGCTCGGTGTGCATCGCGGTGCTCGACGAGGGCATCGGCATGAACCAGGCCGAGCTCGACGAGGCCAACGCGAAGCTCGCCGACTCCGGCCTGATCGACGTGGCGACGGCACGCCGCATGGGCCTGTTCGTGATCGGCCGTCTCGCAGGCAGGCACGGCATCGAGGTCTGGCTGAACGGCGGCCACGGCGTCAAGGGCGTCCAGGCGACCGTCACCGTGCCCGCCGACGTGATCGCGCCGTCCGACGTGCCGGTCGGGCCGGAGCGGGTGAAGGCCCTGTCGAACGGCGCCGGCCTGCTCACGCCGTTCTCGCCGGCCGGCGAGCGGCCGACGGCGAACGGGGTCAACGGCAGGCACACCAACGGCCACGTGAACGGCAGTACGAACGGGCATGCGAACGGCAACGCCAACGGGCTGGCGAACGGCTTTGCGAACGGCCACACCAACGGCGCCAACAGGATCACGCCGTTGCCGCGCCGCGCCCAGCCCGAGCCCGTGCCGGAGACCCCGCAGCAGGCGGCCGACGCCGAGGCGCCCCCCCAGGAGGAGCTGTCCGGCGAGGGCCACATGCCGTTGCCGCGCCGCTCGCCGGGCGGGATGTTGCCCGGCCAGCGCGGCGCTGGCCCTGCCGAGGACGAGATCGCGGGTCCGCACGACACGTTGGAGCCGTCCACCGGCGAGTCCGGCGCCGGGTTGTTCTCCCCGGCCGCCGAGCACGCGCAGGACGACGACGGGTGGGGCGCCGAGGGCACCCCGGTCGACCGGGCGTCGGTCGAGGAGACCACGCCGATCTTCGACGAGATGGTGTCGGCCTGGTTCCGCGCGATGTCCGACCCGGCAGTGGACGCCAGGACCGCTGCCGCCATGATGCCCCAGCTCCCGGGCAAAGATCCGCAGAGCGGTGGCGAAGTGTGGAACTTCGCCACCGACTCCGGCTTCGACGCCGCCCGTGCCGTGTTGGAAGCCGAGCCGTCGGACTACACCTCGAGTGGGCTGCCGCGCCGAAGTCCGAGGCAGAACCTGGTTCCCGGCAGCGCCGTTTCGGGTGCGGCCGACGAACCGCCCCGGTACGGGCGCGATGCGGACGACCTACGCAGCCGGTTGAGTGGTTACCGGCAGGGCGTTCGCAGGGCGCGAGATCACCGGGGTGGCGCCGAACCCCCCTCCTCGAGCGCCGCTCCGGTGATCCCGCCTCCTCCACAGGCACCGGACGCCGAGCCTGCCGACGCGGAGACCGCGCGGCTGGACCTGACCGGTGCCGGCTGGCGGTTCGCCGCGGACTTCGGCTGGCAGACCGCGAACGAGGTGTCCTCGTCGACCCCGGTGGACTTCACCTCTGGCGGGCTGCCCCGGCGCAGCCCGAGACAGAACCTGGTGCCCGGCAGCGTTTCCCCTTCGGGTAGCGGCACGGGTACCAGCACGGGCGGCGGCGTGGGGAACGGCGCCGTGCCGCCGATGGCCGACCGCGCCGAGGAGATGCGCGGCAGGCTCGGCAACTTCCAGATGGGCCTGTACCGCGGCCGAAAGCGCCTCGCGGATCGGACCTCTGCGAACGGTTTCCACAACGGACAGGGACTCGACCACAAGCAGCAACAGGAGAGTGAATGACTTCGCCGCAGGCCCAACCAAGTCAGTTCGGATGGTTGGTCAACGACTTCGCCGAGCGGGTCTCCGGGGTCGCGCACGCCGTCGTGGTGTCCGCGGACGGGATGCTGCTCACCTCGTCCGCGCGGCTGCCGATCGACCGCGCGGACCAGCTCTCCGCCGTCGCGTCCGGCCTCGTGTCGCTCACGCAGGGCGCCGCGCGCTGCTTCGAGGCGGGCACCGTCAAGGAGACCATCGTCGAGATGGAGGGCGGGATCATGCTGCTGATGTCGATCAGCGACGGGTCCGCGCTCGCGGTGCTCGCCTCGCCGCTGTGTGACATCGGGCAGGTCGCGTACGAGATGACGTTGCTCGTCGACCGGGTCGGGCAGATCCTCACGCCGGAGCTCAGAGCACAGCTCCAGTGTGCTGGCGGGAGGATGGTTGGGCTGCCGGCGTGAGTACCCACAGCACCGACGACAACGACGCCGGGTTCGCCAACGTCCTCAACGGGCTGACGCTCGGCGGTGGTGGCGGCAGCAGGCGGAAGCGGAAGAAGTCCGAACCCTTCAAGCACGCCGCGCAGTCACCGTCCGCGAGGGGCCGGTCCGGCCGGGAGATCGCGGATCGCGCGGCCTGGACGTGGACCATCCCGTCGTCCGCGCCGGTCGTGACCCCCTCGATCTACCCGTTGACCGACGAGGACCTTGTCGCGGACGCACAGATGGTCCGTCCCTACGCGTGGACCAGAGGGCGAACGAAGTCCACAATGGATCTACAGATTGAGACGATGGTGTCCACAAGCGAGCATGGCGAGAATATCGAGGCCCTGGCGCAGACCGAGCACCGCGTCATCGCGGAACTCTGTGCCGAGCCGAGGTCGGTCGCCGAGGTCGCCACACTCCTGTCGGTGCCGCTGGGCGTTGCCAAGGTGCTGCTCGGCGACATGGCGAGCCTCGGCCTGGTCATCGTGCACAGGACCGCGACCGGTGGCGCCAACAAAGCACATCTCATGTTGATGGAAAGGGTGTTGAGTGGACTCCGTCGACTTTGACGCGGCAGGTGCCGCGGGTCCGTCGCTGACGTCGGTCAAGATCGTCGTCGGTGGCGGTTTCGGTGCAGGCAAGACGACGTTCGTCGGTTCGGTGTCGGAGATCATGCCGCTGACCACCGAGGCGGTCATGACGGCGGCCAGCGCCGGCATCGACGACCTCGACGCGACTCCGCGCAAGCAGACCACCACGGTGGCCATGGACTTCGGCCGCCTGTCGCTGGACAGGGACCTGGTGCTGTACCTCTTCGGCACGCCCGGCCAGGAACGCTTCTGGTTCATGTGGGACGACCTGGTTCGAGGCGCGATCGGCGCCGTGGTGCTCACCGACACGAGGCGCCTGGCGGACTCGTTCTCGCCGATCGACTTCTTCGAGGACCGCGGCCTGCCCTACGTGATCGGCCTGAACTGCTTCGACGGCAAGCAGACCCACGGCGTCGACGAGGTGCGAGACGCCCTGGCCGTCGCAGGCACGGTCCCGATCGTCCGCTGCGACGCCCGAGACCGTGAGTCGGTGAAGAACACCCTGATCACGATGGTCGAGTATTCGATGGAACGCTGGGTGACCGCCCACGGTGCGGGCGTGGGCTGAGCTTTCGCAGGCAATAGTCCTGAAAGGCGCCTTCGGGTCATGGAGCGTCTCCGAAAGCGCCTGTCAGGGCATGGGAAATCACCAGAGGTGAGCGACGTCCACGATGATTCGGTTCGGCATCGTGAACACGCGGAACGGAAGCCGAGCCCGGACGCCGAGACCAACGGTTGTCGTCCCCTCCCAAGATCCGGCGAACGCGACCTGCCGGAACGTCTGGTAGCCGGTCACGTTGACCAGCTCAGACCGGTTCGTGTAGTGATAGGTCTGCACGTAGTTGTGGTCGTAGGATGGCGCCTGGACCGTGACCGACAGCTTTGCCCCGCCACGCAACGGGATCACCGCACCACTCGGGTCCTCGGTCATCTGGTCCACATAGGACACCCAGTATCCGTTGGCGGGCCCGGTGGCGTCGAACACCAGCCGGTCGTAGCAGTCGTGGCGGCCGGCGCGGACGTTCACCAGGTTGCCGCTCTGGGTGGGATTGGCGGACTTTGCCTGCGATCCCCACGTGATGCCGCAGTACGGCGCGGCGGCCGCGGTCGTCGCGGGCACAAGAGCGAACAAGATCGCCAAAAGAGAAACCAGTAAGCCGGATCTTCGTAACATTTCTTGACTCCCCTCGAAAGGTGGTCTTTGCGGAGTCAGACGTGCGGCGCTGACAATGGTTGTGCAAACGGCCGCTACCGGCGAAAAGGCCACGCTGCACACCGTTGTGACCGCGCAGTGTGACCGGGTCCGGGGGTAGGGCGCCCCGCACAGGCCGGTTGGGCAGATCAAACGGTCTTTCCGGGCGCTCTCACCGACCCGCCACGGATCACCGTAAGGTGCTGGTCATGGACTTGTCGCTCACCGAAGAGCAGGCCGCGCTGCGGGAGCTCGCACGAGACTTCATCGACCGTGAGGTCGTGCCAAACGCCCGCGACTGGGACCGGGCCGAGCAGGTCGACAGGGCGATCGTCGGCAAGCTCGCCGACGTCGGGTTCCTGGGGCTGACCATCCCGGAGGAGTACCGCGGCTCCGGCGGGGACCACCTGTCGTACTGCCTGATGATGGAGGAGCTGGGCCGCGGCGACTCGGCGATCCGCGGCATCGTGTCCGTCTCGCTGGGACTGGTCGCCAAGACGATCCTCACCTACGGCACCGAGGAGCAGAAGCAGCGCTGGCTCACCCGCCTGTGCGCTGGTGAGTCGCTCGCCTGCTTCGGCCTCACCGAACCGGATACCGGCTCGGACGCGGGCAACCTCGCCACCAAGGCCGTCCGTGACGGGGACGGGTGGGTCCTGTCCGGCTCGAAGATGTTCATCACCAACGGCACGTGGGCCGACCTCGCGCTCATCTTCGCCCGCACCGGTGAGGCGGGGCCGAGGGGTGTGACCGCGTTCCTCGTGCCGACGGACTCCGACGGGTTCACCCACCGCGAGATCAAGGGCAAGCTCGGCCTGCGCGGCCAGTCGACGGGCGAGTTGGTCCTCGACGGGGTGCGGGTCGGCGACGGTGACGTGCTCGGCGCACCCGGCCAGGGTTTCAAGATCGCGATGGCCGCGCTGGACAAGGGGCGCATGTCGGTCGCGGCCGGGTGTGTCGGCCTCGCGCGGGCGGCGCTGGAGGCGTCGGTGAAGTACGCGGGGGAGCGGCACCAGTTCGGCAAGCCGATCGCCTCCTTCCAGCTGGTGCAGCAGATGCTCGCGGACATGGCCGTCGGCACCGACGCGGCGCGGCTGCTGGTGTGGCGGGTGGCCGACCTGGTCGACCGGGGGCTCCCGTTCAACGCGGAGGCCTCCATGGCCAAGCTGTACGCGAGTGAGAACGCGGTGTCGGCCGCGAACCTCGCGATCCAGGTGTTCGGCGGCTACGGCTACCTCGACGAGTACCCGGTCGCCAAGATCCTCCGCGACGCCCGCGTGATGACGCTGTACGAGGGCACCAGTCAGGTGCAGAAACTGTTGATCGGCCGCAAGCTCACCGGCATCAACGCGTTCGTCTGACCGGACACGCACGTGACACGCCGCCGGCGACCCCCCCAGTCGCCGGCGGCGTGGTCTTTTCTTGAGAATGGACTTCAGTCCGTTCAGGCGTGCAGCAGGACCAGAGCAAAGTGGCTCTCCACTTTATGCCTCCTTTTCCTTACTCAGACGTAGAGGCCGATAAAGAGTCCGCACACCACGCCGGTCAGGAACAGCCAAAAACCCAACCGCATTGCCGCGGAAACCGTGCCGATGTACCTCATATCAGCCTCCCCCAGCGAACCCGTTTCACCCGGGCAAGGAGAAGAATGCGCCTGTCAGGAGGAAACCTCGACGACCGATGACACTCTCGCTATGTGTCATTTGGCATGTTGGGGGAGAACGAGCGCAGCACGCCCGGTGCGGTGATCACGAACTCGCGGCGGCCGGTGATGAGGATCCCGCGTTCGCGGAACGCGGCGACGGCCCGCGTCACGGCACGCAGTGAGCCACCCACCCGGTTCGCGATGTCCTGCTGTGTCAACGGCATCCGCACGGCCACGCCGCGCTCGGTCATGGTGCCGTGCACGTCGGCGAGGTACACCAGCAGCGCCGCGACCCGCTGCGCGACGTCCATGGTGGCGAAGTCGACGCGTGCCGCGTCCGCGTCCCGCAGCCGCACCGCCATCTGCCTGAGCAGTGCGAAGCCCACCGAGGGCCGCTCGTGCACGCAGGCGAGGAACTCGTCGTGGCGGAACTGCGTGAAACCGGTTTCCTGCATGGAATCCACGGTCGCCGTGCGTGGGAAGTCCATCAGTGCCGCGATGTCGCCGATCACGTCGCCTGGTCCGCGCAGCGCGAGCAGGACCACCTGGCCGTCGGGCGTCGTCCTGAACACCCGCACCCAGCCGGACAGCAGCACCAGCACGTGGTTGGTCGGGTCGCCCTCGTGCATGAGCACGGTGTGGGCGGGCAGTTTGCGCGGCGTGCCGCGGGCGCGCAGGAACTCGCGGTCGTCGGGGTCGAGGTAGCTGAGGAACGAGGCGGGGACGGGCTCCTCCGCCGTCATGGCGCCGCCCACCGCACGCCGTAGCTCAACCCCTGGTGCAGGCGGGAGAACTCGAGCGCCACCTCGCCGAACCGGTCGGCGGACACCAGTTCGTCGTCGGGTGCGTAGTCGTCGATGGCGCGCGGCGGGATGCCGTTGACCCGCCAGATCCGAGGGGGTGCGGCGCCGAAGCGCACGCGGACGCTGAACTTCGCGCACGGCTGCAGTGGCGTCAGCACGTAGTACGGCGGCATGACCGCCCTCGGGTGCGCCGTGAACCGCACCCCGTACTCGTGCTGCTCGCCTGCCCGCAGCGAGGTGGGCAGGCGCAGCGCGAACTTGCGGTGGCTCGGCGCGACGCGCTCGCTGCCGGTGATCTGCCCGCCGTACAGGACGGCCGCGGTGATCGGGCTTTCATCGCCGCTGCCGGGAGCGGACAGCCGCAGCTCGACCTCCTCCAGCCCGTCGGCGGTGGCCACTATCGTGCGCTCCTCGACCAGCTGAGGCGGGTCGACGTCCATCCGGAGCAGCCCGCGCAGCGAACCGATGTGCCAGCCCTGGTTGATGCTGGGGTCGTCGACGAGGTCGTCGAGCTGCTCGGCGATGATCCCGAACCCGACCTTCATCCGCCGCACCGCGGCCCTCGGGTGGTCGCGGTTGATCTGGCGGGCGGCCCACCCCATCCGGTCCTGCATGAACTGGTGATCGGCCTCCGGGTGCAGCGCCAGCGCGGCCAGCACGGAGACCCGCAGGTCGGTGGGCAGGCGGCCGCACAGCTCGGTCAGCCGCTCGCCGACCTTGCGCCGGACCAGCGCGGGGGAGTCGTCGGAGGAGACCCCGCAGGCCACCCGCAGACCCGGCCCGATCCGGTCGGCGACGTCGTTGGCCAGCATCCCGCGTCCACGCGGAATTTCCAGCAGTTCGTAGTACGTGCTCACCGCCACCTGAACATGGTTACAGGTTGGTGATTGTCAAGTCCACCGGAGAAGTGTCCACAAATTGTCGCCGGACATATCTTGGACAAATCCGAGCCGTTTCCCGACGGCGAAATCAATGGCCGCTACGGTCGAAATCATGCCGAGGGAACCCGCTGACCCCACGGCGCCGTACCCGCCGGCGAGGGGGCGGCGGGTACGGACCGACCGGCTCGGGTTCGCGGTGGACGTGGTCGGCTACGGCCAGCGCACCAAGCAGGCGCAACAGCGTCTCGGGGACCGCCTGTACGCGCTGCTGCGGCAGGTCGTGACGGACCTCGGCGACGCCGTCGACGAGGTCGACCACGACAGCGGCACGGGCGACGGCACGGTCGTGTGCCTGCCCGCCCTCGGCGATCCGACCGGCCTGTTGCCCGTGGTCCTGCGCTCGGCGGCCACCCGTCTCGCGGCGGACAACGCCGTCCACGGGGACCGGATCCGGCTGCGGATGGCCGTCGGGTCCGGTCCTGTCGGCGGCAACGGCTTCACCGGCCCGCTGGTGATCAACATCAGCAGGCTGGTGGACAGCGAGCCGCTGCGCCGCGCCGCCGACACCAACCTCGACGCCGACCTGGTGGTGCTGGTGCTCGACGCGGGATGCGGCGACCTCGCGCCCGGCTACCTGCCGGTCGCCGCCGACCGGGTCGGGCTGGTCGACCTCGCGATGAAGGAGTCGGTGCGGCGGGCGTGGCTGTGGATCAGCACGCCTCACGGCTGATAGGTGCCGAACGACCACAGGTTGCCCTCGGGGTCACGAGCGGAGTACTCGTGCGAGCCGTAGTCCATGTGCTCCGGCTCGCGCACCACGTTCGCGCCCTCGGCGCCCGCGCGGTCGCGGTGCGCGACCGGGTCGTCGACCACGGCGTACAGGCTGATCGGGGAGGCGAGCGGGCTGGCGGCGGTGCTCCCGAGCCAGCCGGGCTCGCGTGGGCCGCTGACCATGACCTTGCTCGTGCCCAGCGACAGCACGGCGTGCTGGACCACGCCCTTGTCGTCGTGGAAGACGTCGTCGGCGGTGAACCCGAACGCCTTGCACAGCCAGTCGACCGCGGCGTTCGGATCGGTGTAGTTGATGGCGGCGTAGATGCTCATGACCGCCACGCTAGGGCGCGGGCACCCAGGGGTATTGGACGGAAGGGACCCGCGCCAGCCAGTCGCCGGGGGTGGTGCCGGCGAACTCGCGGAAGTCGCGGTTCATGTGCGCCTGGTCGTAGTACCCGCAGTCGGCCGCGACCTCGGCGAAACGCCCGGTCGGCAGCCGCCGCAGCAACTCCTCGAACCGCAGGACCCGCGCGAGGGTCTTCGGCGCCAGGCCTGCCTGTGCGCGGAACCGGTCGACCAGGTGGCGCCTGCTCCACCCGACCTCGGCGGCCAGCGCGGCGATCGGCACGTTCCCGTGCGCTGCGTGCAGCCGCCGCCACACCCACGCGACCTCGCCGGCCGGTGCCGGCCCCGCGTCCGCCAGCCGCAGCAGCCCGTCATCGAGACGCTCTGGGCGCAGGTCGGCCAGTTCGGTGAGGGCGACGACCTCGTTGACCAGCTCGGACACCGGCACGCCGAACAGGCGGTAGGCGCCGAGCGGGGTGAGCTTCAGCTCGACGCAGTCGATCTCACCGTGCATCGACACCACGTCGCAGGCGTCGGAGGGCCCTGCGACGAACGCGTGCGGCAGCCCGCCGAACGCCTCGCCCATGTTGATGATCACAGTCACCGCGGTCGACGGCGGCGCGAGCCACGCGGCACCCTCTTCCTCGGGTTGCCGGAAGCGGAGGTAGTCCCTGGACAGCAGCGGTCTCAGCCGGGGGTCCGGCTGGGTGGCGACCGACAAAGCCAAGGGCATGTCACCCAGGGTAGGCCGGGATCGTTATTGCAACACTATGGTGATTGCCTGTTAGTGGTAACTAGGATGGGGGTCGTGTCCGCAACCGTAGCCATGCACATGAGCGACGGCCTGATCAACGCTCCGACCTCGCTGATCTTCGGCGGGGTGGCGGTGGTCGGCATGGCGGTCGCCATGGTCGGCGCCCGCCGTGACCTCGACGACCGCACCGCGCCGATGGCCGGTCTCGTCGCCGCCTTCGTGTTCGCCACACAGATGCTGAACTTCCCGATCCTGCCGGGGGTGAGCGGTCACCTGCTGGGTGGCGCGCTCGCGGCGATCCTCGCCGGGCCCTACGTCGGCGCGCTGTGCGTTGGCATCGTGCTGGTGGTGCAGGCACTCGTGTTCGCCGACGGCGGGCTGACCGCGCTCGGCGCCAACATCACCAACATGGCGATCATCGGCACCGCCGCCGGCTACCTGGTGGCGGTCGCGCTGCGGCCGCTCGCCACACGCGGCCGGGCGGGGCTCGCGACGGTCGCCTTCGTGGCCGCGTTCGTCAACACGGTGGTCGCGTCGCTCGGGTTCGTCCTCCAGTTCGCGATCGGCGGCGACGCGGCGTTCTCCCTGGCCGGGGTGACCGGCACCATGGTCGGGCTGCACGCGTTGATCGGCATCGGCGAGGGCATCATCACCGCGCTGACGGTCACCGCGGTCGCCGCGTCCCGGCCCGACCTCGTGCACCTGCTGCGGGGCACGGCCAAGCCACTCGAGGTGCGGAGCGCGGCATGACCACGACCACCAAGACCACCACCAAGAAGAGGACCTGGCTGTTCTTCGCGGGCTTCGCGCTCGTGGCGCTCGTGTTCGCCGGGGTGTTCTCCTACTTCGCCGACTCCGACCCGGACGGGCTGGACTCCGCGACGCTGACGGGCTGCGAGGTCGTGGAGACCGACGCGGGCGAGGAGCTGACCGGCGACTGCATCGCCAAGAACGCCAAGGACCACGACCTGGCGGACGGCCCGCTGGCCGACTACGCGGTGGGCGGCGACGACCGGTTCACCGGCGTGGCCGGTGTCCTGGGGGTCGCTGGCACGCTGGTCGCCGCCGGTGGCCTGTTCTGGCTGCTGCGCAGGCGCTCCACCGACCAGGAAGAATGAGCACGGAGATCCTGCACCATCCGGGCACGTCGGCCGTGCACCGGCTGCCCGCGCAGGTCAAGATCGTCGCCGCGTTGCTCACGGTCATCTGCGTGGTCGCCACGCCGCGCGAGGCGTTCTGGGCGTTCGGGCTGTACCTGCTGCTGATCGTCACCGTGTGGGGGATCGCGCGGGTGCCGGTGTCGCACTTCGCGAAGCGGGCGCTGATCGAGGTGCCGTTCGTGGTGATCGCGGTGCTCATGCCGATCTTCGGCGGCGCGGCCGGTGCGCTCGCCGGGTGGAACATCCTCGCCAAGGGCACGCTCGGCGTCCTCACCTCGCTGACACTGGCCGCGACGACCACCCCGCGTGAGCTGATCGTCGGCCTGCAGCGGCTGCGCACACCGACCGTGCTGACCACGATCGCGACGCTGATGCTGCGCTACCTGGAGGTCATCGCGGCCGAGGCGCGGCGGATGCGGCTCGCCAGGATCTCCCGGGGGCACGACCCGCGCTTCCTGTGGCAGGTCGGCGCGACCGCACGCGGCATCGGCGCGTTGTTCATCCGCAGCTACGAGCGGGGCGAGCGGGTGCACCTCGCGATGGTGTCGCGCGGCTGGACCGGCGCCATGCCCGACCGCGGCACGGCGGCTCCCGCCGCCACCTGGCTGGCGGGCCTTACCCCGGTGCTGGTCACGGCCGCCGTGCTCGGCACGGCACTATTCCTCCCATGACACCGGCGCTCCTGGTCAAGGGACTCGCTTTCGCCTATCCGGACGGGCATCAGGCGCTCTACGGCATCAACCTGCGGGTCGAGCAGGGGGAGCGGGTGGCGGTACTGGGGCCGAACGGCGCGGGCAAGACCACGCTCGTGTTGCACCTCAACGGTGTGCACACCGCGGGTGCCGGGACCATCGAGGTCGCCGGGCTGCCGGTGGAGAAGGCCAACCTGCACGAGATCCGCCGCCGCGTCGGGATCGTGTTCCAGGACCCCGACGACCAGCTGTTCATGCAGACCGTCGGCGAGGACGTGGCGTTCGGGCCCGCGAACTTCGGGCTCCGCGGCGCCGAGCTGGACGCACGGGTGCGCCAGGCTCTCGACGCGGTCGGCATGACCGAGCACCTCGACCGGTCGCCGCTGCACCTGTCGGGTGGGCAGCGCCGCAGGGTCGCGCTCGCCACGGTGCTGGCCTGCGACCCGGAGATCCTCGTGCTCGACGAGCCGTCGGCGAACCTGGAGCCGGTCGCGCGCCGCGAGCTGGCCGAGGTGCTGCTGTCGCTGGGCCGCACCACGCTGATGGTCACCCACGACCTGCCGTACGCGTTGCAGCTGTGCCCCCGCAGCGTGCTGGTCGACGACGGCGTGGTCGTCGCCGACGGCCCCACCCGCGAGCTGCTGGCCGACACCGAGCTGCTCGCGGCACACCGGCTGGAACTTCCTTTCGGTTTTCGGATGGACTGAGCGGAGCTTGCGGAGCGAGCATCGTTTCTGAGCGGAGCTTGCGGAGCGAACTTCGACACCGGAGCAACCTCACCGTGTACGGGCCGCGTTCCTGATGTTGTAGAGGCACTGCACAGGAGGTCACTGGGGTGAAGCGCGCCGAGGAGAACACGTACCGCGAGTACGTGACGGCTCGGATGGAGACCATGCGGCGCACCGCGTACCTGCTGTGCAGGGACTGGCACACCGCGGACGACCTCGTGTCGATCACCATCGGCAAGCTGTACCGGCACTGGCCGAGGGTCGGCGGGACCCCCGGCATCGACGCGTACGTCCGCAAGGCGCTGCTGCGTACCTGGCTGGACGAGAAGCGCAGGCCGTGGCGGCGTGAGCAGGTCGTCGAGGAGCTGCCGGAGCTGCCGACCGCGGCCGAGTTCGCCGTGGTCGGCCGGGCACAGCTGCTCGACCTGCTGGACGGGCTGCCTGCCAAGCGCAGGGCCGCCGTGGTGTTGCGCCTCTACTGCGATCTCTCGGTGGAGGAGACCGCCGAGATCCTCGGTTGCACGGCAGGCACCGTGAAGAGCCAGACCGCGCGGGGGCTCGACACGTTGCGTGCCAAGGCAGCGCAGACCGACTAGCGGAGAGGTGCGGAATGGACAAGCGAGACTTCGACGACGCGATCGGGGAGGTGCCGCCGTCCACGGTCGACGTGGACGCGGTCATCGGCCGCGGCCGCCGCGCGGACCGGCTTCGCCTGGTGGCGAACCCGGCGGTCGCCGCTGGCGTGGCGGTGGTGCTGCTGACCGGCGTGGTCGCCTACACGATGACACGGGACGACGGCGGGGGCACGCCGGTCGCGGGCACACCCGCCACGACGCCCGCGCCCACCACCCAGCTATCGCCGGTACCCGTCCCCGGCGACCGGGTGGGACCACCGCAGTGCGCGGAGGAACCCCGGGAGACGGCAGGGGACGCGGCGGCCCGCCTCGGTCCGGCGGCGGTCGCCGCCGTCCTGGCACAACGCCCGGAGCTGGAACTCGTGCCCGGCGACGAGTACCCCGTCGGCACGCCACGCGAGCCGCTGGAGCTCTACCAGGTGAGCCAGTCGCCGACCGAACTGCCGATCTGTGACGGCCGCGCCCGCTACGAGGCGTCGGCGTTGCTGCGCGGCCCCGACGGCACGGGCATGATCTACCTGATCGTGAATCCCGCCTGGGTCGAGAAGCAGTACCCGTGCGAGGGCATCCCGGACGTCGACCCCACCCGGACCTGTGACGAGTTCACCACCCCGGCCGGTGACGACGTCAAGGTGCACACCATTAACTTTCCGGGTGGCCGCAGCCAGATCGACGTCATCGCACGCCGGGCGGACGGCACGGAGGTCACCGCCGTCATCGGGGACCTGTCCTGGTCCAGCAAGAACGGGCTCCCCTCGAGCGTGGACGTCGAGTCCCTCGACGCGGACCAGCTGGCCGAGATCGCGACCGACCCGGATCTCACGCTGTTCCCCCGGTAGTGGCACCCCGTTGTTCCTGCCTGGTGTCTCACCAGGCAGGATCGGGGCCATGAGTACGCTTTCGCCGCTGAATGACGTGCACACCCGCCTCGGTGCGTCCTTCACCGACTTCGCAGGCTGGTCGATGCCACTCCGGTACGGCAGCGAGCTGGCCGAGCACAAGGCGGTGCGGGAGGCCGCGGGCCTGTTCGATCTGTCGCACATGGGGGAGATCGAGCTGACCGGCCCGGAGGCGGCGCGGGCGCTGGACTACGCGCTGGTGGGCAAGCTGTCGGCGGTCAAGGTGGGGCGCGCGCGGTACACGATGATCTGCGACGGCGATGGCGGCGTGCTCGACGACCTGGTCGTGTACCGGATCGGCGAGGACCACTTCATGGTGGTCGCGAACGCGTCGAACGCCGCGGTGGTCCACGCCGAGCTGACGGCGCGGGCCGAGGGGTTCACGGTCGAGGTCACCGACCGGTCGACCGACTGCGCGCTGATCGCCGTGCAGGGCCCGAAGGCCGTGGACATCGTCGGCGCGGTGTGCGACGCGGACCTCGGGGCACTGCCGTACTACGGCAGCGTGCCGACCCGCATCGGCGGCCACGACGTGCTGCTCGCCAGGACCGGCTACACCGGTGAGGACGGCTTCGAGGTGTACGCGGAGGCGCCGCACGCTCCGCACGTGTGGGAAACGCTGTCTGCCGCCGGCGAGGAGCACGGCCTGCTGCCCGCCGGCCTCGCGTGCCGCGACACGCTGCGCCTGGAGGCCGGGATGCCGTTGTACGGCAACGAGCTGACCGCCGACATGACCCCGTTCGACGCCGGTCTCGGCCGGGTCGTGAAGTTCGACAAGCCCGCGGACTTCGTCGGCCGCGCCGCGCTGGAACGCCGCCGCGACGCGGGCGACGCGGTGGAGCAGGTGCTGGTGGGCCTGATCGCCGATGGCCGCAGGGCGGCTCGGCACGGCTACCCGGTGATGGACGGCGACAAGCAGGTCGGCACGGTGACGAGCGGCGCCCTGTCGCCCACGCTGGGCCACCCGATCGCGATGGCGTACGTGCCGCCCGCACTGACCGAGCCCGGCACCCAGCTGACCGTGGACATCCGAGGCAAGGCGATGCCCGTTTCGGTGGTGAAGCTGCCGTTCTACAAGCGCGCGTGACAAACCCCGGAGGGCGCCTTCGAGGACATCCGTCCTGGCGACGCCCTCCAGTGTGTCAGGACGCGGCCGCCGTGCTCTGCGCGTCCGCGACCGCCTTGGCCAGCTCGTCGCGGTTCATCTTGGAGCGGCCCTTGACGTCGAGCTCCTTCGCGAGCTTGTCCAGGTCGGCCTTGCTGAGGTCGTCCAGGTTCGGGGACTTCGGCGCCGCCCGGCCCTTCTTGCGCCCCTCGACGCTGCGCGACAGCGCCTCGAACAGGTCGACGACCTTCGTCGGCTCGGACGGCTCGGCCTCTGCGACGATCTCCTTGCCCTCCCGCTTGGACTCGATCAGCTTCTCGACCTGCTCGGTGTAGGTGTCGTGGTACTCGTCGGGCCGCCACTCGTCCGACATCGACTCGATCAGGTTGACGGCCATGTCGATTTCCTTGCCGCGCGCGGACGCGACTTCCGGCAGTGACTTCAGCTCCTTGGCCGGGTCCCGGATGTCCTCGGGGAACAGCAGCGTGTTCAGCACGAGCAGCCCGTCCCCGGCACGCACGGCCGTCAGGTATTCCTTGCCGCGCATCACGAACGACGCGACCCCGGCGCGGTTCGTCTTCTCCATCGCCTGGAGCAGCAGCGAGTACGACTTGCTGTACTCCTCCTTGGCGGGCGCGAGCCAGTACGTCTTCTGGAAGTGGATCGGGTCGATGTCCTCCAGGTCGACGAACGAGTTGATGTCGATCGTGCGGGACCGGCCTGGCGCGATCTGGTCCAGCTCCTCCGGCTCGATGATCACGTACTCGCCGCCGCCGACGTCCGCGCCCTTGACGATGTCGGAGAACGCGACCTCCTTGCCGGTGCGCTCGTTGATCCGCTTGTACCGGATCCGGTCCGAGGTCCCCCGCTCGAACTGCCGGAAGCTGATCGTGTGGTCCTCTGTCGCGCTGTACAACTCGACGGGAATCGTCACCAACCCGAAGTTGATGGCTCCGCTCCAGATCGGTCGCGCCACTGCTACTGCCCTCCACCTGGCTGTTGCGTCATGGTCATGATGGCCCTTTCCTGCTACGACGCACCAGTCCGCGACTTTCGCCACCGTGAAGTTTGCGTCCCGAACGACCCGGGTACCACCTCGGCGAACAGGTCAAGCGCGATGTTGTGAAGGAGCCAGCCATGGTGGACGTTTCCCGGCTGCCCGGTCCGATTTCGGAAACGTGGGACTGGCAGCGACTGGCTGCCTGCCGAGGCCGCAACAGCGACATGTTCTTCCACCCGAGGGCGGAGCGTGGCCAGGCGCGGGAGGAACGGGTCGAGCGGGCGAAGGAGGTCTGCCGCGGTTGTCCGGTGATCGTGCAGTGCCGCCATCACGCGCTGACCGTGTACGAGCCGTACGGCATCTGGGGCGGACTCGACGAGTCCGAGCGCCGCGCCGCCTACGCGCACCGCAAGAAACTACAGGTCAGCGACAAACTGCAGGTCAGCGACGCGAGTTGACCAGCTCCACCACCGCATCGACCACCCGCGACCCGGCCACCAGGACCGGGTCGTTGTGGTCTGCGCCCCTGATCTCGACCACCCGCACCGGCCCCGCCGCCGCCTCGGCGACCGCGCGGCTCTGCCCGGGCGGGACGACCGAGTCGGCCGTCCCGTAGACCACGGTCGTCGGCACGTCGATCCGCCGCACCTGCTCTGCGACGGGGAACCGGTCCCGCAGCAGCATGCGCACGGGCAGGAACGGGTAGTGCTCGGCCGCGGTGTCCGCCAGCTCGGTGAACGGGGAACGCAGCACCAGGCCCGAGGGCGGGTGCTCCACCGCCAGCTCGGTCACCACGGCGCCACCGAGGCTCTCCCCGAAATAGACCAGCCGGTCCCTTGGCACCCTCAGCTCGCCGGCCAGGTACGCGTGGGCGGCCCGCACGTCCAGCGCGAGCCCGTCTGCGCTCGGGTCGCCGGGGTTGCCGCCGTACCCCCGGTAGTCGAACAGGAGTACCGAAAGGCCCTCGGCCCGCAGCGCGGCGGCCAGCTCGGTCCGGTGTGACCGGTCGCCGCCGTTGCCGTTCGCGACCAGCACGGTGAACCCCAGGCCGGGTCCGGTGGCCGGGACGTACCAGGCACCCAGCGTGAGCCCGTCCCCGGTGGTGAGCCGCACGTCACGGGCGCCGGGCAGCACCCGCGCGGCGGGCGGCAGCGGCCCGTTCGACGGCAGGTAGATCAGCTTCCGCTGGAAGAAGTAGGCGAGCGCCAGCACGACCACGACGACCACCACCGTCGTCGTCGCGCCGACCACCAGCCATCGAGGCACCCGCCCAGTGTTCCCGAAGGGCCTTTCATTAGGGTTTTGTGGGTGCTGACCATGCAGGACGCGCTGATCGCCTTGACCAAGTACTGGACCGACCGGGGTTGCATGATCGTGCAGCCGTTCAACACCGAGGTCGGTGCCGGCACGCTCAACCCGGCGACCATTCTGCGGGTGCTCGGTCCGGAGCCGTGGCGGGTGGCCTACGTCGAGCCCAGCGTGCGCCCCGACGACGCCCGGTACGGCGAGAACCCCAACCGGCTGCAGACGCACACCCAGTTCCAGGTGATCCTGAAGCCCGACCCGGGCGACCCGCAGGAGCAGTACCTCGCGAGCCTCGAGGCGCTGGGCATCGACATCCACGCCCACGACATCCGCTTCGTCGAGGACAACTGGGCCAACCCGGCGACCGGGTCATGGGGTCTTGGCTGGGAGGTGTGGCTGGACGGGCTGGAGATCACCCAGTTCACCTACTTCCAGCAGGCGGGCGGCATGAGCCTCGACCCGGTGTCGGTCGAGGTCACCTACGGCGTCGAGCGCATCATCATGGCGCTGCAGGGCGTGAGCCACTTCAAGGACATCCAGTACGCGCCGGGCATCACCTACGGCGAGGCGTTCGGCCAGGCCGAGTACGAGATGAGCCGCTTCTACCTCGACGACGCCGACGTCGAGACGCAGAAACGCCTGTTCGAGGACTACGCCAACGAGGCCCGGCGCATGCTGGACGCGCGGCTGCCCGTGCCCGCCCACCTGCACGTGCTCAAGTGCTCGCACACGTTCAACGTGCTGGACTCCCGCGGCGCGGTCTCCACGACGGAACGCGCGAAGGCGTTCGCGCGGATGCGTGGCCTTGCCCGCGAGGTGTCGGCGCTGTGGGCGGAGCGCCGCGAGGAGCTCGGTCACCCGCTGGGCATGTCGGAGCTGCCCCCGGCCGCCGAGGTGCCCGCGGAGTTCGCGGAGGTCACCGAGCCCGCCCCGCTGCTGTTCGAGATCGGCACCGAGGAACTGCCGCCGCACGAGGTGACACGCAGCGCGGCGGCGATCCGCGACGCGGTCGCGTCGAAGCTGGCGGCGACCCGCCTCGACCACGGCGACGTGGTGGCCGACGCGACCCCGCGCCGCATCGTGGTGCGGGTCGGGCGCGTGGCCCCGAGGGAGCCGGACGCCGAGCGTTTCGTCCGCGGCCCGCGTGCCTCGGCGGCGTTCGACGCCGAGGGCGCCCCGACGAAGGCCGCCCAGGGCTTCGCCCGCGGTCAGAAGATCGACCCGGCCGCGCTGGAGCGGGTCGAGCAGGACGGCGTCGAGTACGTCGGTGTCACGAGGACCGACCTCGGTCGCGGCGCGCTCGAGGTGCTGAGCGGTGTGCTCGGCGAGGTGGTCACGGAGCTGCGTGCTGACAAGAACATGCGGTGGAACGACCGGAAGCTGTCGTTCACGCGTCCGGTCCGCTGGCTGGTCGCGCTGCTGGGCGACCGGGTGGTCCCGGTGACGGCGTCGTCGATGACGGCAGGCCGCGAGACCCGCGTGCACCGCACGGCCGCCCAGCCGGTGGTGCCGGTCGAGACCGCGGCCGGCTACCTGGACTTCCTTGCGGGACACGGCATCGTGGCGTCGATGACGGTCCGCCGCGAGCAGATCGTGAAGGCGGCGCGCGACCTGGCGGCCACGGTCGGCGGCACGATCGACGAGCAGGCCGAGGCGGGCCTCATCGACGAGATCACCAACCTCGTCGAGGCCCCGAACGCCATCCTGGGTGGTTTCTCGGAGACCTATCTCGAGCTGCCGCAGGAGATCCTGACGACGGTGATGCGCAAGCACCAGCGCTACCTTCCGGTCCGCACGGCCGATGGCGAGCTGCTGCCCCACTTCGTTGCGGTGGCCAACGGTGCCTGTGACCAGGATGCCGTGCGTGCGGGCAACGAGGCGGTGCTGCGGGCCAGGTACGAGGACGCGAGCTTCTTCTGGCGCGCGGACCTGAAGGTCGCCCCGGAGATCATGAAGGC
Organism: Actinophytocola sp.; assembly: GCF_049647105.1. GTDB lineage: Bacteria > Actinomycetota > Actinomycetes > Mycobacteriales > Pseudonocardiaceae > Actinophytocola. The sequence continues at coordinate 45,949 of NZ_JBARWZ010000076.1, forward strand.
AGGCCTGCGCCGTCTCGCGTTCGAGGAGAAGCTCGGGTCCATGGCCGACCGCGCGGCTCGGGTCGCGGCGGTGGCAGGCGACCTCGGCGCCGAACTGTCCACAACGGACCGCTCCACACTGGACCGGGCGGCGGCGCTCGCGAAGTTCGACCTTGCCTCGCAGATGGTCATCGAACTGACCAGCCTCGCCGGCGTCATGGCCCGCGAGTACGCGGCCCGCTCTGGCGAGCCCCAGGCCGTGGCCGAGGCGTTGTTCGACATGGAACGCCCCCGCTCGTCCGGTGACCGTCCCCCGGCGACGGTGCCGGGCGCGGTACTGGCGCTGGCGGACCGTTTCGACATGCTGGTCGGCCTGTTCGCGGTGGGTGCCGCGCCGACGGGAAGCTCGGACCCGTTCGGCCTGCGCCGGGCCGCGGCCGGGGTGATCAGCATTCTGCGAGCGCACCCCGCGCTGTCGGACATCACCCTGGGCCGGGGGTTGCGGTCGGCGGCGGATCACGTGCGGGCACAGGGCATCGAGGTGCGCGAGGAGACGCTGGCGGAGGTCGAGGAGTTCGTCGTCCGCCGTTACGAGCAGCAGTTGCTCGACGCGGGGCATGACCATCGTCATGTGGCCGCGGTGCTGCCGCTGGCGGGTGCTCCGGCCGGTGCGGAAGCCACTCTTCGCGAGATCGAGCAGCGTGCCGGGGATTCCGAGTTCGCCGCGTTGGTGACCGCTCTGCAGCGGGTTCGCCGGATCGTCCCGGCCGGCACTCGGCCGGAGTACGACCCCGCGCGGTTGGTGGAGCCCGCCGAGGTGGCGCTGCACGGCGAGCTGGTGAAGGCCAAGGACGCCATGGCCACGTCCGCTCTGGCGGGCTTCGTGCTGGCGGCCACCTCGCTCACCGCTCCCATCAACACGTTCTTCGACGACATTCTCGTGATGTCGGAGGACGCCGAGGTGCGGGCCGCCCGACTCGGTTTGCTCGCCACCATTCGGGACCTGGCCGCGCCGGTGCTGGACTGGCAGGCGCTGGGAACGAGTTTCGCCGCGGATTAACCACGGCAGATCTCATCCGCATCGGAGGAGGTCACGGCGCCGGTCAATGCGACATGTTCGTGACGTGGCGTCCGTGGCCGCGTGGTCGGGCCGCGATGACCGGCGCAGACCTGGACCGGGTGTGCGACCGCCTCTACCTCGACAAGCCGGGGCAACGGCCATGCGATGACCGGGCATGACGTTGCGGAGGTTGGCGGATGGGGCAGACGCTGGGCGACCTGCTTCCGTTGGCGGTCGGGGTGGCGATCTCCCCGATCCCGATCATCGCGGTCATTCTGATGTTGCTGGCGCCGAAGGCGGGTGGCACCAGTGCCGGGTTCCTCGCCGGGTGGGTGGTCGGTGTCGCGGCGGCGACCGTGGTGTTCCTGCTGTTGGCCGGCACGTTTGACATGGGTAGTGGCGAGCCGTCATCGACGGCGTCATGGATCAAGCTGGTACTGGGGGTGCTGCTGCTGCTCCTGGCGGCGCGGCAGTGGCAGTCACGTCCTCGGGCGGGCGCGGAGCCGTCCGCGCCGAAGTGGATGGCGGCGATCGACCGGTTCACCGCGCCCAAGGCCGCCGGGCTGGGGCTGCTGCTGTCCGCGGTGAACCCGAAGAACCTGCTGATGTGCGTCGCCGCAGGCACCACGATCGCCTCCGGCGGGCTGTCGGCCGGGCAGGACAGCTGGGCGGTGGTGATCTTCACGGTGCTCGCGACCTGCACCGTGTCGCTGCCCGTGCTCGCCTACGCGGTGGGCCGCAAGCGGATGGCCCGCCCGCTGGAGTCGCTGCACACCTGGCTCGCCGCGCACAACGCGGCGGTGATGGGCACCATGCTGCTGGTCATCGGCTTCGTGCTCGTCGGCAAGGCCATCGGCGGCCTGGTGTGACCCGTCGCGGCGGCACGCCGCTGATCGCAGGCTCGCTGCGGGGCTACCGACGATCCTGGTTGCGCACCGACCTGCTGGCCGGGCTGACCGTGTGGGCGGTACTGGTGCCCGAGTCGCTGGCCTATGCCACGATCGCGGGAGTGCCGCCGGTGGTCGGCCTGTACGCGGCCGTGCCCTCGCTGGTGCTCTACGCGCTGATCGGCTCGTCCCCGCACCTGATCGTGGCGTCCATGTCGGCGACCGCCGCGCTGTCGGCGGGCATCATCGGCGACCTGGCCGACGGCGGCAGCGACCAGTATCTCGCCCTCACCACGGCACTGGCGCTCGTCACCGGCCTGCTCGGCATCGTCGCAGGCCTGGCCCGGCTGGGATTCCTCGCCTCGTTCATCTCCGCGCCGGTGCTCAAGGGGTTCATCATCGGGCTCGCACTGACGATCATGGTCGGTCAGCTGCCGAAGATGTTCGGCGTCGAGAAAGGCGAAGGGGACTTCTTCGCGCAACTCGGCGCCGTGCTCGGCCAACTCGGCGACACCAACGTCGCGACACTCGCCGTCGGCGTGGCGAGCCTGGTGCTGGTGCTGCTGCTGCGCCGGTGGCTGCCGCTGGTGCCCGGCTCGCTGGTCGCCGTCGTCCTCGCCATCGCCGCGGTCGCGGTGTTCGGTCTCGAGGCCCACGGCGTGGCGATCGTCGGCCCCATCGACGCCGGCCTGCCCCATTTCGGCCTGCCCGACACCGGGCCGGGTGACTACCCGACGCTCGCGGGCGCGGCCTGCGGCGTGCTGCTGGTCGGCTACGCCGAGGGCCTCGGTGCGGCGAAGACCTACGCCGCGAAGGCCGGTGTGGACATCGACCCCAACCGCGAGTTGTTCGGCCTTGGCGCGGCCAACCTCGGCGCCGGGCTGACCTCGGGCATGGTGGTCAACGGCAGCCTGTCCAAGACCGCGGTCAACGGCGGCGCCGGTGCGAAGAGCCAGCTCTCCGGGCTCACCGTCGCCGCACTGACCGTGCTCACGCTGCTGTTCCTCACCGGCCTGTTCGAACCATTGCCGGAAGCCACGCTCGCCGCCATCGTCATCGCCGCCGTGATCGAGCTCGTCGACATCCCGGCGCTGCGGCGCCTGCATCGCGTGTGGACACATGCCCTTGGCGGCATCTACGGCTGGGCCGCCCGCGCGGACTTCCTCGCCGCCCTGACCGCCCTGCTCGGCGTGCTCATCTTCGACACCGTGCCCGGCCTGGTCATCGGCATCGTCGTCTCGCTGACCCTGCTGCTCTACCGTTCCTCCCGCCCGCACATCGCCCGCCTCGCCAGCAGGAGCGGCCAGACCGGCACCGGCCAGGACGACCGCCCGCGCGTGTGGCTGGACATGGGCCGCCATCCCGGCCTGTCCACCGACCCCTCGGTGCTCGTCCTGCGGGTGGAGTCCGGGCTGTTCTTCGCCAACGCCGACCACATCCACGCACACGTCCTCGCGCAGCTCACCGACGCCACCCGCGCCGTCATCCTCGACACCGAGACCGCCCCGTTCATCGACGTCACCGCCACCGACATGCTTGTCCAACTCGCAGGCGACCTCGCCCACCGCGACGTCACCCTTGCCCTCGCCCACCCGATCGGCCAGCTCCGCGACGTGCTCGAACGCGCGGCACGCGACACGCCGATCACCGTCCACCCGGACGTGGACTCCGCCGTCGCGGCCGCGCGGCAGCACATGGCCGGCACGGACGGCCCGTGACCCGGGACGCCAGGGGTGCTCCGGACCGACTTCATCTGTTTCGGGTGAGGAGCCGCCGCGTCCTCGCCCTCGACGGTACGACCGGTCGGCTTGTGGCAGCGCTGTCCGGCGAGGGTTGGCGGGCAGCGGGTCGGAAGTCGACCGTTTCGGGGTGAAGTTCTACCCCGGGGTCGGGACGAGGCTCGGGGTATGACGGCGGCCTCCCGTGGCACCGGCGCGGCTCGCGGCGGTGCTCGAACCGGGCGACAAGAATTTCGCCATCGTCACGCCGTGACCGCGGCAGGCCGTCGCCGAAACCATCCCCGGAAACCCCAGCCCCCCAGGAGGGTCAGAGAAGCACGACCTCCCGAGACCCCTCGGTCCCCTTGACGATCAGCTGTTCCCGGTCCTCCCGCACGGCGCGGTAAACGAAGTCCCCATACCCGACCAGCCGCCGGAGCGCCTCGGTCAGGGTCACGCCCTCTCGCTCGATGACGTTCTCGAGTGCACGCACAGTATCCGGTGAAACAGCGACATTGATCCTCTTCGGTTCTGTCTTCGTGGAAGTCTGCTGTCCCGCGGGTTCGGATGGTGCACCCTTGGCCGTCATGGTCACATCCCGTTGCGTTAAGTTGGGGCATTCGGGTTAAGTGTATGTGCGTTGCTGGTGCGGATGCAACACGATAACTACACGTAATTGACACTCACAGAGTGTTGTCAGGTCGCCTCCGGAGGGTTACGCTCAAGGTGGGCCGACCGAGCTGACCTGCATCGACGGCCCGCCGGGAGGCGCGAAGCACATGCCTGACACCAGCTCCGCCGCGTACCGACGGCACGCGGAGCGGCCCCCATGGCGCGTGAGTGGTCTCGAGCCCGTCGACTGCACGTGGTTCGAGACCGGTGACGAGCCGCCCGCTGACCTGCCGCTCATCGTGCTCGTCCCCGTTCAATCCGGGCTCACTGATCCCGGTCGAACCGGTTCGGGTTGACGTTCGCGCCCGCTCCGAAGAACGCGCCGACGATCGTGGCGGCCGCACCGAGCAGGATCGGCAGCATCGTGCGCGCCAGTTCCGTGGCCAGCGCCGGAGAAAGGGCGCCGATCCACAGGCCCACCACCAGCGTGATGATGGTCAGCAGTATCAACATGCCGACGCCGAGCAGCACCCACTTCTGCATGCGCAGGTAGTGACGCCGGGCGGCCTTCTTCGCCTCGAGCTCGGCCTGTCGTTCGCGCAGCTCCAGTTCCCTGCCACGGGCGATCAGTTCGCGGTTGCCCGGTGGTGAGCGGTCCACCCACGTGCCGTCGTCGGTGACCTCGCCCGGCCGGTTCCTGCGGATCATGACAGGTCCGGCAGTGGGATCAGCGCGATCAGTGGCTCGTCGACGGGCTGGTCGCCACCTTCCTCGTACCACGTGACCGCCGCGCAGGTGTCGTCGTCCGCGACGCGGCCGGGTACCGGCTCGTCGTCGCGCGGCGTCCTGGCCGCGGGGCTCGTGTCCTGCATGACGGGGTTCCTTCGTGGGGCCGGAGTGGGGTGTTCGCATTGCGAACATCACCCTAAGAAGCAGGGTAACTCCAGATTGCCACATAAACAACGGTGATTGCGTGCTAGGAACCTGTTGCTTATGTGTATGTCCCGTGCCAGACTTGACAAATCGGGGCCGACAGAGGAAGTGATGTGGTCATGCTGGGTAACCGCCCGGATGTCGAGGAAGCGCCCCAAGGCCGCCTCACCGCCGAGCCGAAGCGGATCAACGTGGCGATCTCGCCGGAGATGGTCCGCGCGCTCGAGATCGTCATCGAACGGGAGGGTGTGACGCTCACCGAGGCTCTGCGACGTCTGGTCGGCTACGGCGACTTCGTCTACCGGGCGGTACGCGAGCAAGATGAGCAGATCCTGCTGACCGGCCCCGATGGCACAAGAGAAGTGGTACTGCTCTAGGAAGGAAAGCGGTGACTGGTCTGGAGCTGCCTCATGGATCTTTGGGGCGAGGGCCGGGACCTGCTCAACAGTGACCTCAGGGGAACGTGACGGCAACCCAGCCACCAACCACTCACGATCCGAGGGTGCGCTGGGTCGGGACGAACACTTTTGATGCCGGGGAGGCGGACTAGGGACGGCACCCAGCCGCCAACCACTCACGATCCGAGGGTGCGCTG
>NZ_JBARWZ010000077.1:0-8726 GCF_049647105.1 Actinophytocola sp.
GTGACGATCGCGGCGTAGGAACCTTGATCATCCCAGGGCGGAGGCCATCACCCATGTCCGGACGACACACCGAGCGCGTCCACACCGGACTTCACACCAAGATCACAGACTTTGACGTTCCCCTGCCGCGAGCCCTGACGGGGAGCAGACCAGCCAAGGCCCCTGAGCCTCCCGAATCCTGTCGAGCAGGTCGAGAACCATCGCGTTCGCCGGACCGGTTACCAGGATCCACCGCGACAGCGGGTTGACCACGTGCATCGTAACGGCGATCATGAAGATGTTGGCCACTACGAAGCCCACACCGCGCAGGATGTTCCAGAAGAACCGTCTGACGAGCCGTTTGCCTTTGACGGTACCGTCCGTTCTCCGTCCCGGAACGTCGTATCCCACGTCGGAAATGCTCGCGAGACGGAGCACGATCACCGGTTCACGCCACTGCGTTCGCATCTGCTGCTCGACAGCTTCGCGGAAACCGGGTCGTACTTCCGACTTGTAAGTGTTCTCCTTCGTTCGCCGTTGATACTCGACCATCTTGCGCGTAAATCGCTGCAGGGCCGGGCTCTGGCCGCGGGGAGCGTCATCGACTAGATATCGAGGTTCCTCCTGGTCTCCTCCGCGCTCTGGTCCCCGCCGATCTCGCTCTTGTCGAGCCATGGCTCGCCCCCTCCCGATGTGACTTCTTCCGTGCCCTCGCGGTAAGCACCCAAGCCCGCACCGATCCCGGCCTTGATGCCCATGCCGGTCAACAGTGGCTTGACCCCAGCCGACGTGCCGAGGTCGATGGCGAGCTCCCGGTTGCTCTTGGTGAACGCCCCCGCGGTCTCGTCCAGGACCTTGTAGGAGAACTTCGACTCGCCTGCGAAGGTGCCGAGCCGGAACTTCCTTATACAGCCCTCGATGGTTTTCGAGAGCTTCGGCAGGAATTCCATGAACTTGTCGAGCAGTTTGCCGAACTTGCCGAGGTAGCCGGTGACCTTCTTCATCATTTCGACCGCCTTCTCGATGGACGCGGTCATCGCGGTGGCGACCGACGTGCCGCAGGAGATCACGGAGGAGGCCAGGGCCGATGACCAGACGGTGATCAGCCAGGACACCAGTTCGGTGAGGATGCCCTTGATCACCTCTTCGATGACCACCATGACCATCGACCACATCTGCAGGACTTCGGCCACCGAGCCCGCTGCCGACCCGATGCCGCGGATGCCTGACGAGAAGTCGCCGAGTGCTTCCTTCGCCGCGTTGCCCGCGTCGTCGATCCAGTCCTGAAGCGCCGTGTCGCCGGTGCGCTCGAAGTCGTCGGCCAGTGCGACGAAGCCCTGCGCGATCGCGACGAAGTTGTCCGACGCGTGCCCGATCGCCGGCCCGTCGCCGGTGACCTGGTGCAGCGCGTCCTGCAGCGGCTGGACCAACTCGAGCAGCATGTTCAACCCGTGGCTAACCAGCCAGCCGATCGGGTCCATGGCAAAGGTGCCCGCGTCCAGGGCGGCGGCACCGACGAACGCGGCACCGTCGCCGACCAGCGAGGCACCGGCCGACGCCAAGTCGGCCAGGTTGTCCGCGTCGACGGCCTGCTGTGCATGCTCGCCGATCGACTTGCCTGCCTTGTACGCCGTCCCCGCGACGGGAACGTGCCCGACCGCACGGTCGAGGTTCGCGCCGAGGCTCTCGTCGTAGCCCTCGACGTTCAGCGTCTCTGCGATGCTCGGCTTCGGGTCCGTCATGTCACTGGCCCCCCGTCGCGTCGATCTCGGCCTCGTGTTGACCGAACCTGATGACGCCGGCCTCCTCGTTGCCCTCGTACATCGCGGCCGACTGGTTCACCTTGGTGACGAGCGCGTCGACGCCTGCCTTCATGTCGTCGAGCAGTGAACGCAGTTCCGCGAGGCGGTCGGTGTAGCCCTGTTTGGCGAAGATGCCAACCACACCCCAGGCTTCGTTGGTCACGTCGGCGGCGTCGATGAGCTTCTCGAACTTGCCTGCCTCGTCCCCGTAGTAGCCGAGTTGTCCCGCGTAGGCGGAAAGCGCGGCGGTATCGACCTGTATTCCATCTGACATCGGCTTGTCCCGTCGGTCAACGTCGGAGGATTGAGTGCTGGCCGTAGTCGTCGTCCGGTGGACGGGACGCGCGGCGAGGTCGTCCCGACTCGTCCGGTGCCGCGTTCCCGGGCGTGCCGAACGCCTCCGCCTGGGCCTGGCGGACCTGTTCTGAGGTGTTGGTGCCGAACGCGTCGCCGAAGACGTCGTCCACGACCTCGGCCTGCTGCCTTGCGGCTCCGGCAACGGCCTGGCGCAGGGTGTTCATGATGATCGCGGACAGTTCCGCCGGGGCGTTGCGCATGGCCGATGGAGTGAGCCGGATGTCGGTGACCATGCCGTTGGCGCCCGCGGTGACCGTCACGTGGCGGTCCGGTGAGGTCGCCGTGCTCTCCACCCGCGAGATTCGCTCGCCCATCTCCTCGACGCCCTCGAAACGGGCCTCGGCCTGACGTATCCTGGACCGAAATTTCTCGAACTCGGCGATCATCTGGTCCATATGGCTGGACACGGCGCCCCCTCTCCACGACTGAATCCCCCAACATCGTGGCATGCCCCAACGCGCCTGCGAGGCGATATCGCGGAACCGGGAGACCACACTCGTGTGCTTTCCGTTACGAAGAAGAGTTCGCCTTGCCGAGCGAGCGCGCCCCTCGCCGATCAGTACCCGGACCAGCGCCCGCAGGAGCCGGACCTCGGCACTTCGGCCATGGATGTTCTCGCTAACATCGCACCTCCCGCCATTTCCAAGCTGAACGAGTTAAGCTGCACTCGACTATTGACACTGGTTCAATAACGTGCGATAAGTAGATTGTTAGCGATAACATCGCTCGCCGCCCTCAACGTGGAGGACCTCATGAGACCGGTTGGTTCGACTTGGCTGCGCCGCGCCGCGCTCAAGGCCGTCCTCGTGGTGGCGGTGGCCGGCTCGACGGCCGTCACCGTGTCCGCGCCGGCTCAGGCGGCGGTGCCGGTCAACGGCACGACCTACCAGGTCAGCGTGACCAACAGTGGTAAGTGTCTCGACGTCGCCGCCGGGTCATCCGACAACGGCGGCCTGGTCCAGCAGTGGAGTTGTTCCGGCGACACCTGGCAACAGTTCACCCTGGCCGCCTCGGGCAGCTACCAGACGCTGACGAACGTCAACAGCGGCAAGTGCCTCGACATCCCCTACGGCACCACCGAACCAGGCATCCAGCTCCAGCAATGGAACTGCAACGGCTCCACCTACCAACAATGGCGCCTCGTCGCCTCAGGCACCGGCACCTACCAGATCATCAACGTCGCCAGCGGACTCTGCCTCGCCAACCAGAACGCCGCCACCGGCTCCGGCATACCCATCGTGCAGGAAACCTGCACCGCCAACACCAACAAACAATGGCTGTTCACCCCGGCAGGCAGGACGTGGTCGAACGCGGCGGACGGGTTCGCGGGCACCAGCGGCATGGGTGACACGACGACCACCGGCGGCGCGGCTGGTGCCACGGTCACGGTGACCAACTACGCCGACCTGGTCCGGTACGCGACCGCGAGCGAGCCGTACGTGATCCGGGTCGGTGGTGCGATCACCGTCGCGGCCTACGGCACCGAGCTCCGCGTCCAGTCGAACAAGACGATCGTCGGGGTCGGTACCAGCGGGCACATCGTCAACGGCGGGTTCTTCCTGGGCACCGGCGTGCACAACGTGATCATCCGCAACCTCACGATCCGCGACACCCGGATGGCCTCCGACGACCCGGACGACAAGGACTTCGACTACGACGGCATCCAGATGGACACCGCGCACCACGTGTGGATCGACCACAACACCATCGTGCGGATGAACGACGGCCTCATCGACAGCCGGCTCGACACCACCTACCTGACCGTGTCGTGGAACGTGCTGGGAGAGAACAACAAGGCCTTCGGGATCGGCTGGACGACCAACGTCACGTCGCGGATGACCATCCACCACAACTGGATCCACGACAACAACCAGCGCAACCCCAGCACGGACAACGTCGCGTACGCGCACCTCTACAACAACTACCTGCAGAACATCGCCTCCTACGGCAACTACGCCAGGGGCGGGACGAAGATGGTCCTGGAGAACAGCTACTTCGACAACGTGAAGGACCCCTACTACCGCGACGACGCCGCGCAGTTGCGGCAGTCCGGCAGCATCGTGGTCAACTCGAGTGGCCAGCAGGAGACCGGCGGCTCTGCGTTCAACCCGAGCACGTACTACTCCTACACCCTCGACCCGGCCGCGAACGTCCCGTCCCTCCTGCGGACCTACGCGGGGCCACAAGCCAGCATCGGCACCTGACCGCCGCGCGGCCACCGGCCCGTGGGTCTACTCTGGCGCCTCCTGTGATCGAGGAGGACCGGATGCGACAGGGCCGTGCCCGGTGATGCGCTGGCGGGTCGGCTGCTGGGAGGAGTTGCGTGAACGCAGGCTCTGGCAGGGCATGCCGGGCGACACGTGGGTCACCTGTGTGGACTGCACGACGCTGCCGGACGGCGCCCCGGTCGCGGTGTGCGGCACCGGCGACGGCACGCTTCAGGTGTGGGACCTCGATACCGGCACGCTTCGCAGCGCGCCGAGGATCGCCACGCCCGACCAGTACGCGACCGGCCTCATCTGCACCCGTCTCCCCGACGGCACCCCGGTCGCGGTGACAGTGTGCCTCGACGGTGCGCTGCGGGTATGGGACCTGGCCGCCGCCGGGATGCGGTCGGCCACCAACGGCGGCGTGCTGTCCTCCTGGAGCTCCCTCGCCTGCACCACCCTGACCGACGGCACCGCGCTCGCGGTGACCGGCGACGACGACCGCGTCCGGTTCTGGGACCTCGCGACCGCACGGCCCCATGGCAAGCCGCTGCCCGGTGAACACGTCTCACCACAGGTCGCCTGCGAGGCGGGCATCGTGGTCGTCTCCGACGGCGGGACCCTCCTGGTGTGGGAGCCGGCCGCCCGCCGGTTCCGCGACTCGCCGATCGAGACCGGTTTCGCCGTGAACAGGCTGCGGTGCCTGCGGTTGACCGACGGCACCGTGCTCGCGGTCGCGGGCAGCGACCGGGAACGCGACGATGACGGCCGACGGCACGGCGTGGTCCGGGCGTGGGACCTGGAGACCGGCCTCCCCTACGGCCCGCCGCTGACCGAGCACAGCGGCGAGATCAACGCCCTGGCATGCGCGGAACTACCAGACGGCACGGCGATCGCCGTCTCGGTGGGCCGCTACGGCTCGGTGGTGTGCGTGAACCTGCGCACCGGCCTCGCCCATGGACCGTCGTTGCCCGCCGTGGGCGACGGCCCGGCCGTGGCGTGCGGGCGGCATCGTGACGGCGGGCCGGTGGTGGTCGTCGCCGAGCAGGACGTGGGGCTGTGGAGTCTGCGCGTTCGCCCCTCCGAACACGGGTTCACCGGTCCGATCTGGACACTCGGACACGTCCGCCTGCCCGACGGCGAGGTGATCGTGACGGCGGGCCAGGAAAGCGACGGTGACAGCGTCCACGTCTGGGACTCCGCGACCGGCGGGCTCCGGCGGCGGCTGCTCGCCGGGGCGGCTCTCCAGGCGCGGGGGTGTGTGGACACGGTCAACGGCCCCGCCGTGGTCACGGTCGTGCCGGACGGCCTGCGGCTGTGCGACCTGTCCACTGACGAGGCCCGTGACGTGGCGCTGGCCGGACACACCGGGCGGCCGTGGCTCGTGTCGTGTCTCAACCTGTGCGACGGCACCCCGATCGTGATCACCGGCGGCGAGTCCGTGCGGGCGTGGCGGGCCGACACCGGCAGGCCCTACGGGCCGACGCTGCCGTTACGCAGCCAGGACCTCGCCGTCGTGCCGCTGCCGGACGGCTCGCTGATCGTGCTCCCCCGCGACGACCGGGTGCGGGCATGGGACGCCGCCTCCGGCCGCCCGTACGGTCCGCCCTTCGACGACTGGCGCACCAGCAAACGGGCCGTGGACTGCCTCACGCTGCCGGACCGGACGCCGGTCGCGGTCCGCGCCGATCCCGGCACTGGCACCGTCGGAGTCTGGGACATCGCCACCGGTCGCCCGTACCGCGACCCGGTCCCGCTGCGTGTGACTGCCCCGGAGATCCTCGCCGCCACCCTGCTCCCCGACGGCACGGTGCTCGCCGCGGTGGTCGGCGAGGGTGGCGACACCGTCGAGCTGGTGGACCCGATCGGCGGCCGGACGCGGCACACCATCACCATGACCGCGCCCACCATGGACCTCGGCTTTACCGCCGAGCACCGGCTCGTCGTCGAGACCTACCTCGACCTCACCGTCTATGACGTGGGGCGCCTGGGTTGACCGGCACGCCCTCGGCGGGACAGCCACCTGAGGTGAGCAAGGTAGACGAGGAAGGCGCCCGCGACGAGCATCCACGACCCCAGCGTGAGCAGATCGGTCGGCACGCCTCCGGTCGCGGCCAGTTCGGTACCGGAGTCGTCGGCCGGGGGTGACTCGTCGCCGTTGGCCGGGGGCGGTGCCTGGCAGGACGCGGCGAAACTGACGGTCGCTGTCGTCCGCGCCTGGTCGTCGGCGTTGCGGCTCATGGTCTGGCCGGTGAACGAGTCGGGCGTGAGCTCGGGCACCGAGGTGCCGCCGGAGCTGGTCTCGGTCACCGTCACCGTGTGGTTGCCAGGTTCCGCGTAGGTGTGTGTGGTGGTCGGGGTGGTCGTCGTCGTGGTCGTCCCGTCCCCGAAGTCCCAGGAATAGCCTGCGATGGTGCCGAAGGCGACGGTGGAGGCCGACGCGTCGAGTGTGACCACGCATCCGGTGGCCGACGCCGTGGCCGCGAGCACGGCGGTCGGTGCCTGGTCCGGGGTGATGGCGAGGTTGTCGACGCCGTCCCCGCCCGGGATGGGGCCGCCGGTAACCGTGTCCGTGGCGGTGTCGACGACGCTGACGGTGTCCGAGGCGGCGTTCGCCGCGTAGGCCCGCTTGCCGTCGGGGGTCACGGCCAGGTCATAGGGACCGTCGCCGGTGGAAACCGGTGTCAGCGCCGTGTTGGTCGTGAGGTCGATCGGGGTGACGAGGTCGGCACGCTGGCTGGCGACATAGGCCTTCGCGCCATCGGGGGTGATCGCGATACCCAGCGGGTCGTCCGGAACGGCGATGCTCGCACCGAGGGTGTCGTCGGCGGTGTTGATGGTGATGACCTGGTCGTTGGCGTTGTCGATGATGTACACCGTCGCGCCGTCGGGCGTGACCGCGATGTCGAACAGCTGCCCGTTGGCCATCGTGATCGCGGGAAGCACCACGGGCGGCTCGGACGCGATGGCGATGGGGATGACCTGGACCGGCGTCTCGGTGGACCCGCGCACGACGACGTAGGCCTTCGTGCCATCGGGGGTGATCGCGATGCGGTGCGTGAACACGGTCTCCGCCGGCGGCAGCAGCTGGATGGGCGGACCGGCCGTGTTGGTGGCGGTGTCAATCGGGGTGACCGACCCGCCGTTCTGGTCGGCCGTGTAGACGGTCGAGCCGTCGGGCGTGATGGCGATACCGGTGGGGAACACCCCGACGTCGATGGGATCCCCGATGATGCTGTTGGTGGCGGTGTCGATGCGCACCACCTGGTCGTTGGAACGTGCCGTGACGTACGCGGTCGCGGCATCCGGGGTCACCGCGATGCCGAAGGAGTCGAAAACCGTCACCGGCGGACCAGCCGTGTTGGTGGCGGTGTCGATCGGTGTGACGATGCCGGGTACATCGATCTGGTTACCCGTGGCGTACACCGTCCATGACCGTGGCTCCTGTGCACCGGCCGGCCCCGCCGCGAACAGTGCCAAACCGGCCACCGCGATCGCGATCAGTGTCCGCCGGACCAACTGCCGACCCTTGCGCCGGGAGTTGACGTCCGCTGACCGGCTCGCACTCGACATCGCCTGGTGACCTCCGTTGATTTGTCCCGTGGCGTCACGCTCCGCCACGGCAGATTGGGAGCAGTCTGAACAGCGCGAATCGGCGACGCAAACCAACCCGCCACAAAGGACACGAAAGTGTTCACTATTGACGGGTGAAGGACAGGCACAATGTCCCAAAAGCGGCTTTAGGACGTTGCACCTGGATCCACCGTAGCTATTCACCTGTGTGGTGACCTGGTTGCTGTGGTGTGAGGCGTGGCTGGGATGATCTTGGGGTGTCGGTTCCGGGGTCGGCTGAGGCGTTGCTTGAGCGGGTGCTCGCGTGTGTGGCTGAGCTGGAAACGGCGCTGGTGCAGCGGGATCGGGTGATCGCTGAGCAGGGTGAGCGGATCGCGGAGTTGGAACGCCGGCTGGGGCGGGATTCTACGAATTCATCGCGCCCACCGTCCTCGGACGCGCTGTGGGACAAGAAGGCAGCCAAGAGGCGCTCGTCGCGTAGCCGTTCGGGGCGCAAGCCCGGTAAGCAGCCGGGCGCGTCCTCGTCGTCACGGTCGTTGATCGATGATCCGGACGAGATTGTCGTGCTTGAGCCGGAGTGTTGTCGGGGATGCGCGTCACCGCTGGCCGAGGCTTCGGTGGCGAGTCGGGAGCGGCGGCAGGTGGTGGACGTGGGTTCGGTGCCGCCGCCGGAAGTCACCGAGTACCAGCGGGTGTCGAAGGTCTGTGTGTGTTGCGGGGAGGTGACCACACCCGGCTGGGACCAGGTTCGGGCTGATGATCCGCGGCGGGACGTGGTGGCCGGGTTGGGCTCGCCGGTGCGGATCGG
>NZ_JBARWZ010000078.1:0-46693 GCF_049647105.1 Actinophytocola sp.
GCGCTGGCCAGGCGGCGGGGCACCGTCGACCTGGTGGTCCGAGGTCCGGCGGGCGAACGCGGCGCGGTCGCGTTCGTGTACGGCAAGCACGCGGTGCTGTGCAAACAGACCTTCACCGGCGACCGGCTCGTCGACGTGCGGCGCATCCCGCTCAGCGCGGTCGCGTCCGCACTGACCGCACTGGTACCGGACCTGGTGGCGGCCCCGGCCATGCCCGTCCGGCTGCCTGCCGCGGCCGCACAGGTGACGACGGGCCACCACCACGTGGTGGTGGCACACGGCGGCGACCCCGACGAGCTGGACGCACTCACCGACCTGGTCAGCACGGTCGATGGCGGCGGGCAGCTGGGCGCGACCACGACCACCCGGGAGAACGGGACCGTCCGCGACACCCGCTCCGGCCAGGAGCTGTGCTGGCTGGACACCCCGTCGGGCCGGGTCCGGGTCACGACCCCCACACAGCCGACACCCAACGGGTGGATCAGCGTGAACCCGTTGTCCCCAGGCACCCTCCGCTCGGCAGCCGAGGACCTGGTCGAGGCGCTACGCCGCTGAAAGGGCGGTGACCAGGGCGGGACAGCGAGTGACTCCATCGCGGGGCGGCCGGCTTGCGAGTGTGGCGCGGGTGTGCCGCAAGGTCACCGAGTGAGACTTCCCGGTGATCCTGCTCTTGTAAGGAGTCACCATGTCGGTCGTCACGAACCTGCGTGTGGCCAGCCTCGCCGAGCGTCCCGACCTGGCGTCAGCGATGCTGACCATGGAGTCGACCTGGCCCGCGTACGTCCGGGCCGAGCCGCTGCTCGTCGACTGGGCGTTCGAGCGGCACGCGGAGCACCAGCTCGTCGTGCTCGACGGCGATGGCGACGACGAGCAGGTCATCGCGAGAGCGGCGAGCGTTCCGTTCGCATGGGACGGTGACCTCGACAGCCTGCCCGACACCGGCTGGGACGAGGTGCTCCGCCAGAGCATGGTCGACACCTACGCCGGACGTGCGCTCACCGCCGTCTGCGCGCTCGAGATCGCCGTCGTGCCGGGCAGACAGGACAGAAACCTGTCCAGCAGGACGCTCGTGGCACTCAACGACAACGCGCGGCGCCTCGGTTTCGCCGACCTCATGGCGCCGGTCCGGCCGAGCAACAAGCACGCGGAGCCCGAGGTGTCGATCACCGAGTACGCGGCACGCACCCGGCCGGACGGGCTCCCGGCCGACGCCTGGCTGCGCGTGCACGTCCGGGAGGGCGGCCAGATCATCAAGATCTGCCCGGCCTCGATGGCGATCGCGGGCAGCCTCGCACAGTGGCGCGAGTGGACCGGCCTGCCCTTCGACACCGACGGCCCCGTGGCGGTACCCGGCGCGCTGACCCCCGTCGAGGTCAACGTCGCGCACGACCGCGCCGTCTACATCGAACCCAACGTGTGGATCCGACACCGGCTCGACAAGTGAGAGTGGAAAGGCGTTCCCCGATGACCAGCACCCTGCCCAACCAGGCCGAGAAGATCCGCAACCGGGCCGCGCTGATCGAAGTGATCGGTGGCTACATGGCGTCTCAGGCACTCAGCCTCGCCGCCGAGCTGAAGATCGCCGACCTCATCCACGACGGTGTGGACACCAGCACCGCGCTGGCCGAGGCGACCGGCTCGCACGAGCCGTCGCTGCTCCGCCTGCTGCGCATGCTGGCGGCGGTGGGCATCACCACCGAGCCGGAGCCGGGGCGGTTCGGGCTGTCGGAGGTCGGTGACCAGCTGCGCACGGACTCCCCGAACTCGCTGTGGGCCTTCACGCGATTTTTCACCGACCAGTCGCTGTTCAGCTCGTGGCAGTCGGTCGGGCACACGATCAAGACCGGTGAGTGCGCGTTCGACCACGTCCACGGCAAGAACGCCTACGTGCACCTGTCCGAGCAGCCGGAGCTGTCCGCGCTGTTCAACTACGCGATGAGCCAGGAGTCGCGGATCTCGGCGGGCCAGGTCGCCGACGGGATCGACTTCTCCGACGTCAAGACCGTCGTGGACATCGGCGGCGGGGACGGCACGCTGCTCAAGGCGATCCTCACCGCCCACCCGCACCTGACCGGCGTCGTCTTCGACAGCGCGAGCGGGGTGGCCGAGGCGCCGGGCGTGCTCGCCGAGGCCGGTCTCACCGACCGCTGCGAGGTCGTGGCAGGCGACTTCTTCTCCTCCGTGCCCGACGGCGGGGACCTGTACATCATCAAGAGCGTGTTCCAGGACTGGGACAACGAGCCCGCCGCGAACCTGCTCAGGACGGTCCGCGAGCACATGCCCGCGAACGCGACGCTGCTGATCGTGGGTTCGGTGCTGACCGACACCGCGACGACCGACGAGCCGGTGATGTTCCTGACCGACGCGAACATGCTCGTCACCGCGGGCGGCCGGGAGCGGACCGAGAGCGAGTTCCGCGCGCTGCTCGAGGAGACCGGGTTCACCGTCGAGTCCGTCGGCCGCAACGCGGCAGGCCCGCTGTCCATCATCAAGGCCGTGCCCGCCGAGGCCAGCTCGTGCCATTGCTGCCACGCAACGGAATCCTGACCAGACGTTCTAGGAGTACGACATGATCCCCTTCAGCACCAAGCCGAGTGAGACGATCGACAGCGGTGGCGGCAAGTGCATGTACGCGCAGCTGGACCGGTTTCGCGAGGCCGCACCCGCGGTGGCCGTCGAGTTGCCAGAGGGTGTCGTGGTCTGGTCCATCACCCGTGGCGACGTGGTCAAGAAGCTGCTGAGCCACCCCGACATCTCCCGCAACCTCAAGAACAACCTGCCGATGTACGAGCCGGGTGAGGTGCCGTGGCTGTCGCCGTGGGTGGACGTCGAGTCCATGTCCACCGCGGAGGGCCGCGAGCACCAGCGCCTGCGCAAGCTGGTCGCACCCGCGCTCACGCCCAAGCGCATCGACGCCATGAAGCCGCACCTCGAGGCCATCGCGGAGAAGCTGCTCGACGACCTGGCGACCCGCCCCGGCGACGAGCCGGTGGACCTGCACACCGCGTTCTCCCAGCAGCTGCCGACCAGGATGATCTGCGACCTGTTCGGGGTGCCAGAGGACCTGCGCCCCGAGGTGCTGCGCATCCTGCGCGTCGTGCTGGACACCGACAACGTGCCGGAGGAGGAGTCGGCCAGGGTGTTCGTCGACATCAACGTCGCGATGCGGACCCTCATCGAGGGCAAGCGCCGCGAGCCGGGTGACGACCTGACGAGCTTCCTGATCGCGGCCCGCGTCGACGGCGAGGAGCCGCTGTCGGAGCAGGAGCTGGTCGACATGCTGATCCTGCTGATCGGCGGCGGCAGCCAGACCACGGTCTCGCTCATCGACCACACGGTCCGCGAGCTGCTCGCCAACCCCGACCAGCTGGCCATCGTCAGGGCGGACCCGAGCCGGTGGCCGGACGCGATCGAGGAGTCCCTGCGCCTGCAGTGCCCCGTCGGGCACCTGCCGATGCGGTGGGCCAAGGCCGACATCGACCTCGGCGAGGGCGTCGTCATCAAGAAGTACGACGCCATCATGATCAGCTACCTCGCGCACGGCCGTGACCCCAACGTGTTCCCGAACCCGGAGGTGTTCGACATCGACCGGGAGAACAAGGAACACATCGCCTTCGGCGGCGGGCCACACTTCTGCCCCGGCGCCCGCCTCGCACGACTCGAGGCCAACGTGGCGGTGCCCGCGCTGTTCGCCCGCTACCCCGACCTGGGGCTCGCGGTCGCCCCGGAGGATGTGCCGCCGCTGCGCTCCTTCATGGCCAACGACGTCGCCGCACTGCCGGTGCTGCTACGCCACGAGGCGAAGAAGGCCGCCTGACCTTGACGCGCTCACTGCACTGAAGGATTCCTTCGGTGCAGTGAGCGCGTTCTCGTTTGGTCTTTCATGGCATCAGGCGTCAGGTGCAGGCCACCCTCAGTGCGTCAAGGCGTTCGGTGTTGCGCTGCACCCAGCGTGCGACGACGCCCGCGTCGTCGAGGCGTTCCTTCTGCACCTGGACGTAGGAGTCGGCCAGGCCGAGGAGTGAGGCCTTGATGTCCTCGTCGGCGACGTCGCCTGCCAGTTCGCGCAGTCTGCGTTCCTTGTCCTCCGCGCGGGCCTGGAGGCGCTCCTTGTCGATGAGCGGGTTCAGGTCCGCAAGGCCGAGCGCCTCCGCGCACACCGACGCCTGGTCGGCGACCGCGTTCGCGTCGTCCATCGCCGAGCCGACCTCGGCACATCCGGCCACCACCAGCAGCGATGCCAGCACGGCGCACACTCTCCGAATCCCCATGCGAAAAATCTAGCTGGCCCCGGTTTGCCCCCGAGGGTGATCGGGTAGATCATCAAGGCCCGGATCGGATGCAGGGCCTTTCCGGTGTACAGAGGACCGGACCCGTCGGATGCGCCCTCGCGAGCCGACCGGGTCCGGCCTTTGTCCGGGCCCTACGCGCGGTGGTTCGGGTTTCCGCTGATCAGGCGAATGGTGAAGCCGTCGGGTGTGAGGCTCATCGCGACGTGGTCGCACAGCTGGTGGGTCAGCCACAGCCCCAGCCCGCCTATCGGCGCGTGCGCGGCGGCCCGCAGCCCGGCGAACGGGTCGGCAGGGCCCTTGCCGCGGTCGGTGACCGTCACGACGACGCGGTCCGGGCCAGCCCAGCAGCGGACCAGCGTGGGTGGCTCACCGTGGGTCATCGCGTTCGTGATCGTCTCGGTGACCGCGATCCGCAGGTCACCGAGCACCTCCGCCTCCAGCACCCCCTGGCCGACCTGCGCGAGCGCGGCCCTTGCGGCGCCCGGGTTCGGGTCGGCCAGCTCGAACGCGGGCGGCGTGAGCTGTAGCGGGTCCGGCGCCATCGGCAGGTCGCGACGCAGGAACAGGCCGGGCTCGACGTAGGCCGGGCTGGTCAGGTGCGTGTCGCCGGGGGTCGCGACGTGCGGGTGGGTGCGGGCCACGTCGGCCAGCACCTCGGGCGGGGTGATCCGGGTGTCGTACGCGCACATGCTCCAGAGCGGGAACTCGTCGTACGCGTCGTTGATCGCCGACTCGTAGCGGGCCCACCAGTCCCAGGTCGCCCCGAGCGCGGTGGCCGGCAGCGCGCCGACCACCCGGATCTGGTGCGCACCGGCCGCCGTGTGCCCGGCGAACATGTCGCGGTAGGCGCGGATGGCGCCGGCCGGGCGGGCGTACATTTCACCGCCCGCCTGGAAGACCACCGGTGTGTCGTTCCCGAGCGCGTCGCGGACCAGCGCGGTCTCGGCCTCGCCCAACGCGACGACCGTCGGCTCACCAGCGTCGATCCCACCCTGGAGGAACGGGAGGACGACGGCGAGCAGCTCGTCGTCCGAGGCGTAGCGGATGGCCTCGTGGAAGTATCCGGCACGCCCCGAGGGCGCCCCGGTCCTCATAAACCGTCCCTTTCGTCCACGACGTCCTGCTCCAATGGCTCGATCCTCAGAAGACCAGGATCGCATCGATCCATCGGGCGTGGGTGACGGGGGCACGGGTGAGACCCGCCACAGACGCCCTCAGCTCTCAGTAGGGCCGTTTGGGCATCATGAACCACAAGATCAGGTACAGGACGAACTGCGGCCCGGGCAGCAGGCAGGACAGCACGAACACCAGCCGCACCCGGCCGACGCGCCAGCCGTACCGGTCCGCGATCCCCGCACAGACGCCGGCGATCATCTTCTTGCTCTGGGGCCTCGTCAACGTGGTCATGACTCCACGGTCCCCCAGTTCGAGCCGTTCCGCATGGTTGACGACCCTGAGATGACCCTGGGTTTCAGCTGCCGCCCCGGGCCGCACCGTCCCAGCCGTACATGAATTCACGCACCTTCGAGCGGGTCTGTCATGACCCCACAGGACCCGTCCCGTGTTCATTCGCGCACAGCGTCACGTTCGTTTTCCGACGGCGATTCACAGTCGTACCGAATCGTCCGCGAGGAGGAACCCATGGCCGACTACCTCGACGTCTACATCTCCCGCGCGGATGCCGGACGGGCGAAGGCACTGACCGGCACCACCACTCCCTTCACGATCACCGTGCGGTTCACCGGTGGGCTGACGCGCACACAGCAGGACGCGTTCGTCGCGGCCGCGGACCGCTGGGCCCGCGTCATCGTCGGGGACCTGCCCGACGTGGAGCTCGACGGGGAGGTCATCGACGACGTGCTCGTGCTGGCCTCCGGCGAGGACATCGACGGGGAAGGCAACGTGCTCGGCATGGCAGGGCCGACGCACGTGCGGGTCGGCGGGGCGCCCTGCCGGGGCGAGATGCGGTTCGACTCGGCCGACCTCGCCGCGATGGAACGCGACGGCATCCTCATCGACGTCATCACCCACGAGATGGGGCACGTGCTCGGCATCGGCACCCTGTGGGAGGGCCTCGTGCAGGATGCGAGTGGCGCCGACCCGCGCTACACCGGCCGCGTCGCCATGGTCGAGTACGGGCGCCTCACCGGCAGCAACCCCGAGGCGGTACCGGTGGAGGACGAGGGCGGCCCCGGCTCCCGCGGCAGCCACTGGCGCGAGAGCGTCTTCCGCAACGAGCTGATGTCCAGCGGCATCGGCGGTGTCAACAACCCGATCAGCAGGCTGACCGTGGCGTGCCTCATCGACCTCGGCTACCAGGTGGACCTCGACGCGGCGGAGCCGTACACGTTCCCGATCCCGATCGAGGGTGCCGCGCTCACCACGCGCCGCCTGGCAGGGCACTTCGAACGGCCCACGCGCCTGCGGGTCAGCACGGAGGAGACCGTCACATGACGTGCGGCCGGCGCGGCTCCCCGCCGCGCCGGCCCGGTCGCGCCCGCATCCGTGTCGGCGAGCACGTTGTGTATACAGTATTCATCTCAGGCTGTAGTCTTGCCCTCCATGTACACAGTCACCAACCCGGCGACAGGCGAACTGGTCGAGGAGATCGAGAACGCGACCGACGAGGAGGTGCGGGCCGCGGTCGAGCGCGTACACGGCGCCTACCCGGCCTGGCGGGCACGGTCGGTCGCCGAGCGCGCGAAGATCGTCTCGCGGGCGGCGGAGCTGTTCGCGAAGCGGACCGACGAGCTGGCCGAGATCATGACGCTGGAGATGGGCAAGCGGATCAACGAGGGCCGCGGCGAGGTCGGCATCGTGGTCGACATCTTCAACTACTACGCGGACAACGGCCCCGCCCTGCTCGCCGACGAGCCGCTGACGGTCACGACCGGCGACGCGGTGATCGTGAAGCAGCCGATCGGCGCGCTGCTCGGCGTGATGCCGTGGAACTTCCCGTGCTACCAGGTGGCACGGTTCGTGGCGCCGAACCTGGTGCTGGGCAACACGATCGTGCTCAAACACGCGTCGATCTGCCCGCGCTCGGCGCAGGCCATCGCCGACATCCTGCACGAGGCCGGGGTGCCGGAGGACGTGTACGTCAACACGTTCGCCGCCAGCCGCCAGATCCCGTCGGTGCTGGCCGACCCCCGGATCATGGGGGTCTCGCTGACCGGCAGTGAGCCCGCGGGCATCTCGGTCGCGACCGAGGCGGGCAAGCACCTCAAGAAGACGGTGCTGGAGCTTGGCGGCTCCGACCCGCTGATCGTGCTCGACACCGACGACCTTGACGAGACGGTGAAGCAGACCGCGACCGCGCGGATGCGCAACTGCGGCCAGTCCTGCAACGCGCCGAAGCGGATGATCGTGCTGGCCGAGCTGTACGACGACTACGTGGACAAGCTGTCCAAGCACGTCGCCGACTACTTCCAGCCGGGCGACCCGGCCGACCCGGCGACGAAGCTGCCGCCGCTGGCCTCGGCCGCCGCGGCCGACGAGGTGGCCGGTCAGGTGCGCAAGGCCGTCGAGCAGGGCGCCACCCTGCGGGCGGGTGGGCGCCGCGTCGAACCGGGCGCCTACCTCGAGGCGACCGTGCTGACCGGCGTGACCCGCGAGATGGACGCCTACTACGAGGAGATCTTCGGCCCGGTCGTGGTCGTGTTCCGCGCGGAGGACGAGGAGGAGGCGATCGAGATCGCCAACGACTCGCCCTTCGGCCTCGGCGCGAGCGTGTGGGGCACCGACCCGGCCCGGCTGCGCCGCGTGGCGGAGCGGATCGAGGCGGGCATGGTGTACGTCAACCGCGCGGGTGGTTCGTCCGCCGACCTCCCGTTCGGCGGCATCAAGCGCTCCGGCATCGGCCGCGAGCTCGGCGCGGCGGGCATCGAGGAGTTCATGAACAAGAAGGCGATCCGCCTGTAGGACCTGGCCGAAAGTTTCGGTCGCGAAATCCTCGTGATTGACAACGTCTATCAGACATCTCTACATTTAATTCCGGAATTGTTTCGAAACTTCCGGACTCGTAGTGGTGCGATAGACGGGAGCACGGTGAACACGCCGAAGCGCAACAAGATCCTCGCGGTGCTCACCGGCGCCGCCGTCCTGCTCACCGGCGCGACCTCGGCCGACGGTGAGACCGCCGACCCGCCCGCGCGCTGGGTCGGCACGTGGGCGAGCGTCCCGACGCAGACCCCGGCCACCGCGACCCCGTCACTGGCCGACGAGACGATCCGGCAGGTCGTGCACACCAGCGTCGCGGGCAGCCAGCTGCGCCTGCGTCTCACCAACGAGTTCGGCACGACCGCGCTGCGCGTCGGCGCGGTGCACGTCGCGCGGCGCGCCGGGACGACCGGCACGGACATCGACCCGGCGACCGACCGCACGGTCACGTTCGGCGGCATCGGAGCCCCCACGATCCCCTCCGGCGCACCGCTCGTGAGCGACCCGGTGCGGCTTCCGGTGCCCGCCATGGCGGATCTCGTCGTGAGCATCCATCTCCCGGACCCGACACCGGTGACGTCGCTGCACAACTTCGCCTACCAGGAGAACGTGGTCGCCGAGGGGGACGTGACCGACGACCCGGCCGTCACCGGCCGCACGGTCACCGCGTGGTACTTCCTTTCCGGGGTCAGCGTGCGCACCACGGACCGGCACGCGGACGCGGTCGTCGCGTTCGGCGACTCGATCACCAACGGGTTCGAGACGCAGGTCAACGCCAACCACCGCTGGCCGGATCTGCTCGCGAACCACCTGCGGGACAAGGGAATGCTGAACCTCGGCGTGGCGGGCAACCGCCTGCTGCACGACCCGAACCCGCCACCTGGCAGTGACGCGGTGAACTACGCGGCGTTCTTCGGGCAGAGCGCGCTGCGCCGCTTCGACCGGGACGTGCTCGCGCAGCCGGGCGTCGAGCACGTGATCGTGTTGCTTGGCGTGAACGACCTCGGGCACCCCGGGACCACCGCGCCCGCCTCGGAAACCGTTACGGCGCAGGAGATCATCGGCGCGTACCGGCAGCTGATCGTGCGCGCGCACGCGGCGGGCGTCGAGATCGTCGGCGGCACCATCCTGCCGTTCAAGGACGACACGCTCGGCTTCTACAGCCCGGAGAACGAGGCCAAGCGGCAGGCCGTGAACCGGTGGATCCGCACGAGCGGCGAGTACGACGGCGTGATCGACTTCGACGCGGCACTGCGCGACCGGGCTGACCCCCAGCGTCTGCGCGCGGCGTACGACAGCGGCGACCACCTGCATCCCAACGACGCCGGCATGGCGGCGATGGCGGCGGCTATCCCGTCACACCTGCTCCGCTGACACCCGGAACGGCAGCCGGGCGGCGGGTGGCGCGGGCGTCAGGCGGGCCGGGGCGCCCAGCTCGCCGGGGGCCGCGAGGGTGAGCACGGCGCGCAGCGTCCACACCAGATTGTAGTCGCCGTACCACCAGTAAACGTGCGTCGGCGCGAACACGTCCGTCGCCGGGCCGGTCGGCGTGCGGTAGGCATGCGCGTGTTCGGCGTCCCGGACTACCAGCACGTCCACGCAGTCCGCCCACTGGTACACACCGACCAGCAACTCCGGGCCATCCTGTCCGGCACCGAACCGGCGCCACCGGAACCCGCGCACACTGGCCAGTTCGAGCAACGCGTCGGCGCTCATCTGGTCGGCACGGTATTCAATTGGTCCTGCTGCTGCCCGAAGTGCTCGGGGTCCATCCACACCAGTGCCATGGGCTCAGGCCGTGCGGTGTAGCGGTCCAGCGCCGCCGTGGCGCAGGCGTGCACCGAGTGCGTGGTCTGCCGGGTCACCGGGTCCCGCCGGTAGATCACCGCCTCCCGCTCACCCTCATCCTCATCCTGGATCTCCATGCCCCACGCGAAGATCAGGTCGTTGTCGGCCGCGTTGACCAGCGTGAACAGTCGTCCGTACATGTGATTGCCTCCGTTATTTACCAGTCCACATTCGATTCTTCCGATACGTATCTATCTACACAATGCACCTATCGAGGGATTGTCAGCACACCCGTTTGCACATTTAGGATTGCTACATGGCAGTTATCATCGGTACCGCCGAGTCGCGCGAGCTGGGTGCCGAACTCCGGCGCCTGCGCACGGAGGCCGGGCTGAACACCAGGACCATGGCCGACCGGACCGGAGTCTCGAACGCGAACATCTCGTTCTGGGAGACTGGTAAGCGGCTCGTACCGTTAGAGCGGTTGACCGCCATTCTCGATGCACTGAGCGTGACCGACGACGAGCGGGAGCGCATCATCGGGCTACGGCGCAAGGCCGACGGTCCCGGCGAGCTGACCACCAGCTCCACCAGCATCGGCCTGCGGCTCACGAGGCTGATCGAGCTGGAACGCACGGCCACCCGGATCACGGAGATCGCCCCGCTGGTGATTTCCGGCCTGCTACAGACCGGCGACTACGCTCGCGCCGTGTTCGGCGACGGCCCTGACACGGACACCAAAGTGGCGCTGCGTGCGGGCCGCCGCGACGTGATCACCCGCAGACGCGATCCAGTCGAGTTCCTCGCGTTGATCGACTCCGAGGCGCTGGTCCGGCCGATCGGATCGCCGGAGGTGATGGCCGACCAGCTCGATCACCTGGTTCACATGGCCGAGCTGCCGAACGTCACCATCCAACTCGTCCCGAGCACGGCATCCGGCTACCACCCGATGCTTGCTGGCCCGTTCATCCTGTACGAATTCCCCACCGCGACGCCCATCGTTCTACTCGAACACCACCGCACGAGCGCGTTCCTCTGGGACAAGGAGAGTGTGGCGGCGTATCTGTCCGTACCGGGGGAAATCCAGAATCTGGCAATGACACCGGACCTGTCATGGAGGATGATCAAAGAGATCGCCCGACGAATGGAGACGACATGACCACGAACCTCCGGTGGCGCAAGTCCAGCCGCAGCGGACAGGACACCGCCTGCGTCGAGCTGGCACACACCAGAACCGCGGTACGTGACAGCAAGAACCCCACCGGGCCCACACTGACGCTTGACACCGCCGACCTGATCACCGCGATCAGGACCGGCCGACTCGACCGCTAAACGACGAGGTGACCATAGGGACGCCGAGCGTTCCCTATGGTCACCCTCCACGGCCCCCTACGCAGGCAGGTGCCAGACCTGGTTGCTGCCCGCGAAACAGTCCCAGATCTGCAGGCGTGTGCCGTCCGAGGAGCTGGGCCCGGTGGCGTCGAGGCAGCGCCCCGACACCGGGTTGCGCAGCGTGCCGTTGGACTGCGCCTGCCACTGCTGCGCACCGGTCCCGTTGCAGTCGTACAGTTGCACAACGGTGCCGTTGGCCGTGCCCGCGGCGTTGATGTCCATGCACTTGCCGAGCGCACGCAGCGTGCCGTCGGAGCTGACCGTCCAGCTCTGCGCGGTGGAGCCGTTGCACGACCACAGCTGGACGGCGGTCCCGTTGGCGCTGCTGGCACTCGCGACGTCGACACACTTCCCGCCGATGCCGGTGATCGGCCCGGTACGCCCGGTCGGCGGGTTGCCGCCGCCGGTGGCGACCTCGTAGATCGCGCTGACGAGCGACGTGGCGCCGCTGGTGTCCTGCGACAGCTCCCAGTTCATGATCCCGCCCGCGTTCGCCATCGCCCACTGCGTCTTGCGCTTGATCGTGGGGATGCCGTTGTAGCACTGCTGGCCGCCGCTGTTGATGCAGTCGACGTTGGCGTTGGCCGGGTTCATCGCGACGATCTGCGCGTAGGTCAGGTAGCCGGGGCGGCTGTAGAACGGCACGCCGAGCACGGTCTTGCTCGCAGGCAGGCCGCGGCCCTTCCAGTAGTTGGCGGACTGGATCGACCAGTCGTAGTTCGCGTGCGGGCTGCCGCCGTCGTAGGCCATGATGTTGAGCCAGTCGACCTGGCTGAACACGGCGGTCTGCACGCCTTCCGCGGTGCCACCGCCGGAGACGACGGCCGCGGTGAGCAGCTTGCCCCTGCTGTGCATGGCGGAGGACAGCTGTTGCATCAGCGCGGTGAAGTTGTTGCCGGACTGACCGGGGTCCGGGTACTCCCAGTCGATGTCGACGCCGTCGAGGTTGTACTGGCTGACGACGCTGACCACGCTGTTGACGAACGTGGTGCGTGAGCCGGAGTTGGCGGCGAGGGCCTCGAACGCGGAGTCGTTGCCGTCGTTCCAGCCGCCGATCGCGAGCGACACCCGGACGTTGTTGGCGTGCCCCTGGCTCACCAGCGACGACAGCTTGCCGGGGTCGGGGATGCCCTGCAGCGTGCCGTTGGAGTTCGGCAGCGCGAAGGCGTAGTTGATGTGTGTGAGCTTGTTGTACTGGATGCTGTTGACGTTCCCGGACCACGACGGCATGTAGCCGACGCTCCGGAAACCATTGGGCAGCACCGCGGCGGCCGCGGGAGACGCGGCGGCCACGACGAGCCCGGTGGCCATGGTTGCCAGGGCGAGCCCGGCGGCACCCCACCGGCGTCTTTGCCGGGTCAGGCGTGAGTTGGGCATGGGCGTTCCTTCCAAGGCAGGGGAAGAAGGTGACGCGTACGCGGAACCGGTTCCGGCCAAGTGAACATCGGATGTCTCCCGGCCGTCAATAGAGGACGGCACATTGGTTCAACCAATAGCCGAGTGGCTCAACCACCCGCCACGCGCGGGCCCGCCGAGGTCATCCGACGATGCCGAGCCGCGCCCGCACCTGCCGCACCGCGCGTGACTCACTGCCGCGCATCCAGAGGAGGACGTCGAGCAGCCGCAGGACGCTGACCTCGTCACTGGGCGCGAGGGCGGCCAGCCGAGCGCGTCGCTCACCGTCCAGCAGCACCCCGCGAATCGCCTGCCACGAGCCAAGCGGCGACAACCGCAGCGTCCGGAGGACGACCCGGTCGATGATCGGCACGAGGTGCGGCCGTTTGCGGGCCAGCAGCTTGGACGTGGTGACCCGGCCGACCCCGCGCAGCCCGCGCAGCAGCTTCCACAGCTCGGTGAGCGGGCCGGCCAGCAACTCGTGGTCCTCCCAGATCGGCACTCCCGGGTCGACCTTGGCCAGCAACGTCGAGATCGCGTCCGCCTCCGGTCCGAGGATGGCGCGCACGGCGGCGGGGCCGAACCGCACCTCGAGCAGGGACGTGGCGAGCAGGTCGTCGACGGTGATCCGGCACGGATCGGGCTCACCGAGGGAGTCGAACAAACCTCCCGCGAAGCCCGCGTCCGGGTCGAAGTACGCCGCCACCAGTGCCTTCGAGTGGGTCTCCGCCAGCAGGCCGTCGACGATCGACCCCGCGTCCGGGCGGACGGACTCAGTCATCCATGCACTGTAACCCGGGAGCCAGGACGACCGGGTCCGTTCGACGGGTGGTTCGACCCGTTCGCCGGGGTTACCCGTCGTTTTTCCGGGATTGTTCGGACCCATTGCGGAGGCCACCGGAAATGCGGTACTACCGGTTTTCGCGCAAATTTTCCCCACTGTTGCCAAAAACTCCGGAGGTGCGCGATGTCAACTCGCTGGTCCCGCCGTTCGTTCCTCAGAAACGCGACAGCCGGCTCGCTCCTGGGCGCCGTGGCGCTCAGGCAACCGCTTGCTTCAGCGGATCCCGCCGACCCGTGGACGCGGGCGGACGCCATCGCGCGTCGTGTCCGACCGCCGCGATTTCCACACAGGTACTTCCCCGTCACGCGGTTCGGCGCGAAAGGCGACGGGGTCACCGACTGCACCATCGCATTCGCCCGGGCGGTGCATACCTGTGCGAAAGCGGGTGGCGGGCACGTCGTCGTTCCGGCAGGCCGTTACCTGACCGGGCCGATCCATCTGCGCAGCAACGTCGACCTGCACGTCACCGCAGACGCGACGATCGCGTTCAGCCAGGACCCGAACGCCTACCTGCCCGCCGTGTTCACCCGCTGGGAGGGCACCGAGCTGTACAACTACTCGCCGCTGATCTACGCCTTCGGGCAGCGCGACATCGCGGTCAGCGGCACCGGCACGCTCGACGGGCAGGCCGACAACGCGCACTGGTGGCCGTGGAAGGGAAACGTCGAGGACGGCTGGCAGCCCGGCGACCCGCACCAGGCCGAAGCACGCGCCCGCCTGTTCGCCATGGCCGAGCAGGGGGTGCCGGTCGCGCAGCGGGTCTTCGGCGACGGCGACTACCTGCGGCCGAGCTTCATCCAGCCCTACCGGTGCCGGAACGTCCTCGTCGAGGGCGTCACGATCGTCAACTCCCCCATGTGGGAGGTCCACCCGGTGCTGAGCCGCAACGTGCTGGTGCGGGACGTGACCGTGGTGACCCACGGCCCGAACAACGACGGCTGCAACCCCGAGTCCAGCCAGGACGTGGTGATCCGCGGCTGCACGTTCGACACCGGCGACGACTGCATCGCCATCAAGTCCGGCCGCAACGCCGACGGCCGCCGGGTGAACGTGCCGAGCGAGCGGATCCTGGTGGAGGACTGCGACTTCGCGGCCGGGCACGGCGGCGTGACCGTGGGCAGCGAGATGTCGGGCGGTGTGCGGGAGGTGTACGCGCGCAACCTCCGCCTGAGCAGCCCGGAGCTGGACACCGCACTGCGCTTCAAGACCAACTCGGTGCGCGGCGGGTTCATCCACGACGTCCACGCCCGCGACATCACCATCGGCACCGTCGGCCAGGCCGTGATCACCATCGACTTCTACTACGAGGAGGGCCCCGGCCACGGCTTCAACCCCGACGTCACCGGCATCAGCGTCGACAACCTCACGGTCGCCGAGGCGGGCCGGGCGCTCAACCTGCGCGGCTACCCGGACAACCCGGTCGGCGCGATACACCTGACCGGCGTCGACTTCGGGCGCACCGCGCAGCCGTCGATCGTGGAGAACGTGTCGGGCCTCGTGCTGACCGACGTGTACGAGAACGGGGCGCCCATGGAGGCGTAGGGGCTCATACTTTTCAGTCCGGAGAGGCGGACTAGTCATGCCGGGGCGGCACGCTCGTGCGAACATCGACACGTGAGATTCAATGAGGACGCGGACCTCGACACGTCGCAGATCACCGACCAGCGTGGGATGGGCGGCCGTCTCGCGGTAGGCGGTGGCGGGCTCGGCATCCTGGGGTTCGTCATCTACTTCGTGATCTCGCAGCTGGGTGGCGGTGGTGGCACGGCGCTGCCGCCCGGGTTCGGCGACCTCGGCCAGAACGAGCAGGTCGGTTCGTCGTCGCTCGCCGAGCGGTGCAAGACGGGCGCGGACGCCAACCGCGAGGCGGACTGCCGCGCGGTCGCGTTCATCAACTCCATCCAGAGCTACTGGACCGGCAGGCTCGACGGCTACCAGGTCGCGGAGACGAACTTCTTCTCCGGTGGCGTGCGGACCGGCTGCGGCAACGCGGACTCGGCCGTCGGCCCGTTCTACTGCCCCGCCGACAACGAGGTCTACATCGACCTCGGGTTCTTCCAGGAGCTGACCGACCGGTTCGGCGCGCAGGGCGGCCCGTTCGTCGAGGGGTACGTGCTGGCGCACGAGTACGGCCACCACGTGCAGAACCTGCTTGGCACGTCAGGAGGCGTCGGGCAGGACACCGGTCCGACGTCTGGCTCGGTGCGCCTGGAGTTACAGGCGGACTGCTACGCGGGCGCGTGGGCCAACCACGCGACCACCACGCCGAACGCGGGCGGCGAGCCGCTGATCACCGAGGTGACGCGGCAGGACATCGCGGCCGCGCTCGACGCCGCGTCCCGCATCGGCGACGACTACATCCAGCGCGAGCTGGGTGGCGGCACCGTCGACACCACCCAGTTCAGCCACGGTTCCTCGGCGCAGCGCCAGAAGTGGTACTCGACCGGCTACGAGACCGGCGACCCGAACAGCTGCGACACGTTCCGCACCAACAACCTGGGCTGACGGGCACCCTTCCCCTATTGCCTGCGCGTGACCATCTGGTTACAGTTGTGCCGCCCGGGTTGTAACGTTTAAATCCCCCTGCACGTCGGTCGCTCGCTGGGAGCCCTGCCATGCCCCGGAACAGCCGTCGCTCGATCATCGCCGTCCTCGTCACGACTCTCGTACTCGCCGTCGTCGGTGTGCCACCCTCGGCCACCGCCGCGCCGCCCGGGCTCGCCGGGGCGCACTGGATCTGGTACCCGGAAGGGGATCCACGCGTCTCCGCACCTGCGGGCCACCGCTACTTCCACGCCACGTTCACCGTCGCGCCCGGTGCGGTCAGCGACGGCACCCTCGCGATCACCGCCGACGACACCGTCGACGTGTGGCTCAACGGCACGCCACTGGCCGGTTCACCGCGCCGCGACCACTCGTGGCGCCAGTCGATCGCGGTCGACCTGCGGTCCGCGCTCGTCGCTGGCACGAACACGATCGCGGTCGCCGCACGCAACACCTCGGTCTCCCCCGCGGGACTGGTCGCCAGCGGCCGGGTCACGACCGCGGGCGGGGTGACCGACCTCGTCACCGGCGCGAACTGGAAGGCGAACCGCACCGCCCCCTCTGGCTGGGAGAAGGGTGCGGGCGGCGGCTGGGTCGGCGCCCAGGACCTCGGCGCCTACGGGATCGCGCCGTGGAACCAGGACGTCGTCGCGCCGGACGTGACGGCCGCGACGCCGTTGCAGGTCACGCGCGGCACCGTCGAGCACCAGCCCGCCCCACTCGGCGTCGACGCCGCCAAGCCGCGTTTCGGTTGGCAGCTCACGGCTGCCGCGCCACAGCAGCGCCAGGCCGCGTACCAGCTCACGGTGTCCGGTCCACAGGGCGTGGTGTGGGACAGCGGCCGCGTCGTGTCCGGCACGCGGGCCGACGTGGCCTACGGCGGGCCCGCGCTCGCGCCGCGTACCCGCTACACCTGGCGGGTACGGGTGTGGGACGGGCAGTCCCGCGCGGGTGGCTGGAGCCCGGAGTACTCGTTCGAGACCGCGCCCCGGGACTGGACCGCCGGCTTCATCGGACAGCGGCCCGCCGCGCCGGGGCTGTCCGGCGCGAGCTGGATCTGGTACCCCGAGGGCGATCCGGTGGCGGGTGTGCCGCCATCGACGCGCTACTTCCGGCACACGGTGAACGCCGCGTCGTCCGGCCGCGCCACGCTGGTGCTCACCGGTGACGACAGCGCGGACGTGTGGGTGAACGGCACGCAGGTCAGCACGTCGCCGAGGGTGACGGACTCGTGGAAGAACGCGGCGGTGGTCGAGGTGCCACTGTCCTCTGGCGCCAACGTGATCGCGGTCCGCGCGGAGAACACCACCCAGTCCCCGGCCGGGCTGATCGGCGCGCTGTCCCTCCCAGGTGGACAGACGGTGGTCACCAACGGGTCGTGGAAGGCCAGTCAGAGCGGGCCGTCGGGCTGGGAGCAGCCGGGGTTCAACGACAGCGCGTGGCCTGCGGCGCGTGCGCTGCTCGCGTACGGGAGCGGCCCATGGGGCGCGAACGTGCGGGTCGCGCAGCCCGCGCCGTTGCTGCGCAAGGGTTTCACGGTCGCCAAGCCGGTGGCGAGCGCACGCCTGTCGACCACCGCGCTCGGCCTGCACGAGACCCGGCTCAACGGAGCGCGGGTCGGCGGCGACGTGCTCGCCCCCGGGTGGACCGACTACCGGAAACGCCTGCAGTACAAGGTGTTCGACGTGACCGGGCAGATCCGGCAGGGCGCGAACGCGCTCGGTGCGTGGCTGGGCAACGGCTGGTACTCGGGCAGCCTCGGCATGGCGGGCAACCAGTACTACGGCACCCAGCCGTGGTATTCGGCGCAGCTCGTGATCACGCACACCGACGGCACCACGTCGGTGGTCGGCACCGACGGCACGTGGAAGGTCGCCGCGAGCCCGATCCGGTCCGACGACCTGTACCACGGCGAGACCTACGACGCGCGGCTCGCGGTGTCCGGGTGGGACGCGCCGGGCTTCGACGACGGTGCGTGGGCGGCGCCGGTCGTCCGCACCGAACCGCTGCCGAACCTGGTGTCCCAGGTGGACAACGGGGTGACCGTGCAGCAGGAGTTCCGGCCCGTCGCGGTCACGCAGCCCAAGCCGGGCGTGTGGGTGTTCGACCTCGGCCAGAACTTCACCGGCTGGAACCGGCTCGCGGTCCGTGGCCCGGCGGGCACCACCGTCACGATGCGGCACGCGGAGGTACGGAACGCCGACGGCACGATCTACACGGCCAACCTGCGGGGCGCGCAGGTCACCGACCGGTTCACCCTCGCGGGCACCGGTGGCGTGGAGACGTGGGAGCCGCGGTTCACCGTGCACGGCTACCGGTACGTCGAGCTGACCGGGCTGCCGTCGGCACCGACCGCGGACACGGTCACCGGCCGTGCCGCGTGGGCGTCCGGTGGGCAGCCGGGCACGCTGACCACGTCGAACCCGCTCGTGAACCAGTTGCAGCACAACATTCTCTGGGGCACGCGGTCGAACATGCTCTCGATCCCGACCGACTGCCCGCAGCGCGACGAGCGGCTCGGGTGGACCGGCGACATCGCGATCTTCGCGGGCACGTCGACGTTCAACCTTGCCGCGCACAACTTCCTCGGGAAGTTCGCCGACGACCTCGTCGACGCACAACGCGCGGACGGCGCCTACACCGACGTGGTGCCCGCCGTGATCGACGGCGCGGGCCGGGCGGGCTGGGGCGACGCGGGCGTGGTCGTGCCGTACACGCTGTGGCAGCGCTACGGCGACACGGCCGTGATCGACGAGCACTTCGCGGCGATGGCGCGGTGGGTGGACTACCTGCGTGCCACGTCGGGTGCGGACCTGATCCGCAACCAGTGGACCTACGGGGACTGGCTCAACGTCAACGACAACACCGCGCAGGACGTGCTGTCGACCGCGTTCTTCTCCTGGTCGGCGCGGCTGGTGTCCCGGATGGCGGCGGCGACGGGGCGAACCTCGGAGGCGGCGTCGTACGGCAGGCTGGCCGACGACGTGGCGGCGGCGTTCACGAACCGTTTCGTCGCCGAGGACGGCACGGTCGGGTCGAACACGCAGACCGGTTACGTGCTGGCACTGGCGTTCGGGCTGCTGCCACAGTCGCTGCGGCAACCGGCGGCGGACAAGTTGGCGGCGAAGGTCGCGGCGACCGGCGGTCACCTGTCGGTCGGGTTCCTCGGCGTGGAGAACCTGCTGCCCGCGCTGGCCGACAACGGGCACGTCGACACGGCGTACGAGATCCTGCTGCAGCAGGACTTCCCGGGCTGGGGCTACATGCAGAGCCGCGGCGCGACCACCGTGTGGGAGCGGTGGGACGGCATCAGGCCCGACGGGTCGTTCAACGACCCTGGCATGAACTCGTTCAACCACTACGGCCTCGGCTCGGTTGGCGACTTCCTGTACCGCCAGGTGGCGGGCCTCGGCCCGGCAAGCCCTGGTTACGGGTCGCTGCTGATCGCCCCGCGCCCCGGCGGTGACCTGACGTCGGCGAGTGCCACCTACGAGACACCGCACGGCACCGCGAAGAGCGACTGGTCGCGGTCGGGCGGACAGCTGACGCTGCGGGTGACGGTGCCGACGGGCACGTGGGCGACCGTCCGCGTCCCCGGCACGGTGACGGCCTACCCACCGGAGGCCATCCCGACGGATAACGGCTTCTACGTCCCAGCGGGCAACTTCACCTTCACCGCGACGACGTGAGGCAGTGGGCTAGAACAGCCTGGTCGGGACCTCGTTCGCCAGAGCGCGGTACCCGGCCGGGTTGAAGTGGAGGTGGTCGCCGGTGTCGTAGGCGGTGAGCAGCTGGCGCGGCGTGGCGGGGTCGCGGGCGACCTTGTCGAAGTCGATGACGGTGTCGAAGACGCGGCTCGTGCGGATCCAGCGGTTCACCGTCTGCCGCGCCGCCTCCCGGTGCCCGGCCGGGTCGTCGTAGGCCGTGTTGCCGCCGAACGGGGTGATCGTCGCGCCGAAGACGTCGATGCCCTGTGCGTGCGCGCGGACCACGATCTGCTCGTACGCCGCGATGAGGTCGGCCGCGACCTGTTGCTGTGCCTCGGGAGTTGCCGCCGCGGTACCGATGTCGTTGACGCCCTCGAACACGACCAGCCACTCGGCCCCGCTCTGCGCGAGCACGTCCCGGTCGAGGCGGGCGAGCGCGTTGGGCCCGAGACCGTCGTTGAGTACGCGGTTGCCACCGGCCGCCTGGTTGAGCACGGCGAGGTGGCGGGCCCGGTCGGCGAACTGGTCGGGCCAGCGGTCGTTGCCGTTGGTGGTGGAGCCCCGCCCGTCGGTCAGTGAATCACCGAGCATGACGACCGCGGCCGTGCCGCGCGCGGCGAGTACCTCGACACCGGACAGGAAGTACCAGTGGTCCGACGGCGTCGCGCCTGGCAGGTCGACGGCACCGACATGGTTGCCCGCCAACAGGTGCGAGGTCGTCCGCGATCCGGGGTGCGACGTGATGGCGTTCGATGCCTGTCCGCTCTGGAGGTACACGGTGACGGTCAGGTTGGTCCTCGGCGCGACGGGGAAGGCGAGCGGATCCGACACCACCTGCGCGCCGACCGGGACCGAGGTGGCGGCCCGCCCGTTGAAGGTGACGGGCCGCACGGACCCCGGCTCGATGGCCGCCACCCCGGCCCGGCCACCGGCGGGCAACGCGACCGACGCGGCCGTGATCGGCAACGCGGTCCCGCCGAACGCGTTGGAGAACCGCAGCCGCAGGTTGGCACCCCCGGCGGTCACCCGCACGGTCTGCCGCAGCGTGGTGTCCGCCATGACGAGCCCGTCCTGCGTGAAAGGCGGCGGCGGCATGTTCCCCGGCTCGGTGAGCTGCGGCATGGACGTCCACGTGCCGACCCAGTTCCCGGCCGCGACCGGCGAGCCGGTCACCTGCCCGGCCGCCGGCGCGCCGACCCCTTGCGCCACAACGAGAAGCGCGGCCACCAGCACGCCGACGAGACCGACCACCACACGCCCGCGCATTACGCCTCCCGAATTCCGAAATTATCGGAAATGCACCGGTTACGCGAAAACGTTAGGGCACGGCGCAATTACGGGTCAACAAAAAGAATTCCGGAAGTTTCGGAATTCCTCACGCCGACGAGAGCCGCAGCCTCCGGTGGGCCGCCATGCGGACCGGTGAGTTCACCGCGCCGTAGCCGGAGTAGCCGCCGATGCGCTGCACGATCTCGAAGAACACGCGGCCGCCCAGGATGTGGGTGTAGAAGTGCAGGTACTCGCCTGCGTCGTCGCGGTCGTACAGGATCGACTCGGCGCGCAGGTCGTCGAGGCCCGGTGGGGCCAGGCGGGCGTCGAGGTCGTCGTAGTAGTTGTCGCCGATCTCGAGAAGTTTCGCGCCCGCCGCCCGCATCGCGCGGGCCGCGGCCACCGCGTCCTGGGTGGTGAACGCGATGTGCTGCGGGTCCGGCACCGCGGGCGCCCATTCGCCGCGCCGCAACATCGCGACGTTGTGCGCGACGCGGACCCGGCCCCCGGGGTCGATCGCCGACAGGCTGCGCACCAGGCCATACGGGGCCGCGAACTCCGCTTCCGGCTCGGCGCGCAGCCCCAGCACCGCGCGGTAGAACAGGGCCGTCTGGTCCACGTCGTCGAACGGGGCGGTCAGCGACACGTGGTCGATGCCGGTCAGCAGGCCGTCCTCGACGGCGGCAGGGAGGCCGGCCGCGAACGCCACCGCCGTGCCGTCCGGGGCGGCGACCGCACCGTCCGGAAGTGGTTGCGCCAGCAGGCGTTCCGCGCGCCGCCGGGAGTCGTCCGGGGACCTGCTCGCGACCCCGACGGTCTTGATGCGGGTGTCGTCACCGGTGCCCAGCAACAGGGTCGCGCCGCCCTGCCGCCACCTGCCGTCACCATCGTCACGGAAACCCAGCGCCGCCACGGTTTCCGCCGCGTCGTCCGAGATCACCTCGGCGAACGCGTACCCGTCCAGCGGCGGCGCGGGCGGCAGGTCGCCAAGGCCCAGCTCCTCCCGCAACACGAGCAGCGACCGCATCGCGTCGACCGCCGTGCGGTGCGGGTCGGCCTGTCGGAACACGTCGTTGAAGACCTCCAGCGACAGCGGTCCCGTGTACCCGGTGCCGAGCACGAACCGCACGAACGCGGGGAGGTCGAACGCGCCCTGTCCCGGGAACAGCCGGTGGTGGCGGCTCCACTGCAGCACGTCCATGCGCAGCCGGGGCGCGTCGGCCAGCTGCACGAAGAACAGCTTCTCCCCCGGGATGACGCGGATGCCTGCCGGGTCACTGCCGCGCGACAGCACGTGGAAGCTGTCCAGGCACAGCCCGAGCGCGGGGTGGTCCGCGCGCCGCACGATCCGCCACGAGTGGTCGTAGGTGGAGACGAAACGGCCCCACGCAAGGGCTTCGTACGCGATCCGGATGCCGCGCTCCGCCGCGCGGTCCGCGAGCAGGTGGAGCTGTTCCGCGGCGAGGTCGTCATCGTCCACCGCGTCCCGCGACACCGAAGAGCACACCAGCACCGTGTCCGCGCCGAGCTCGGCCATCACGTCGAACTTGTGCTCGGCGCGGCGCAGGTTGGCGGCCAGCACCTCCGGCGGCACGGCCTCGAAGTCGCGAAACGGCTGGTACAGGTCGATCGTCAGACCGAGGTCCGCGCACCGGTCGCGGATCTGCTTCGGCGACCACGGCGACACCACCAGGTCGTTCTCGAAGATCTCCACTCCGTCGAAACCGGCGGCGGCCACGGCGGCGAGCTTGTCGTCGAGCGTGCCGGACAGGCACACGGTCGCGATGCCCAGCTTCACTGGTCCACCTCCAGCGTGTCGAAGCACCGCAGCATCCTGTCCTCGTCCGGAGTGCGGCCGGTGAACAGGCGGAACGCGTCAGCGGCCTGGTAGACCGCCATCCGGCCGCCGTCGAGCACGCGGCAGCCGCGCGCGCGGGCGGTCTCGACGAGCTCGGTGGTGAGCGGGCGGTAGACGACGTCGGCCACCCACAGCCGGGGGTCGAGCAGATCGGCGGGCAGCGGCATGCCGGGGTGGGCGTCCATGCCGGTCGGGGTGGCGTGGACGAGCCCGTCGGCGTCGGCGAGCGCGGCGGCGAGTGACCGGCCGAGCGCCGCCCGGTCGCCCAGCCGGTGCACGAGCGCGGCGGCCCGTTCCTCGTCGCGGTCGAACACCGTCAGGTGCGCGGTGTCCAGCGCGTGTGCGCACGCCGCGCCCGCGCCACCCGCGCCGATGAGGACCACCCGATCGAGCGGTGCGTCCGGCAGGCCGGTCCGCACGGCGCTCGCGAAGCCGGTGGTGTCGGTGTTGTGGCCGATCGCGTTGCCGTCGCGGAAGATCACGGTGTTCACGGCGCCGAGCGCGGCCGCGGTGGGGTCCAGCTCGTCGAGGTGCGCGAGCACGAGCTTCTTGCACGGGTGGGTGATGTTGAGGCCGTCGTAGCCTGCGAGGCGGGTGGCGGCGAGCAGGTCGCCGATCCGGTCGGGGGCGAGGCCCAGTTGGTCGAGGTCCAGCCTGCGGTACAGGTAGCGCAGGCCGAGTTCGTCGGCCTCGCGCTCGTGCAGCGCGGGGCTCAGCGAGGGACCGATGCCCGTGCCGATGAGACCGACGAGGTAGCTGTCCACATTAATTAACGTACCAGATAGTTAGTTAGATTCGCGCTACATTGTGCCGGTGGCACAGCCCGACCGGACCCGCGACGCGGAACGCACTCGCGCGGAGATCATCCAGGTGGCGACGCGTGAGTTCGCCGACAAGGGCTACGCCGGTGCGCGCGTTGACGAGATCGCCGCGAAGATGAGCACCACCAAACGGATGATCTACTACTACTTCGGCAACAAGGAACGGCTCTACGTCGAGGTGCTGGAGCACGCCTATGCCGGCATCCGCGCGATCGAGCAGAAGCTGGACGTCGAGCACCTCGACCCGGTCGAGGCGATGCGGCAGCTGGCCGGGCTGACGTTCGACCACCACGAGTCGCACCCGGACTTCATCCGCCTGGTGAGCATCGAGAACATCCACCACGCGGAGCACATCGCCAGGTCAACCGTGCTGTCCGGCCTGGCCAACCCGGCACTGGACGTACTCGCCCGCATCCTCGACCGCGGCCGCGAGTCCGGCGTCTTCCGAGGCGGCGTGGACCCACTGGACATCCACATGGTCATCAGCGCGTTCTGCGTCTTCCGCATCGCAAACCGCCACACCTTCAAAGCAATCTTCAAACGCGACATGCTGGCCCCCACCCACCGCCCCAACCACCGCCGCCTACTAGGCGACCTACTAGTCAACTACCTATCCCACTAACCCGCGAGTCCACGCTTCGGAACCCGCGAGTCCACGGTTGGGAACCCGCGAGTCTTGGGTTCGGAACCCGCGAGTCCACGGTTCGGGACCGCCGAACTCACGGTTCGCGCACATCGGGCTGGAGACGAACCGCCGACGCAGCGGTCACGAAAGGCCAACTCGCGGGTCCCCAACCGAAGACTCGCCGGTCCCCAACCGTGGACTCGCGGGTCCCCAACCGTGGATTCGCCGGCCCCGAACCGTGGACTCGCCGGTCCCGAAAGGCCAACTCACGGGTCCTGAACCGTGGACTCGCGGGTTCTGAAGCGTGGACTCGCCGGTCCCCAACCGTGGACTCGCGGGTTCTGAACCGTGGACTCGCGGGTTCTGAAGCGTGGACTCGCGGGTTCCCAACTGTGGGCTTGCGGGGTTTGTGCTGGGTGGGGGGTGGTGGGGTTGACAATGGGGGGGTTTGGATCGTATTAACTATCCAGTTCGTTCGTTCTCCTGTCGCCGACGTTGTCTAGGGAGTACGTTGTGACACCCTCCGTAACCGGGAAACCTCGCCAGGCGGCGGTCGCCGCCTGGGTCGGCAGCGCACTCGAGTACTACGACTTCTTCATCTACGGCACGGCCGCGGCGCTGGTGTTCAACAAGGTCTTCTTCCCAGACTCGGACCCCGCGACCGGCACGCTGCTGGCCGTCGCCACGTTCGGCGTCGGGTACGCGGCCCGGCCGGTGGGTGCGTTCATCCTCGGGCACATCGGGGACCGGTTCGGGCGCAAGCGGGTGCTCGTGCTCACGCTGATCCTCATGGGGGTCGCGACGTTCCTCGTCGGCTGCCTGCCCACCTACGACCAGGTCGGCGTGCTGGCTCCCGTGCTCCTCGTCGTGTTACGGCTCCTGCAGGGACTCTCCGCCGCGGGGGAACAGGCGGGCGCCAACTCGATGACACTCGAGCACGCGCCACCGAACCGTCGCGCCTACTACACGAGCTTCACCCTCAGCGGCACACAGGCCGGTCAGATCATCGCCACCGCCGCGTTCCTGCCGGTCGCCGCGTTGCCGGAGGACGACCTGCTCTCCTGGGGCTGGCGGATTCCCTTCTGGGCCAGCGCGGTCGTCGTGGTCGCCGGGTACCTCATCCGCCGCAAGCTCGACGAGACGCCGGTGTTCGAGAAGACCACCGTCGCCCAGATGCCGGTCGTCGAGCTGTTCCGCGACAACTGGCGGGACGTGGTGCGGGTCATCTGCGCGGCCGTGATCGCCTCGGTCAGCACGATCTTCACCGTGTACGCACTCAGCTTCGCGGTCAACACGGTCGAACTCGAACGAACACCGATGCTGTGGGTCGGGGTCCTCGCGAACGTGGTCGCACTCGCCACGCTGCCCCTGTGGGCGACGGTCGCCGACCGGATCGGCCGCAAGCCGGTGTTCATCGCGGGCTCGCTCGGCTCCGCGGTGCTCATGTTCGCCTACCTCGGCGCGATCGCGGCAGGCAACTACCCGCTGATCTTCATCGTCGGGATCGTCCTCTTCGGCGTCGTCTACAGCGCGGCCAACGCCATCTGGCCGTCCTTCTACGGCGAGATGTTCATCGCCCGCGTCCGCCTGTCCGGAATGGCGATCGGCACGCAGATCGGCTTCGCGATCGGGGGTTTCTCCCCCACCATCGCGGCCGCGGTCGACGGCGAGGACGGCACGAGCTGGGTACCGGTCGCGATCCTGACCGCCGTGCTGTGCCTGGTGAGCGCGGTCGCGGTCGCGACGGGACGCGAGACCTACCGGGTGCCGACCGAGCAGCTTGGCCTCCCGGCGAACGACCCGCGCACCACCACGACGGCCACGACCTGATCAGTCGGGCACCATCACCCCGTCGACGGGCAGCGCGGCCCGGACCGCGGCGGTGGGCCCGGTCGTGGTGCCGCGCCACGTGCCGATGCCGGGCACCCGCGCCACCGGCGTCATCAGGTCGTACCTGGACAGCACACCTGCCAGCTCCTCCTGCTGGACCTCGCCGACGAAACCCTTGACCAGGTTGAGGAACAGGCCCAGCACGTGCGGGCCGGAGGGGACGCGGCCGTAGCGGGCCAGGGCGTGGACGATCCGGCTGACCGCCTCGGCCGGGGCGCCCGACACGTCGATGCCTGCCGAGTGCCCGCCAGCACCAGCACGTCCCGGCGGGTCTGCTCGGTCGCGAGCGCGGGCAAAGCGCACAGCATCAGCACGATGCGCTGCCGGTCCGCGACGGCCAGGTCGGTCATCCCCCGTCTCCTCACGCCGCGACCATGCTGTCACGCAAGGGTTCGCGGCGGCACCGCCGAGGTCAGCCCTCGCCGACCGCGGCCCGGTCGTCGAGGTCCGATGGCACGCGCGGCGGCTCCAGCCACTCGCGCATCCTCGGCGGCAGCCGCTTCTCCAGCCCGTAGGGCTCCAGGTGCGCGGCGAACACCTCGTCGAAGGCCCGCTCGACGCTCTCGTCGTCCCAGGTGTCGCGTTCCAGCACGGGTGCCTTGAAGTACGGATGGCCCACGAGGTGCAGCTGCGGCCCGTTGCACCTGATCACCTGCCCGGTGACCCCGCGCGAGCGGTCGCCGAGCAGGAACGTCACCAGCGGCGCGATCCGCTCCGGTGTGCGGTCGGGTGGGCAGTTGCGCAGCGACCGCTCACAGCCGAGCACCATGCGGGTGCGGGCGAGCGGGCACACGGCGTTGGCGCGGATCCCGGCGGTCTCCAGGTCCAGCGCCCACGAGTAGGTCAGCGACGCGACGGCGCCCTTGGTCGCCGCGTAGGTGCCCCTGGCTCGCTGGCCGAGCGCGGCGCCGGAGGAGATGTTGACGATCGACCCGTCGCGTCCCATCGCCCGCATCGCGGCGAGGCCGGTGTAGATCACGCCGAGGACGTTGACCTCCACCAGTTCCTTCACCAGGCGGGTGTCCTCGTCCCACGGCAGCACCGCGTAGTTCAGCCCCGCGTTGTTGACGAGGCCGTCGATCCGCCCGTACTCGCCGACGCACTGGTCGACGAGCGCCCGCGCCTCGTCCGCGTCGGCCACCGAGTGGGCGCTGGCGACCGCCCGGCCGCCGTCCCCGGTGATCAGCTCCGTGGTCTCCACCGCGAGATCCGCGTCCACGTCGTTGACCACGACCGCGGCCCCCGCACCAGCCGCGTGGCGCGCGAACGCCCGTCCGAGCCCCCGTCCGGCCCCCGTCACCACCACAGCTCGCCCATCCAACGACGTCACCGTCCGCTCCCCCCAGTCACCCTCCAGTGTCCATCCAGGAGGGCTCGACTGCCCGCGTCCTCGACAGGAGGTCGCTCGGTGCGGCCAAGCACACCGGGCACTTCGGCAGGCCTGACGTCCCGGCCTAACGTCCAGCGGTACGCGTGGTGCGACGACCGGCCATGTCCGCCGGTCACGGACGGCGTAACGTCGAGCGGGTGACGAGTGCGGAGTTGCTCACCGACGTGTTCGGGCGTATCAGGGAGATCGTCCACGATGCCGTCGACGGGCTCACGGAAGACCAGCTCACCCACCGGCCGGAACCGTCGGCCAACTCGATCGCCTGGCTGGTGTGGCACCTGACGCGCATCCAGGACGACCACATCGCGGAGGTCGCGGGCACCGAGCAGACCTGGCCGGCATGGGCC
Source organism: Actinophytocola sp. (assembly GCF_049647105.1). Classification (GTDB taxonomy): domain Bacteria; phylum Actinomycetota; class Actinomycetes; order Mycobacteriales; family Pseudonocardiaceae; genus Actinophytocola. The sequence continues at coordinate 28,102 of NZ_JBARWZ010000078.1, forward strand.
GACCGGTTCGGGCTGCCGTTCAGCCTCGGCGACACCGGCTACGGGCACGACGCCTCGGCCGTCGGCGCGGTTCGGGTCGCCGCCGACCTGCTCCTCGGCTACCACGATGCCACCCACGCCCGGACCGTCGAGTACGTTTCCGGTATCGCCGATGATGATCTCGGACGCGTCGTGGACGAGCGCTGGGATCCGCCGGTGACGCTGGGGGTCCGGCTGGTCAGCGTCGTCTCGGACGATCTGCAGCACGCCGGGCAGGCCGCGTACGTGCGTGGGCTGCTGCCCCGTTAGGTAGCGGACTGGGGCGGGTGAGCATGGGAAACGGCCGACGATGGCGCAGGAAACGCCAGGACTGGCTCACACGGGATCTGGACAACGCCGAGTTCACGCTGCGCCTGACGCGGTGGCTCGCGGCGCGTTGGTCCCGGCACGAATTCGATGTCGGCTCGGTGCTGCTGGACTACGCACGCAGGCTGACCGAGGCAGGCCGCCGCGAGGAGGCGCTGTCCGCGCTGGACGAGTCGATCGCGATCGGCAACCGGCACATCCAGGACAAACCGCTGCGGTACGCGCCGAACATGGCGGCGGCACTGCTGACCAGGGCGCACCTGCTCGCCGAGCTGGACAGGATCGACGAGGCGCTGTCGTCGGTGACGGGCGCGGTGGACATCTTCCGCACGCTCACGCCGACCGACCCGGACCGCTTCGAGCCCGTGCTGTTCGCGGCGCTCACGTCTCTGGGTTTCTGGCGCCACCAGCGCGGTGACCTGGACGGGGCGCTGCCCGCGTTCCGCGACGCCGCCACGCTGGCCGAGAAGCTGCCGCGCTCACGGGACGGCGACCGGGCCATGGCACTGCACAACTACGGCGCGGTGCTGCACAAGCTGGGCCAGTCGGAGGAGGGGCTGCCGTTCATCGAGCAGGCCATCGCGATCCGCAGGCGCCTGGTCAGGGAGGACCACGACCGCTACGAGCGCGACCTGGTGCTGTCGCTGCGGAACTTCGAGCAGGCGCTGTCCTCGGTCGGCCGCTACGTGGAGGCCATCGAGGTCGTCGAGGAACTGTCGGCCATGAACAGGAGTTCGAGCCCGGCCGCGGAGAGCGACCCGGGTTCGGCGTAGCGGTACCCCCCACCTCACCTGAACTGCGATCGGCCCCGGCGACTCCCCGCCGGGGCCGATCCTGTCTGCCTCCGTTCAGCGTAACCACTCGGCCGTCGCAAATTTTCTGAATCACGTCAAGTTCTTGCATGTTGTCTACCGCCTGTTGCATGCTGCTCACAGCTGTGTGGCACCCCCTGCTGTCTCAAAGAAGAGAAGACGCCATGACACGTACGCTGCTCGGCCGGTTCGTCGCCGGTTTCCTCGCGGCGGGGCTCTCCGTCGCCGGGATCTCCATCGCCTCCGCGGCCAGTGGTCCGCAGGAGAACTCCGTCACCGCCCAACCAAGACCGGTCGCGCTCGCGGACGTGCCGCTGACCAGCACGATCTCGGCGAGCAGCGCACTGCCCGCCTACCCCGTCGCCAACGCGGTCGACGGGAACCAGGACACCTACTGGGAAAGCGACAACAACGCGTTCCCCCAGTGGATCCAGGCCGACCTCGGGTCGACCAAGGCCCTGTCGCGGGTCGTGCTGAAGCTGCCCGCCAACTGGGAGTCCCGCACCCAGACGCTGGTCGTGCGCGGCAGCACCAACGGCACGTCGTTCACCGACCTCGTCGGCTCGGCGGGCCGCCTCTTCTCCCCCAGCGCGAACACGGTCACGATCCCGGTGACCGCGTCGACCCGGTACGTGCGGCTGCACATCACGGCGAACACGCAGTGGCCGGCCGCGCAGCTCTCGGAGTTCGAGGTGTACGGGCCGGACACCGGGGACACGCAGGCGCCGTCCGCGCCCGCGAACCTCGCGCTGACCGAACCGGGCTCTGGCCAGCTCCGGCTGACCTGGTCGGCGTCGACCGACAACGTCGGCGTCACCGGCTACACCGTCTACCGCGACGGCGCGGCCGTCTCCACGATCACCGGCACCACGTTCACCGAGACGCGGCCGGCAGGCACGCGGATCGAGTACTTCGTGCGGGCCAGGGACGCGGCGGGCAACACCTCCGCCGACAGCAACCACGTCGTGCGCGCGGGACCCATCGCGGGCTCGAACCTCGCCGCGGGCAAGCCGATCGAGGCGTCGTCGACGGTCCACACGTTCGTCGCGACCAACGCCAACGACGGCAACACCGCCACGTACTGGGAGTCCGCGGCGGGTTACCCGAACACGCTGACCGTCAAGCTCGGCAGCAACGCCGAGGTCGAGCAGGTCGTCGTGAAGCTCAACCCGGGCTCCGAGTGGGGCGCGCGCACGCAGAACTTCGAGGTGCTCGGCCGCGACCAGGGCGCGACCGGCTTCACGTCGCTGAAGGCGCGGGCCGACTACGGCTTCAACCCGGGCACCAACCAGAACTCGGTGACCATCCCGGTCAGCGGGCGCGCGGCCGACGTGCGGCTGCAGTTCTTCGCCAACTCGGGCGCACCGGGCGGGCAGGTCGCGGAGTTCCAGGTGATCGGCACCCCGGCGCCGAACCCTGACCTGGTCGTCACCGGCACGACCTGGACCCCGGCGAACCCGACGGAGACCAGCCAGATCGCGGTGTCGGCGACCGTGCGGAACTCCGGTTCCGCCGCCGCGGGCGCCACGACCGTGAACGTCAGCCTCGGCGGCACGGTCGTCGGCAACGGAGCAGTCGGCGCACTCGCCGCGGGCGCGTCCACCACGGTGACCGTGAACGCGGGCACCCGGCCGCAGGGCAGCTACACCGTGTCCGCGACCGTCGACCCGTCGAACACGGTCGTCGAGCAGAACGACACCAACAACACGTACACCTCACCGACGCCGCTCGTGGTCGCGCAGTCGCCGGGGCCGGACCTGCTGGTCACCGGCATCACGTCGAACCCGGCGAACCCGGCGGTCGGCCAGGCGGTGTCCTTCACCGTGGCGGTCAACAACCGCGGCACGAGCAGCGCGGGCGCCTCGGTGACCCGGCTGACCGTCGGGAGCACGACGCTGAACGGCAACACGGCCGCGATCGCGGCGGGCGCCACGGCCAACGTCGCGATCTCGGGCACGTGGACGGCGACCAACGGCGGCGCGACGCTGACCGCGACGGCCGACGCGACCAACACGGTCGCGGAGACCAACGAGTCCAACAACGGGCTCTCGCGGGCGATCGTGGTTGGCCGCGGCGCGGCGGTGCCGTACGTCTCGTACGAGGCGGAGGCCGCGCAGTACCAGGGCCAGCTCGTGGAGACCGACCCGCTGCGTACGTTCGGGCACACCAACTTCGGCACCGAGTCGTCGGGCCGCAAGTCGGTGCGCCTGACGAGCCAGGGCCAGTACGTGGAGTTCACGTCGACGAACCAGGCGAACTCGATCGTCGTGCGGAACTCGATCCCGGACGCCGCGAGCGGCGGCGGGCAGGACGCCACGATCAGCCTGTACGCCAACGGCACGTTCGTGCAGAAGCTGACGCTGTCGTCGAAGCACAGCTGGTTGTACGGCAGCACCGACGACCCCGAGGGTCTGACGAACACGCCGCAGGCCAACGCACGACGGCTGTTCGACGAGTCGCACGCGCTGCTGTCGCAGTCCTACCCGGCGGGCACGAAGTTCAAGCTGCAGCGCGACAGCGGTGACAACGCGTCGTTCTACGTCATCGACCTGGTGGACCTGGAACAGGTCGCGGCCGCGTCGAGCAAGCCGGCCAACTGCACGTCGATCACCGAGTACGGCGCGGTGCCGAACGACGGGAACGACGACGCGGCGGCGATCCAGCGTGCGGTCACCGACGACCAGAACGGCGTGATCAGCTGCGTGTGGATCCCGGCCGGCCAGTGGCGGCAGGAGTCGAAGATCCTGACCGACGATCCCGTCGGCGGCGGCTACAACCAGATCGGCATCTCGAACGTGACGATCCGGGGCGCCGGGATGTGGCACTCGCAGCTGTACTCGCTGATCGAGCCGCAGAACGCGGGCGGCATCAACCACCCGCACGAGGGCAACTTCGGGTTCGACATCGACAAGAACACCCAGATCTCCGACATCGCGATCTTCGGTTCCGGCCGGATCCGCGGTGGGGACGGCAACGCCGAGGGCGGCGTCGGCCTCAACGGCAGGTTCGGCACCGGCACGAAGATCACGAACGTGTGGATCGAGCACGCGAACGTGGGTGCGTGGGTCGGGCGGGACTACAGCAACAAGCCGGAGCTGTGGGGCCCGGGTGACGGCCTGGAGTTCAGCGGCGTGCGGATCAGGAACACCTACGCCGACGGCGTCAACTTCACGAACGGCACGCGTAACTCGAAGGTGTTCAACTCGTCGTTCCGCACCACCGGCGACGACTCGCTCGCCGTGTGGGCCAACCAGTACGTGAAGGACACGTCGGTCGACGTCGCACACGACAACGTGTTCACCAACAACACCATCCAGCTCCCGTGGCGCGCGAACGGCATCGCGATCTACGGCGGCTACGGCAACAAGATCGAGAACAACCTCATCTACGACACGATGAACTACCCGGGCATCATGCTGGCGACGGATCATGACCCGCTGCCGTTCTCCGGGCAGACACTGATCGCGAACAACGGTCTGTACCGCTGCGGCGGTGTGTTCTGGAACGAGGACCAGGAGTTCGGTGCGATCACGTTCTTCGCGCAGGCGAAGGACATCACCGGCGTGACGCTGCGAGACACGGAGATCCACGACTCGACCTACGACGGCATCCAGTTCAAGACGGGTGGCGGCAACGTGCCGAACGTGGCGATCACCAACGTCAAGATCGACAAGTCGAACAACGGTGCGGGCATCCTCGCGATGAGCGGCGCCCGAGGCAGCGCGACGCTGACCAACGTGACGATCACGAACTCGGCGGACGGGAACATCGTCGTCCAGCCGGGATCGCAGTTCGTCATCACCGGCGGGCAGATCCCGGCGGTGGTGGCGCCGGGTCGGCGCGGTACCAGGTAGCCGGCGGGAACCGGTCCGGTGCCGGGGCGGTCTGCCGATCGCCCCGGCACGGGACCATCCCTGGGCCTGGCGACGAGTCTCAGCGATGGTGGTCCGCCGCCTCCTGGACTCGCGCCAGGTGCCTGTCCCACCACGCGGTGTCGCCCGTGGCCTCGCGGTCCCTGCCTCCTCGGCCGTCGATCATCTCGCGGACGATGTCGGCGTGGCCCGCGTGCTGGGCGGTCTCCGCGACCACCCGCACCAACAGATGGCCGAGCGTCGTCGTGCGACGTTCCACCGGCCACCAGGCCACCGTCGCGGGCGTGTCCAGCGCGAACTCGTCCAGCGACTCGTCCGAGTGCTGCCACGCCCGCCGGTACAGCCCGACGAGGTACTCCCGGCTCTCCGCCGCCAACGCCCACATGTCCGCGCCGTCCCAGATCGACTCGTCGTCCCACGGCTGTGGCACCGGCACATCACGCCCGACGCATTCACCCAGGTAGCCGAACTCGATCCCGGCCAAGTGCTTGACGAGACCCAGCAGGTTCGTCGCGGTGGGTGTCATCGGGCGGCGGATGTCGTACTCCGAGAGCCCGTCCAGCGACGCGACCATGGCGTCGCGGCTCTGCTGCAGGTAGTGGCGCAGGTCGGCGGCAATCATGCGGGCAGACTAGGACCCACCACCGACAAAAACGGCTACCGAGCGGACTCCGCGAACTGCGGGACGACGTTCAACACCTGATCGAGTGCCGTCACGGCGAGTGGGCGGGTCACCACACTGCCGCCTGCCCGGATCTGGAGCATGCTGCCGAGCGCGGCGCAGCGCTCGTGGTGCGTCACCATCACCGCCAGCCCGGCGGACCCGAGGAACGTGAGCGCCGTCAGGTCCAGCACGACCGGGGCGGGCGGTACGACGATCGCCTCCGCCCGGTCGAGCTGTGCGGAAAGTGTTGACGCCGTTAACATGTCCAGTTCGCCACCCGCGTGCACCACAACCGAGAGGTTGTCCACCGTCCGCTGTACCCACAACAACGCATCGACATCTGTCATGACAGCCTCCGCTAGGTGGCGCGGCCCGTGGAGACGATCGAGCATAATTGAGGTTTGTGTCCGGCGCGAGCCTGCTTTGCCGTGACAGCCACGATTCCAGGCACCTTTCGGGAAATTCACCCTTCCGGATGAAGATCGCTCCACGGGCTCACGCACCGGGTACGCGAGGGCACACAGGGGAGCCGCCGCGGACGGGGTGAGCGGCCACGGCCCGGCGCCTGTGCGCATGCGGATTCCGTCGCACAAGCCGGTCCACAGCGTGGAATCCCACCAGACGGGTCATTGACACAGGCCGCCCCGGCAGGTCGTATTGACGGCGTGCCCCAGGTCGCGCTCACGAGGCGACGCCACGTTGACTTCGCCATCGTGGCGGCCCAGGGCTGTGCCGGTTCGCCTCGCCAGCCCGTTGCCGACCCCAGTGAGGTGCACCCGTGTTGTCGCCAACCCCGACCGTAGTCGTACACCTGAACATCGAGCTACCGAAAAACCCGGACACGCTGGCCGCGCTGTCCGACCTGCTGCACTCGGTCGCGGAGCTGCCCGGCGTCGCGCTCACGCAGCGCGCGGTCCCCGAGTTACCCTACCCACGTCAGTCCACATCGGACACACTGGACGACCGGCTGCGGATCGTGCCGTACTCGCGGACGGTGCTGCGGCACGGCCTGCCGATACCACTGACCAGGCTGGAGTTCGACCTGTTGCTGTATCTCACGCAGCGGCCGAAGCGGGTCCTGCCGCGCCGCACGCTGATGGCCGACGTGTGGGGCATCGACCAGCCGCTGAACAGCCGCACGGTGGATGTCCACATCAGACGGTTGCGGGACAAGCTCGGCGCGGACCGGCCGAGGATCACCACCGTGCGCGGGATCGGCTACCGCTTCGACGGCACGCAGGACGTGATCGTCGAGTCCACGCCGGAGTGGGCAGTGGTGTAGCGCCCGGCCGTCCTGCCGCAGGGGCTGGACACGTGGTGCCGGTGCCCAGCCCCCGGATGCCGTCAGGTCACACGCCGGCGACCGAACTGATCCAGCTCCGGTACGACGTGATGTTGGTGTAGGCGGTGTTGTTGGCCCGGTCGCTGGTCGACGCGACGCCGACCTGCCTGCCGGACGCGAACATCGGGCCGCCGGAGTCGCCGCCCGCGGTGATGCCGTTGATCCGCTGTGCGCAGACCGCGACGCCGCCGCTGTAGTCGCGGCAGTTCACCTGCCTGACGCGCACGTCGGCGTACTTCAGGTAGCGGGACTGGCAGTTGATCTCCGGCTGGCCGGTACACGTCGCGCCCCAGCCGTAGACCCGGACCGACTGGTTCACATAGACGTCGGCCGCCGTGCCCAGTGGCGAGTAGGTCGCCGAGACGCCGCGGTCGAGCCGCACGATCGCGATGTCCGCCCGCGAGTGGCGGGTGATGGCGACACCGTTGGCGACGGTGCCGCCGCTGGTCTGGTCGAGGCTGCCGATCCGGAACGAGTACGAACCCGAGCCGGACACGCAGTGCTTGGCGGTGAGGATGTACTCCGGCGCGATGATCGTCGCGGTGCAGTTCTGCTGCCCGTTGACGAACAGACGCGCCGCCCATGGGGCATTGGTCGCGGTGCCACCGCCGATGATCATCGGGGTGGCGCCCGCACCCGGCGTGGGCGGGGCGGCGATGGCCTGCGGTGCCGCGGTGGCGAGCGCGAGCGCCGCCCCCACCACCGTGACAGCGAGGGTGAAGAGCTTTCTCATCTGTGGTTTCTCGATTCTGCGGCCGTCGAGACCGCGAGCAGGGGTGAATCGGGAAAACTCAGCTCACCACCCGCTCGCCCGACCCGGCAAGGGAGAAGAACTTCCCAGAGTTACCGGTCCACAGTGGACACCCGGGCGCGGCGCATGCCGAGCAAGAAAACGGCCGTTCTCATCACCCGTTCGGGTGACATCGGCAGTACGATCTTGCCGAGATCTCCTCACCTGCGAAGGGATCACCACCCATGACGAGGCAACACAACGACGTGACAACCTCGGTGACCAGCCGTTTTCCCACGAAAAGTCACCTACCCGCGCCCGAGGTCAGGCCACTGCCGGAGGCGCCGGCCTCCACGTGGCGCATCATCGGTCCGGGCATCATCGCCGCCGGTGTCGGACTGGCGTCCGGCGAGTTCATCCTCTTCCCCTACATCGCCTCCCAGGTCGGCCTCGTGTTCGTGTGGGCCGCGCTGATCGGACTGGCGACGCAGTTCTTCCTGAACATGGAGATCGAGCGGTACACGCTCGCCACCGGGGAGACCGCGCTCACCGGGTTCAGCCGCTTCTGGCGGCACTGGGGTCTGGTGTTCGCGGTGCTCACCATCCTCGCGAACCTGTGGCCGGGCTGGGCGACCAGCTCCGCGACACTGGTGACCTACCTGTGGGGCGGCAACGTCACCTGGATCTCCATCGGCATGCTCGTCGCCATCGGGCTGATCCTCACGCTCGCACCCGTGGTGTACGTGGCACTGGAACGCGCCGAGATGCTCAAGGTCGCGGCCGTGCTGGTGCTGCTGATCGTCGGCGCGATCGTCGCGATCACCGCGGACGCGTGGGCGGCGGTGCCGCAGATCGTGACCAAGGCGAGCGTGCCCATCGACCCGCTCGGCCTCGCGTTCCTGCTTGGCGCGCTCGCGTTCGCGGGTGCGGGCGGCGGCCAGAACCTGGTGCAGAGCAACTGGATCCGCGACAAGGGCTTCGCCATGGGCAAGTACGTGCCGCGGATCAAGAGTCCAGTGACAGGCAAGCCGGAGGCCGCGCCCAGCACCGGTTTCATCTTCGAACCGACCGACGAGAACCTGTCGCGGTGGCGCGCGTGGTGGCGGTTCGCGAACCGCGAGCAGCTGTACACGTTCGTGCTGATCACGTTCGTGTCCATCCTGTTCACCTCGCTCCTCGCGTACTCGACCGTGTACGGCCGCGCCGACCTGCCCAAGGACATCGGGTTCCTGCAGATCGAGGGCGAGGTGCTGAAGGACACCGTCGGCGCCTGGTTCGGCACGCTGTTCTGGGTGATCGGCGCGTTCGCGTTGTTCGCGGCGGCGCTGGGCATCGTGGACTACACGGCCCGGCTCGTCGCCGACGTGCTGAAGACCGCGTATGTCAAGCAGGTCAAGGAAAGCACGCTGTACTTCGGCGTGGTGTGGGCGCTCGTGCTGGTCGGCTGCCTGATCGTGCTCGCCGGGTTCGCCCAGCCGCTGATCCTGCTCGTGATCTCCGCGTGCGTCGGCGGCGTGATGATGTTCATCTACTCCGGGCTGCTGATCCTGCTCAACCGAAAGGTGCTACCGGGGCCGATCCGCATTCGTGCCGGGCGGACCGCCGTGCTTGGGTGGTCGGTCGCCCTGTTCGGCATTCTGAGCGTGCTCACGATCATCGAGCAGGTCGGCAAACTGCTGGGTGACTAGCGTCGTTTCGTTCGTGGCCCCGCGGTTCGCCGCGGGGCCACGAACGTGTCTGCGCTGTGCCCTGGTGCAATGAAGGCGTCATTCAGCGCACTTGCTTGCCTCGGTGCGCGTGTTCTACTTCCGCCAGGTCCTCGGCGGTCACCAGGCGGTACTCGGCGATTCGTTTGCCGACCGCGAACCTCGGGTTCTGGATGCGGCCATCGCGGGCCTCCGAGTATGGGTCCGCCAGCTCGCCGAACGCGATCTGGGACACCGCGCGGATCGCGTCGTCGACTCGTTGGGGTCGTTCCAGGTTCCACGCGTGGCCGCCGCGCCAGTCTCGGATTCGTTCGTAGATCCGGCGGTTCGTCGGCGGGAACGGGGAGTCGTCGTCGCCTGCCAGCCAGGGTTCGGCCAGCGCCAGGGCGACGAACCACTCCTTCGACTGCCGGGTGAGCTGGCCCTTGCGCACGTGGGGTTTCAGCTCCGTGTCGCGGTGGACCGGGGGTGCTGGCGCGGCGGCGGGGACGAGTGCGTTGACGGTGAACGTCATCAGCAGGTCGGTGAACAGCTCGGCGCCCATCTGCTTGCCCGCCAGCACGACCAGCTCGTTCTTGCCCCCATCCAGCAACGCGGTCATGTCCCGCACCAGCGTCACCCGCCGCGCGCCGCCCGGAGCGTCCAGGAGGCTCGACAGGCGACCCTCGCCCGCGCCCAGCCACCGCAGCCACGCCGCCTCCTGACCCACCACCAGCTCCGCGAGTGTGCCCGAGACGTGTGGCGCGGAGGCAGGCAACCGCAGCTCTATCCGGCCGGGGCCCGGGCCGGTCGCGCTGTGGGGATCGCGGCCGAACAGCAGGCGCTCGCCCGCCGTCAGCAGAACGGGGTGCACGTCGTTGCCCCGCACCATGACCTGCAACATCGCCGCAGCCTATCCGGCCAGGACGGCCAACGGCGGGCCCTGCTGCCCGCGGCGAGGTCTCGTGTTCTCCATCGTCGACATGGCCCAACGATAGGACGCACGTGTCGCGGCCACAGGGGGAAACTTCCGCCTAGTGTCCCGAACCGGGAATGCGGTGCGTGAGTCGGTGGATCCAGGTTTCTGCCGGCAAGGCGCCGATCCTCCCTCGTACCGGGTTGTACTTGGGTGGATCGGCAACGCCGCCAGAAGGAAGCTGGGCCGCCGAATCAGGTGCCAGATTTCCGGTTCGGGACGCTAGCAGCCGAGCGACCCGAGGTCCTCGCCCGCGTCCGCCAGGTTGGCGCACACCTGCCGCACCACGGTCTCCGGGTCTAACCGCCACACGCCGACGTCGGTGTCGGTGCCCGCGCTCGCGAGCACCGAGTCGTCCGGTGAGAACACGACCTCGTTGATCGACCCGCTGTGCCCGGTGAGCACGGCGAGCAGTTCACGGCGAGGGAGGTTCCACAGTCGCACGACCGGGTCCTCGACCGTCACGGTCGCGGCCATGGTCCCGTCCTCCGAGACGGCGATCTCGCGGACCGTGGACGAGTGGTTGCCGAACCTGGCGCGCTCCTCGCCGGTCACCGCGTCGCGGATCTGGATCACGCCCTCGGTGCCCGCCGTGAGCACGGACCGGTTGTCTGGCGTGAACGTCAGCGTGGACAGGGAGTTCTCGTCGAGTGGGATCTCCCTCTCGGTGTCGAAGTCCGACGTCCGCCACGAAACCATGCTGGACGAGATCGCACCGTCCGGGTCGCTGCCCACCGCCGCGTTGCCGTCGCTGTTCACGAGCGCGACCAGCCGCTTGCCGTCCGGCGAGAACGTGAGGTCGGCAGGGGATCGCTCACCGAGGTCCAGCACCGCGCGTTCCTTCAGCGTCGCCACGTCCCACACGCCGATCTTGTTGTCGGTCGGCTCCGTGGACCGCAGCGGGCTCTGGTGCGCCGCGGCGAACAGCTTGCCGTCCGGCGACACCACCAGCGCGCCGCGGAACTCGCGGCCGGGCAGGCGGACGGACCTGGGGCGGACGACCCCGGCCCGCGCCGAGGTGACGGTGAACGTGCTGTCCACGGTGCCGGTGATCCGCAACCCCTCCCTGGTGAAGCGGGCCGCGAACACGGCGCTGTCGAACCGGGTGCTCTCGATCTCCCGCCCGGACGCGGCCTCCCACGTGTTCAGGCCGCCATCGGAGTCACTCGACGTCAGATTCCTGCCGTCCGGGCTGAAGGCGAGCCCGGTGATCGCGCCGATCGGCCTGACGTACCAGTTCGGGTTGGAGTGCCAGCGCAGCACCGTGCCGTCGCTGGTGGCCGCGACCCTCGTGCGGCCGTCGCCGGACACGGCGATCGCGAGCACCGTCTTGCCCACGGTCGTACCCGCCCTCGGGCCCGGTGCGAGCGTGCCGGAGTAGCTGCCGGTCAGGGTGTCCCACGCGGTGAGCGTCGTGGAGTCGCTGTTGGTGTACAGCAGCATGCCGTCCGAACTGAACGCGAGCGCGATCGGGCCCTGACCGGGGTCGGTGGCATGCCGGGTGATGTCACGGAACTCCCGCACCAGCGCGCCGGTCTCCTGGTGCCACAACCGGATCGTGTTGTCCGAGACGCTGACGCTCGCCAGCAGCTCGGCCGAGAACGTGACCTGTACCGGCACGTGCCCGTCCTCGTCCTTCGTCGCGGTCCTGGCGTGGTCGTCGTGCCGGGCGACGAGTGCCGTGGTGACCGGGTCCCACAGACTCAGCACGCCGGTGCTGTGCCCGACCGCCAGCCGCTTCCCCGTCTCGCTGTACTCGAGGCTGGTCACGTCGCCGCCGGTCTCCGCGACCCAGCGGATCAGGTTGCCGGTCCCCGGTTCCCACTCACCGACGCGTGCGATCCCGTCGGTGGCCACCGACATCGCCGCGACCGCGGTGCCGTCCGGGCGCCACGACACCGGTCCGAACGCGTTCAGGTTGTGCCTGAGCCTGCGGATCAGCTTCCCGTCGGGCACCGACCAGATCCGCACCCCGCTCTCCTCGATGTTCCCCGACTGGATCGACGACACCGCGAGCATGCGCCCGTCCGGGGAGAACCGGACCGCCCGGATGGACCCGGCCCCGGCGATGTCGACCTCCAGCCGCCTGCGTTCCGCCGCGTCCCACAGCGCGACACCGCCCTCGCCGGACCCGATCGCGATGAGCCGCCCGTCCGAGCTGACATCGATCGAGTACCCCTGCCCGAGGCCGGAGGCGAACGCGGAGGGGTAGGTGAGCCCCGGCGCGGACAGCAGCGCGCCACGTGCCTCCACGGTCGGGCTGGTCCGCCAGCCCTCGACGGCCTTGCGCATGGCGCCGACCGGGTCGACCTGGGACTCGGCGAGCGACTCCGCGGCCAGCTGGCGCGAGAGTGCCACGTTGCGCTGGTCCTGCGCCTCGCCGCGGGAGATCACCGCGACCGCACCCGCCACCAGTGCGACCGCGAGCAGCGACGCGAGGCCGGCGACGAGTCCGCGCAGCCTGCGGGTGGTGCGGCGGCGGTCCCGGTCACTCGCCTGCAGGAACGCACGCTCGTCCGGCGCGAGGTCGGTGCGCCCGCCACTCCAGTCGAGCGCGGCCGCGAGCCGGGCGCCGCGGTACAGGTCGCCACGGTCCTGACCACTCTTGCGCCACCCGGCCGCCGCCTCGGCCAACTGCTGGCGGATGAGCAACCCCTGCCGGTCCTCCTCCACCCACTCACGCAGGCGCGGCCACGCGGTGAGCAGCGCGTCGTGCGACAGGGCGACGGCATCCCGGTCGACCGTCACGAGCCGCGCCGCGACCAGACTTTCCAGCACCCTCGGCGGAATCTCGTCGCGGTGGGCCCGACGCCGGGCGATGCCGCCGCCGTCCAGCAGCGTCACCATCCGCAGCAGCGCGGCGCGCAACGCCCACCGGTCCGGTTCCGCGAGCCGGTTGTACACGCCGTCCGCGGTGAGCGCGACCGCCCGGTCGACGCCGCCGGTGCGCTGGTAACCGTTGAGCGTCAACCGGTTCCCGTCGCGGTTGTGCCACGTCTCGCGCAGCGCGTGCGCGAGGCGGGGCAGCGCGCCGGGGTCCCTGCCGATGCCGTCGCCCGCGCCGACGTCGGTGATCAGCCGGTCGACCAGACCGGGTTCCAGCTCCAACCCGGCCGCCTCGGCCGGTTTGGTGACGACCCTGGCCAGCTCGTCGGCGGACAGCGGGCCGAGCACGTACGGCGCGTCGAGCGACGGTTTCAGTGCGGGCAACGTGATGCAGTGCTCGACGAAGTCCGCTCGGACGGCGACCACGACCCGCGCTGGCCACGCGCTCGCGAGTGCCGTCGCGAACACCTCCCGCTCGCGCGGATTCTGGCACAGCGTGAACAGCTCCTCCGCCTGGTCGACGGCGATGACGAGCGGCCCGTGCGCACCGCCCGCCGCCTGACACAGCACACCGAGGTCCGATGGCCGCGACCACAGGCGTTGCGCGAGCTGGTGTGCGTCGGTGTGAACGAGCGCGGCGAGCCGTGCCGCGAGTGTCCCGACAGGACGGTCACCGGGCGTCATGGCGAGTGCCCGCTCGCCCGACCGGGTGTGTGCGGCGAGGAGCCCGGCGTTCACCAGCGACGACTTGCCCGCACCGGACGCGCCGACCACGATCAGCGGGCCGTCGGCCGCGCGTTGCCGGGACAGGCGGGCGAGCAGGTCCCGCACGGACTGCTCGCGACCGTAGAACCAGTCACTGTCCCTGACCCCGAAGCTCTGCAGCCCTGGATACGGGCAGCTGTCGGGAACGCGGCGTGTCTGCGGCTGCTCCTGGTCGGCCACCGCGGTCATGAGCAGCTGCACGAAGTGGCCGCCGGTCAGCGTCGCGTCGGCCTGCACGGCCGTCGGCGCCGCCGAGGTGATGGCCGCGGCCGCCGCCATCAGCTCGCCCGCGCTGGGATAGCGCCGCTTGGGGTCCTTCTCCATGCCGGTGCGCACGACGAGATCCATGGCGGCCGGGATGCGGCGGTCGAACAGCGATGGCGCGGGCGGCGGGTCGTTGAGCTGTGCCGACAGCTTGCCGACCGAGTCCGGCGCGGGGAACGGGACGCGGCCGGTGAGGCACTGGAACAGCACGCACGCGAGCGAGTACACGTCCGAGGCGGCGTCGACATCGCCACGCATCAGGCGTTCCGGCGCCATGTAGTCGAGGGTGCCGATGTAGTCGCCGGTGTTGGTCAGCAGCGTGGCGTCGTCGGCGAGCGGCCGGGCGATGCCGAAGTCGGCGAGGTAGGCGCTGCCGTCCGCGTCGAGGAGTACGTTGGCGGGCTTGACATCCCGGTGCAGCACGCCGGCCGCGTGGGCGGCGTCGAGCGCGGTCGCGACCTGGCCGAGGATCTCGACGGCCCTGGCGGGCGGCAGCGGACCGTCGGCCAGCACGCGTTTGAGGTCGGGGCCGTCGATGAGCGCCATGTCGAGGTACAGGCGGCCGTCGATCTCGCCGTGCGCGTGGATGGGGATCACGTGCGGCTCGTTCAGTGCGGCGACCAGCTTGGCCTCGCGGCGGAAACGGGCGCGGAACTCGGCACTCGCGGTGGCGGGGAGGCGTTTGAGGGCGACCTGGCGCTCATGCTCGGTGTCGAAGGCACGGTGCACCTCCCCCATGCCGCCGCGGCCGAGCAGCTCCTCGATCCGATACGGGCCGAATGACTCGGAATCCGTATCGCTCATCTGCGCCCCCCAGTTCTGGCAATGCCAAGCGAGCGTAGAGGGCGCGCGAACAGGGCATGGCGGCGCCCGCCACCGACCCTATTCGCGCGCCCTCTTACTGGCACGCGGTGAACATGGCGTCGAGCGCGGCGTCCCTCGCGGTGCCCGCCAAGCCGTCCCACAGGTAGTGCTGCACGGCGTCCACGCACGCCTTGAGCGTGGTGTGTTCTGACTCCAGGTCCGCGTTGCGTTCTTCCGCGTCCGCCCACTCGGCCTCCCCGGCGGTGAGCCGCTCGCGGACGTCGGCCAGTTGCGACCTCCGTTCATCCAACTGGGCGACGGCCGTGTCGTGGTCGCCGTCGGCGCCGACGTAGAGCGCGCCGAACAGGACGGCGGCGGCGAACGCGACCGCACACGCGACCAGGAGCACGAGCCGGGCACGGTGTCCCGGCGCACGCACGGGCGGTTGCGGTGGAACCTGTTGCGGATAGGGGTACTGCCGCGGGATCGGCTGCGAGATCGGCGACTGCCGGGACTGCTCCGGCAGATACGGCGGCGTCCTCGGTTGTTGTTGTTGTGGCGGGTACCGGGTCGGGTGGTAGTCGGTCATCGTCATCTCCCGCAATGCAGCAGCATCTGGTCGATCGCGTCCGAGAGTGCCTTGTCGTCGCCCGCCTTCACCGCGTCGATCGACGCCTTCGTCGGGTCCGCGCACGCACGCAGCGCGTCGTTGGTGCCGGTGAGCGCCTGTTCCCCGTCCGCCAGTTCGTCCACTGTGGACCTGTTGTGGGCGAGCCGGTCCCGTGCGTCACCCAGCTCCTGTTCCGCGACCGTGACCTGGCCACCGACCTCCGCCGCCGCCGACCGCTCGAGGAGAAAGAGCGTGACGAACGCTCCCGTCGCCGCGATCAGCACCCCGAGCACGATCGCGAACATCGCCGTGGTTCTCCGCGCCCCGTTCATGGCGCCTCCCTGCCTTCCGCCTGCTTTCCGCACTGTCCCGACACCAGTCTCGGCGTCGCGCTCACGTGCGGGAAGCGGAAGGTTCCGCCGCCGGTGACGGCGGTGTCGACCGGCCAGCGTTCGGCCAAACGCACTACCGCCGCGGGTACAGGCGGACCTCGGTGATGGCGTGGTGCTCGACCGCGGTGACCTCGATCGTCCACTCGGCCAGCACCACCCGGTCGCCCGGCGCGGTCGGGATGCGGCCCAGCACGGTGAGCACGAGACCCGCGATCGTCGCGTAGTCGCCGTCGGGCCGGTCCGCGATCTCCACGCCGACGTCGACGAGGTCGTGGACAGGGAACGTGCCGGGTAACTGCAGTGCGCCGTCCGGCCGCGTCTGGACGGACATGACATCCAGGTCGGTCTCGTCGTAGATCTCGCCGACGATCTCCTCGAGCAGGTCCTCGAGGGTGACGATGCCGTCGATGGCGCCGTGCTCGTTGGCCACCAGCGCGAACTGCTCGCGCTCGTCCTTGAAGCGCCGCATAGCATCCGACACGCGCACCGAGTCGGGGAACACGACCGGCGGCCGGGCGACTGCGGTGAGCGTGGTCGAGTCGTCGAGCAGGTCCCGCAGCGTCACCACCCCGATCACGTCGTCGAGGTGCCCGTCCCGCACGATCGGGGCCCGCGTGTGGCCGGACTCGGCGAGCGCGGCACGCGCCTGTGCGATCGGCACGTCGGCACGCATCGTGAACACCGCCCGCCTCGGCACCAGCACCTCGCGCAGGATCCGCTCGTGGATCTCCAGCGCGCCGGTGATGATCGTGCGCTGCTCGGCGTTGAGCCCTCGGTGCCCGGCGACCAGGTCCCGCAGTTCCTCGGGACTCAGCGGTTCGGAGTCCGCCTTGGGGTCGCCGCCGCACATCCGCACGATCAGATCCGTGGTCCTGCCCAGCAGCCACACCACGGGCCGGGACAGGCGGGACAGGAAGTCGAGCGGCCTGGCCACCGCCAGC
This sequence comes from Actinophytocola sp., assembly GCF_049647105.1. GTDB lineage: Bacteria > Actinomycetota > Actinomycetes > Mycobacteriales > Pseudonocardiaceae > Actinophytocola. The sequence goes on from NZ_JBARWZ010000078.1 coordinate 45,130, forward strand.
GCCCACCGCTCCGCGTACTGCATGGCGAGCCGTTTGGGCGCCAGCTCGCCGAACACGAGCGTCACGAACGTCAGCAGCAACGTGATCAACGCGATCGCGACGGGCTCGCTGGCGGTGCCGAGGAACGAGAACAGCGGCGCGACCGGCTCGGCGAGCGACACGGCCGCCGTCGCGGACGCGAGGAACCCGGCGAGCGTGATGCCGACCTGGATGGTGGCGAGGAACCGGTTCGGGTCCCGCGCGAGCCGCACCAGCGTCCTGCTCGCGGCGCCGCGATGGCGTTCCAGGCGCTTCAACTGCCCTTCCCGCAACGAGATCAGCGCGATCTCGCTCCCCGCGAACAGGGCGTTGAGCACCACGAGCACCCCGACGAGAATGATGTTGAACGAATAACCGCTCATGCCGCTCCCCTGCGCGTCACACGAGCGACAACCGTACCGATCCGAGGCGATCATCCACGCGCCTGGCCACATGTTCGTGACCGACGTGCCGGACAGCGAGTACCGGATGGCGGCGGGTACGGGAGGCGATGGTGACGCTGCGTCGTCACCATCGGCAACCCAGTTGTGCGCGCATGACCTTCCTACCCACCCAAGCCAGCGGACAAACCTGGCCGCCGCGCGTTTCCGCTTTTCCTTCCCGGGCATCCGGAGAGCACGGAGGTGAGCCGGCCGTGCACAAGGGGATCGAACTACGGGACGAGATCATCATCCTGGCGCCGACAGGCACGCTGGATGCCGAGAGTCGCGGCACCCTCCGGGAGAGACTGCTGGTCGCCGCCTCCGACGAGCCACACGCGGTCGTGGTGAACATCTCGGCCCTCTACCTGCCCGACCCGACGACGCTGTTCGCCGAGGTGGCGGGCGAGGTTCTCCGCTGGCCAGGCGTACGACTCCTCGTCGTCGACCCGCGCGGGCAGGTGGCCGGTTGCTACCGCTCCGTTGACGGCGCGATCGCGGCCGTCGGCAAGCCGCCACCACGCAAGCTCGCCCGCCGCACACTGCCCAACACCCGTTCGGGCGGGCGTGCCGGGCGCGCGTTCGTCCGCGACTGCTGCCGACGCTGGGACGTCGAGGAGAACCGAGCGGCCGATGCGGTGTGGGTCGCGAACGAGCTGATCGAGAACACCATCCGGCACACGCCCTACCAGCCGTCGCTGCGGGTCGAATTGCGCGGCGGCGAGCTGACCGTCGCGGTGGCCGACGACGACCCCACCACCCCCCGCGCGGATGCGGGCGCACTGCCACTGCACGGGCTCGGGGCGGTGCACCGGCTCGCGACGGCGTGGGGCTCCACGCCGACGACGAGCGGCGGGAAGGTGGTCTGGGCCGCACTGTGACGTGACCGGGCTATGACACTCGTCATGACGAAGCCAGTGCCCCGTCAAGGCGAAGAGGGCACGTTTCTCCGCAGCCCAGGCGGCCGCTGGCGGCGTTGCGGGAAAGCCCAAGTACAACCCGGTACGAGCGGCTTTCCCGCGCCTTGCCAGCGACCACCTGGACCACGGATAAACGACCCCCTTCACCTTGACGGGGCACTAGTATGACGGGTGTCATGATCCGGG
>NZ_JBARWZ010000079.1:0-30516 GCF_049647105.1 Actinophytocola sp.
TGCCTCGTCCTCGTCGTCCTCGGCCTCGTCCTCGGCCTCGGTGGCGGCGTCGGTGTCGGTGTCCGGCCGGGGCTCCTTGGCGGCCGGGTCCTCTTCGGACTCGTCCGGCTCGGCACGGTCGTCGGCGTCGGGTGCGGCCGGGGCCTTGCCCAGCACGCCGTCGAGGACGCCGGAGACGCGTTCCGGCTCCTCGCGGGCCGGTTCCTCGTCGGTGATCGCCAGCTGTTCCATGGTCTGCTCGGCCGCGTCCTCGGCCTGCTGGCCGGGGCGGTTACGCAGACCGGCGACCTTGGGGCGGCGGATCGGCGGCGTCTGGCCCGTGCTGGGGGCCGGGCGGCGGCGGTTGGGTGGCACGTCGTTCTCCCTTACTGGCCCGGCTGTAAGTACGGGACCTGGCCGATCTCGTACAGCTTCCAGCCGTCCTCGGTGCGCTGGAGCTTCGCCGCGAGACGCATGAACTTGTCCTTCGGCTCCTCGCCCTTGACCGTGACGTGCACCTTCAACGCCACCAGCACCGAGGCCTGGCCCGCGCGGTCGTCCAGCTCCGCGACCGCGGAGGACAGGGGCGTCGCCTTCGTGACCGACTCGGCGGCCACGATCGCGTCGCGGCTGGTCGCCTTGCCCTCGACGACCTCCTGGTGCAGTGCGCCCGTGGTGGCCGTCTCCCAGTCCTTCAGGCCCTGGTCGACCTTGCTGTAGTCGAGGCTGTTCATCGTGACGACCGCGGCCACGCCGACCCGGTTCACCTCGTCCCGGACCCGCGAGTACTCGAGCGAGTCGTCGTTCGACGCGTTGAACCAGGCCACGCCGAACCAGCCCGCGACCGCCGCAGAGGCGACGACCAGCGCCACGGCCGCGGTCAGCAGCACCTTCGGCAGCCTGCTCTCGCGCTCGGCGGGCTCCGCCTGCTCACTCTCCGCCACGGACGGTTCCTCCACCTCGGTCTTCACCTGACGTCCCACGGCGCTCCAGACTCTCAGCTCGGCAGCCCGAGCAGTGCGGCGAGCCCTGGCTGGGCGCCACCCGGCAGGCTCACCGTGCCCGGCAACGCGTCCAGCGGACTCACCGGCTGTTGCGTGCCACTTCCAGGCGGCACCACCGGCTGGTCCTGCGCGACCGGTTTACCACCGTACGGGGCGTTCGTGGAACCACGAACGTTGATGGGGCTGCCCGGTGGCTCCGCACAGTAGGTCCCCGGCGGTGTCGGAGGCGAATCCGGCGTGGTGTCCGTGCCGTTGCGCCGCTGGGTCTGCTCGTAGCCCGCCGTGCACGGGGGCGGGTTGAACAGGTTGAGCGCGAGACCGAGGTGCGCCTGGCCGGGGTCCTCGGCGAGCAGGCCCTGGCCGGCCGCGCTGAACAGCGGATACGCGACGAGCGTGTACTCGAGGCCGTCCTTGCGGGCCCGCAGGATGTCCGACGTGGTCAGCAGGTTCGCGATCGTCACGCCGAGGCCGGGGCCGGACTCGGCGAGCAGGTTCGTCACCTGGGAGGCGACCTTCGGGCCCTCCGCGATCACCCTGCGCAGGTCCGGGTCGGACGTCTTCAGCTGCTCGGCCAGCAGGTTCAGGTCGTTCGCGAACGACGTGATGTTGCCCGCCTGCACGTTCTGGGTGTCGAGGACGGTGCCGCCGTCCTGGATCAGCGCGATCGTCTGCGGCAGGTGCTGCCGCGCCATCGCCGTGAGGTCCCTGGTCGAGTCGAGCAGTACCTGCAGGTCGTCGCCGGTGCCCGCGAACGCGCGGTCCAGCTCGTCGACGACCGTGCGCAGCGAGTCCGTCGGCACGGAGCCGGCCAGGCTGTCCAGGTCGCGGATGACCGTGTCGGTCGCGACCGGGGTGGCGGTGCGGTCCGCCGCGATCACCGACGCGCCCGACAGGTACGGGCCCGTGTTCTCGCGGGGCCGCAGGTCGACGAACTGCTCACCGACCGCGGACCGGTTCGCGACGACCGCGTCGAGGTTCGACGGGATGTCGGGTGCGTCCGGGTCGATGTTCAGGTCGACCTGGATGCCATCGTCGGTCAGGTGGATCTCCCCCACCCGGCCAACGTTGTAGCCGCGGTAGGTGACCTCGGCGTTGCTGAAGATGCCGCCGGACTCCTCGAGGTTCATCTTCACCGTGTAGCCGTCGGCGCCGAACACCCTGCCGAGGTCGGTGAACCGGAACGCCGCGTACACGACCGCGACCACCGCGATCACGAAGAACGCGATCAGCTGGAGCCGTACCCGCCTGGTCAGCATTACCGGCCACCTCCACCGAGCAGCCCGCCGAGCAGGCCTCCGAGACCACTGCCGCCACCGGACGGCTGCCCTTCCGTGCCGCCACCGATGATCGGGATCGGCAGCAGCGGGCCGTCGGCCGCGCCTTCCTGGCCCTCGATGAGACCACCGACGATCGGGATGTCCTGTAGCGGGTTCCTCCTGCTGCGGGACAGGTTGTCGATGATGGTCTGCAGGTTCAGGTCGATCTTGGCGTACAGGTTGAAGTAGTCGCCCTGCACACCGTTCACGGCCTCGTCGCTGAACGGGATGGTGAACAGCAGCTCGAGCGACTTCGGCAGGTCGGCACCCGCCTCCCCCAGCTTCTGCAGCGCCGGGGTGAGTGCCTTCAGGTCGGCGACGATGTCCTCCTGGCTCGCGTCCACGGTCGCCACGGCCACGTCCGACAGCGACTGCAGGCTCTGCAGCATCGTCACCAGCTGGGACCGCTGCTGGTTCAGCACCTCGAGGCCGGGACCGAGCGAGTCGATGGCACCCGCCAGCTGGTCCTTCTCCTTGGCGAGCGTGGCGGACAGCTTGTTGACGCCGTCGATGGCCTTGGTGATGTCGTCCTTGCTCTCGTCCAGGGTGGACACCAGCGTGTCCACGTTGGACAGCGTGGCGCGCAGGTCCGGCTCCCGGCCCTCCAGCGCGTTGTTGAGCTCCTGCGCGATGTTCTGCAGCTGCTCGACACCGCCGCCGTTGAGCAGCATGGACAGCGCGCCGAGCACCTCCTCGATGTCGGTGTTGCGGTTGGTCCGTTCGAGGGGGATCCGCGCGCCGTCGGCCAGTTCGCCCTGCGCCTCGGCTTCCGGCGGCGGCGACAGCTCCACGTACTTCTCGCCGAGCAGGCTGGACTGGCGCAGCATGGCGAGCGCGTTGGCCGGCAGTGCCACGTCACCGTTCACGCTCATGGTGACCTCTGCGGTCCACCCGTCCGGCGCGACCCGGATGTCCTCGACGCGCCCCACCGGCACCTCGTTGACCTTCACGCCGGACTGCGGCACCAGGTCAAGCACGTCCCGGAACTCGGCCTTCACCGTGTACGGGTGGTCGCCGAGGTCGGCGCCGCCCGGCAGCGGGATGTCGTAGATGCCGGTGAACGAGCTGCAGCCGGACAGCATGAACACCGAGGCGACCACCGCGATGATCCGTTTCATTCCGCTCATCAGTTGCCCCCCGCCAGGTTGCCGGGGATCGGCAGCGGCGGCGCCGTGCCGTTCTGCAGCGCGGTGAGTACCTCGGCGATCGTCGGTAGCGGCAACAGGCCCTCGACCAGCGGTTTCAGCTGGTCACACGTGTCCGCGAGGACCTGTGGCAGGTCGTTCGGCGTGACCTGCCGGACCAGGTTGCACACGGTCACGATCGGCGGCTGCGCCAGCTCGTTGAGGTCGGCGCGGGCGTCCAGCGTGCCGGACGAGCCGTTGTAGGAGTTGATGATGTTCGACAGCGCGACCGGCGCGACGTCCAGCACCTCCGACAGCGCGGCCCGCTGGTCCACCAGCACCTGGGTGATCGACGCGAGCTTGTCGACGTTGGTCTTGAGGTGCGCGCGGTTGTCGTTGATGAACTGCTGGATGGCGCCGAGCGCGATGCCCAGCTGCTGCACCGCCGCGCCGAGGTCCTCACGCTCGTCGGCGAGGAAGTTCGTGACGTCGGCGGCCTGCTCGCTGAACTCGTTGACCGCCGTGTCGTTCGCGGCGAGCGCGGAGGTGAACTGCTGCAGGTTGTCGACCGTGGCGAACAGGTCCTCGTCACTGCCGGACAGCGTGCGGGCCATCTGCGACAGCTGCGTGATCGTCTGGTTGAGCGCCGCGCCGTTGCCATCGGCGTTCGCGGCGAGCGTGTCCAGCAGGTCCGCGAGCGCGCCGTTCTTGTTCACCCCGTTGGGCCCGAGCGTGACGCTGACGCGGTTGAGGCTCGCGTACAGGTCGTCCACCTCGAGCGGGGTCGCGGTGCGTTCCTTACCGAGGACCGTGCCCTCGACCATGGCCTGCCCGCCTGTGTACTCCGGCGTGAACTGCACGTACCGGTCGCTGACCAGTGCGGGCGCCACGATGACCGCCTTCGCGGTGGCCGGGAGCCGCACCGTCCTGTCGACCAGCATGTCGACACGGACCGTGTCGCCGTGCGGTGTCACCTTGTCGACGTGGCCGACCTTCACACCGAGGACCCGCACGTCGTTGTCCTCGTACAGGCCGACGACACCGGTGAACACGGCCGAGTACCGGCGCTGGTTGCCCTCCACCAGCAGCCACCACAGGGCGGCGGCGATGACCAGGGCGAGCACGACCGCGATCGAGACGCCGCGAGCCATGTCGCGGCCGAACCGGGAGGCGAAGCTCATGATGTCCTCCCGAGACAGCCCTCTTCGTTGATGGGACCGATCTGCGGCGGTAGCAGCCCGCAGAGGTAGTTGTCGAACCAGCGCCCGTTGCCGACCGCGTTGTTGAACAGCCGCACGAACGGGGCCATGTTCTTGATGCCCTTGCCGAGCGCGTCCTGGTTGCGGGCGAGCATGCCGGTCAGCTGGTCGAGACTCTCCAGTACCGGGCCGAGCTGCTCGTTGTTGTCGTCGACCAGGCCCGTCAGCTCCTTCGACAGCGCCTGCGTGCCCTCCAGCAACGTGGTGATGGCGTCGCGGCGGCGGCCGATCTCCTCCAGCAGCAGGTTGCCGTCCTGGAGGAGCTTCACGACCTCGGCGTCGCGCTCCGCGAGCGTGTCGCTGATCTTGTGCGTGTTCGACAGCAGCGTGGCGAGCTGCTGGTCGCGGCTGGAGATCGTGGTCGACAGCTGCTGCAGGCCGGTGAGCGCGCCCTTCACGTCGTCCGGGGTCTCGCTGAACGTCTCGGCGATGACCTCGAAGCTCTCGGCGAGCTGGGTCGTGTCGATCGCGTTGGTGGTGTCGGCGAGCCCTCGGAACGCCTCGAGCACGTCGTAGGGCGCCATCGTCCGGTCCCTCGGGATCGGCGTGCCGGGGTCGAGCACGTCCCGGCCCTCCGGTTCGATCGCGAGGTACTTCTGGCCGAGCACGTTCTTGATCTTGATGGCGGCCAGCGACCGGTCGCCGACCCACGCGTCCTTGACCTTGAACGTGACCAGGACGCTGCTGCCGGACAGCTCGACGTCGGACACCTTGCCGACCTTCACGCCCGCGATGCGGACCTCGTCGTCGGTCTGGATGCCCGCGGCCTCGCTGAACTCGGCCGAGTAGCTGGTGCCGCCACCGATGATCGGCAGGTCGTCGGAGAACATCGCGACCGTGAGCGCCAGCCCGAGCACCACGATGCCCGCGATGCCGATCGGGATCGGGTTGCGGGAGCGGAACGACCTCATCGGATGCACCTCTGCGGGGTCGTCGGCGTGATCGGGACCTCGATCGGCTGGGTGATGATCCCCGGGATGCTGACCGCGCCCGACATCGAGCAGACGTAGAAGTTGAACCACGACCCGTAGCTCACGGTCCTGGTCAGCTTCGCCGTCTTCTCCGGCAGGAACTGGATGAAGTGCTCGACGACTTCCTCGCTGCCGTTGAGGTTGTTCACCAGGCCGCCCAGCGCCGCGATGTCCTCCTTGAGCGGCTGGCGGGCCTGTTCGAGCAGCCCGGCCGTGGTGTCGGTCAGCCCGCCGAGCGCCTCGATCGCGTCACCGATCGGCTCCCGGTCGGCCGCGAGGCCCGAAACCAGCTGCTGCACCTGGACCACGAGCGTCGACAGCTTCTCGCCGCGCTCGTTGATCGTGGTCAGCGCGCTGTTCAGGTTCGCGATGACCTGGCCGATCACCTCGTCCTTGCCAGCGATCGCCGACGTGAGCGTCGCGGTGTGCGCGAGCAGCGACTCGACCGTCCCACCCTCGCCCTGCAGGACCTGCACGATCTCGTAGGACAGCTTGTTGACGTCCTCGGGTGACAGCGCGCGGAACAGCGGCTTGAACCCGTTGAACAGCTCGGTCAGGTCCAGCGCGGGCCTGGTGCGCGCGAGGGGGATCGTCTCGCCGGGTTCCAGCACGTCGTTGGGGTTGCCGCCGCTGCCCTGCGTCAGCGACACGTACCGCTGACCGACCAGGTTGCGGAACTTGATCTGCGCGGTGACGCCCGACGGCAGCTTCCTGCCCGCGTCGACCGAGAACGTGACCTCGGCCTGCTTGCGATCGACGATGCCGACCTCCTCGACCTGGCCCACCCGGACTCCCGCGATGCGCACGTCGTCGCCGGGCAGCAGCAGGGTCGCGTCGGTGAAGCGGGCCTTGTAGTCCTGCGTGTCCGACAGGTTCACGTTCGCGATGCTGATCCCGAGCAGTGCGGTGGCCATGACCGTGATGACCGTGAAGATCACCAGCTTGACCAGGGGGGCGACCACGCCCAGAGCGGATCCCTTTGTCATGGCCGCTCCTCGCAGGCTCCGAGCGGCCACAGTGCCCGATGGTTCACTACGCAAGCTCCGTTCACCGCACCGTCACCTCCGCTCCTCGGAACATCGGCCCGAGCAGCAGCGTCGACCAGCCCGGCACCTGCGACGGCGAGACACCCATGCCCTGCGCGATCAGATGAGCGAGGAACTCCTGCTCGGCCGGGGTGTTCGCGATCGAGTCGGCGCCGGTCACCGCGTTCGGCGAGGTGTTGTACTCCTCGCCGTTCGCGGGCGGCAGCACGCCGTCCTGCTGCGACCGGTTCTGCGGGCCGTGGGAGGTGCCGTCCCGCAGCGGGCCGTCCGGCGGCTGGTCCGGGAACGGGCTGCCCATCTGCTTCGGGTCATAGCAGCGGGGGCCGCGGTGCTCGTCGAACTCCGGAGTGTCCTTGCCCGGCTCGTACGGGCCCTTGTTCACGACCACCTCGATGGTCGCGTGCAGGCCGGGCGAGTCGGTGCCCTGGCCGAAGACCGGCGCGGCCGCGTCGACCAGGTCGGCCATCTGCCCGAGGAAACACGGGTAGGACGGCGCGTACTTGGCCAGGATCTCCAGCGTGTCGCGGGAGCTGTCGGACAGGCGGATCAGGTTGTCGGAGTTGGCTCGCAGGAAGGACTCCAGGTCACGGCTCGTCATCGTCAGGTCGGCGAACAGGGCGTCGAGGTTGGCGCGCTGCTCGTACACCGTGCGCGAGGTGACGGTCAGGTCGTCGAGCGCGGCCACGAAGTCCGGGATCGCCTCGGTGTAGGTGTCGCTCACCTCGACGAGCGCGCGCAGGTCGTGGGTCAGCTGCGGCACGTGCGGGTTGATCTCCCCCACCAGCCTGCCCAGCTCGACCAGCGTCTCGCCGAGCTGCTCGCCCCGGCCGTCGAGCGCCGTCGAGATCGCGGTCAGCGTGGTCGACAGCTTCTGCGGCTGGACCGCCTGCAGCACCGGCAACAGGTGGTCGAGCGCCTGCGACAGCTCCACGGCGGGCGCCGAGCGGTCCTGCTCGATCCGGTCACCCTCGCGGAGCGAGAGCGGGTCGGGGTCCTCCGGGATCTGCAGCGCCACGTACCGGTCGCCGAACAGCGTCTTCGGGATGAACCGCGCGGAGACGTTCCGTGGGAGCAGGTCCGCCTTCTCCGGGTCCAGCGCCAGCTCCAGCAGCGCGCCGTCCGCCGTCGGGGTGATCTCGCGGATCTCCCCGATGATCAGCCCGCGCGCCTTCACGTCACCGAGGACCTGCAGCTGGTTGCCGACCTTGTCCGTGCTCAGCATGACCTTCACGAACGGCGTGAACGCCTTGTTGTACATGGCGATCGACAGGCTCACGAGCGCCGCGATCACGATGATGAACCCGACGCCGAGCAGGCGGCGCCGGATCGTTGCTCCTGTCCCCGACTTCATCGCCGCCCTTTCGCTCCGCAAGCTCCGCTCATCCACCAATCCTCACCGTCACGGTCGTGCCCCAAATGGCGAAGCCGATGAAGAAGTTCAGCATCGCCGCCGTCACGATCGTCGTTCTCACCGAGCGGCCGACCGCGACGCCGACACCAGCCGGGCCGCCGGACGCGCGGTAGCCGTAGTAGCAGTGCACGAGAATGATCACCACTGCGAAGATCAGGACCTTGCCGAAGGACCAGAACACGTCCTCCGGCGGTAAGAACAGGTTGAAGTAGTGGTCATAGGTGCCCGCCGACTGTTCGTAGAAGAAGACGACGATCGTGCGGGACGCGAGATAACTGCTCAGCAACCCGATGATGTACAGCGGGATCACCGCGATGAAGCCCGCGATGATCCGGGTCGTCACCAGGAACGGCAGCGACGGCACCCCCATCACCTCCAGCGCGTCGATCTCCTCGGAGATCCGCATCGCGCCGAGCTGTGCGGTGAAGCCCGCGCCGACCGTCGCCGACAACGCGAGCCCCGCTACCAGCGGCGCGACCTCGCGCGTGTTGATGTAGGCGGAGGCGAAGCCGGAGAACGCGGCCGTGCCGATCTGGTCGAGCGCGGCGTAGCCCTGCAGGCCGACGACGGTGCCGGTGAACACGGTCATGCCGACCATCACGCCGATGGTGCCGCCGATGACCGCGAGGGCGCCGGACCCGAAGCTGACCTCGGCGAGGATGCGCAGGGTCTCGCGCATGTACCTGCGCAGCGTGCGCGGGATCCACCCGAGCGCCCGCAGGTAGAACGACAGCTGGTCACCCAGCGTGTCGAGCCAGGTCAGCGGCGCGTTCGCCATCCTGCGCGCGGTGTCTCCTATCGCCATGTCCTCAGCTGCCCTTCTGCGGAACGACGGACAGGTACACGGCGGTGAGCACGAAGTTCACGAAGAACAGCAACAGGAACGTGATCACCACGGACTGGTTGACCGCGTCGCCGACGCCCTTCGGCCCGCCCTTCGGGTTGAGCCCGCGGTAGGCGGCGACCACGCCGGCGATGAAGCCGTAGATCAGCGCCTTGATCTCGGAGATCCACAGGTCCGGCAGCTGGGCCAGCGCGGAGAAGCTCGCCAGGTACGCGCCCGGCGTGCCGCCCTGCAGGATCACGTTGAAGAAGTACGACCCGAGCACACCGACCACGCTGACCAGGCCGTTCAGCAGCACGGCGATCACCATCGCGGCGAGCACGCGCGGCACGACCAGGCGCTGGATCGGGTTGACGCCCAGCACCTCCATCGCGTCGATCTCCTCGCGGATCGTCCGTGCGCCGAGGTCCGCGCAGATCGCCGAGCCGCCGGCGCCGGCCACCATCAGCGCGGTGACCAGCGGCGCGGCCTGCTGGATGATCGCCAGCACCGCGGCCGCGCCGGTGAACGACTGAGCGCCGAGCTGGACGATCAGCGAACCCAGCTGCAGCGCGACGACCGCGCCGAACGGGATGGCGACCAGTGCCGTCGGCAGGATCGTGACGGACGCGATGAACCAGCACTGCTGGATGAACTCACGGACCTGGAACGGGCGCCGGAACGTCTGGACGATGACGTCGAGAGCCAGTGCGAACAACCGGCCCGTCTCGCGAAGCGCGCCCGCTCCGGGGAAGCCGGCCGGTGCGGGACGGGTCGTCATCGTTCCGCCTCCCCGGACCTGAGAGTTCGGGGAGCGCTGGGGCGGCGCCGTCCGGTCCGGCGCGCTGACGCGAGCGGTGTCATGCACCACCTCGGGAGTCGCGGTAGTTCGAGGTGGGTAACTCCGCGACGTCCAGGTCACCGGAGGCGCTCTGCCAGTCGCTGTCACCGCGCGGGTGCGGGCTGGGCCGGAACGAGGTGGCACCCGCGTGGACGCCGTAGCGGGCCCGCTCCTCCGGGGTGAGCGAGTCGATGATGCCCTCCTGCGCCTCGCGCGGGAGCGTGTGAATGATCCGCATGACGCGGTCCTTGCGGCGGCGCACCGCGGCGCGCTCACCGAGGCCCGGGGTCGGCTCGATCTGGGGGACGACGCCCCGCACGTCCTCGGTGCTGCCGTCGTGGTGACCGGCCTCGACCTGGGCCTGCTCGGCGGCCATCGTGGCCTCGTCCTTCTCCTCGGACATGCCGATCGGGCCGATGCGGGAGCCGTTGAGGAACTGCTTCACGACCGGTTCCTCGCTGGTCAGCAGCACCTCGCGGGGGCCGAACATGACCAGCTCGCGGCGGAAAAGCATGCCGATGTTGTCCGGCACGGTCCGCGCGAGGTTGATGTTGTGCGAGACGATCAGGATGGTCGCGTCGATCTGGGTGTTGAGATCGATCAGCAGCTGCGAGATGTAGGAGGTGCGGACCGGGTCGAGACCGGAGTCCGGCTCGTCGACGAGGATGATCTCCGGGTCCAGCACCAGGGCGCGGGCGAGGCCCGCGCGCTTGCGCATACCGCCGGAGATCTCACCGGGGAGCTTTTTCTCCGCGCCGTTCAGGCCGGTCATGTCCAGCTTCTCGAAGACGATCTTGCTGATCTCCGACTCGGACTTCTTCGTGTGTTCGCGAAGCGGGAACGCGACGTTGTCGTACAGGTTCATCGAGCCGAACAGCGCGCCGTCCTGGAAAAGGACGCCGAACAGCTTCCGGATCTCGTAGAGCTTGTGCTCGGAACAGGTGACGATGTCGACGCCGTTGATCTCGCAGCGGCCGCGGTCGGGCTTGAGCAGTCCGATCATCGACTTGAGGAACACCGACTTGCCCGTGCCCGACGGGCCGAGCATGGCGCTGACCTCGCCAGGAGGGAGGTTCAGCGTGACGTCCCGCCAGATGGTCTGGCGGCCGAAGGACTTCGTCAGGCCCTCGACAACCACCTCGGCGCCCATCGAACCTCCCGCTCTGCTTCTCGCGTCCCCGACATATCCGTAGAACGAGCGTGTCCCGTGTGGGTTACTACCCGGTTAGGCCATGAGGAGGCAAAATACCCAGTCACTCACGGTGGGTGAGCCCGGGGTCATTCCGGCGAGACGCACAGAAGCCGGCACCCGACGAAATCGGGTACCGGCTTCTACGGTGAGTAGAGCTAGCTCACTTGAGGGAAACGGAAGCGCCCGCGCCCTCGAGCTTCTCCTTGGCGGCCTCGGCGGCCTCCTTGGTGACCTTCTCCAGGATCGGCTTCGGCGCGCTCTCGACGAGCTCCTTGGCCTCCTTCAGGCCAAGGCCGGAGACAACCTCACGCACGACCTTGATGACCTGGATCTTCTTGTCGCCCGCGCCCTCGAGGACGACGTCGAACTCGTCCTGCTCCTCGGGCGCCTCGGCCGCGGCGGCGGCCGGGCCTGCGGCCGCGACGGCGACCGGGGCAGCGGCGGTGACCTCGAAGGTCTCCTCGAACTGCTTCACGAAGTCCGACAGCTCGAGCAGCGTCATCTCCTTGAACGCGTCGAGCAGCTCGTCGGTGCTGAGCTTCGCCATGACGGCATTTCCTTTCTAGTGGTTGTTCAGCTCTCGGCGGGAGCCGCTTGCTCGGCGGACGCCTTCTTCTCCTGCAGTGCCGCGGCCAGACGTGCGACCTGCGAGGCCGGGGCGTTGAAGAGCCCGGCGGCCTTGGACAGGTTGCCCTTCATGGCGCCCGCCAGCTTGGCGAGCAGCACCTCGCGGGAGTCGAGGTCGGCGATCTTGTCGACCTCGTCGACCGTGAGCGGGCGGCCGTCCATGTAGCCGCCCTTGATGACCAGGCCCTTGTTCTCCTTGGCGAACTCGCGAAGCGCCTTCGCGGCGTCCACCGGCTCACCCTCGACGAACGCGATCGCGGTGGGGCCGACGAACAGGGCGTCCAGGCCCTTGACGTCTGCGGCCTCCGCGGCGCGCTGGACCAGGGTGTTCTTGGCAACCCGGTAGGTCGTGCCCGTGCCGAGAGCGCGACGCAGGGTGGTCAGCTGGGACACGGTCAAACCGGTGTACTCGGTGACAACGGCAGCCGAGCTGTTGCGGAACCGGTCCGCGATCTCAGCGACGGCCTCGACCTTGCCTGCCTTCGCCATGGTCGCCTCCTCTCATTGGCTGTAGCCACTGTCCAGCCTCGGAGACGACGAACGCCCCGGCGCAGAGCGGCACGGGGCGTCACAACAACAACCACGTTCCTCCTGCGCGGGCCGCCCGCCTGCTCGCGGGACCTTCGCCTGCCTGACGGCAGAAACCAGCGGTCTTCGGTAGAACCGTTGTCCATCCTACGTTGCGGTGGCAGGGCCCTTCAAAGCGGGTGGACACGGCATGATGGAGCCCGTGGCCGACAACGAGCACCCGCGTGAGCAGGACCCTGTCGCCCCCCCACCGGCGGTGCGCGAACCGACCGAGGTGACCCCGGACCAGGTGCGCCAGTTCCAGGAGTTCCAGCGCTTCCAGGAACTGATGCGCGAGCAGGCGAAGAAGGGCTTCCCGCCCGGCGACCCGCCGCCCGGTCTCCTCCAGCCGTGGGGCCCGCCCCCACCCAAGCCAAGCCTCGCGAAACGCCTGCTCAAGAGTGCCGTCAGCAAGATCGTCACCGGCCTGGTCGTCCTGGCCATCCTCACCCTCGGCGCCTGGCTGGCGATCGACTACTTCCTCGGCGAGGACCACGACCAGCTCCCAGCCTCCCAAACCGGCGGCGGCAAGACCACGGACAACCTGATCCTGGACACGAACCCATACGAGACCGTGCGGAAGATCTACCACCACATCGCGAACGGCGAGAGTGGCGTGCCGGGGCAGGTGTGCCTGCGTTTCCAGGACCGTGGCGAGAAGTTCGCCCAGGACATGGGCTTCTCCGACTGCACGGCCGCGGTCCGCGGGCTGGCGGAGGAGGTGACGGACTCGAACGCGTACGCGGAGTCGATGCCGTCCTACACCACCACCGAGGTCCCCGGCGAGCAGATCCGCATCAGCTCGTGCGAGGACAACATCCGCGGCGGCATCCAGGGCGGGCCGGCGCTTGGCGCGTTCACCGTGTCGAAGATCGAGGGCTCGAAGGGTGGACAGTGGATCATCACCGGCCACGAGACCGAACCATCGTGTACGACGAGCCCCACGGGCTCCACAGGTCCGACCAGTTGAGGTTTGTGAACCACCCCTGAGATCTCCTCGTGTACGGAACGGATCCAGTTCGCCCGATTCCGTAACCGAGGAGGTCGCGAATTGCCAGCCAGACACCGGACAGCCACCCGTAAGGGCCTGTTCGCCGTCGCCGGGGCCATCGCGCTCGGCGGTCTTGTCGCGGTGTTGTTGCCGCAGGCCAACGCCGAGCAGCAGCAGCGTGAGCCGCGGGCCATGTCCGCCATGGACGCGTTGACGAGCCTGAGACAAGAACGCATCCCCGGGACCGCGTGGGCGGTCGACCCGCGTACCGACCGGATGATCGTCACCGCCGATGCCACCGTCACCGGGGACACCTGGAACGAGCTGGAGGGGACCGTGCGGGCCGTCGGCTCGGACACGGCCTTGCTCCGGCGCAGCGCCGGCGAGTTCCGGCTGTTCGCCGAGGGCGGTGACGCGATCTTCTCCGGCAACTCGCGGTGCTCGCTCGGCTTCAACGTCGTCACACAGGACGGCAGTCCCGGCTTCCTCACCGCGGGCCACTGCGGTGTCGCCGCCGAGGAGTGGTCGGACTCGGCGGGAGGCGACCCGATCGCCACCGTGCAGGAGGCCGTCTTCCCCGGTGAGGGCGACTTCGCGCTGCTCACCTACGACAACCCGGACGAGGAGGCGGCCAGCGCGGTCGACGTCGGCGACGGGCAACTGGTCGAGATCACCGGCGCCGAGGAAGCCGAGGTCGGCCGGCAGGTGTTCCGCATGGGCAGCACGACCGGCCTGTTCGACGGCCAGGTCGTCGGCCTGGACGCCACCGTGAACTACGCGGAGGGCACGGTCACCGGGCTCATCCAGACCACGGTGTGCGCCGAGCCGGGTGACAGCGGCGGCCCGCTGTTCACCGAGGAGGGGGCCGCGGTCGGCCTGACCTCGGGTGGCAGCGGCGACTGCACGTCGGGAGGTGAGACGTTCTTCCAGCCGGTGACCACGGCGCTCGACGCGGTCGGCGCCGAGATCGGCTGACAGGGCAGAGAGGACCGGGGCCGCACCCGCGCGGGGACGCGGCCCCGGTTCAACTCACAGGTCGTGCTGGTTGAACTCGCGGGTCCTGAACGCCCGACTCGCGGGTCCCGAACCGTGGACTCGCGGGTTCTGGATCGTGGACTCGCGGGGGGTTGGGTGGACGAGCGAGGGCCGCGCCCTGGTTTTGGGTGCGGCCCTCGTTGTCAGCGGTGTCAGGCTACCGGCTCGTCCTGCAGCAGGTTGCGAGTCCTGGCCGGGTCGACCGGGATGCCCGGACCCATCGTGGTCGAGAAGGTGACCTTCTTCAGGTAGCGGCCCTTCGCGGCGGACGGCTTCGCGCGCAGCACCTCGTCGAGGGCGGCGGCGTAGTTCTCCACCAGCTTGTCCTGGTCGAAGGAGGCCTTGCCGATCACCAGGTGCAGGTTGGCCTGCTTGTCGACGCGGAAGTTGATCTTTCCGCCCTTGATCTCGGTGATCGCCTTGGTCACGTCCGGGGTCACGGTGCCGGTCTTCGGGTTCGGCATGAGACCACGCGGGCCGAGGATGCGGGCGATGCGACCGACCTTGGCCATCTGGTCGGGGGTCGCGATCGCGGCGTCGAAGTCGAGCCAGCCACCCTGGATACGCTCGATCAGGTCCTCGGCGCCCACCTCGTCCGCGCCCGCGGCGACGGCCTCGTTGGCCTTGTCACCCGTCGCGAACACGATCACGCGTGCCGTCTTGCCCGTGCCGTGCGGCAGGTTCACCGTGCCGCGCACCATCTGGTCCGCCTTGCGGGGGTCGACCCCGAGCCGGATGGCGACCTCGACGGTCTCGTCCAGCTTGACCTTGGAGGTCTCCTTCGCGAGCTGCGCCGCCTCGAGCGGCGAGTACAGCCGCTCTCGGTCGATCTTTTCCGCGGCCTCGCGGTAGGCCTTACTGCGCTTTGCCATATCTGTTCCTAACAGTCAGTGGTAACGAGCCAGCGCCTGGCTCTCCCACGCGTTCGAGAAGACTTGTTCGACCGGGCAGTGCCGACGATTGCCATGATCGTCACTGCGCGGCCTGGTCGATGTGCTATTCGACCGTGATGCCCATCGATCGGGCGGTGCCGGCGAATGTCATGATCGTCACTGCGCCGCCTGGTCGATGTGCTATTCGACCGTGATGCCCATTGACCGGGCGGTGCCGGCGATGATCTTGGCCGCCTGGTCGATGTCGTTGGCGTTGAGGTCCGCCTTCTTCGTCTCGGCGATCTCACGCACCTGGTCCCAGGTCACCTTGGCGACCTTGTTCCGGTGCGGCTCGCCGGAGCCCTTGTCGACGCCCGCGGCCTTGAGCAGCAGCTTCGCCGCCGGCGGGGTCTTGAGCTTGAAGTCGAACGAGCGGTCCTCGTAGACCGAGATCTCCACAGGCACCACAGTGCCGCGCTGCGACTCGGTCGCGGCGTTGTACTGCTTGCAGAAATCCATGATGTTGACGCCGTGCTGACCCAGCGCTGGGCCGACGGGCGGCGCGGGGTTGGCCTGGCCTGCCGTGATCTGCAGCTTGATGATCGCGGACAGCTTCTTCTTCTTGGGTGGCATTTCGTTCCCTGCTTAGATGTCTTCCGGCAGCCGTGTCAGATCTTGGAGACCTGGCTGAACGACAGCTCGACCGGCGTCTCCCGACCGAAGATCGACACGAGGACCTTGAGCTTCTGCCCGTCCGCGTTGACCTCGCTGATGGTCGCGGGGAGCGTGGCGAACGGCCCGTCCATGACGGTGACCGACTCGCCGACCTCGAAGTCGACCTCCACGACGGGACCCTTGGCCGGTGAGGCCCCTGAGCCCTTGCCCGCGGCTGCCGGCTTGGCCTCCTCCACCTGCGGGAGGAGGAACTTGAGAACCTCGTCGATGGTCAGCGGCGACGGCTTGGACGTCGCGCCGACGAACCCCGTGACGCCCGGGGTGTTGCGCACCGCCGACCACGACGGGTCGTTCAGGTCCATCCGCACGAGGATGTAGCCGGGCAGCACCTTGCGCTGGACCTGCTTGCGCTGCCCGTTCTTGATCTCGGTGACCTCTTCGGTCGGCACCTCGACCTGGAAGATGTAGTCCTCCATGTCGAGGGTCTGGATCCGGGTCTCGAGGTTGGTCTTGACCTTGTTCTCGTAGCCGGCGTAGGAGTGCACGACGTACCAGTCGCCCGGCGCGCGGCGCAGCGCGTCACGCATCTCGGCGGCCGGGTCCGCCTCGGCGGGCTCGTCCTCGTCCGCCGACGCGGCATCGTCGTCCGCCACCGTCTCGACCGGGGCGTCGGCGCCTTCGGCGTCGGTGTCGTCGGAGTCGTCGGAGTCTTCCGTCGCCGCCGCCGCGACCTCGGGGTCGACGGCCAGCGCCGCCTCGGCGGCGCTGACGTCCTCCGTGCGGACGTCGCCGTCCTCGGCCAGGCCGGTCAGCTCCTGGCTGCCGGCCGCACCGTTGTCGGAGCTCACTGTTCGGTCCCGCTTCCTTTCATCGATCGCGTACCCCGCCTACTGTGCCGGTGCGCCCGCGAAGGCGCAGCTCAGCCGAACAGCGCGGTCACGCCCTTGGCGAGCGCGAGGTCGAGACCCGCGATCAGCGCCACCATGAAGGCCACGAAAACCAACACGACAGCCGTGTACGTAATCATCTGCTTACGCGTCGGCCAGATGACCTTGCGCAGCTCCGCGACCACTTCCCGCAGGAAGCGGAAGAGCCTGGCGAACAGCCCGGGGCGCGAGTCCTTGCTCTGGTCCCGCGTCGGCGTCGGCCTGCCCTTGTGCTCGCCCTTCTTCTGGGCGGTCTTGGCGGCCTGCTTCGCGTCGCTGTCGGACTTCGCCTTGGCCTTCGGCTTCGCCTTGTCCTCGGTGCCCTTCGCGCTCGACCGCGCGGACCTGGTGCCCTCGTCTGTCGAGGACTCCTTCCCCGCGGCAGGGCGAGCGGAAGCACGGCGCTCACGCCGCGCCGCGGCGGTGACCGGACGAGAAGGGCGCTCCTGTCCCTTGCTCTGATCCTTGTCCCGGTCGTCAACCACGCCAGTTCCTCCGCTCGGTGTTCACGGAACCAGGGAGGTCCTCCCCGGCCTTGCGCCTGACGCAGGGGTGACAGGACTTGAACCTGCAACCTGCGGTTTTGGAGACCGCTGCTCTGCCAATTGAGCTACACCCCTTCGCGTTGCCGATCACTCGACGCCACGAATTCGGACGCATTCGACCTGCCCCGTGTCGCATGCGGAGCGGGGTCGTCAACTTCCAAGTTCAAGAGTGTACGGCAACCGCGATGTCGCCCCGCAAGCACCCGGCCCGCCCCTGGCCGCTCGCTGATCCGGTCGGCCGGTCTGGGACGATGCCCGCATGAGCGAGACCACCGTCACCAAGCGCCGGATCTCCGCCCGTATCGGCGGCATCGCCGAGTCCGCCACGCTGGCGGTGGACGCGAAGGCCAAGGCCCTGAAGGCAGCCGGGCGGCCGGTCATCGGCTTCGGCGCGGGCGAGCCGGACTTCCCCACTCCCCCGGAGATCGTCGAAGCCGCCGTCGCCGCGACCAAGGACCCCAGGAACCACCGCTACACGCCCGCCGCCGGCCTGCCCGAGCTGCGCGAGGCCATCGCGAAGAAGACCAAGCGCGACTCCGGCTACGAGGTCGCCGCGAGCCAGGTGCTGGTCACCAACGGTGGCAAGCAGGCTGTTTACCAGGCCTTCGCCACGATCATCGACCCCGGCGACGAGGTGCTGCTCCCCGCGCCGTACTGGACCACCTACCCCGAGGCCATCGGCCTCGCCGGTGGCGTCACCGTGCCGGTCGTGGCCGACGAGACGTCCGGCTACCTGGTGTCGGTCGAGCAGCTCGAGGCCGCTCGCACGCCCCGCACCAAGGCGCTGCTGTTCTGCTCGCCGTCGAACCCGACCGGTGCCGTGTACCCGCGCGAGCAGGTCGAGGCCATCGGCCGCTGGGCCGTCGAACACGGCATCTGGGTGATCTCCGACGAGATCTACGAGCACCTGACCTACGACGGGGTCACCGCGCCGTCCATGCCGGTCGTCGTGCCCGAGCTGGCCGACACCTGCATCGTGGTCAACGGTGTCGCCAAGACCTACGCGATGACCGGTTGGCGGGTCGGCTGGATGATCAGCCCGGCCGATGTCACGAAGGCCGCGGGCAACCTGCAGTCGCACCTGTCCTCGAACGTCGCCAACGTCTCGCAGCGGGCAGCGCTGGCCGCGGTGTCGGGGTCGCTGGATGCGGCGCACGCGATGCGTACCGCCTTCGACCGCCGCAGGCAGACGATCGTGAAGCTGCTGTCGGAGATTCCTGGGGTCGAGGTACCCACCCCCCAGGGGGCCTTTTACGTCTACCCCTCGGTGAAGGGGTTGCTCGGCAAGGAGATTCGCGGGGTTCGCGCCGACAGCAGTGTGGACCTGGCCGCGCTTGTGCTCGAGCACGCCGAGGTGGCTGTCGTGCCTGGGGAGGCGTTCGGAACGCCTGGGTACTTCCGGCTCTCCTACGCGCTCGGGGACGAGGATCTCGCCGCCGGGGTCGCTCGGATGGGTGCTCTTCTCGCCGAGGCCAAGTAGCGCGGCCCTCTTACGCTCGACGCACTGAAGGACGCGTCCTTCAGTGCGTCGAAGGGCGGCGGGCTCTAGGCGGGCAGGCGGACGACCGCGACGGCCTTGCCGAGCACGGACTTGCCGTTGAACTTGGCGGTGATGTCCACGCGGGCGGTGCCGTCGTCGCGGACTTCTCTCACCTTGCCGGTCAGCTCGACCAGCGCGCCGTCGTCGTCGTTGGGCACGACCACCGGCCGGACGAAACGGGCGCCGTACTCGATGACCGCGCTGGGGTCGTCGAGCCAGTTGGTGACGAGCCTGCCCGCGAGTGCCATCGTGAGCATGCCGTGGGCGATCACACCGGGGAGGCCCACGTCGGACGCGACCTTGTCGCTCCAGTGGATCGGGTTGAAGTCCAGGGCGGCACCCGCGTACCGGACCAGGTCCGACCGGCGCACCCGCACCTCGAGCGGGGGCAGCTCGTCGCCTGCCGCGGTCATGACTCCTCCGCCCGGATGACCAGCTGGGACAGCGCCGTGACGACCCGCTCGCCGTCCTCGGTGTCGATCTCCGCGCGCAGCGTCAGGAAGTCGTTGCCCATGCGGGTGGCGATCTCGGCGATGTGCGTGGTGACCGTGAGGCGGTCGCCGACGTACACGGGGCGCGTGTAGGTGAACTTCATGTCGCCGTGCACGAGGCGCCCGTAGTCGACCCCGAGACTGGGGTCGTTGACGATGTCGGCCATGGCGTAGCGGCCGAACAGGATGGTGGCGAAGGTCGGCGGGGCGATCACGTCCGGGTGACCCGCCGCACGTGCGGCGGCGGGGTCGCGGTACATCGGGTGGTCGTCACCGATCGACTCGGCGAACTCCCGGATCTTGGCCCGGCCGACCTCGTAGACCTCCGAACGCGGGTACGAGTGCCCCACGAACGACGGATCCAGCGGCACCTATCGGGTTTCCTTGTGCAGGCGGTGCGTGCCGCAGTTCGGGCAGAACTTCTTCATCTCCAAGCGGTCCGGGTCGTTGCGCCGGTTCTTCTTGGTGATGTAGTTGCGGTGCTTGCACTCCTCGCACGCCAGCGTGATCTTCGGGCGAACGTCGCTGCCACCAGCCACCAGAAATCCTCTTCCTCAACTCGCGACCACCGGAGGTTCCGGGGGCGTGCCCCCGGCCGGGGTCCGGGGGCTGGGCCCCCAGTGTGATGCGGAGCGATGAAGGTCCACGCTCCTTGTGGACACCCGTCGCCAATCGCGTAGCGGTGGCCGGACTTGAACCGGCGACACAGCGATTATGAGCCGCTTGCTCTACCGACTGAGCTACACCGCCTTGACATGCCTGTACCGCGGTGCCCGGAATCGAACACCGCGGCCAGTTCACCGAGCCCCAATACGGAATCGAACCGTAGACCTTCTCCTTACCATGGAGACGCTCTACCGACTGAGCTATTGGGGCGGATCCAGAACCTTGTAGCTGTTCCTTGGAGCCGACAGAAGACTACACAACGCCGCGGGCCGAACGAAATCGGGTATCCCCTACGACAGCAGCGTCAGCACGGTCTCGTCCCGCAATCCCCTGGCCTGCGCGGTTCGCGCCTGCAGCCACGCCTCCAGCCGTTCCTCGGACAGCGGCCGCGAGATCAGGTACCCCTGCGCGACGTCGCAGCCCATGGCGGCCAGCTGGTCGCGCGCCACGTCCTCCTCGACACCCTCGGCGACCACGGTGAGCCCGAGCGAATGCCCCAGCTCGACGATCGACCGGACCACGGCGAGGTCACCGAGATCGCTGCCCATGCCGAACACGAAGCTCTTGTCGATCTTCACCTCGTCCACCGGCAGCTGCCGCAGGTACGCGAGCGAGCTGTAGCCCGTGCCGAAGTCGTCCACGGCCAGCACGACACCGAGGTTGTGCAGCGCACGCAGCACCGGCAGCGCCCGCTGCGGGTCCGCCATCACACCGGACTCGGTCAGCTCCAGCGTGAGCAGCTCCGGTGGCACCCGGTGCCGGGCCAGCGCCGCGGCCACCCCGTCCGGGAAGTCCAGGTTCGCGAGGCTGCGCACCGACAGGTTCACGGCGACGCCGATCCGCAGGCCGCGGTCCATCCACGTGCGGACCTTGATCAGCGACTTGTCGAGCACGAAGTCGGTCAGCGCGTCGACCAGGCCCGCCGCCTCGACCGCGGGCACGAACTCGTCCGGGTGCAGGTCACCGAACTCGGGGTGCCGCCAGCGGACCAGCGCCTCGACCCCCAGCACCGCACGGCTGGGCAGCGAGATCTTCGGCTGGTAGTGCACCCTGACCTGGCCGGTCTCCATGGACTGCCGGAACTGCGTGACCAGCTGGAAGCGGCGCAGGAACATCTGGCCCATGCTCGGTACGTACGCCCTGGCGTGCTCGCCGCTGCTCTGTGCCGCCCGCAGCGCCACGTCGGCCCGCTTGAGCAGTTCGTCGACATCCAGAGCGGCGGGTGCGGAGTCCCTGACACCCGACGGTGCCGACGTCGAGTCGGCGAACAGCACCCCGTCCGCCATCGTGGCGGAGGAGTAGCCGATGACCACGCCGGCCTCGATCGACAGCCGGTCGACCGGGTACGACACGGAAAGGCTCGCGACCAGCTGGTTCGCGACGAGTTGCGCCTGCTCGAAGTCCGAGTCGACGAGCAGCACCGCGAACGCGCCACCCTCGAGCCGGGCGAGCGGGGTGTCCTGGCCGAGCGTGTCCCGCAGCCGCCGCCCGGCCGCGATGACGATCCGGTCGCTCCACGCGTAGCCGAGCGCGTCGCTGATCGCGGACTGCACCTCGAGGTCGAGGCGGAGCACCACGGAGCCGGGGTTGGTGGTGAGCAGTTCGGTCGCGACCTGGCGGAAGCCGGGGCGGTTGTACAGGCCGGTCAGCGGGTCGTGATAGGCGTCGTGGCGCAGGGTCGCCAGGAGCCTCCTGTTGTCGAGCGCGGTGGCGAGGTGGCTCGCCGTCGTGCCGATCATGCGGAGGTCGGCCTGGCCGAAGCCGCGCCAGCGGGACAGCTTGTCGTGTGCCTCGACCACGCCGAGCAGGTGGCTGGCGCTGCGCAGCGGCACGACCAGCGCCTCCTGCGCGTTCCGGTGCCCGAGCGCCGCCCGGAACTCGGGCAGCGCGTCGGCACGGCGGAAGTGGCGGACGTGCGAGCCGGGCAGCCGCAGCAGTGCGTCGGCGCGGGCACCGGCCGGCTCGAGGTCGTACATGTCGGCCGCGAGCTCCTCACCGGCGACGACCGTGTGCATCGGCTGCCCAGGGTCGAACCGCAGCCGCAGCACCACGCGGGCCGCGCCGAGCTGATCCTTGATCCGCTGGGCGATGCCGAGCCAGTCCTCCGAGCTGACCGCGGCCGCGGTCTCCGGTCCGGCGGCCGGCCGGGCGGCCGCCCTGCGCCCCGATCGGGCGACAATGAGGCTGACCTCGGATAACGCCTCCAGGTCGCGTTGTTCGCGCAGCAGTCCCGAGTAGGCGAGGTAGAGGGCCCATAGTCCGCCGAGCATCGCGATGACGAGCGGCCAGCCGTAGTCGACGCCGGTCGCGACCTCGTACCCGACGACGCCGACGGACGCGTTGACCAGACCGAGGACCAGCGTGCGGGACACGAGCTTGGTGGCGGCACCGAGCCGCATCCGCCGCCCGAGGACGTACACCGCGACGAGCGCGAGCAGCGTGCTGGTGATCGGCGCCGACAGCGCGCCGACGAACACCGCGAACCAGTCCGGGTCGCTGCCGCCCACCGCGGAGGCGACGACGGTGAACACGGAGTACGCGACGGCGATCTCGAAGATCTCGGCGCCGGTGTTGTAGAGGACGCGGTCCTGGACACGCCTGGCGAGCAGCGTGCCGACCCCCGCGATCAGGTGCGCGGCGAGCACGACCTGGAACGGCGCGATGAACAGGCCGATGGCCAGCGGGATCTCGGTGAAGGAGATGGTCCAGGAGACGCCGCCGCGCACGTCGATGTTGACCGACAGCTGTTCGACGACGAGGAAGCCGAGGACGAGCAGCAGCCCGATCCAGATCTGCTCGGTGCCGCCCTCGAAGGGCAGCCACCAGGAGACACCCACCGCCGCGGCCACGCCCGAGACCAGCACGAGGACCGAAAAAACGCTGAACCGGCGGTCCAGCAGCGGGTTGTCGTCGATGGTGCGGTCAGTGGCCGCCGGCATGGCGTGGTCCGGCATGCAACCTCCTCGGCCGCCGTGCTGGCGACAACGCAGACCAATCCGCCGAGCAGTGACCAACCCACCGATCGGGCTAGTCACAGTCGGGTAACTGTACCCCCTCCGTGCACAGAATCCGACTGTGCTAGGTGGCCGTTCCGGGCGTCAAACCGGCTGGTCAGTCCGCAGTTCTCGGCTCAGCAACGGACAGCTCCGCCGACCGGTCGAGGAATCTACCCAGGTCAGCCACCTCGGCAGATAGTTCACGCGTCAACTGTGCCGAGATCGTTGTGAAAGGCGTCACGCCGATACCGAGATGGTCCCGCGTGGACTTGAGGCTCCAGGTCCCCCGAATCCGCCCACCCACTGAGACGGACGGCATGACGAACCCACCACCCGTCTGGATGGATTTGACGTGTTCCGCCGGAATCGGTCGCTCTCGGTAGCCAAGCAGGAAGGCGTCGAAGTGCCCCAGAAGACGGGCGTGCGGCGTACCGTCCGGTTCGGTCTCCCGCAGGCGGAACCCGTCCCCGACCGGCACGAGCAGATCCCGGACGTCGTCGAACGCCTTCCGCGCGGTGGTCACCGGCAGCCCAGACCACGCGGAAAGGTCCGATGGCGAAGCTGGCCCGTACCCACGGAGATACCTGACCGCGAGCCGACTGTCCTCGCCACCCCGCACCCAGTCGTCGACGAGGACGTAGGTGGGCTCGCTCCCCCGCTCCGGCCCGCGGCAGATCACACCATCGAGCGCCGCGAACCCGAGGAAGTAGGGAGCGGCCTGCCCCGCGAGATCGAGGTCGACCCGCTCGACGATCTCGGCACGGGTCATCGGTGTGTGGAGGAAGGTCTCGAGCTGACCAACCCCACGCGCGCAGGCGGCGTCGTCGAGCCCGAGCCGCAACCGCCGAGGCCGCTGCCGATCCCGGAAGTAAGGCCCGAAGACCCCGGTGACCCACCGCAGATCGACCGCGGCGACGAGGTGGAGCGTGCCGCGCATGGCCCACGTCCGCACCACTTCCCCACGCGCGACGGCGTCGTCGACATCGGCGGCGGTGAGCCCACCGGTCCGGACACGCACGGCGAGCCGGGTGGCCCGGACGTCCTGCCCCTGGAGCGCGACCACGCCCCGCACCGCGTCGGCGACGGTGCCGGCACGCGCACTCCCAAGCCCGTTGGCATGCGCACGAGCAGCCCAGATGTCCACGCGCCGACGCTAGTCACTCGACCCACACGGGAACCACGACATCGGCTTCGGCCTCGATGCCTTTGGTGAGGTACCGGTGGACGGTCCGCCGCAACTGGTCGGCGTACTGGTAGACATCCTGGACGTCATCGATCGGGATCCGCGTCTCGACCTTGTTCTCGTCGAACACCCCGAGGTACTTCCTGGACCGGTTGAGCCAGAGCCGCGCAATGGGCTTGCGGTTGTTGTCGTCGAGCAGCACACCGCAGTAGGTCTTCGTGTCCCGCACCACGACGCGGGAAACCGGGACCTCACTGCAGACAATGGCCCGAATGATCCGGTAGCCCTCGACTTCCTCGTCGGTGGTGATGACGTCACCACCGGCATCCACCGGCCGCTCTTCCGACACCGACTCGGTTTCCTCCGGTGCGCCGGAGGAAACGCTGACATACGAGTCGGGCCCGGCGAGCGCGTTCTTCAGCCGATCGTTGACCTGCTCGTTGAGGAACTGCCCGGCCGCCTTGACGACGAGCGGCATGAACTGTTCCCGCACCTTCTGCGTGAAAGCGCCTTCGTAAACGCGGGTGGTGAGAAAACGAACCCAGTCGTCCTCCGGCTGCTTGAACTGCGCGGCGAGAACCCGCTTGAGCTGCCCGATGTACTTCAGCTCGCCGGCGGCACTGATCACCGAGTCGAGGTCGAACGACTCCTTGGTGAGCTTCGCCAGCTCGGGCAGCAGCGTGTCGTCGAGCGCCGCGAAGTCCAGCACCAGGAAGGGTTTGGCGTCCATCCGGTTGGGCGCGTCGAGGTCGGTGTAGAACTGGTACACCTCGCCGTTGGTGAGGATCGCGATGCGCGCGTTGGTGACCGCGAAGTACCGGAAGAGCTGGGACGCGTGCTCGATCTTCAGCGGGTCGTTGACCTTCTTCACCTCGATGAGCAGCTGGATCTTCCCACCGTGCGACACGGCGTAGTCGATCTTCTCGCCCTTCTTGGTTCCCACGTCCGCGGTGAACTCGGGAATCACCTCGGCAGGATTGAAGACGTCGTACCCGAGCACCGTGCTGATAAAAGGCATGACGAAGGCGTTCTTCGTCGCCTCCTCGGTCTCGATCACGGCCTTGTGCTTCCGGATTTTCAACGCCAGAGCCTGAGTCCGCTCAGCGATATCCATGCCAACCTCCCAAGTGGATGGCCTGTGAGTCGCCAACAAGAACCCCAGCGTTACCGGCGGATTACGCATGCTTCGGCACGCTCGACAGTTGTTTGTCCATGACGTTCAACGTGCGGAGCCATCCGGGTCGGCGCGTCCGCGAAGCGGCCTCGACCACGTTTGCAGTCCTCAACAGACACAGCAGAACGGCCCTGAGTGTGGATCACACCCAAGGCCGCACCCAAAGATCAACTCCGCGTCACGTCGTTGATCTCGTCTTCACTTGTAATGCCTGGTCAAGCCAGGTTGGTGGCGGGTGAAGGGTTCGAACCTTCGTAGCTTGCGCGACAGATTTACAGCCCCATCCCCGCACCCCTTCTGACCAGGCACTTTACGCACGAAGCGGTCCACTTTGCCGCGTATTTGCCGCGATCACGCGCTGAGAGCGCGACAGAAACCGTGTCTGTTGCTCTTCGGCCGTTCACTCCGGCCCCGACCAACTGAGCACGGCACCTCCCTCTCGACCTGGCGTCAATCCGCGCCCTCTGGCGGCGCTGGCCGGTAGGGTCAGTCACATGGCGGACGAAGACGTAGAGCGCCGACTGAGGAAGCTCACTGTGGATCACGCGGAGACACGGTGGCTCGCGCTCCGGCTCGACGACGACGTCAAAGAGCTGCGCTCCGAGCTACGCCAGGTCAGCGACAAGCAGACCGAGCACACCGGCCGCTTCGACTCAATCGACGCACAGCTCCGCTCACTCACACAGATGGTCGGCGACGTCCTGCAGCGACTGCCTGAACCAGGTGACAGCACCGACTGATCAGGAACGCCTGTCTGACACCTGGGGTAACTACGGTAACTACGGTAACCGCACAGGTCAGAGCACATGTTGATCAGTAACCGCATCGGTAACCGCCACCCGCCATCGGTAACCGCGGCGACAGTCCCGGTTACCGATCCCCTGGCCTGGTTACCGATGCGGTTACTGATCAACATCCCATCTACCAGGCAAGTTACCGAAGTTACCGAAGTTACCCCACCATGCGGGCACGCCAGTCAGCCCCGTTGCCACCGTTCAGCCGGGACGCCAGCACGGGCCAGCATTATGTAGTGACAGAGTGACAGGTGTGACACCTGTGGCGTGTGCCTGTCACTCTGCCGCCGTTCAGTCGCTGGCCTTCTGCGTCACGTAGGTGCCGCGACCGTGCACGACCTTGAGTCGCCCTTGTTCGACCAGTGCGGCGATGGCGCGGCGCACCGTCGGGCGACTCACGCCGTAGATGTCGTCGGCCAGCGCCTGCTCTGATGGCAGGCGAGTGCCCGGAGGTAGCTCGCCGCTGTCGAGGTCCGCCAACAGGTCGTCCCGCACCTGTTCCCACACCAGGTCGGGCCCGTCGTGGTCGATTTGGTCAGCACGGTTGTCCCACGACATGCGGCCACAGTAGACATCCCCTCACCTGCGAAAACGGTAAGATATGTCACGTGACGTCAGGTGACGTAAGCTGACGTAATGTCCAATGACCAGGTCGTTTGGGTTCCACTTACTCGCGATCCGCCAGCCGTGTCCTACGAAGGCGCGGTGTGGCTCGTATGCCCGTTGCATGGATTCGACTGTGGTCGCATGCCTCGCGATCTGTTCGGTGAGCAGTGGGCGGCCGATGTGATGGCCGTGCATGTGGCGATCCATCACCGCATCTGGGATCACCACACGTGATCTAGGCATCGGCGAGGACAGCCGGACCCCGGCCGAGCCGGGCGGGGCCGTGCGGCAACTGCGACAAGGCTCCCTCATCTCTGCCCCGATCTCCCTGCGAGTTGCGTTCGCAGCTCTGCAAGTGACCGCTCAAGCGCGGCTGCCTCGTATTCGCGAGGATTGTGCACCTTTTCGTCGTAGCCGTCGACTAGGTCTTGTACAACTGAAAACCACTGATCTAGATACGGACGCATGTCAGGCGTCGTGCGGCCATGCGCGATTGCGGCACGAACAAGCAGGTCGTAATCCATCGCCAGCAGCTCAGGCTTTGGCCTGATCGGATTGAACCAGTCATCGGCGGGTACCGGTCGAAACCGGTCGGCATGCCAGTTCCAATGGAGCACAAGAGCGAGGTCTACCGTAAAATTGTCGGGAAGTTTCTCAGGCCATAGGGAGCGCGCCGCCGCGCGTTGACCAGACCACGGCGTAGACCCTGCCTTTGCGAGCATCTCCGGAAATAGTCGCCCGGCGAGCGGCGCGAAGAACGCGTTAAACCACTGATCGGGAAATATCGGTCGCCAGTAAAGGTCTGAAATGGTTGCGTCGGCGATTCCCGCGAGGATCGGCTCGACGAGAAGTGCCACAAGGGGAATCGGGCCGTAATACGTCAGATCGCCATCGACTAGACAGATGACGTCGCCGACGCTTTGTCGAACTCCTTCTTTGATGGCCGCCCCTTTGCCAATGGGCGATATAACAACCTTGGCGCCATGTTCCGACGCTACATCGGCGGTTCCATCGGTGCATCCACTTGCACTGACAACCACTTCCCCAGGAGCTTTTAGCATATCCAAACCTAGTCGGGCGTCCGCGATAGCCTGCGCGATCGTTTCCGCCTCATTGTGTGCTGGGATAACAACGGAGATCTTTCCCTTTTTCCTTACGAGCGTGCGAGCCTGAATCTTATTCAGCGTCATCACTTCTGCCCTCGTTCCAAGTCCCAACGCTTCAACTGTTCGACATACAAGATTTCTGCGCGGTCAGCAGGATAGACCGCGTCTGACATCTCTACCACCCGGCCCTCAATGTCAACCGATTTGCTGCGTACGTGGAGCAGCGGAACACCAGGCTCCATGTGCCACACTTGGCGATCTCCCGTAGTTGGCTGTATCGCAGTCACCTTTCGAACGAAGCGGTCAATTTCGATTCCAACCGTCGACAGTTGATGCTGATGACCCCCTGGCCAGGGCTCATTAGACTCATCCAATAGAGCCGGATTGTCGCGAATGTACTCCAAGGGGATATAGGAGACGCTCCATGACAGCCGCATGCCCGATTCCTTGTCGGTCATCTCGTACGTTCGCTGGACCACTTCAACCCCAACGGGGAGATCGAACTCACTTGCAATCTCCGGGGTTGCCAATACTTGCTGATAGTTCGCACTGGAGTTCGTCGCGCTGATCGGAACTCCAGCAGTAAGTTCAATTGCCCCCCGTTCGCGGCGCTCGCTTTCGGGCCTGTGCACCATGTCCTTTTGGAGCTGGCTCCAGTCGGACGAGAGGGTCAACGGACGCCTGGTCGGAGCTCGCCGAACGGTCGCAGGCTTGCCACGACCACCCGAGAGGCGTCCCTCGTCCATGAGCACCGCGACAGCCATGCGAGCAACCCCGACAGAGCAATGCCAGTCCTGCGCGAGGACCTTCGTCGACGGGATCGCCTGGCCAGGCTGAAGCTCGCCCGAGGTGATCTGCGCACGCAACGCGTCGGCGATCCGCAGGTGAACAGGGACGGTGCCTGAAGTCGGTTCGTGGTGCATGAGCTGCAGTCAAGCAGAAAGTTCGCAAGTTCGCTAGCGAACCCCTTGCCTTCTTCGCTGAGGCATGGATAGAGTCTCCTCGTCAGTTAGCTAGCGAACTAACGAGGAGCAGCAGATGGCGAAGTCCCGCCTCCCCCTCCCGACCGGCAACAGCACCGCGAAGAAGTTGCTGGTCACGGTGGTGTTGATCGCTCTGGTCGCGGTGGTGGTCCGGTACCCGGCCGACGCAGCAAGCGCGGCCATCGGTGTCGGCCGGGCGGCCAGTGCCGTGGTGGACGGCTTCGCGACCTTCTTCCGCGTCCTCGCCAACTAACCAAGAGGAGAACTTCTCAGATGGACACGAACGAGGCTTACTACCCGGACGGTCTGACCTCCGAGGTCATCGACGCGCTGTTGAGCGAGGCGGCAGTTGCCTGGTCGATGGCGCCGCGGCCGACGTCGCGTCTGCTGGACGACACGGCCGAGTTGCGGCGGGAGCGTCGGGCGGCGCGTCGGGGGATTGGTGCGGTGGTTCGTGTGCTGCCGACGCGTCCGCGGTCGTCGGTGTCTCCGGCCGGGGAGGTGGCCTGAGATGTGGGACAGCTTGATCGCGGTTGGTGGGACGTTGGGCGCGGGAGTGGTCACGCATGTGGTGCAGCTGCGTGGGGCGCGTGCCGTGCGGCGGGAGAGCCGCGGTGATGCTCGGCGTGCTGAGGCGTTGGTTGCGGTGACGGGGTTGGTGGCGGCGTTCGCGGATCACCGTCGTGCGATGTGGCAGTTCGAGGCCGCGAAGCTGACCGGCAGGCCGGAGCAGGTTGTCGCGGAGCTGGAGACGGCGCAGCACGGCACCAGGTCGGCGATCACGGTGCCGTTGACCACGGTCGCGATCCTGGTCCCGGCGCTGGCAGGCCCGGCCCAGGAAGCGGCGAAGGCCACCTACGCCATGCGCGACTCCGGTGACCTGGATGTGCTGGAGGCGCGGCGGGCGGTGGCGCTGGCCGCGAGTGACCAGTTTGTGGCCGCGGCGGCGGAGTTCTTCGCTGGTGTCGGTGTGGTGGTGGCGTGATGGGTGCCGCGGTGGTGACCCTGCCGTGGTCGGGACAGCGCTGGCCGGGCCGGATCTCTCACGGGCTGCCGACGTTCGGGTTCCGCAACGCCCCATCCGGCCTGGTGACACGACGCCAGTTGCGGGCGCTCGGGCTGTGCCCTGGTGGTCACGAGTACGTGGCGCAACTGGTCTGGCGACGCGGCACCCGGTGGGCGGCCCTGTACCGACTGGACCTCGCCGCACCGTCGCCGGGCGCGACCACCGCACAGCTCGCGGCGCTGCGACGGGCGGACCGTGCGCTGCGGACCTGCACCGACTGCGGTCGGGTCTGGGACTTCCGACTCCCCACGTCCAACGGCCGCACCTGCTGGCCGTGCGCATCCGCTCAGGAACACACCGAGAACCAGCAGAAGGGACACAACATGGTTGCGCAGATCACCACCGTTGGCCGAGACGAGACCGCCACCGACCAGGACGAGACCTCGCGCACGCGGCACAGCCTCCTGTGCTCGCAGTCAGAGGTCTGCCCGCTGGCCCGGTACTGCCCCAACACCAACAGCGACACGTGCGACTCCGGCGAGGGGTGCTCCGCATGCTGACCAACCCCGCCGCAGTGTCCACCCGGTCTGGCGCTCACTCCGCCAAGAACGTTCGCCAGACCGGGGCTCCCAACACCCTTCAGAGTGGAGAGAACACGATGGTAGCCCCGGAAAACCCGATTCCCTCGTTCACGCTCGCGGCGGACGTGGTCCTGTTCGCCCACGACCAGCACGGCGCCCTGCACGTGCTGCTGATCGAACGCGTCT
>NZ_JBARWZ010000080.1:0-2515 GCF_049647105.1 Actinophytocola sp.
GTCGAGGAGGGCGGCCCGCCGCGGTTGCGGGACCTCGCGGCGAGCGCGGCCAGGCGCAGCGACCTCGCCGCCGAACGGGACGAGCCGGTGCGGATCGCGATCGTGGCGGCGGATCTCGACGAGCTCGCGGCGCTGCTCGCGCGGGCGGCCGCCGGTGAGCACGATCCCGCCGCCGGGCTGTTCACCGGTGCGCCGCAGGCAGGCGGGGTCGCGTTCCTGTTCCCCGGGCAGGGCAGCCAGCGACCAGGCATGCTGGCCGAGCTGTTCGTCGCGTTCCCGGAGACGCACCGGCACCTGTACGCGGGCGCCAGGTGGGCGAACGCGCTGTACCCGCCCGCCGCGTTCGACCCCGATACGCTTGCGGCGCAACGAAACCAGGTGACCGACACGACGGTCGCCCAGCCCGTGCTCGGGATGGTGGAGCTGGCGGGCGCCGATGTGCTCGCGGCACTGGGGATCCGGCCGGACGCGGTGGCCGGGCACAGCTACGGCGAGCTGGTCGCGCTGACCGTCGCGGGGGCGCTTGACCCCGAGGAGCTGCTCGACGCCAGCGCGGCCCGTGCCGCTGCGATCCTCGCGCAGGTCCGCGACGGCGACCAGGGCACGATGGCCGCGGTGGCCGCGGACGAGGCGACGGTCTCCGCGCTGCTGGGCGATCTCCCGGTGGTGGCGGCGAACCTGAACTCGCCGAAGCAGACCGTCGTGTCCGGGCCGACCGGCGCGGTGGCGGCGGCCGTGGATGCCCTGCGCGGGGCCGGGTTGTCGGTGAAGCCGGTCCCGGTGGCGTGCGCGTTCCACAGTCCGCTGGTGGCCGGCGCGGGTGCGGTGTTCGCGGAGACGCTCGCGGGACTTGACGTGCGTGCGCCGGAGGTGCCGGTGTGGTCGAACCGGACCGCGGCGCCGTACCCGGCCGACGTGCGGGCCGAGCTGGCCGCGCAGATCGGTGCGCCGGTGCGGTTCGCCGACCAGGTCAGCGCCATGTACGAGGCGGGCATCCGCACCTTCGTGGAGGTCGGGCCCGGCCGGGTGCTCAGCGGGCTGACCGGTGCCGTGCTCGGCGACCATCCACACGAGACGATCGCGCTGGAGGAGCGCGGCCGGACCGGGCTCACCGGCCTGCTGACGGCGGTCGCCCGGCTCGCGGTGGCCGGTGCCGACCTGCGGACCGGGCCGCTGTTCGCGGGCCGGGACGTGCGTGATCCGAACGTGGTTCCGCTGCCCGCCGTGCCTGCCTGGACGGTCGACGGGCAGCTGGTCCGCCGGGTGGACGGTGCGGTCGTTCCCGGTGCTCTGCAACCTGCCCGTCGAGTTCCGGAGTTGGTCATGTCGCAACAGCCGTCCGCGTCGTCCTCGGATGCACTCGTCGCCGAGTTCCTCCGCACCAGCAGGGAAATGATCAACGCACAACGTGACGTGCTGATGAGCTACCTCGGCGGCGCGTCGGGGGCCGCCCCCGCCGCACCGGTGTCGATGCCGGTCCAGCTGCCGGTCCAGCTGCCGGTGGTGATCGCCGAGCCCGTGCCGGTGGTCCCGGCCGCGTCGGTTTCGGTGCTGGACACGGTGCTCGCGGTGATCGCGGAGCGCACGGGTTATCCGGTGGAGATGATCGATCCGCAGCTGGATCTGGAGGCGGATCTGAGCATCGACTCGATCAAGCGGACGGAGATCGCGGGTGAGCTGGCCACGCGTTTGAGCCTGCCAGCGGGCGACGTGGAGTCCTTCGGTGCGGTGCGTACCGCCGCGGCGATCGCGGAGCTGCTCGGCGCGCCGCCGAGGGTGCCGGTGCTGGAGACCGTGCTCGCGGTGATCGCGGAGCACACGGGTTATCCGGTGGAGATGATCGACCCGCAGCTGGATCTGGAGGCGGATCTGAGCATCGACTCGATCAAGCGGACGGAGATCGCGGGTGAGCTGGCCACGCGGTTGAGCCTCCCGGCGGGAGACCTGGAGTCGTTCGGGGCGGCCCGCAGTGCCGCCGCCATCGCCGCGTTGCTCGACGGTGCGCCACGGGACGGGGCGCCGATCGAGGCACCGGCCACAGTGGACGATGGCTCGGTCATCGCGCCCGAGCGGCTCGAACTGGTCGGTGAGGACGCCCCTGCCGATGGTGACACGGTGCCCAACGGCACCACCGTCACCGTCCTCGGGGACGGGCCGGTCGCCGACGTCACCGAGCGGCTGCGCGCCGCGGGCGCCGCTGTCGACCCCGACGCCTACGACACCGCCGTCTACCTCGCGGGCGACGAGCCGCTGCCCGAGGCGTTCCCCCTCTTCCAGCAGGTGCTCGCAGGCGGCCCGAAGCGG
The DNA here is from genome assembly GCF_049647105.1 of Actinophytocola sp. Lineage (GTDB taxonomy): Bacteria > Actinomycetota > Actinomycetes > Mycobacteriales > Pseudonocardiaceae > Actinophytocola. The sequence goes on from NZ_JBARWZ010000080.1 coordinate 2,305, forward strand.
CTGCTCGCCGTCCAGGCCCCCGGCGCACCCACCGGGCTGCGCGGCTTCTTCCGTTCGGTGGCACGGGAGTACCCCGGCACCACGACCACGCTCATCGAGACCGGCGACCCGGCCGCCGCGCTCGTCGCCGAACTGGCCGACCCCACCGGCGAACCCGTGGTGCTCCACGACGGCACCACGCGGACCGTGCTGCGGCTGCGGCCCGTCGGGC
>NZ_JBARWZ010000081.1:0-4240 GCF_049647105.1 Actinophytocola sp.
CCGGTGGTCGCGCGGGCCAGCGCGGTGGCCGCGAGCGCCTAGCGCGGGCCGCGGCATCTGCGCCGGGGCGCGAGCACCACGGACGACTCGTTCTGCAGGTCGTCGTGCAGCCCGAGTCCCTTGTGCGCCAGGTGTTCCCGGATGACGGCCATATCGAGGTTGCTACCGTCATCACCCCCGGCGGCCTTGGGCAGCCCGTAGCGCAACCAGTCGGCGGCATCCGCGCGCCGGGCCAGGTCGACAGGTAGCTCGAAGTCCACTCGCCTTCCTCGACGATCGTTCGTCCAGGGTGGCAGCACGGTCAGTGCCTTGGGAAGGGACCGCCCGGTCACGTGCCGCTACGCGTCCGCCGGCACCGGCCCCGTGGCCTGGTCGTGTGTGGCGCACCCGGCCAGCGCCGCGCGTAGTTCCTCGGTGAAGTCGGCGTCCGCGCCGTCGTCGAGGGACAGTGCCGCGGTGAAGTCGTCCTCGGCGGACTGCCGGTCGCCGATCTGCCGGTGCGCGTGGCCGCGGTTGTAGCGGATGACCGGGTCGTCGGCGAGGTCGAGCGCGGCGGTGAGGTCGGCGATCGCCGACTGGACGTCGCCGCGATCGAAGCGGGTGGTGGCGCGGTTGACCAGCGCCTCGGTCAGATCAGGACGGGCCGCGAGCGCGCGGGTGAACAGCTCATCGGCCGCCGCGAGGTCGCCGTGCTCGGTGTGGACGAGACCCAGCGCGCACAACAGGTGCGGGTCGCCGGGGGCGGCGGCCAGGCCCGTGCGGGCGTCGGTCTCCGCGCCGTCCAGGTCACCAAGCTCGTAACGCAGCGCGGACCGGTTGGTCAGTGCGTCGACGTGGCCGGGAACCTGTGCGAGGACGCGGTCCAGGTCGGCGAGCGCGGCCTCCGGTTCGCCGGCGGACTGGTACAGGTCCGCCCGGTTGTAGTACGCCTCTGGCAGGTGCGGGTGCCAGCGGATCGCCGAGGTGCAGTCGGCGATCGCCTCCTCGGTCCGGCCCAGCGCACGCAACAGCGACGCGCGGTCGGCGTAGTACTCGGCGTTGTACGGATCCATCGCGATCACCGCGTCGAGATCGGCCAGCGCGGCACGCGGATCGCGCAGCGCGAGGTGGACCTGCGCGCGGTTGTGGACGAGGCGGGCGCGGTCCTGGCCGCGCTCCCCCTCGGCGAGCACCCGGTCGAGGGCGGCGAGGCCGTCGTCGATGGTGCGCAGCGCGCGGTCGTGGTCGCCCGCCTTGCTGTCGAGCAGCGCGAGGCCCTGCCCGTGGAAGACGGACAGGATCGTCCGCCGTGGTTCCGGTAGCTCCTCGGTGAGGGCCATGGCCCGATCGAGCCAGCCCCGCGCGGTCGCCGGGTCGGCAGGCAGATGGCGGGTGTGCAGGACGCCGAGCGACGCGGACGCCGACATCAGGATCGCGGCGTCGTCGGTGGCCGCCACGGCCGCCAGGTACAGGTCCCGCGCCGGGCCGGGTTCGCCGAGCGCGGTCAGGCAGGTCGCGAGCCCGGTGGTGAACGCCCACCACGGACCGAGCTCCGCCGAGGGCGTGGTGAGCGCGCGGCCGAGGGTCGCGACGCGCCGCCCGTGGTCGTAGAAACCACTGGCGATGCAGAACCCCAGCGTCGTGCGCAGCGACCCGACGTCGGTGCCGGGCTCGGCCGGTGCCGAGGAGCCGCCGGCCGTCAGCTCCAGTGCGGGGACGCGGCGGAGCGCGTCGAGCAGCTCGATGACGGTGCCGTCGGCGCGGTCGACGTTGTCGAACGCCACTCTGACCGGCTCGTCGGCGGCCCACGCGCGGACCAGCTCGGCGAGGCCGAACGCGAGCGCGCGGGTGCGTGCCGCCGGGTGGAAGCGGATCTGGACGTCGGCCGACTGGTCGAGCGCCGCCGCGGCCGTCGCGGGCAGCACCGGCGCCAGGTCCGGCACGGCGCTCACCAGCTCCACCGCGTGCCGCTCGACCAGTTCCGGCGCGCGGTCGAGGAGTTCCGCGACGACGAGTCGGAGAAACTCGCCGACGCCGCCGTACGGTCCGCCGGTCCACGCGTCGCAGTCGAACGGTCCGTACGTCTTCATGGCACTCCTCGACCGCCGCGCTCAGCTCACCAGCACCACTCGATCCACAGCCGACGCGACCCGGCCGTCAGCTTCGTGCTGCCTGCCTTCTTGGCGGTCATCTTCTTCATGCCACACCTCCGCTGCCCACTGCCCATCATGATCACCAGGACGGTACCCGCGCGTGAACACGCTGGTACAGAGCCATTTGCTGGAGCGAGGGCACGGTCTTCTGGGCCATGCGGGGAGAGCGGCATACGTCCGCACGGCCGATCCCCGCCGACCCTTCCGGCCCTACCGCCACCGATCCGGCGATAATTTCCGGAACATTTCACTTCGAATTCCCTCATTCATCAAAGAGTTGACCGAATAGCGAGAATCGACTTAGAATGATTTCCGGTACATTTCCGATAATTTCGGCCTCGCCTCGCGGGCACGCGGCGGTCCACTCTCGATGTCCACTGTGGATGCCGGGCATCCGGTGCCGCCCTCACCCGGAAGGAGAGAGTCTTGATGCTCACCAGATCGATCGTCGCGCTGGCCGTGGCGGCACTCGCGATCGCGGGAGCGGTGGTGTTGCCCGCGAGCACCACACCCACCGAGGTCGCCGCGGGCGTCGAGGACGACGGCGCCGACTGCCAGGTGACACTGCCCGGCTCGCTGACCGCCAACTCCCGGCTGCCCGACCCGTTCACGAAGCTGGACGGCACCCGGCTCACCGCGAAGTCCGAGTGGCGGTGCCGCCGCGCGGAGATCAAGCGGCTCGCCGAGCGGTACGTGTACGGCGAGAAGCCGCCGAAGCCGTCGAGCGTCACGGGCACGGTGTCGAGCAGCAACATCACGGTGAACGCGTCGCACAACGGCAGGAGCGCGAGCTTCTCCGCGAGCGTCCAGCTGCCGAGTGGCTCAGGGCCGTTCCCGGCGGTGGTCGTGCTCGGCGGGTTCGGCGCGGACACGGCGACCATCAGGGCCGCGGGCGCCGCCGTCATCAGCTACGACCCACTCGCGGTCGGCCGGGAGGGCACACCGCGTAACAACAAGCAGGGCGCGTTCTACACGCTCTACGGCTCGACCAGCAGCACCGGGCTGCTCGCCGCGTGGGCCTGGGGCGTGAGCCGGATCATCGACGTCATCGAGCAGTCCGGCGGCAGCGTGCTGAAGGCGGACGCGACCGGTGTCACGGGCTGCTCCCGGTACGGGAAGGGCGCGTTCGCGGCTGGCGCGTTCGACCAGCGCATCGCGCTGACCATGCCGATCGAGTCGGGCAGTGCCGGTGCCCCCATCCTCCGCGGCATCCCCGGGGAGTCCGGTTCGCAACCGCTGAGCAGCGCGTACGGCGAGCAGCCGTGGCTCGGTGACGCGTTCAGCTCGTTCACGGGCAACCCGGCCACGCTGCCGGTGGACACGCACGAGGTCGTGGGCATGATCGCGCCGCGCGGCCTTTTCGTCATGGAGAACCCGCACATCGACTGGCTCGGCGCCCGCTCCGGCAGCGTCGCGGCACTGGGTGGCGCGGAGGTCTACAAGGCGCTCGGCGCGGGCAGCAACATCAGCTACTGGTCCGACGTCCAGGACGGCACGCACTGCGCGACGCGGTCGGAGTGGCGCACCCCGTTGCAGCAGAGCATCCAGAAGTTCCTGCTGGGCACGGGCAGCGCGCCCGGCGTGTTCCGCATCGCGAGCAAGAAGGCGGGCAACCTCGCCGACTGGCGTACCTGGCAGACACCGACCCTGACCGACGGCCCACCGACGGACCCGACCGACCCGACGGACCCACCGCCGGTCACCGGCTGCACGGCAACGGCGTCGGTCAACCAGTGGACGGGCGGTTTCGTCACCACGGTCCGGGTCACCGCGGGGTCCGCACCGGTCAACGGCTGGACCGTCACCACGGAGCTGCCATCAGGCGCGAACATCGTCAACTCCTGGGAAACCACCCGCAGCGCAAGCACCGGCACCGTGCGCTTCACCAACGTCACCCACAACGCCACCATCCCCGCAGGCCAGTCAGTGGAATTCGGCTTCCAGGGCACCGGCACAGGCACAGTCCCCACCCCCACCTGCACAACCAACTAACCAACACCCACAACCCCAGCCCAACCCCCCACGAGTCCAAGCCTGAGAACCCGCGAGTCCACGGTTCAGAACCCGCGAGTCCACCGTTCGGAACCCGCGAGTCCACGGTTCAGAAC
>NZ_JBARWZ010000082.1:0-18073 GCF_049647105.1 Actinophytocola sp.
TGGCCAGGGCGGTGCCCCCGCGGGCGGCATGCCGATGGGTGGCATGGGCGGCGGCGGTGGCCAGGGCGGCGGCGACCAGGCCCGGCAGAGCAAGTGGCGCACGACGGGTTCGATCTTCGAAGACCAGGACCCGGCCGCCAACTTCAGCGGTGTCGTCGGCCGCGACCCGGCGGAGAAGCCGGCGAAGGCCCCGAAGCGGTAGCGGAGTTCGCGGGGAGGGCACCTGCCCTCCCCGCACTCAGGCCACCAGTTCGGTCGTGTCCTCGATGGGGGCGCCCTTGACGTCCGACTCAAGCAGCGGGCGGAATCGGTCCTCGCCAGCCAGGTGGACCAGGAAGAACGCCGTCAGCAGCGCCCGCGACAACCGCAGCGCGCCGTGGTTGGACGAGCCAGGGATCAGCATCCCGGTCCAGTGCCTGCCCTCGGCGAACCCCATGTGGTCCACCTTCGGCAGCACCCGCAGCTGCGCCTCGCCACCCCAGTTCGCCGCGATCAGCCGTGAATGTCCCACCGGCGGCGCCACCAGGTCCGCGCCGCCCGCGAGATGCAGCGACGGCATCGCGCACCGCGCGGCGGCGTCGGTCGCGAACGGCTTGGTCTGCGACGCGGCCATGGTCGCCACCGCACGCACCCGCGTGTCATCGGCGGCGGCCAGCACCGCCGCGCCCGCGCCCGTCGAGTGGCCCGCGAGCGCGAGTTTCGACTGGTCGATGCTGATGTCGCCCTCACCGAGCCGCACGCCGACGCACACGTCCAGCGCGGTCCGCAGGTCGGCGGCGAACAGGCGCGCGGAACCCAGCGGGCCCCGCTGCGTGCCGGGCGCCGCGACGACGATGCCCCACGACGCCAGGTGCCGGAACAGCCCAAGGTACCGCGACGGCGGCTGCAGCCACCCGTGCCCGAACGCGAGCGCGGGCAGCCCGAGACCGGACCGGGGGGTGAACACCAGCCCTGGCAGCCCGATCAGCGCGAGGTCCCCGCGCAGCACCTGGTGCGGGCCGCGGTGGGTCAGTTCCTCCAGCAGGTGCTTGGGCTTGGACGACGCCATGGCAGGACCCTAGCGTCCACGGGACCCGGCGCCCCTGTCGGCGCGGCGGGATAGCCTCTTCGGCATGTGCGGAATCGTGGGATACGTGGGGCACCGGCAGGCCCTCGACGTCGTGGTCGACGGGCTGCGACGCCTTGAGTACCGCGGGTACGACTCTGCGGGCGTCGCCATGGTGACCGGGCCGGGGAGCCTCGCGGTGGAGCGGAAGGCCGGCAGGCTCGCCAACCTCGAGAACCGCCTCGACGAGGTCGGCAGGGACAAGTTCACGGGCACCGCGGGCATGGGACACACCCGCTGGGCCACCCACGGGCCGCCAGTGGACCGCAACGCGCACCCTCACCGGGACGCCACCAACCGGGTCGCCGTGGTGCACAACGGCATCATCGAGAACTTCGCCGCGCTGCGTGCCGAGCTTGAGGCCGACGGTGTCGAGCTGACCAGCGACACCGACACCGAGACCGTCGCCCACCTCGTCGCCCGTGCCTACGCGGACGGGCCGACCAAGGGCGATCTCGCCGCCAGCCTGCGGGGCGTCTGCCTGCGCCTGTCCGGCGCGTTCACGCTGGTCGTCACGCACGTCGACGAGCCGGACATGATCGTCGCCGCTCGCCGGTCCTCGCCGCTGGTGGTCGGGGTCGGCGAGGGTGAGACCTTCGTCGCGTCCGACGTGGCCGCGTTCATCGAGTACACGCGCGACGCGGTCGAGCTGGGCCAGGACCAGGTCATCACGATCAACCGCGACGGCTACCAGGTGACCGACTTCTACGGCGAGGAAGCGCCGGCCCGCCCGTTCCACGTCGACTGGGACCTGTCGGCCGCCGAGAAGGGCGGCCACGAGTTCTTCATGCTCAAGGAGATCGAGGAGCAGCCGACGGCGCTCGCCGACACGCTGCGCGGCCACTTCGTCGACGGCCGCATCATCCTCGACGAGCAGCGCATGACCGACCAGGACCTCCGCGACGTCGACAAGGTCTTCGTGGTCGCGTGCGGCAGCGCCTACCACTCCGGCCTGGTCGCCAAGTACGCCATCGAGCACTGGACGCGCCTGCCCGTCGAGGTGGAGCTGGCGAGCGAGTTCCGCTACCGCGACCCGGTGCTGGACCGCGCGACGCTGGTCGTGGCCGTGTCGCAGTCCGGCGAGACCGCCGACACCCTCGAGGCCGTGCGGCACGCGCGTGATCAGAAGGCCCGCGTGCTGGCCGTCTGCAACACCAACGGCGCGCAGATCCCGAGGGAGTCCGACGCCGTGCTGTACACGCACGCCGGGCCGGAGATCGGGGTCGCGTCGACCAAGGCGTTCCTCGCGCAGATCGCCGCGAACCTGCTGGTCGGGCTCGCGCTCGCGCAGGCCCGCGGCACCAAGTACTCCGACGAGATCGCCCGCGAGTTCCACGAGCTGGAGGCCATGCCGGCGGCCGTGGCGAAGGTGCTGGGCACGGTCGAGCGGGTCCGTGAGCTGGGCCGGTCGCTGGCCGACTCGAAGGCGGTGCTGTTCCTCGGCCGCCACGTCGGCTACCCGGTCGCGCTCGAGGGTGCGCTCAAGCTCAAGGAGCTCGCGTACATGCACGCCGAGGGTTTCGCGGCGGGTGAGCTGAAGCACGGGCCGATCGCGCTGATCGAAGAGGGTCTGCCGGTGGTCATCGTGATGCCGTCGCCCAAGGGCCGGGCCGTGCTGCACGCCAAGATGGTGTCGAACATCTCGGAGATCCAGGCGCGCGGCGCCCGCACGATCGTGCTGGCGGAAGAGGGCGACGAGACGGTCCGGCCGTTCGCGGACGAGCTGATCGAGATCCCGGCCGTGCCGACGCTGCTGCAGCCGCTGGTCGCGACGGTGCCGCTGCAGGTGCTGTCCGCGGAGATCGCGCGGTCCCGCGGCTACGACGTGGACAAGCCGCGCAACCTCGCCAAGTCCGTGACGGTGGAGTAGCCCGTGCTGGGGGTGTGGACGACAGAGCAGGTCAGGGCCGCGGAGGACCGGCTGCTGGCGCGCACCCCCGATGGCGCGCTGATGCGGAAGGCGGCGTTCGGTCTCGCCACCGTGGTGGCCGACCTGCTGCGTGCCATGACGGGTGGCACGGCAGGCCGCCGGGTGACGCTGCTGGTCGGCGCGGGCAACAACGGCGGCGACGCGTTGTGGGCCGGCGCCTTCCTGCGGCGGCGTTCTGTGGCGGTGACGGCGGTGCTGCTGGCACCCGACCGCGCGCATGCCGAGGGCCTTGCCGCGCTGAAGAACGCGGGTGGCCGGGTCACCGGCGAGCTCGGTGACCCGGACGTGGTGATCGACGGCATCGTCGGCCTGGCCGGGCGCGGCCCGCTGCGGCCCGCCGCCGCCGAGCTGGTCGCACGGGTCAGTGCCCCGATCGTGGCGGTGGACCTGCCGAGCGGCGTCGACCCGGACACGGGTGCGGTCGACGGCCCCTCGGTGCGGGCGGACGTGACGGTGACGTTCGGTGCGCGCAAACCGGTGCACGTGCTCAACATCGAGCACTGCGGCGAGGTTCGGCTGGTCGACATCGGCCTGGGCCCCGAGCTGCCGGAACCGGACCTGATCGCGCTGGAGACCGACGACGTCGCCTACGCGTGGCGGGTGCCGGGGCCCTCGGACGACAAGTACACGCAGGGTGTCACGGGTGTCGCGGCCGGTTCGGCGACCTATCCGGGCGCGGCCGTCCTGACGTCGGGCGCGGCCGTGCTGGCGACCTCGGGCATGGTCCGGTACGCGGGCTGGGCGGCCGACGAGGTGCGCGGCCGCTGGCCGGAAGTGATCACGACGGGCACGGTCGATGACGCCGGCCGGGTGCAGGCGTGGGTCGTGGGCCCTGGCCTGGGGACCGGGCAGGCGGGCAGGGACGTCCTCACGGCTGTGTTCTCGGACTCGGTCCCGGTCTGCGTGGACGCCGACGGGATCACGCTGCTGGCGTCGACGCCGTCGCTGTGGGACGCACGCGACCCGGACGCGCCGGTGGTGCTGACCCCGCACGACCGCGAGTTCGCACGCATCGCGGGTCCCCTCGGCATCGACCTGGGCACCGACCGGGTGGCGGCGGCGCGGGCACTGGCGAAGCGGCTGGACGTGGTGGTGCTGCTGAAGGGCAACGCCACCGTGGTCGCCGCCCCGGACGGCCGCACGCTGGTGAACGCGGCCACGTCGTCCTGGCTGGCGACCCCCGGTTCCGGGGACGTGCTGACCGGCATGGTCGGCGCGCTGCTGGCGAGCGGCCTCGACCCGTGGCTGGCGGCGGGCTGTGCGGCGTGGATGCATGTCCGGGCGGCCGAACTGGCGGCCGGCGGCGCACCCGCACCGGCATCGGTGATCCTTCATGCGATCCCGGACGCCATCCGCGCGGCACGCGACCCGGCCGGTTCCTGCGCTGTGCGACGATGAACATCGTCATGCCTGATCAGCCATTGCCAAGGGCCGAGGTGGTCATCGACCTCGACGCCATCCGGCACAACGTCGCGCTCCTGGCCGCCAGGGCACCCGGTGCGGCGACGATGGCCGTGGTCAAGGCCGACGGCTACGGCCACGGCGCACTCCCCGTCGCCCGCGCCGCACTCGAGGCAGGCGCCACCTGGCTCGGCTCCTGTTCCCTCGCCGAGGCGCTCGACCTCCGCGACGGCGGCATCACCGCCCGCGTCCTCAGCTGGCTCGACGTCCCCGAGACCGACCTCGCGCCGGGCGTGGCGGCCGACATCGACCTGTCCGCGTCCAGCGTCCGCGAGCTGGCCGCGATCGTCGACGGAGCACGGAGGACAGGCAGGACCGCCCGCGTGCACCTGAAGATCGACACCGGCCTGTCCCGCAACGGCTGTCAGCCCCACGACTGGCCCGATCTCGTTGACAGCGCGGCGAAAGCGCAGGCGGGCGGGCACCTCGAGGTCGTCGCCGTCTGGTCGCATCTCGCCTGCGCCGACGAGCCGGGTCACCCCGCCAACGACCGGCAGGCGGCCCGCTTCGCCGACGCCTACGAGGTCGCCGCGGCGGCCGGCCTGCATCCCCTGCGCCACCTCGCGAACTCGGCCGCCACGCTCGACCGGCCCGACCTGCACTTCGACATGGTCCGCGTCGGCATCGCCATGTACGGGCTGAACCCCTTGCCGTACCAGGAGAATCTGCGTCCCGCCATGACGTTCCGGTCGTCGGTCGCGCTCACCAAACGGATCGGCGCCGGCGAGTCGGTCTCCTATGGACAGACGTGGACGACCGGCCGCGACACCACGCTCGCGCTCGTCCCCGTCGGGTACGCCGACGGTGTCTCCCGCGCACTGTCCAACCGCATGGACGTCTTCCTCGCGGGCCGCCGCCGCCCGATCGTCGGCCGTGTCTGCATGGACCAGATCGTCGTCGACTGTGGTGACGACGTGGTCGCGCCGGGCGAGGAGGTCGTCCTGTTCGGCGCGGGCTCCCTCGGCGAGCCGACCGCCACCGAGTGGGCGGACACGCTCGGCACCATCGACTACGAGATCGTCACCGGCATGTACCGCCCCCGGGTCGCGCGGAGCTACCGGTGACGGTTTCCAGGAAGGTCGGCGCGATCATCGGTGGCGCCATCGGCGTCGCCGCCGCGGGCACGGCCATCGCGGTCGGGGTGGCGCGCCGCAAGCACGACCACGCGCAGCCGCCGGACAAGCTCGGCGGCCTCCCGCCCGACCGCGAGTACACGGTGATCACCGACGACGGCATCTCGCTGTCCGTCGAGGAGGTCGACCCGGCCGACGGTGGCAAGCCCGAGCTGACCGTGGTGTTCGTGCACGGGTTCGCGCTCGACCGCCGCTCGTGGCACTTCCAGCGCAAGGCGCTGGCCCGCCTCACCGAGCCACGGGTCCGGCAGGTCCTGTACGACCACCGCAGCCACGGCCGCTCCGGTCGCGCGAACGAGGCGTCCAGCACGATCGACCGGCTCGGCCGCGACCTCGGCGAGGTGCTGAGCAAGGTCGAAGGGCCGGTCGTGCTCGTCGGCCATTCCATGGGCGGCATGACGATCATGGCGCTCGCGGAGCTGCGCCCGGAACTGTTCGAGGAGCAGGTGTACGGGGTCGCGTTCATCGGCACCTCCGCCGGTGAGGTCGGCAAACGCGGCCTGCCGCGGCCGCTGTTGTCCCGCTACAACCCGGTGACCCGCAACCTCGGCAAGCTCGCCGACTGGCAGCCCGGCATGGTCCAGTTCGTGCGCGCCGCGGGCGGGCAGCTCACGCGCAGGGCGGTGCGGTCGCTGGCGTTCGGTTCGAAGGACGTCGACCCGGCGCTCGTGGACCTCACGATGGAGCTGATCGACGCCAACCCCGTGCGGGTGCTGGCCGACTTCATCGCCACCCTCGGCACCCACAACCGGTACGCCGCGCTCGCGGGTCTCAAGCACACGCACGTGCTGGTGTGCGGCGGTGACGCGGACCGGATGACCCAGTTCTCGCACGCGGAGCGGATCGCGTTCGAACTGCCCGACGCCGAACTGGTGCGGGTGCCTGGGGCGGGGCACATGGTGATGCTCGAAGAAGCGCAAACGGTCAACGACCACCTCGTGATGCTGCTGCAGCGGTGCGCGTACGGGCGGGAGGGCGGCAGGCGACGGTGGTGGCAGCGAGGATGAGTGTGGAACTTCTCACGGAAAGCGACACCCTGCGGTTCGGCAGGCAGATCGCGACGATGCTCGAACCCGGTGACCTGGTGCTGCTGACCGGTCCGCTCGGTGCGGGCAAGACGGTCCTGGCGAAGGGCATCGCGGAAGGTCTTGGCGTCGAGGGAAGAGTGAGTTCGCCCACTTTCATCATCGCTCGCGAGCACCGCCCGGCCAAGGGCGGGCGGGGCATCCCGCTCGTGCACGTGGACGCCTACCGGCTCGGCGATGATCTCGCGCAGCTCGACGACCTGGACCTGGACACCGAACTGGTGGAAGCCGCGGTCGTCATCGAATGGGGCGAACCAGGCACACGGCTGTCCGAGGACCACCTTCTCGTGAACTTGATCCGCCGGGAGGACGATTCTCGGCTCGCAGAGGTGACTCCGTCAGGCTCTTGGGAAAAGCGCTGGTCGACGTAGTCTGGAGAGTATGCGTGCGGTGATCTTTGATTGGGGTGGCACGCTCACCCCCTGGTATCCCGTCGATTACGTAGCCGCTTGGCGCAGCTACGCGGACCATCTCCATCCAGGTGATGCGGCCCAGGCCGCGAGAGTCGCGCAGGCCATCGTGACCGCGGAGGAGGAGCACTGGACCGTCGCGCGTGACCACCACAAGGCATTCACGCTCGCGCAGGTCCTCGCCGCGGCGGGCGCGCCGCACCACGACGACGGCCTTGCCGCCTATCGCACGTTCTGGGATCCGTCGACCTACACCGACCCCGATGTCGAGCCGACCGTGTCCGCGTTGAAGGCACAGGGATTGCGGCTCGGGGTCCTGTCGTCGACGCCGTGGCCGAGGGAGTGGCACGAGGAGGTGCTGCGCCGCGACGGCGTGCTGCACCTGTTCGACGCGCTGGTGTGGAGCTCGGACCTCACGTACACGAAGCCCCACGCGGAGGCGTTCCTCGCCGCGATGCGTGCGGTCGGCGTGGACGACCCGGCCGACTGCGTGTACGTCGGTGACCGGCTCTACGACGACATCTCCGGCGCCAAGTCGGTCGGCATGCGTGCCGTGTGGGTGCCGCACAGCGACATCCCGGAGTACCAGAAGGTGCCCGTCGACGTGGAGCCCGACGCCGTCATCCAGCGCCTGACCGACCTCCCCGGCGTACTGGAACGCTGGCACAATCCGCCTCCCCGGCATTAACGGCGTTGGTCTCGACCCAGCGACAGTCGCGGACCGTGGGTGGTTGGTGGATGGGTGACGTCGCTAGTCCGCCTCCCCGGCATTGAAAGTGTTGGTGTGGACCCAGCGCCTGCTGCGGACCGTGGGTGGTTGGTGGCTGGGTGACGTCACGTTCCCCTGAGGTCGCTGTTGGTCAGGCCCGGACCTTCGCACAAAGATCAATGGGGCGGCCCTGGTCCGCCTCCCCGGACTTGGTGGTGGCTGGGGGCTGGGCAGTGTCAACCCGTGCGCTGCGATCCGTCGGACACGCCCTACTCTTGGTGGCTGTGCTGGTCATCGCTGTCGACACCGCGACCCCCGCGGTCACCGCCGGGGTCGTGAAGGTCGAGGAAACGCTTGTCCTGGCCCGGTGCGTCACGGTCGACGCCAAGGCCCACGGCGAGCTGCTGACGCCGCACATCATCGCCGCGCTGAAGGAGGCGGACCACACGTTCGCCGACGTCGACGCGATCGTCTGCGGCATCGGGCCGGGACCGTTCACCGGGCTGCGCGCGGGCATGGCCACCGCGGCCGCGCTGGGGCAGGCGCTGCGCAGGCCCGTGTACCCGGTGTGCACGCTCGACGCCATCGCCGCCGAGTCGAGTGGCCCGCTGCTGGTCGCCTCCGACGCGCGCCGCAAGGAGATCTACTGGGCGGTGTACGACGCCGAGGGCAAGCGGGTGACCGGCCCGTCGGTCGACAAGCCCTCGGACGTGGTCGCGAAGATCCCGTCGCTGGCGGTCGAGCGGGTGGCAGGCAACGGCGCCACCCTCTACGACCTGGGCCTGCCGCACACCGGCCAGGAGTACCCGACGCCGCTCGGCCTCGCCCGCGTCGCGCGCGACGACGTGCTGGCGGGCGCCAAGCCGCGTCCGTTCGTGCCCATGTATCTCCGCCGCCCGGACGCGACCGAGCCGGGTGCCCGCAAACGGGTGACCTCGTCGTGACGTTCCGGCTGGAGCCCTTGCGCGGCAGGGATCTCGCGCGATGCGCCGAGCTGGAGGCCATCCTGTTCCCCGGCGACGACCCATGGCGCGAGTCCGCGTTCCAGGCCGAGCTGGCCGCGGGCCACCATTACGTCGGCGCGTACGCGGACCCGGCCGGGCTCGTCGGCTACGCGGGGATCTCCGTGTTCGGCGGCCCCGCCGACGCCGAGGCGAACGTGCACACGATCGGCGTCGACCCGGAGTGGCACGGCAAGGGCATCGGCAAGGCGTTGCTGCGTGCGCTGCTCGCGCGCGCCGACGCGGTCGCCGCCCCCGTGTACCTCGAGGTGCGCACCGACAACGAGGTCGCGATCGGCCTGTACGAGGCGCACGGCTTCACCAGGATCGGAATGCGGCGCCGGTACTACTGGCCGTCCGGCGCCGACGCGTACACCATGGCACGCCCAGCGCGGGTCGCCGAGGAGGCCACATGACGATCGTGCTCGGCATCGAGAGTTCCTGCGACGAGACCGGCATCGGCATCGTCCGTATCGAGTCCGACGGTGCGCTGACCTTGCTGGCGGACGAGGTGGCGTCCAGCGTCGACCAGCACGCCCGGTTCGGCGGCGTCGTGCCGGAGGTCGCGTCCCGCGCGCACCTTGAGGCGCTGGTGCCGTCGGTGACCCGCGCGTTCGCGGCGGCGTCACTCGAGTTGTCGGACGTGGACGCGATCGCCGTGACGTGCGGCCCCGGTCTCGCAGGCGCGCTGCTGGTGGGGGTGTCGGCGGCGAAGGCGTACTCGGCGGCGCTGAACGTGCCCCTGTACGGCGCGAACCACTTGCCAGGCCACGTCGCGGCGGACACGCTCGAGCACGGCCCGCTGCCGTCGCCGTGCCTCGCGCTGCTCGTCTCGGGTGGACACACGCAGCTGCTGCGGGTCGACGACCTTGCCACGAAGATCACCGAGATCGGCTCGACCATCGACGACGCGGCGGGCGAGGCGTACGACAAGGTCGCCCGCATCCTCGGTCTCCCATATCCGGGCGGCCCGCCGATCGACAAGGCGGCCCGCCGAGGCAACCCGGACGCGATCCGCTTCCCTCGCGGCCTGACGGGCCCACGGGACGCACGGTTCGACTTCTCGTTCTCTGGCCTGAAAACCGCGGTCGCCCGGTGGGTCGAGGCCCGCGACGGCAAGGAGATCCCGGTCGACGACGTGGCGGCGTCCTTCCAGGAGGCGGTCGCGGACGTGCTGACCGCGAAGGCCGTGCGCGCGGCGACCGAACTGGGCATCGACACGATGGTCGTGTCCGGCGGGGTCGCGGCGAACTCGCGGCTGTCCACACTGGCGGCGCAGCGGTGCGCGGAGGCCGGGATCGCGCTGCGGGTGCCGCGCCCCAGGCTGTGCACCGACAACGGCGCGATGATCGCGGCCCTCGGCGCGCACCTGGTGAAGGCCGGGGTGCGGCCGTCGTCCTTGGACCTGTCGGCGAATCCGGGCCTGCCGGTCGGCACGGTTTCGGTCTGAATCTCCGGTGTTACTTCGGGTAACATGATGGCGTGAGCGACGAGGACGGCTACACGGGCGAGGCCACACTGGAGTTGGACGGTGCCGAGTTGCTGGTGACCGTCACGCTCCGCGGCAACTTCGAGCCCGTCGACGGCCGCTACCACTGGTACGGACGGATCCAGCGGCACGCCGACGTGACGGAGAAGGCCGGGGGCCGCAAGCCGACGGCCGTGCTGCGGACACCGCACGGCTCGGCGGAGGGGTTGCTGTCCGATCCGGACACATGGGGCCGCTATCGGATCAGCGGCACCAGCAGGCCGCCCTTTGCCGTGCCGGTGTCGCTGGAGGACCTGCCCGCGGGCAGCTGAGGACCGCCCGCTCGACTGGTTCGGTCTGGCCTCCGGCCCCCTCGAACGACGCTACGGCATGGCACCGACACGGAAGTCCACTCGCGACCGTCGGCGCCCACCTCTGTGGACGACCAACCGGCCTGTGGACAACCGCCCCTCACCGCGAGGGAATGTCGGTGCCTTGCCGTAGCGTGGAAACCGGGGGCCGGAGGCCGACCCCAGATCACATGAACGACAGCCGCACGTCCACGTCGTCGACGTTCACGAACGCCACGCGGTGGCCGAACTGGATCTGCAGGTACTTCGTCTGCCCGCGCACCACGGTGTGGTTCGTCGCGTCATACGTGACGGCCCAGTAGTACTCCGACGGCGTCACCAGGCCCACCGCGTACTTCTGTCCCGTGGCCAGCGTGTACTGCAGCGGCGTCACCGCCTGCGGCGCGATGCCCTCCGGGTAGGCGGCGGCCTCCGGGTACGCCCGTCCGTAGACCGGCACACTCTCGCGGCCCTTCTTCGGCGTGGCAACGAAACCTGCCGACCACACGGCGTCGGACTTCTTGAGCCAGCCCTTCTGGCCCAGGTACCACACCGCGACCCACTCGCCGCGCCGCTCGGCGATCGCGAACGTCTGGCCCGTCTCGCCGCGGGCGGAGTGGTCCGAGATGTGCATCGTGCCCGGCGACCCGTCCGGGTGCAGCGCGATGTCGGTCAGCAGCGGCGCGTCCTCGCGCGGCTCCGTGCGCAGCACGACCGTGCCAGAACCGTGCGGCTCGCACGGCTGCCCGGCGGTCTTGCAACCGGTGAACGCGGGCTTGTTCGTCGCGTAGTCCGGCTTGATCGTCGCCAGCCCGGTCAGCGGCGTCCCGGTCGAGCGGAACGGCGCACGCAGCAGGTCGAAGTAGTGCGACCAGTCCCAGTACGGGCCCGGGTCCCAGTGCATGCCCCCGACGGTCGACGGGATGGTCCCCGGCACGTTGTCGTGGCCCAGGATGTGCTGCCGGTCAAGCGGAATCCCGTACTTGCCCGCCAGGTACCGCACCAGCTTCGACGACGACCGGTACAGCGCCTCCGTGTACCAGGCGCCGTCCGCCGCGAAGCCCTCGTGCTCGAGGCCGATCGACTTCGAGTTGATGTACCAGTTGCCCGCCTGCCACGCGACGTCCTTGGCCTTCACGTGCTGCGCGATGTGCCCGTCGGCCGACCGCAGCGTGTACTGCCAGCTCACGTATGTCGGGTCCTGCACCAGGTTCAGCGTGGTCTGGTAGCTGCCCTCGGTGTCGTGGATGATGATGTAGTCGATCTTCTGGCTCGTCGGCCGGTTCGCCTTGTCGTGGTTGCCGTAGTCACCGTCGCCGAACGTCTCGTACGGGGCCGGGATCCACTCGCACCCGAGGTCGGCCGGGCACTCCGCCTCGTCGGCGGCGGTCCGCCGGAGACCAAGGTCCCCGAGCTGGGACGCGTTGACCGTGGTGGCCGTCGCGGGCAGCCGGACCTGCTGGCCGTCGTCGGTCACCCGCGACATGCCTTCGTTGATGGTCTTGAACACCTCGTCGGCGAAGGTCCGCGCCGAGCCGGTGTCCGCCGCGCCGCTGTACTTGGCGACGGCGCCGTACCAGTCGCCTGCCGCGTCGCTGTCGACGCCGAGCGCACGCTGGTAGCCGGCGAGCACAGCCGCGCCACCGCGGATGTTCTGCACCGGGTCCGACCGCAGCGTGGCGGTGTCCACACCGGTCAGCTCGGCGGCGACATCGACGGTTCGCAGCGACGGCGAGGAGAAGTCGCTCTCGCCCGCGACGGGCGGCAGCATGGGCCGCGCCGTGTCGCCGCGCGGGTCCTCGGCACCCTCGTCGTGGTGGGTCCCACCGGCGTTGGCCGCGGTGGCGTCGGTGAGGTGCATGGGCCCGTAACCCGCGCTGGTGCTGGGCAGTCCGGCGTTGGTGTCCCAACGGGACTCCAGATAGGACACACCGAGCAGCACGCTCTCCGGCACCCCGAACTCCTCGGCGGCGGCCGCGTAGGCCTCCTGCCGGGTGGTGGGTGGCGCGGCACCCGGGGTGGCCGCCGCGGTCGACATGCCGGCGGCTAGACCGGCCGCGACTGCGGCGATGAGGATCGTGCGGGACGTCGATCTCGACATGACGGCCTCCTGGGCGAGCGACTCAAGCAGTGCAACTCTGGTGCCGCCCGCCCCGACGGTCAATAGTTTACGACGATAAGGATCAGTTGGTGACTAGCCCGCCTCCCCGGCATTGAAAGCGTTGGTAACGACCCAGCGATACCTGCGGATCGCTGGTGGCTGGGTGCCGTCACGTTCCCCTGAGGTCACTGTCGGTCAGGCCCAGACCCCCGCGCAAAGATCCATCGGACAGGCACTAGATCCCGGACGCGCACCAGATGTCGCCGTCCTTCTCCATCTCGGCCGTGAAGCTCTCCTTCTCGCCGCCCAGCGAGATCTCGATCGAGGCCTGCGCGATGTCGCCGGACTCCTGGACGTCCTCGACGGTCGCGGACACGTCCATGCCCTCGATCCGGGTCAGCTCCGTCTTCAGCTGGTCCGCGGCGCTGCTGGAGCAGGCGTGCTCGTCGATCAGGTCCTCGTCTTGCGTCTCGATCACTTCGACGACGATGTCGGCGAGATCCTCCGGCGTGGCCGCGCCGCCACCGCTGGACCCACCGCCGCTGTCGCTGTCGCTGTCGCTGTCGCTGTCGCTCGAGCCGCCGAAGTCGCCGCCGCCCGGCCCGTTGGGCCCGGGGATGCCGCCCGGCAGACCGGAGTCCTCGGACGTGCCGTCGCCGGCCCTGGACGGCGAGTCGTCGTCCCCGGTCAGGACGAGTACGAGCACCAGCGCCACGACGGCGACCACCACGGCACCGGCGACGCCGATGATGAGGCCGGTGTTGTCCTTCCTGGGCGGCGGGTACTGGCCGTAGCCGCCGGGCCCTGGGGGCGGATAGCCGTAGCCGCCGTTCTGCGGCGGTGGTGGCGGGTAGCCGCTGCCCTGCGGTGCCCCGTATCCCCCCTGCTGCGGGTACGTCACTGACTAGCCCCCTCGTTGCACGGTTAGCAGTCGCGTAGGTAGAGTGCCAAACGTACGGCACCGACACCGCCCCGACCCCCGCGACGGCGGGGTGGCAGGAGCCGAATAGCAAGACAGGTAACTGCCAACGCTTTCGAAGAAAAGACCCGTGGAGGTCATCGCGGTGAGCGTGAACATCAAGCCGCTCGAGGACAAGATCGTTGTCCAGGCGAGCGAGGCCGAGGCCACGACTGCCTCGGGCCTCGTTATTCCCGACACTGCCAAGGAAAAGCCCCAGGAGGGCAAGGTCCTGGCCGTGGGTCCGGGCCGTGTAGACGACAACGGCAACCGCGTCCCTCTGGACGTGGCGGTCGGCGACGTCGTCATCTACTCCAAGTACGGCGGCACCGAAGTCAAGTACAACGGTGAGGACTACTTGATCCTCTCCGCCCGCGACGTGCTGGCCGTCGTCAACTGACGCCTGCCGCTAGTCACCACAGCGCCCCGGTGGCCCCCGTCCGGGGGTGCCGGGGCGCTGTGTGTCCAAGAAAGGTAGGACATGCCCAAGCAGATCAGCTACGACGAGGACGCTCGTCGTGCGCTCGAGCGCGGGGTGAACAAGCTCGCCGACGCGGTCAAGGTCACCCTCGGCCCGCGTGGCCGGCACGTGGTGCTGGCCAAGAAGTTCGGCGGCCCGACCGTGACCAACGACGGCGTCACCATCGCGCGCGAGATCGAGCTGGAGGACTCGTTCGAGAACCTCGGGGCCCAGTTCGCGAAGAACGTCGCCACGAAGACCAACGACGTCGCGGGTGACGGCACTACGACGGCCACCGTGCTGGCCCAGGCCATGGTGCGGGTCGGCATCCGCAACGTCGCCGCTGGCGCCAACCCGATGGCACTCGGCCAGGGCATCCAGCTCGCCGCCGACGCCGTCGTCGACACGCTGAAGGCCAAGGCCACCCCGGTCAAGGGCCGCGACAACATCGCCCAGGTCGGCACCGTCGCGTCCCGTGACGCGTCCATCGGCGCACTGCTCGGCGAGGCCATCGAGAAGGTCGGCGAGGACGGTGTGATCACCGTGGAGGAGTCCTCCACGATGGCCACCGAGCTCGTCATCACCGAGGGCGTGCAGTTCGACAAGGGCTACGTGTCCGGGTACTTCGCGACCGACCCCGAGACCCAGCAGGCCGTGCTCGAGGACACCTACATCCTGCTGTACCGGGAAAAGATCTCCTCGCTGAACGACCTCCTGCCCATCCTCGAGAAGATCGCGCAGGCCGCCAAGCCGGTGCTGATCATCGCCGAGGACGTGGATGGCGAGGCCCTGTCCACGCTGGTGGTCAACTCGGTCCGCAAGACGATCCGCGCGGTCGCCGTCAAGGCCCCGTACTTCGGTGACCGCCGCAAGGCGTTCCTGGACGACCTGGCCGTCGTCACCGGCGGCACGGTCATCTCCAGCGACATCGGCATGAAGCTGTCCGAGGCCGACCTCGACGTGCTGGGCACCGCCCGGCGCGTGGTCATCACCAAGGACGAGACCACGCTCGTCGAGGGTGGCGGCACCAAGGAGGACGTGGCCGGCCGCGCGGAGCTGATCCGCCGCGAGATCGAGGCCACCGACTCCGACTGGGACCGCGAGAAGCTGCAGGAGCGGCTGGCCAAGCTGTCCGGCGGCGTCGCGGTGATCAAGGTCGGTGCCGCGACCGAGACCGAGCTGTCCGAGCGCAAGCACCGCATCGAGGACGCGGTGGCCGCGACGAAGGCCGCGGTCGAGGAGGGCATCGTCCCCGGTGGCGGTGTCACGCTGGTGCATGTGGCCAAGGAGCTGGACGCGCTCGCCGACGCCCAGTCCGGTGACGTGGCCACCGGTGTGCGGCTCGTGCGTGAGGCGCTCGCCGCGCCGCTCGCGTGGATCGCGAACAACGCGGGCCTCGAAGGCGCGGTCGTGGTGTCGAAGGTCAAGGAGCTTGGCTGGGGCCACGGCCTCAACGCGGCGACGCTGACCTACGGCGACCTGGTCGCCGACGGTGTCGTGGACCCGGTCAAGGTCACCCGGTCGGCGGTCACCAACGCGGCGTCGATCGCGCGGATGGTGCTCACCACCGAGGCGTCGATCGTCGAGAAGAAGGAAGAGGAGCCGGAGGCCGCCGGTCATGGCCACGGCCATGGGCACGGGCACGGCCCGGGCTTCTGATCCCGCTCTGCCGGATCAGTAGACGAGAGAACGCCGCGTTCGGTCGCATTCCCCGACCGAACGCGGCGTTCCCCGTTCGCGTGGTCCCTAGTGTCCCGCGCCGGAAATGCGGTGCGTGAGTCGGTGGATCCAGGTTTCTGCTGGCAAGGCGCCGATCCTCCCTCGTACCGGGTTGTACTTGGGTGGATCGGCAACGCCGCCAGCGGGAAGCTGGGCCGCCGAATCATGCGCCAGATTTCCGGCGCGGGACACTAGTTCGCCACGGCCAGCGTGCGCTTCTCCATCTTGATGATGGCCTCCCGTTCACCCTCGGAGAGGCCACCCCAGATTCCGTACGGTTCGTGCACCGCGAGCGCGTGGCGCCGGCACATCTCCAGCACGGGGCAGGCCTGGCAGACCGCCTTCGCCCTGGCTTCGCGCCGGGCCCGTGCCGGGCCGCGTTCACCGTCGGGATGGAAAAAGAACGCACTGTCCATGCCGCGGCAGGACCCCTCGAGCTGCCAGTCCCACACGTCCGCGTTGGGACCGGGGAGCCTTCGAGTGTCCGCCATGGTGACCGCCTCCCTGCCGGTTGTTCGCACTTACCGGCTACTCCATTCGGTGCAGCGGGACCAACGCTAGAACCGCGCCAAAGCTTGTTCAAGAGTGATCGACTTATTAGTCAGGCATTTCAACCGATCGGTTCATCTCATCCACGCTGCGTGTTCGACGATCCAGTTGCCGGACACTCGTGCTCACCCGACGATGGGAGGGATGGTGGGGAAGGAGGCGTCCGTGAGCGATCATCGCCGGGCCCTCGAGGCGGTCATCGCCCCGACGGCACGGCAGGAGGACGAGGAGACCCTTCCGGTCGCGGCCGTCGCCCGCAGGCTCGGGGTGGCGCCCGCGACGTTGCGCACCTGGGACCGTCGCTACGGGATCGGGCCGATGGCCCACACGACCGGCAGGCACCGCAGGTACACGCACGACGACATCGCCAGGCTGGAACTGATGCAGCAGGCGCTGCTGCGCGGGGCCACCCCGGCGGAGGCCGCGTTCCACGCGCTGCGTGCGACGACACCGCCCGAGCAGCCGGAGGTGGTGGCCCCCAGGGAGGGCGGCCCGTCGCTGCTGCGCGAGTTCAGCACCCGCTCGGCGTCGGTGCTTGGCCTGTCCCGCGCGGCGATGGCCATGGACACGGTCGCCATCCAGCAGCTGATCGCCGACAGCATCGACGCACTGGGCGTCGTCGTGGTGTGGAACGACGTGCTGCGGCCGGTGATGGCCGCGCTCTCGAGCCGGTGGGAGCAGTCGGGCGAGTGCGTCGAGGTCGAGCACCTCGTCCACGAGTGCACCCTGGCCGCGATGATCGGCGCGACCCCGATGGTGACCGCGCCCAGGAACCCGAGGACCGTGCTCCTGTGCTGCGCACCGGACGAACGGCACAGCCTTCCTCTGTATGTACTGCGCGCGGCGCTCGCGAGGGAGGGGATCGGCACACTAATGCTGGGGGCGGCGCTGCCGACGAGCGCACTGGCGGCGGCCGTGCGGCGGACCGGTCCCGCGGCGGTCGCGGTGTGGGCGCAGCTGCCGAGGTTCGCGGAGTCGGCACTGTTCGAGGAGGTGCCGAGGACGCGGCAGCGCGTGCGGCTGTTCGCGTGCGGCCCAGGCTGGTTCACGACCGACCTGCCGGACCGCGTGGACCGCCTGGACGACCTCGCGGATGCCCTTCGCCGGATCGAGTCGCTGGTGGTCGCGGGCTGACCGCGACCGAGGACCGAACCCCACACGCCTGAACCGCGGTTTCGCGAATACGCCCGGCTGAGGACAGGCGTGACATCGAATCGCAGACTGACCCGCTGACGCGAATCCGGCCGGATGCCAACCCCCACCCGTTCCCGGGGGCGTCCCGCCTTGCCAGTCTACCGGTGGGGGGTGTCGCTGGCGGGGGTTCGACGGTGTCCTGTGGACAACCGGTGCGGCTGTGGACAACCACGGGAATTGTCGGTGCTGCCGGATACGCTGGATCTTGGGGTGGGCGGCCGCCTACCACGACAAACTGGGGAGTTCTGTGATCACGCTCGAGCAGGCGGCGTTCGGCGACCAGCCCGGGCTCGCCGTGGCCGCCACGCCCGCTCAGCCGCGTGACCGGTGGCTGGCCGCCGTCGTCCTGGGTGCGCAGGGCTACTACGCGCGGGCCGCGACCCTGCTGCACGGCCTGGTCCGCCGCGGCGACGACCTCGCCGCGCTCGCCTCGGCCACGC
>NZ_JBARWZ010000083.1:0-17954 GCF_049647105.1 Actinophytocola sp.
GATCCCCGGACCGCGCGAGCCCGCACGACCGCAACGCGGCGGCGTCGACCGACTCGGCGAACAGCAGCCCGCGCGCCGGGGCGCCACCCACCGCGGCGGGCAGTGACGAGGTCAGGCCGAGCGCGAGGACGGTCCCGGCATCCACCGACACCACCACGTCGTCGGCCACGAACCCCAGGCCCACCGACGCGAGCACGGCCAGCGCGCTCGCGTCGCACTGTCCACTCACGACCGCCACGCTCGGCAGCGTCGTCGACGCCATGCGGCGCACGAACGCCGCGACCTCGTCCGAGTACCGCGGCCCGGCCGCCGTGACGAGGACGGCGGTGACACCGTCGTCACGTTCCGCCGCCCGCAGCTCCCTGCCGGACGCGGAGATCCGCGCGATGGTCATGACCAACCCCTCACTGCCCGGTGAACCTCGGCGGCCGCTTCTCAAGCAGCGCCGTGATCCCCTCCACGTGGTCCGTGCTCGTCAGCATCAGCAACAGCTGCTGACGCTCGTACTCCAACGCGGCCGACAGCGGCAGTTCCTCCGCCCTGCGCAGCGCACCGCGCGCCGCGGTCACCGCGAGCGGTCCCTGCGCCGCGATCTCCGCCGCCACCGCGACCGCGGCCGCCACCAGTCGTTCGGCGGGCACGATCCGGTGCACCAGCCCCAGGTCACGGGCCTCGAACGCGTCGACCGTCCGGCCGGTCAGCACCACCCCGGCCGCGGCGTACCGCCCGGCGGCCCGTGCCCACCGCTGCGTGCCGCCCGCACCGGGCACGAGTCCCAGCTTCACCTCCGGCTGCCCGAACACCGCGGTGTCGGCCGCCACCACGAGGTCCGCCGCCAGCGCCAGCTCGCAGCCGCCGCCGAGGGCGAACCCGGCGACCGCCGCGACGAGCACGGTGTCCAGTGCGCCGATCCGGCGCCAGCACGTCCCGCGTGCGGATGCCGCGTACTCGACCGGCGCGATGTCCCGGAGCAGCCGTACGTCCGCGCCGGACGCGAACAGCGTGGTCCCGCCGGTCAGCACGATCGCGTGCACGGCCGGGTCGGCGTCCAGTGCGTCGAGCGCGTCGGCCAGCTCGGCCAGCAGGTCGGTCGAGAGCGCGTTGCGGTTCTCCGGCGAGTCCATGGTGACGACCGCGACCGGGTCATCTCCGCTGATGGTGACCTTGCCCATGCTCGGCGGCCCCTTGACTTGGCGATTCCCGTGTGTACGTTTGTCAGCATCTACGTCGACGTTGATTTTGGCAAGGAGACGCGGTCATGACGGTGCTCTGGGAACCGACTCTCGACTCCGATGCCACGCGCTGGCGAGACCTCGCCCGCACGACCGCCGCCGAGCGGTTCGCGCCACTGGCCGAGGAGCTCGACCGCGAGCAGCGCTACCCAGACGAGCACATCGCGACCTTCGTCGAGACCGGGCTGTCGGGCATGCTCGTGCCCGCCGAGTACGGCGGCGCGGGCCTGTCGATGACGGCGATCAGCGCGATCGTCGAGGAGGTCTCCGCCGCGTGCGCGTCGACCGGCGCGATCCTCGCCGCGCACGCGCTGGGTGCCGTGCCGGTCCGCCTGGCGGGCACCGGCGAGCAGAAGCAGCAGTTGCTCGGCCCGTTGCGTGCGGGCGAGGCGATCAGCTTCGCGCTCACCGAGGAGGGCGCGGGCAGTGACGCGGCCGCGATCCGCACCGTCGCCGAGGCCGAAGGAGACGGGTACCGGCTCTCCGGCGAGAAGATCTACATCGGCAACGGCAGCGTCTCCACCCGCTACGTGGTGTTCGCGAAGACCGATCCCGCCGCTGGCGCCCGCGGCATCACCGCGTTCGTCGTGCCCGCCGACGCGCCCGGTGTGACGATCGACCGCATCGAGGACAAGATGGGCATCCGCGGCACCCGGACCAGCAACCTCAAGCTGGACAACGTGCGGGTCGAGGCGGTCGACATCCTCGGTCAGGTGAACCGGGGGCTGAAGCTCGCACTGCAGACGCTCGACCTCGGGCGCGTCAGCGTTGCCGCGCAGGGACTCGGCATCGCGGCCGCCGCGTTCCGGCTCGCCGCGGCCGAGGCCACCCGCAGGCACACGTTCGGCAAGCCCGTCATCGAGAACCAGGGCATCGGGTTCCGGCTCGCGGACCTCGCGGTCGAGCTGTCCGCGGCGCGGATGCTGACCTACCAGGCCGCCGCGGCCTACGACGCAGGGCAGCCGGTGTCCATGCCCGGCGCGATGGCGAAGCTCTACACGAGCGAGGTCGCGCACCGGGCCGTGGACCTCGCCGTCCAGGTGTACGGCGGCGACGGCTTCTGCAAGCCCTGCCCGGCCGAACGGCTCTACCGCGACCAGCGCGTGCTGGAGATCTACGAGGGCTCCTCGGAGATCCAGCGGCTCGTGCTGTCCCGCGCGATCGCGGCCGAGGCGGCGGCGTGAGTCAGGTGGTCGTCGACGTCGCCGGCGAGGGTGGCCTTGCGGCGACCGCGTCCGGGGCGGTCGCGGCACACCTCGGCGACGCGTTCGTCGCGGCCAGGGACGCCATGGTCGCCGCGGCGCCGGGCGACGGCGTGCTCCTGCGCTGCACCACAGTGGACAGTCCGGCGCTCACCGGCGCGCTGACCTCGTTGTGCCGCAGCCTTGCCCGCGAGGCCGCGGCACACGGCGTGCGGGTGAACGCGATCCTCGCCACCCCGGAGGCCGACGTCGACGACCTCGTCGCGTTCCTCGGCGGCCCCTCGGGCACCATGTGCACAGGCGCCGTCCTGGAGGCGGTCTGACGTGGAGACCCTGCACGACTGCGAAACCTGGTCACCGGAACGGATTCGCGACCACCAGCTCGACCTGCTGCGCACCCAGCTGACGAGGCTCCACGGGACGAGCAGGCACTACCGACGGCGGTGGGACGACCTCGGCTGGCACCCGGCGGACCTGCGCGACCTCGACGACCTCGCGGCCCTGCCGGTCACGGACAAGGCCGGCTACCAGCAGGCGATCGACGACCACCCGCCCTACGGCGACTTCCTCGCCGTGCCACGGGAAGACATCGCCCGCCTGCACTTCTCGTCCGGCACCACGGGGGTGCCGACCCCGGTCGCCTGGACCGGACGGGACCTCGACCGCTGGGCCGATCTGTACGCCCGTGCCGCCTACAGCCAGGGTGTGCGGCCGGGTGATGTCTACCAGTGCCTGTTCTCCTTCGCGTGGTTCGTCGGCGGGCTCGGCGGCACGCTGGGCTACACCCGGCTCGGCGCGACCGTCATCCCCGCTGGCTCCGGCGACACGGAACGCCAGCTCGAGACGATCTTCCGGTACGGCACCACCGCGGTCGGTGGCACGCCGTCGTTCCTGCTGCACCTCGCCGACCGTGCGCGCGACCTCGGCTGGTCCCTCGCCGACTCGGCGGTCGAACACGTGATGGTCGGCGGCGAGCCGGGCGGCCAGGTCCCCGCCACCCGGGCGTTGATCGAACGCGAGTGGGGTGCCCGCTGCTACGACGGCTACGGCTGCCTGGAGTTCCAGCCAACGGCGTGGGAGTGCGCCGCGCAGGCGGGTGGGCACCTGGCCGAGGACTTCGCCTACGCCGAGGTGGTCGACCCGGTGACCCGCACGCCGGTGCCCGACGGCGAACCGGGTGTCCTCGTGCTCACCCACCTCGACAAGCAGGCCTGCCCGCTGGTGCGCTGGTGGACCGGGGACGTCGTGGTCCGCGACCGCGCACGCTGCGACTGCGGCCGCACACACGCGCGGCTCGTCGGCGGGGTGCGTGGCCGCGCCGACGACATGCTCGTCGTGCGTGGCGTGAACGTGTTCCCCTCGGCGGTCGAGAACGTCGTCCGCCGCGTCGTCGGCGACCTCGCGGAGTTCCGCATCGTCATCGACCCCGCGCTCGCCGACCCCGCCACCGGTTACCCGACCGGGCTGCGGTTGCAGGTCGAGGCGGTGGCGGGCGGCGAACTGCGCGGCAGGCTCGCGGCCGCGCTCCGCGCGGACCTCGCCGTGCGGGCCGTCATCGACATCGTCGCGCCGGGCGAGTTGCCCCGCACGACCCACAAGGCGCGGCGGGTCGTCCGCGCAGGAGAACCTGATGTGCCGGAGGTACACCGTGTCCCGTGACGTCCTGTTGCTCGGCGCCGTCCGCACCCCCAACGGGCGCTACGGCGGCTCACTGCGCGACACCAGCGTGGTCGAGCTGGCCACGCTCGCCGCCCGCGAGTCGGTCGCGCGTGCCGGGATCGGGCCGGAGCTGGTGGAGGAGGTGGTGCTCGCCAACTGCAGGCAGGCGGGCAACGGCCCCAACCCCGGCCGCCAGGTCGCCCTGCGTGCCGGGTTCCCCGAGCGGGCGCCATCCCAGACCATCAACATGGCGTGCGCGTCCGGGTTGAAGGCCGTGCAGCTCGCGTGGCAGTCGATCACCTCAGGCGAGGCCGACATCGCGGTCGCGGTGGCCGCCGAGTCGATGAGCACCATGCCCTACCTCGCGCCGGGCGCGCTGCGGTGGGGCGGCGTGCGGCGCGGTGACATCGTGCTCGCCGACGGCTGGCGCGACGGCGGCACCGACCCGGTTTGCGGGCTGAACATGGGCCAGACCGCGGAGAACATCGCGACGCGGTACGGGATCTCCCGCGCCGACCAGGACGCGTGGGCGCTGCGCTGCCACCAGCGGGTCGCCGCCGCGTGGGAGCACGGGTACTTCGCGGGCCAGGTCGTCGACGTGCCGCTCGCCGACGGCGACGTGCTCGACTGCGACGAGGGTTTCCGCACCGACACCACGGCGGAGCGGCTGGCGCGCCTCAAGCCGTCCTTCGCGGACGGTGGCACCGTGACGGCGGGCAACGCGAGCCAGATGGCCGACGGTGCCGCTGCCGTGGTGCTCGCCAGCGCCGACGCCGTCGCCGCGCACGGCCTCGTCCCGCAGGGCAGGCTGCGCTCGTTCAGCGCGGTGGGCGTGGACCCGACCGTCATGGGCATCGGGCCCACCGCCGCGATCCCGCGTGCGCTCGACCGTGCCGGACTGTCCACATCGGACCTCGATCTGGTCGAGATCAACGAGGCGTTCGCCGCGCAGATCGTGCAGAACACCCGCGAGCTGAAGCTCGATGAGGACCGGGTCAACGTCAACGGCGGCGGCATCGCGCTCGGCCACCCGACCGGGCAGAGCGGCTGCCGCCTCGTCGTCGCGCTGCTGCACGAATTGGCCCGCCGCGACGCCGCGCTGGGGGTCGCGAGCCTGTGCGTCGGCGGCGGTCAGGGTGTCGCCGCGGTGATCGAGCGGGTGGCGTGATGCGCGTGGTGGTGGCCGGGCTCGGCCCGATGGGACGGGGCATCGCGCGGGTCTTCGCGGAGGCGGGGGCCGAGGTGACGGTGGTGGACGCCGACGCGGAGGCGACCGCCATCGGCCACGCCCGGATACAGGAGGAAGGCCCGGTCGAGGTGACCTCGGCCGCGAGCGTCACCGAGGCCGTCCGCGACGCGGACCTGTTCGTCGAGGCGATCGTGGAACGCATGGACGCCAAGCAGGCGTTGCTGGCGCAGGTACGGGCCGCGGGCAACGACAAGCTGGTCGTCGCCTCGAACACCTCGTCGCTGTCCATCGGCGAGCTGGGCGTGGCCTACGGCGACCCTGCGCGGGTGGTGGGTATGCATTTCTTCAACCCACCGACGAAGATGCGGCTCGTGGAAATCATCCGAGGCGCGCGAACCGACCCGGACGTGGTCGCACAGGCCCGCGAATGGGTCGCGACACTGGGCAAGACGGCCGTGCTGTGCACGGACTCGCCGAACTTCATCGTCAACCGCGTCTGCCGCCCGCTCTACTACGAGTCGCAGCTGCTCGTGACCCAGGGGGTGGCGGCCCCGGTGGTCGACGCCGCCGTGCGCGGTGCGCTCGGCCATCGCATGGGCCCGTTGGAACTGCTGGACTTCACCGGCCTGCACACCCACCTCGGGTCGTCGGAGACGGCGCTGCGTGAGTTCGGCGACCCCCGTTACCGGCCGATCCCGCTCACCAGGCAGCTCGTGCGCGCTGGCACGACCGGCCGCGCGGCTGGGCGCGGTTACTACGACTACGCCGAGGGCAAGCCGAAAGCCGCGCAGGCCGCCGTGGTGCGGGCGCCGGAACCGACGGCCGCCCGGGTGCGGATCACCGGCCCCGACGCGGCACAGCTCGCGCTGCCGACCGACGGCGACGCGGACGTGGTGGTCTACCGCACCACGGGGTGCACGGCCGACGACGTCGCCGTGGTCACCGCGCTCGCCAGGCACGGCAGGGTGGTCGTCGACTCGTCCTCGGGTGGCTGGGTCGAGGCGCTGCCACCGGACGTGGGCTGGGTGCGGCTGCACGCGACCGCCGACGGGTTCTTCGCCGAGGTGGTGGCCGACGAGATCGCGAAGATCGCGCCGGCGTACGACGCCGCCGACGCGGTGGGCGCCGCCTCGGTGGCCGTGCCCGCGTTGCCGGGGCTCGTCGTGGACCGGCTGGCGCACACGATGGTCAACGAGGCGCTCACGCTGGTCGAGGAGGGCACGGCGGAAGCGGACGACGTCGACCTCGCGCTGCGGCTGGGCATGAACCACCCGGTGGGGCCGCTGGAGTTCCTGGCACAGGCCGGGCCGGCCGAGGTGCTGGCCGGTCTGCGTGGGCTGCTCGGCGGGTTCGGCGACCCTCGGTACCGGCCGGCGCAGCTCCTCGTCCGGCAGGCCGCCGGGAGCCGCCGGTGACCACGCTCGCCGAGGCGGTCGCCACCGTCGGGCCCGGCGACACCATCTGGCTCGGCAACTTCGGCACCCAGCTGTTCGCGGTGGGGGAGGAGCTGGTGCGGCAGGACATCCGGGACCTGCACGTCGTGCTCGCGTCCGGTGGGCTGCTGCTCGACCGGCTGATCGGCGCCGGCGTGGTCGCGGAGGTGACGTTCACGCACTGCTGGAACGCGATCGGCCCCGCACCCACCCGGCACTTCCGCCGGGCCTGGCAGGACGGCGCGGACATCCGCTGGCACGAGCTGCCCATGGGCGTCCTGGCCGCGGCACTCGCGGCCGCCGCACAGGGCCTGCCGTTCGCGCCGGTACGCGTGCACCCCGGCACCGGCTACCTGACCGACGACTGGTCCGGCGGCATGCTGGCGACCGTGACCTCGCCCTTCGGTGACACGACCGTGGTCAGGGCGCTGCCGGTGGACGTCGCGTTCGTGCACGTGGACCGCGCCGACCCCGACGGCAACAGCGTGTTCAGCGCCCCGCCCGGCGAGGCGGTGGCGGCGGCGCAGGCCGCGAGCCGGGTCGTCGTGGTCGCGGAGGAACTGGGCCTGCCCGCCGGTGTGCG
Source organism: Actinophytocola sp. (assembly GCF_049647105.1). GTDB lineage: Bacteria > Actinomycetota > Actinomycetes > Mycobacteriales > Pseudonocardiaceae > Actinophytocola. Next base: position 7,299 of record NZ_JBARWZ010000083.1, read on the forward strand.
TGCCGACCTGCCGGGCCTGTTCGTCGACACGGTCGTGGTCTCACCCGGCGCGGCAGCGCCCGACGGCGTGCCGGGCCGCTACCCGAGGGACATCGCGGCGTACACCGGGAGGACCCCGTGAACCAGGAGACCGTCGCCTTCCTCGCGGGGGCGGCACGGGAGTTCCGCGGCTGGGTGTTCACCGGGTTCCACTGGCCGGTGCTCGCCGGTCAGGTGGCCGCGCGGCTCGACGGTGGCGCCCCGACGTTCCGGCAGCTGTTCGAGGCCGGGTTCGCGACCGAGGGACCGGCCGCCGAGCTGCCGAGCTCGACGACCGACTTCGTGGCGTTCGGCGACGCGGTCGTGTGGCGGGGCGACGTGCTCGGCACGGTGGTGCGGCGCGCGGACCTCGTGGTCCTCGACGCGGCGAACGTCGACCTCGCGGGCCGGGTGAACTCGACGGCGATCGGTGACTACCGGGCGCCGCGCGTGCGGATGCCCGGCGGCGGTGGCGCCGCGGACGCGGCAGGCGCCGCCCGTGACCTCCTCCTGCTGTACGGCGGCACCGACCCCGGCAGGCTGGTCGAGCGGGTCGAGCACGTGACGGCCGCGCCAGGTGGCCCGGTGCGGCTGCGTACCCGGTGGGGCACGGTGCGCCTCGGCGACGAGCCGAGGTTGCTGACGAAGAACGGTGACGTGCTGGCGGACCGGTTGCGGCAGCTGGGGGTCGACCCCTCCGGTGCCGTGCCGGAGGAAACGCCGTCGGCACGGGAGCTGGCGGTGGCCGCCGAGGTGCTCACCGAGGCGGCGGAGCGTGGGTATCTGGTGGCTCGGGAGGCCGTTGATGGGTGACGAAACCGACGAGTTGCGCCGCGAGGTCCGCGAACTGGTCACGGACCGGGACTTCGCGCCGCGTTGCGACGGGTGGATGCGTGGTCACGACCCCGGCTTCACCCGCGAGCTGGCACGGCGTGGGCTGATCGGGATCACGTGGCCCGCGCCCTACGGTGGCGGCCGGTCCAACCTGGCGCGCCTGGTGGTGACCGAGGAGCTGCTGCGGGCGGGTGCGCCGGTCGCCGCGCACTGGATCGCCGACCGGCAGATCGGCCCTGCCATCCTCCGCAACGGCAGCGAGGAGCTGCGGGCCGCGATCCTGCCCGGCATCGCCGGGGGCGAGGTGACGTTCTGCCTCGGCATGAGCGAGACCGAGTCCGGGTCGGACCTCGCGTCGGTCCGGACGAAGGCGGTGCGGGACGGCGCCGGGTGGCGGATCACCGGCAGCAAGATCTGGACCACCTACGCGCACCGCGCCACCCACGCCTACGTCCTCGCCCGTACCGACGACAGCGGCGGCAAACACGATGGACTGACGGAGTTCGTCGTGGACATGGCCGCGCAGGGGGTGACGGTCCGGCCGATCCTCGACCTGTCCGGCGAGCACCACTTCAACGAGGTCGTCCTCGACGACGTGGCCGTGGCGGCGGACCGGGTCATCGGCGAGGTGGGCACGGGGTGGCGCCAGGTCACCGAGCAGCTCTCGTTCGAGCGTGGCGGGATGGAGCGGGTGCTGTCGACCTACCCGCTGCTGGCCGCGCTGACCCGCCGCCCGCTCGACGGGTCCGGCCACGCGGCGGTCGGCACGCTCGCGGCACGGCTGATGGTGTTGCGGGAGCTGGCTTGCCGGGTGGCGGAGTCGATGGACGCCGGCCGGGCGCCCGCCGGGGAGGCCGCGGTGCTGAAGTACCTCGGCACGACGTTCGAACGCGAGGTCGTCGACGTGGTCCGCGCGGCGAGTGAGGTCGTGCCGGTGCTCGACGGGGACGGGCTCGCGGGTCTGCTCGCGCAGGCGCAGCTGGCCGCGCCGGGCTTCTCCATCCGCGGCGGCACCGACGAGATGCTGCTGACGATCGTGTCCCGTCAGGCCCCGGCCCCCGATGTCGACGACGTCGGCCGGATGGCGGACGACGTGCTGGCCTCTGCGCCGGACCCGTGGGCCACCGCGGTCGAGCTTGGCTGGACGACGGTGGGTGTCGACGAGGAGCACGGCGGCTCCGGCGGGACGTTCGCCGACCTCGCCGCCCTGGTCCGCGCCACCGGCAGGCACGCGCTCCCGCTCCCGCTCGCCGAGGTGGCGCTCGGGCAGGCAGGTGCTGCCGACATCGCGGCGGTGGCCGACGACCTCGTCGTCGAGGACGGCCGGATCACGGCAACGGCCGACGTGGCGTGGCCAGAGTCGTCCGGCTCCCTGCTGCTGCTCGGCCATGGCACCGCCGCCCGCGTCGACCTGTCCGCCGACGGCGTGACCACGCGGCCGTGGCGGGACATCGCCGGGCGGCCGCGCCTGCGCGTCGAATGCGCCGACGTGGCCGCGGCCGTCGTCCCCGGCTCGGCGGACCGGCTCACCGTGCTCCTGGTGCACGCCGCGCTCGGCGCCGTCGAGGGCGTGTGCCGCCTGACCAGGGAGTACGTCACCACGCGCGTCCAGTTCGACCGCCCGCTCGTGCGCATGCAGGCCGTCGCGCACCGGCTCGCCGAGATGGAGTGCGCGCGGGTGCTCCTGGAGGTCGCCGCGTCGGCCGCCCTCGGTCTCGAGCCCGCCAGGGTCGCCGCGGCCGCCGTGCTGCTCGACCCGGTCGTCACCTCGGTCGCCAGGCTCGCCCACCAGCTGCACGGCGCCATGGGCATCACCCACGAGCACTCGCTCCACCGCTACACGACCCTGCTCTGGGCGTTGCGGGACGAAACCGGCCCGGCCCGCACGTGGGCCGTCCGCCTGTACGACCTCACCAGCACCGAGGAAGCCCTGTGGACCGCGGTCACCACCCGCCCGGACGGGATGTGACCGCGATGTCCTTCGTGCTCATGGAAGAACCCGCGCCCGGCGGCCGATGGCGGATTCGGCGCGGTGCTCGATTTCGAGTCGTTGGCACCGGCATCCTCGGCGGAGAAACCCATTGTCGTGTCGGCGATCGCGGCTTCGCGAAATCGTTCATGACGATTTCGCGGTCGAATTCGAAAACTGTTTCCGCTGCTAGATAAGGTAAGGATGTCCTTACCTCTCGTGTTGCGGGGTCATATCGGTGGTGGCATTGTTCGATACGCCGAACTGTTGCCAGAGGAGTACGACATGACCACCACGGAAATGCCGGCCGTCAGTGAGTGCACGGTCAGCGCGTGTTCGTACAACGACCACGGATGTCACGCTTTCGCGATCACGGTGAGCGGCTCGAACGGTGCGGCCGACTGCGGCACGTTCATCCCGCTGACCGCCAAGGGCGGCCTGCCGAGGATCTCGTCCCAGGTCGGCGCCTGCACGCGGTCCGACTGCACACACAACGTGATGCTGGAGTGCACGGCGTCCGCGGTGCGCGTCGGCCCCGGCCAGGGCGACCACGCCGCGAACTGCCTCACCTACAGCCCCCGCTAGCACCACCACCGCGATGCCCTGAAGGTGCCCTCGGGACGTTCACCGTCCCGAGGGTGCCCTTCAGGGCATCGGTGTCACGTCGGTCAGATGACGACCGCGCGGAACGCGTGGACGCACCAGGGGCCGTCGTAGCTGGTGACCCACAGGTTCGTCGAGTAGCCATCGAGCTCCTGGTCCTTCGCGGTGCCGCGCAGGTACAGCTGGACGGACTCGGCGCCGGAGGCGTTGCCGTCCATCGTCGGGTCGATCGCCAGGTCCGGGTCGTAGCCGACCAGTTCGTCGACGTCCGCCGCAGTGCTGATGGCGTCCGCGCAGAGGGCCCCCTTCGCGATGTCCGCGTCGCCGCCGTTGACCGCGTCGAGGAAGGCCTGCATCACCGCCAGGGCCGCCGAGGGCACCGGCTGACCGCCCGCGGTGGGTTCACCGCCGCCAGGGCCGGACGGCACCGACGACGGTTCCACCGGCTCGCTCGTCGCGGGCCCGCCTGCCGCCTGGATGTCCTGCCAGCACCACTCGTCGTCGACGCGGGTGACCGTGACCTCGAACTCGCCCTTCTCGTCATCCACCGATACCTCGACGGTGCCCATGACCTCGTCGTCGGCGACCTCCTCGGTGTCCACCAGCTCGGCCCCGGTGACGTTCCTGGCGTCCTCGATGGCCTCGGACACGTTGGCTTTCGCGTCCGCGCAGGCGAGGTCATCAAGGGCGCTCGTCTCCTGGGCATCCAGGCCGTCGGCCACCGCGGCCAGGACGGTCTCGGCGCCGTCGCCGTCGGGTTCGGACGACGTGGTGGTCGTCGTGGTCGGGCTGCCGACTGGCGTGCCGTCGTCATCGCTGCGGAAGAACCCCGGTGCGACGAACCCGGTGATGCCGAGACCGGCGAGGAGCACCACGACCACCGCGACCACGGACACGATGGCGGCCGTGTTCTTCTTCGGTGGTGGGGGTGGCGGCGCGCCGTAGCCCCCACCGTAGGGGCCGCCGTATCCCGGATACGGTTCCTGCCCGCCATAGGGCTGCTGAGGGTACGTCACCAGGGCCTCCCGCCTCGTTGTTGCCGCCTTCGACTGCGGCCGCGTCCGTCTCGTTCCCGGGAGTTACGCTCTGTGTTCTAGACCGGAGGAGATCTCATGACGACCGCGAACGCCGCAGGCTTCGCCGAGCTGGCGTTGCGACCGGAGCTGCTGACCGCCCTGTCCGGGCTCGGCTACGAGGAACCGACGCCCATCCAGCGCGCGGCGATCCCGGAGGTGCTGGCCGGCCGGGACCTCGTCGGGCAGGCCGCGACCGGCACCGGCAAGACGGCCGCGTTCGCGCTGCCCGTCCTGCACCGGATCGGGCTGCCGCGCAGGACAGGAGAGCCCGCGGCACTGGTGCTGGTGCCGACGCGGGAGCTCGCGGTGCAGGTCTGCGAGGCCATGCACCGCTACGGGCGCGACCTCGGCGCGCGGGTCCTGCCGGTGTACGGCGGCCAGCCGATCGTCCGGCAGCTGCGGGAGCTGGACCGCGGCGTCGACGTGGTCGTGGCGACCCCCGGCCGCGCGCTGGACCACATCGCCCGCGGCACGCTGGCGATGACCGCGCTCGAGATGGTGGTGCTCGACGAGGCCGACGAGATGCTCGACATGGGCTTCGCGGAGGACATCGAGTCGATCCTGCAGGACGTGCCGGAAGAGCGGCAGATCCTGCTGTTCTCCGCCACCATGCCGCATCGCGTCAACGGGATGATCAAGCGGCACCTGCGTGACCCGGTCCGCGTCGAGCTGGGCAAGGGGGCCACGACCGGCGACGAGACCGCGCTGGTCCGGCAGGTCGCGTACGTGGTCCCGCGCGGGCACAAGCCCGCCGCGCTCGGCCGGGTGCTCGACGTCCACGCGCCGACGGCCGCCGTCGTCTTCTGCCGGACGCGCGAGTCGGTCGACCAGCTCTCCGAGACCCTCAACGGCCGCGGCTACCGCGCGGAGGCGCTGCACGGCGGCATCGACCAGGGGCAGCGCGACCGGGTGGTCGGCAGGCTGCGTGCCGGGACCGCGGACCTCGTGGTGGCGACCGACGTTGCCGCGCGCGGCCTGGACATCGACCAGCTCACCCACGTGGTCAACTACGACGTGCCGAGCGCGCCCGACACCTACGTGCACCGCATCGGCCGGGTGGGCCGGGCGGGCCGCGAGGGCGTGGCGATCACCCTCGCGGACCCGAGGGAGCACCGGATGCTGAAGACCATCCAGCGGGTCACCGGGCAGCGGATCGCCATCGAGAAGCTGCCCAGCGTCGCCGACCTTCGTGCGCAGCGGCTCGAGCTGACCAGGGCCGGACTGCGGGAAAGCCTCCTCGAGGACGACCTCGACCGCTTCCGCCCGGTGATCGAGCAGCTCGCCGAGGAGTTCGACATCGTGGAGGTGGCGCTCGCCGCCGTCAAGATGGCGCACGAGGCGAGCGGCGCCGCCGCGGACGAGGAGGAGATCCCCGAGGCCGCGCCGTTGTCGCCACGCGAGGGCGGCCGGGACGCCGGCGGCCGGACCGGTGGCCGGGACCGGCGGCGAGGTGACGGTCAGGGCATGGCACGGCTGTTCGTCGGCGCGGGCCGAGCGGCGGGCGTGCGGCCGCAGGACCTGGTCGGCGCGATCGCGGGCGAGTCCCGCCTCAAGGGGCGGGACATCGGGTCCATCGAGATCGCCGACCGGTTCTCGCTCGTCGAGGTGCCGGAGGTGGCCGCGGACGAGGTGATCGCGGCGCTGCGCGGGAGCACGATCAAGGGACGGCGGGCCACCGTGCGCAGGGAGCGGTACCAGCGCCGGTAGGCATAGAGGGCGCGCGAATAGGGCATGGCATCCACCGACCCTATTCGCGCGCCCTCTGAGTGGTTTGAACCGCCGCGAAACGGCTACCTTCTGTGCGGTGAGCACCGAAAGCCCTCGGTCGGGCGACGCCTTGCGCAAAGTCGCGGTTCCCTGCCTGTACCTGCTGATCATCGCGGCCGCGCTGTGGTTGCTCGGCCAGGTCGTCGCCCGCCTGATGATCGTGGTGGCGCCGGTGGCCGTCGCGCTGATGGTCGCCGCTCTGCTCTCCCCGGGTGTCTCGCTGCTGGTGCGGCACCGGGTGCCGAAGTGGCTCGCCAGTGTGATCGTCCTGCTGCTCGGCATCGGCATCGGCGGCGGGCTCGTCTGGTTCGTGATCGCCACGCTCGTCGCCGGGCTGCCCGACCTCGGCGAGCAGCTGAACGAGAGCTACCGGCAGCTGCGGAGCTGGCTCACCGAGGGTCCACTCGGGCTCACCGGCGATCAGCTCGACTCGATGCTCGCCCAGGGCCAGACCTGGTTCTCCAACAACCGTTCCGCGCTCGCCTCCGGCGCGTTCGGTGTGCTGTCGACCGCCGGTGTCCTGCTCGCGGGGGCCGTGCTCGTGGTGTTCCTGCTGGTCTTCTTCCTCCACGGCGGTGACCGGATGTGGCGGGGGCTCACCAGCCCGCTGCCGGAGCGGCACCGCGACGTGGTCCACCGGGCCGGTATCCGCGCGTTCGCCGACCTCACCGCCTACGTCCGGGTCACCATGGTGGTCGCGTTGATCGACGCGGTCGGGATCGGGCTCGGGTTGTGGATCACCGGCGTGCCGCTGGTGCTGCCGCTGGCCGCGCTGGTCTACGTCGGCGCGTTCGTGCCGATCGTCGGCGCGTTCGCCACCGGCCTGGTCGCCGTGCTCATCGCGCTCGTGAGCAAGGGGCCGCTGATCGCGTTGATCGTGACCGGCGTCGTCGTGCTCGTGCAGCAGCTGGAAGGCAACGTCTTCGCGCCGCTGCTGGTGAGCAAGTCGGTGAAACTGCACCCGGTCGCGGTGATCCTCGCGGTCGCCGTCGGCGTGGAGCTGGCGGGCATCGTCGGTGCCTTGTTCTCGGTGCCGCTGCTCACCACCGTCCGATCGGTGTACCTCACGTTGCGGGACCGGGACAGTGAACCGGAACGCGACGACGAGGCACAGCCAAGCGGCGCGGGCGAACCAGGGTAGAGCGCGGTCCTGGCGTCCACTGTGTACAGACCGAAACGCGGTCGGTAGCTGCCCAAACCACATTGTCAACGCCAGTGCTATATGGTGTCCCAGATCCCAGGTCGGCGGGTCTTTTTCCGGTGGTGGGCCGGGATTTCGCGGCCGCCACATCGTCGTGTCCCGCATGGTCGTTAGGCCCCGTCCGGACAGACTTGCCGCGGTTTCTCCCGCCCTTTCGCGCGCCCGTACAGACCTTCGTCGTCGCCGTCGTGTGGCGCAGAGTGCTTCTCGGGGACGGGAGGTGCGGGCATGGACTTCGTCGACGGAGTGCTCGTGCGGCTGGCCGATCCGGCGAGCCGGGGCGCGTTGTTCGACGCGGCGTCGACCGCACATCTCGTCGAGGCCGCGTACGACACCGACGTGATGGTGGTGGAGCCGCCGTTCATCCCCGTGTTCGACGACCTCCGCATCGGTTACGCCGCGCCGCCGTCGGCCACGGCCGACGGCGAGTGGATGAGCGCGGGCGGCAGGGACCGGACCGAGGTCCGGCTGCGCCTGCACGGTTTCGGCGCGGCCGAGCCGATGCGGGTCGACGCGCTCTGGCGCGGCGCGCTCGTCGTGCGCACCACCGTGGCCACCGACCGGATCGAACACGTCGAGCTGGCGCGTCCCGGGTTCGACGTCGACCCGGAGATCGAGACCGATCTTGGTGGGCTGCCCGCCGACCCTGTTCAGCTCGAGACCGAGCGCAGGACCAGGGTGCTCGCGCGGCTGCGTGCCGGGCTCGACCAGCCTGCCGCCTTCACCGACGACCACCTCGACCGGTTGCTCGTCGGGGTCGGCGCCGGGTCCGTCGGCGACCTCGTGACCCGCTTCGCCGGGCAGGTCGCCGCGTCGGCCGTGCGGATCCGTTACACACCACCGTCCGCCGCACCACCCGTCGCGCGCCCCCTTCCGTTCTCCGCCGCGGTTCTGGTGCGGGACCAGGGTTTCTCGCTCGCCGACACGCTGGTGCAGAGCAGGCTCGTCCGTGCGCGGGCCGAGGAACTCGGCCTCGTCGCACCCGCGGAGCCGACGGTGCGGGTACGGCATCCCGTGGTCGTCGTCTGGCTGGTGCCCGCCGGGGTGTTCGACGACGAGGCGTGGCCCGGCGGGGACAGCGGCACCGAGGCCCAGCGCCGTGCGGCCCGGTTCGCCAGGGCGGGCCAGTGGCTTGCCAACGAGGGCATCGGGCTGGTGGCGGTCCCATGACCGCCACAGCGAACCATTCTGGACGGGAGGACTCGTGACAATCCCAGCAGCGTTCCCGTATGTGGAAGTGACGATCGTGCCGCCGCCCCCACCGAGGGCGCAGCGGTCGCCGGGGGTGATCGCCGTCGTCGGCAGGACACCCAGTGGTGTGGCGGGCGGTGAGGCGGCCGCCAACACGCCGGTCGCCGTGGACACCCTCGAGCAGGCGGTGACGAACTTCGCCCGCATCCAGAACGGGAACATCGCCCGCACCGCGCTGTACGACTCGCTCGAGCTGGCGTTCCTGCAGGACCCCCGGCCGTCGAAGATCTACGGCGTCAAGGTCTCCGGCGACGACTACGCCGCGGCGCTCGGCGGCCTTGAGGCCGCCGACGACGTGACGATGGTGTCGCTCGCGAACGAGGTGACCGTCGGCGCCGCCGCCGGCGGCGGCAATCCGCCGACCGGCCTGCACGCGTTGAAGGCGCACGTCGAGTCGATGTCGGCGGCGGGGCAGCGGCGGATCGGGTTCGCCATGGTCGACCCGGCCACCGCGAAGAGCGCGACCTACGTCACCGACGTGACGGCCGCGGTCGACTCGCTGAAGAGCTCCACCAGCCGCATGGCCATGATCGCCGCGCGTGGTGCGACCGGGGACGTCGCGACCGCCGCGATGGCCGCCGTGGCCGGGCTTCCCGTGCACCACAGCATCGTGTTGAAGAAGCTGCGGGGCGTGTCCATGCCGGTGCAGCTGCAGTACAGCCCCGGCGAGATCCGCGGCCTCTCCGAGGCCGACGTGCTGCCGATCATCGACCCGGCGCTGATCACCGGCGAGAGCCTGCACTTCGCGGACGGCAGGCTGTTCACCACCGACGCGAGCCTGCTGCACGTCGACCTCGTGCGCACGCTGGACCAGATCGAGTTCAACCTGCGGGCCGGGCTGATCGGCCTGATCGGCGACGGCCGGATCACCAAGCCGGGCATGACCCAGCTCAAGGTGAGGGTGGACGGCATCCTCGGCCCGCTGCTGCGCCAGCAGGTGATCGACGCCTACCAGGTCGACATCCCCGTGCTGGACATCCTGCGCACGCCGGAGGCCGCCAGGTCCGCGACCGACAACGCGATCGTCACCACCGCACGGGAGACCAGGACGGTCGACCTGATCGTGACGATCACCTACGGCCCGGCGGTGAGCAGGTTGCTCGTCAGCCTCGTGGCCAAGTTCTGACCGGAGGAGGTCGAGCACATGTCCAGCCCGGAATGGCGTACGCGGCTCGCGGTCACACTGACCGCGGGCGACGCCACCGTGACGATCACCCCGATCGACACGTTCACGCCGTCGTTCTCGATGAACGTGGAGCCGCTGCACTCGGTGGAGGCCAGCCACATCGGCGCGATCTTCTCGCCGCCGACGATCAACTTCTCGATGACCGTCAAGGCCATCGGCGACGTCGTCGGCAGGCTCACCAAGCTCGCGCTCGACGGCACGACGTTCGACATCTCGATGCTCGAACAGGTCGGCGACGACTGGACGTTCTCGTCGTTCGTGCTGCAGAACTGCCTGATCACCAGCGCGTCGCCGTCCACGGCCACCGTGACCGGCGCGCCGACGGCGACGTTCAGCGGCTTCAGCCTGTCCGCCGAGGTCGACCCGAAGACCGGCGAAGCCTCCTCGGTGCCCTGATGAGCCCCGACCGCGGCCGGGTCAGCCGCATCGGGCGGACCGGCCTCGCGCTGGTGCACGAGGGCGAGTGGGTGGTCGCTGGCGCGGGGAGCGCGGCGGAGGCCGACGAGGCCGTCGACGAGGAACGCACGGTGATCCAGTACCACTTCCCGGTCGAGATCGAGGTCGTCGGCACGGCGGCCGAGGTGGACCGGGACACGGTGGTCGACCTGACGCTCGGCAGGCTCGCCGAGCACCTGGAGGGTTTGGTGTGACGGTGACGGTGCACGTGCCCTGCCGGCTGCGGATGGCCGCCGGCTCGGCGTCCGGCGCGGTCGCGGCGGGGTTCGCCGCCGCGGTCGGGCGTGCCGTCGCC
>NZ_JBARWZ010000084.1:0-11046 GCF_049647105.1 Actinophytocola sp.
CCCCGCGCCCGTCCCGGCCGAGTCCGCGCTCGGCGTGCTCGGCCGGGCGGGTGCCGGTGACCCGGTCGCGCGGGAGCTGGCCGCGCTGCTGACCGACACCGCGTCCGTCGCCGCGGAACTGATCACCGCCCGGCGGGTCCCCACTCCCCGTGTGGCCCCGGTGCCCGCGGTGCCCGAGGTGCTGCGGGTCGACGTCACGACCATGCCGTACCTGCTCGACCACTGCTTCTTCCGGCAGCGGCCCGGCTGGCCGGACGACCGCGACCGGTGGCCGATCGTGCCCGCCACCACCGTCCTCACCCACCTCGCGGACCTCGCCACCACTCCCGGCACGGTCGCGGTCGCCGTGCACGACGCCCGCATGATGAAGTGGATCGAGGCCATCCCGGCCGTGGACATCCCCGTCCGCACCCGGCCCGTTGGCCCCGGCCGCACCGAGGTCACCCTCGGCGACCGCGCCGCCGCCGTCGTCGAGACGGCGGTCGCCTACCCGGCCCCGCCCGCGCCGTGGCGGTTCGACCCGGCCGCCGAACGCGTACCGGACCTGACCGCCGCGCAGCTGTACGACGAACGCTGGATGTTCCACGGTCCCCGGTTCCAGGGCGTGCTGGAGCTGACCGCGATCGGGGAGCGGCACGTGCGGGCCCGCCTCGCCGCGTTGCCCGTGCCGGGCGCGCTGCTCGACAACGTTGGCCAGGTGCTCGGCTACTGGATCATGGCGACGCTCACCGAGCGCACCACCGTGTTCCCGGTCGGCCTGCGGTGCCTGCGGTTCTTCGGCCCGCGGCCAGGGCAGGAGGAGACCCTCGAGTGCCTCGTGCGGATCACCGAGGTCACCGACTCGACGCTCACCGCGGACATGCAGCTGGTGCACGACGGTCGCGTGTGGGCGGACATGACCGGCTGGGCGGACCGCCGCTTCGACACCGACCCCGGCATCCGCAAGGTCGACCGGTACCCCGGCACGTTCACGCTGTCGTCGGTGCAACCCGGTGGCTGGGCACTGATCCGCGAACGCTGGCCCGATCTCGCCACCCGCGAGCTGATCATGCGCAACGTCCTCGGCGGCGCGGAACGCGAGACCTACGCCGCCCTCCCGCCGCGGCACCGGCGGTCGTGGCTGCTCGGCCGGATCGCCGCCAAGGACGCTGTCCGGCAGGTCATGTGGTCCGAGGAGGACGGCGAGGTCTACCCCGCCGAGCTGGTGATCGACAACGAGGCGTCCGGGCGGCCGGTCGTGCGCGGTGTGTTCGGGCGAATGGTCGGCGAGCTGACCGTGTCGATCGCGCACCGCGGCGGGCTCGGGGTCGCGATCGCGCGGCGCGGACCGTGCGGCATCGACGTCGAGGAGGTCGCCGACCGGCCGAGGTCGGCGGTCGAGGCGGCCTGCTCTGCCGAGGAACTGACCGTGTTCGACGAGGTGGTCGAGCGCACCGGCGAGACCCCGGCGTGGTGGTTCACCCGGTTCTGGGCCGCCAAGGAGGCGGTCGCCAAGGCCTACGGGACCGGGCTTTCCTGGCACCCGGAGCGGTTCCGGGTGGTCACGGCCGAACCAGGCGAGCTGACCGTCCAGTGTGGATCGTCGAGCTACCGGGTCCACCTCGCGCACGTGCCGGACCAGTCCAGGGACTACGTCGTGGCCTGGACCCGCGAACCCGAAGGAGATCAGTGATGACCACTCACCTGAGCGCCGACCAGGAGACCGTGCTCGCCGACATCGCGGGCATGCTGCGCACGGTCGTCGCGGACCTTGGCCTCGACGACGTCGAGATCACCCGCGACACGACCTTCCACGACGACCTGGAGCTGGAGAGCATCGACCTCGTCGTGCTCTCCGGCGCGCTGCGCGAGCACTACGGCGAACGCGTCAACTTCGCCGAGTTCATCGCCGACCTCGAGCTGGACGAGATCATCGCGCTGACCGTCGGCAGGCTCGTCGACCACGTGGTGGCGTCGCTGGGAGCAGACGCATGACCGAGCGACTCCGCACCGGCGACATCACCACCCACGCCGCCAGGCTCGGCGCGTGGTCCGGCGACGGGCGACCACTGGTGGTGTTCGTGCACGGGCTGCTCACCGACAGCCTCGCGAGCTACTACTTCACCCTCGGCCCCGCGTTCGCGACGGCGGGCATGGACGTCCTGATGTACGACCTTCGCGGGCACGGCCGCAGCGACCGGCCAGCGACCGGGTACCGGCTGGAGGACTTCGTCGACGACCTCGCGGCGCTGCTCGACGCGCTGGGGGAGACGAGGCCGGCGCACGTGGTCGGCAACTCGTTCGGCGGCACGGTGGCGACCGCGTTCTCCGCATGGCACCCGGCGCGGGTCGCGTCGGTGACGATGATCGAGTCCGAGCCGCCGGTCGCCGCGTGGACCGGGCACATGGCCGAGGGGCTCGCCGACGCGCGCACGCGGCTCGCGCACGCCGAGGCGTTCGGCTGGATCTCAGCCAACTTCGGCGCCCACACCGCGCGACTGTCCAAAGTGGCCCATCGGATCTTCCAGTCCACCTCGCTCGCCGCCGACGTGCCGACGAGCAGGGTGATCGACGACGACCTCACCGCGCTGACCCGCCCGCTGCTGGCGGTGTTCGGTGACGAGTCGGGGCTGGCCGACCAGGTACCGGACCTGACGGCGAAGGTCGCGCGGTGCCGCACGGTCGTGCTGCCGGACCAGGGGCACTCGGTGCTCGTGGAGAAACCGGAGGAGACGAGGGACCTGATCCTCGCGTGGGTGCGCGAACACCCGCTGGTCGAGGCCGTGCCATGAGGTATCTCCTGGTCGTGCCGCCGCTCGTCGGGCACGTCAACCCGCTCGTCGGTGTCGCGGCCGAGCTGGCGCGGCGCGGGCACGACGTCGCGTGGGCAGGGCATCCCGAGCTGGTGCACCGGCTCGCGGGCGCCGACCAGCGCGTGCACGACTGCGCCGTGCCCGGCCAGGGGCTGGCCAGGACCCCCGGCCTGACCGGCCCGGCCGCGTTCCGGTTCCTGTGGGAGGAGTTCCTCCTGCCGCTCGCCACCGCGATGGCGCCCGGCGTCGCGGCCGCGATCGAGGAGTTCGCCCCCGACGTCGTGCTCTGCGACCAGCACGCCGTCGCGGGTGCCCTGGTCGCGGAGCGGTTCGGCATCCCGTACGTCACGTCGTCGTCCACCTCGGCGGAGCTGGTCGACCCGCTCGCCGGGCTGCCCAAGGTCGGCCGCTGGCTCACCGACCGGCTCGCCGCGCTGCGTGCCGACCTCGGTGGGGACGGCACGGCCGATCCGCGGTTCTCCCCGTATGGCGTGCTCGCGTTCACCGCACGCGAGCTGGTGGGGGAGACCGGTCCGGGGATCCGGGTGCTCGGGCCCGCGATCGCGCCGCGCCGTGCCGAGCCGGACTTCCCGTGGGAGGAGCTCAACCTTGGCCGGGTTGTCGTGCTGGTCAGTCTCGGCACCGCGAACACCGACGCGGGCACCCGGTTCCTCATCGAGGCGGCCGAGGCGCTGGCTCTGCTCGCCGACCGCGTGCAGGGCGTCGTCGCGGACCCCGGCCAGGTGCTCGCCGGGGTGTCGCTGCCAGAGCGCACCATCGTGCGGGAGTACCTCCCGCAGCTGTCTCTGCTGCCCTATGTGGACGCCGTGGTGTCGCACGGTGGGCACAACACCGTGTGCGAGTCGCTGTGGCACGGCGTGCCGCTCGTGCTCGCGCCGATCCGCGACGACCAGCCGATCGTCGCGGGGCAGGTCGTCGACGCCGGTGCCGGCGTGCGGGTGCGGTTCGGGCGGGTCGACGCCGCCGGGCTCGCCGCCGCCGTCGACACCGTGCTCGACCCGTCGACCGGTCACCCCGCGGCCGCCGAGGTGATCGGCAGGCGCCTGCGTGCCGGTGACGCCGTGCGCGCCGCCGCCGACTTCCTCACCACCACAGTGTTTTCCGACGTCGGGGTACGCACACCCCGGTGATCCATCCCTGCTACAACGGAGTGGTTCCATGCACAAGACCAGATTCGTCCTGGCCGCGTTACTCGCCGCCGCCGCGACGACGACCATGTTCGCCGCGCCAGCGTCGGCGGCCGCGGGCAAGTACGTCGCACTCGGTGACTCCTACGCCGTGGCGCCCGGCACCTACACCTATGACGACCCGAGCGAGAGCGACCCGTGCCGCCGTGGGCCGCTCACCTACACCCGGTTGTGGGCGGCGGCCCACCCGGACGTCGCGTTCACCGAGGCGTCCTGCTCGGGTGCCACCACCGCCGACATGATCTCGACGCAGGTGCCGCAGCTGACCGCGGACACCTCGCTCGTGACCGTGCAGGTGGGTGGCAACGACGTCGGTTTCGTCGCCGTGCTCCAGAACTGCATCCTCACGCTGGACGACCAGGACTGCCTCGACGGTGTCGAGGCGGCGAAGGCGGCGGCGGTCGGGGTACTGCCCGCCGGGCTGGGGCAGACCTACGCGGCGATCCGAGGGGCCGCGCCGTCGGCACAGGTGATCGTGGTCGGTTACCCGCGCCTGTACACGATCGGCGGCGACTGCGGCATCCTCGGCCTGAGCGACCGGGAGCGGACGGCGCTGAACTCGGCGGCCGACACCCTCTCGGACGTGACCGCCGCGGCGGCCGGGGCGGCGGGGTTCACCTACCTCGACGCGCGTCCGGTGTTCGACCCGCACACCCTCTGCTCGGGTGGCGGCGAGTGGGTGACGAGCCTGGAGTGGGAGAAGCTCAACGAGTCCTACCACCCGAACGCGGCAGGCCACCGCGACGGCTACCTCGCCGCGCTGACCGCGATCACGGGCTGACCCGTGCCGGTGCCGTGGGCGTTGTGGAGACGACGCCCACGGCACCGGTCCGTCAGCCGAAGGTGAACGAGTAGGCCTGTACGCCCTGGCTGACTGTCACGGTGACCGAGCCTGCCTCTATGGCCTTTGTGGACAGTAGCCGGTAGGAGTTGGGTGTGCCGTTGACCTGGATGGTCTTCGTGGTATCACCGGAGGTGTAGGTGACGGTGCCCGTGCCGGACAGGACCATCCGTACTTCCTTGGCGTGGTAGTCGAGCCGGAGTCTGCCATCGTCGCCCGTCGGGGTGATGTGCTGGCTGGTCAGCGTCCAGTCGCCGTCGAGTGCGAAGCTGTCCTTCGGTTGCCTGTCAGGGAAGGAAAAGCTGCGGTCGCCCGAGGTGTAGGTGCCCTCGCCCGCGAAGTTCACGCGTTTCGTCGAGCCGAGGTAGGTCTCGCGGGTGATGTCGGCGGTGTCCGGGGTGTCGTCGGCGGTGTCGGTCGGCGCGGGCAGGTTCGCCGCCGGGTCCGCATCGCGCAGCAGTGCGCGGATGAGCTTCTCCGTGGTGTCGTAGTCACCCTCGCCGAACTTGATGTGCCGCACGGTGCCGTCCGCGTCGATGAGGTAGTGCGCGGGCCAGTACCGGTTGCGGTAGTTGGTCCACGTCGCGAGGTTGTTGTCGAGCGCAACCGGGTACCGCATCCCGAACCTGTCGGCCGCCGACTCGACGTTCCCTGGTTCCTTCTCGAACGCGTACTCCGGTGCGTGGACCCCGATGACCCGCAGGCCCGCGTCGCGGTAGGCCTCGTCCCACGCGGTCACGTGCGGGATGGAACGCTGACAGTTGATGCACGAGTACGCCCAGAAGTCGAGCAGGACCACCTTGCCGCGCAACGACTTCAGTTCCACCGGTGCGCCGCCGGGCGTGTTGAGCCACTGCTGGATGCCCTTGATGTCCGGGGCCGTCCCGCACGACTCCAGCTCCCGCGCGCCGTTGCCGCACTTGTCGAGGTCCTTGTTCTGCTCGTTCTCCAGCCCGCCGAGGTCGAGTGCCTCCCGCACCTGCTCGGAGTTGTTGACCTCCTCCTGCAGTCCGGACGTGTAGTCGGGGATCGCGCGCTGCAGCAGCTGCGGCAGGTTGAACACGAGTCCGATCGACAGCGCGATCATGACGACGCCCGCGGTGATCCGGATGCCGCGCTGCCGTTTGCGGAACGCGGCCACCCGCTCGGCGACCCGGCGGCCCGCGAGCGCGAAGAACAGCAGCGGGATGGCGGCGCCGACCGCGAACGTCACCGTCAGCACCACGGTGTCCATGCCGATCTGCCCGGTCGAGCCCGCCACGGTGATCGCCGCGAGGACCGGGCCAGCGCACGGCACGTACACCGCGCCAAGGGCCAGGCCGAGTGAGAACCCACCCTTGTCCCGGTCCGGGTTCTTCTGCGGAATCCAGGTGAACGGCTTCTCCAGGAGGTGCTCGAACCTCGGCACGATCAGCCCGATGCCGATGAGCGCCAGCACGATCAGCCCGGCCCAGCGCAGCACGTCCTGCGGCAGCCCGAGCACTGACAGCAGCAGCGACCCGAACAGCGTGACGAGCGTGAAGCTGACGACGAGCCCGGCGATGACCAGGAAGGGCCGCGCACGGGAGATGGGCGGCTTGGTCCGTTCGGCCACGGCGACCGTGCCCGCGCCGCCGTTCGCGGCGGTTTCCCTGGTTTCGGCGCCCTGCGCGCCGGTGAAGAAAATGACCGGCAGCACCGGAAGAATGCACGGGGAAATCCCGGTAACCAGGCCACCGATCAGTCCGATCAAGGCGAGTGTCAGCACGGCGTCCTCACTTGGGTTGTGCGATGTCCCGATGAGGTTCGCGGCCATGGCCTCGGCGGATTGGCTTCCAGGAGCCGAAAAACACGGTGAGTAACGGAATGGTAACGACGGTTCGGGGCGCCCATCCGGCCGGCTCGTCCCTCCGAAGACCAGTTGTTCGCAGCCCAGAGCGGGCTCGAGAAAGCGCCGCCGGAATTTCGGCGTGCGACCGCTACCCGGAATGGGAGAACAACCTGTCATGAATCGCAACATTCGTCGCGGCACGCTGGCCATCGGTGTCGCGTTCATCGCGTTCTTCGGCGCCGCGTGCAGCTCCGGCGAAGGGGCGTCGAACGAGAGTGCCGGTCAGCAGGAGACGACCACGACCACGGAGGACGGGATGGCCACTGGCATGGCCGACCCGGCGGCGGACCTCGTCGGCCCCGGCTGTGCCGGTTACGCCGAGCAGGTGCCGGAGGGCCCAGGCTCGGTCACGGGCATGGCCGCCGACCCGGTCGCGGTCGCCGCGAGCAACAACCCGCTGCTGACGACGCTGGTGCAGAGCGTGTCCGGTCAGCTCAACCCGGACGTGAACCTGGTCGACACGCTCAACGGCGGCGAGTTCACCGTGTTCGCCCCGGTCGACGACGCGTTCGGCAAGATCGACGCGGCCACCATCGAGACGCTGAAGACGGACTCCGCGATGCTGACCAAGATCCTGACCTACCACGTGGTTCCCGGCCAGCTGTCGCCCGACCAGATCGTCGGCGAGCAGACGACGGTCGAGAAGGGCACGGTCACCGTCAGCGGCTCCGGCGACGCACTGAAGGTCAACGACGCCAACGTCATCTGCGGCGGCGTGCACACCGCCAACGCCACCGTCTACCTGATCGACTCGGTCCTCATGCCGACCGCCTGACCCCAGGAAACGGCAGCCGGGACTCCTCGACCACGAGGAGCCCCGGCTGCCTCGCGGGCACGTGGTTGCGCTGCCGACCGTGCGCTCGCCCGGTGGCCTGTTTGCGCAGTGGCGCATCTGAGCCACCCGGAACGCGCTGACTCTCCGGGGCTCTCTTGGCACGATCAGTGACGAACATGTCACGACCAGGAGGAACCCTATGAAGAAAAGGCTGGGTACGCTGGCCGTCGCGCTTGCCGCGGCGGCCGCTGCCCTCATCGTGCCGTCGGTGACGGCGTCCGCGAACGCGGCGGCGGCCTGCCCCGGCACCGCGGTGTTCGAGGTTGACGGTTACGGCTCGGGCGAGTCGCTCGTGAACTGGAACCGGTCCGGGTTCAACGCCAACCCGCCCGCCGGGTGGCAGATCATCCAGGTGCCCTACTTCGCCGGGGTGTTCCCGATCGTGGACCGGCTGGCGCTTGACGCGTCCGTCGCCGAGGGGACCGGGAAGCTCGACCGCGCCGTCCGCGACTTCCACGCCGCGTGCCCAGGCGCGCGCCTCGTGCTGTCGGGGTACTCCGAGGGCGCGGTCGTCGCGGGTGACGTGCTGCAGCGCTTCTCCCGTGAGAACGCCATTCCGCACCACCTGCTGAACGGTGTCCTGTACGGCAACCCGCGCAGGGACTTCGGCGACGGCGGCACCGGCGGCGTCGCGGGCGGCATCGAGACCAACGTGCCCACGATCCTGCCCGGCGTCACCATGCTCGGCGGGCAGAAATACGGCGATCTCGCTGTGCGCAACGTGTGCAACGAGAACGACGGGATCTGCAACTCCACCAACATGATCACGAACCTGGCCGCGTTCGCGAACGGGCTCGTCGGTTACGCGAGCGGAGACCACGGCTACGACCTGAACCCGGCCCGCGACCTCGGCAACGGCGTGCTCCTGCACCGCCAGCCGCCGCGCGTCGGCTACGGTCCGCCGCTGCCCATCCCGATCGGCACGCCGTGGCAGATCCAGCAGCTCCTCGGCGGCAACGCGGGCCGCGCGGAGCTGGTGGCGGCCCGCAACGGGCTGGCCGCGCTGGTCGGGCAGCCGTTGCTCGACCGCCTCAGTGCCACCTCGCCCTGGTTCAAGCTGATCCAGGCGGGGTGACCGATCCCAGCACGCGCTGACGCCCGTCACATCCCGGCGAGAAACGGCCGGTGACCTCGATAGGGTCGGGATCTGGATTGCCCGATCCCGAGAGGCGTGATGTGACCAGCCAGTTCGGCGCGTTGCTGCGACAGCTGCGGATGCGGGTGGGGATGACGCAGGAGGGCCTCGCGGAACGGTCCGAGCTGGGCGTGCGCACCATCCGGGGACTGGAGACCGGTGAACGGGCCGATCCCCGTGTCGGCACCGTGCGGCGGCTGGCCGACGCGCTCGAGCTGGCGGAAGCCGAGCGGGTCGAGCTGTTCGCCGCCGCCGGGCACGCCGTCGCGGTTCCGGGGCAGGGTCCGGAACCGGGGCCCCCGCCCGCATCCCTGCCCGCGCCGACCGTGCGTTCGGCGGGCATCCCGTTCGACTTCACCGACTACGGCGACGGCAGCACGTGGGCGCCGGGGTGCACCGGCAAGCACGCACAGCTGCCGTGCCTGCAGGCCGACATGACCGACTTCGTGTCACTGCTCATGACGCGCCTGCGGCACCCCTGACCGGGACCGTTCGCGCGCGAGAGGGCGTTCCACACACAACGGGACGCGGCATGCGGCCCAATCCGCTGCACCGCTCGGCTGAACCTTTTCCCAGCGTGCGGGCAAACGTTCACAAGAGAACAGAGCGAGACCGGTCCGATCTCTTGTGTGACCGCCTTCCTGCGACAAATGTGGAAAGCGTTCGCGCGAACATCCGCTCCATCTCCATCCACAGTCGACTCCCACGAGGGCTGGAGTCCGGCTGCCCTGCAAAAGGAGAAACCACGTAATGGGAGATTCACGCTCAAGCTCGAAGAGACGGGTTCTCGGGGCTTCGGTCGCCGCGGCCACCGCCGCGTTGATCGGTATGGGCTTCGGGGCCACGGTGGCACAGGCGGCCGAGGGCGACGTGTTGTACGCGGGTGCGTCCGGCGCGATCAAGGACAGCTATGTCGTCGTGTTCAAGGACTCGGCGATGTCCGCGCAGGGCGTCGGGGACCAGGTGTCGGGCCTGGCCTCGAAGTACGGCAGCAAGGTCGACTACACCTACACCTCGGCACTGCGCGGCTTCGCGGGCACGATGAGCGAGGACGCGGCACGCAAGCTCGCCGCTGACCCGAGCGTGGCCTACGTGCAGCAGAACCGGACCGTGCACACCACCGTGGACCAGCTGAACCCGCCGTCGTGGGGCCTGGACCGCGTCGACCAGCGCGACCTGCCGCTGGACAGCAAGTACTCGTACTCGACCACGGCGAGCAACGTCACCGCGTACGTGATCGACACGGGTATCCGCACCACCCACCAGGACTTCGGCGGCCGCGCCACGTGGGGCACCAACACCACCGGGGATGGCAACAACACCGACTGCAACGGCCACGGCACGCACGTGGCGGGCACCATCGGCGGCACAGCGCACGGTCTCGCCAAGGCCGTCCGCCTCGTGGCCGTGAAGGTGCTTGACTGCGCCGGTTCCGGCTCGTTCGCCGGTGTCGCCGCGGGCATCGACTGGGTGACCTCGAACCACACCTCCGGCCCGGCAGTGGCCAACATGAGCCTCGGCGCCCAGGGTTCCGACGCCGCCACGGAGACCGCGGTCCGCAACTCGATCATCGACGGCGTCACCTACGGCATCGCGTCCGGCAACTCCAACGCCAACGCCTGCAACTTCACCCCGGCCCGCGTGACCGAGGCGATCACGGTCAACGCCAGCACGAGGACCGACGCGCGCGCGTCGTTCTCGAACTACGGCACCTGCACCGACATCTTCGCGCCAGGCGAGGGCATCACCTCGGCGTGGGGGACCGGCGACACCGCGACGAACACGATCAGCGGCACGTCGATGGCCACCCCGCACGTGGTGGGCGCCTCGGCCCTGTACCTGGCGGCCAACCCGACGGCCTCCCCGGCCGCGGTCCAGACCGCGCTGAAGAACGCCGCCACCCCGAACAAGATCACCAGCCCGGGCACCGGCTCCCCGAACGCCCTGCTGTACACCGGCACCGGTGGCGTGACCCCGCCGAACCCCTGCGCCGCGGTGACCAACGCGAACAACTACACGATCAATGACAACTCGACGGTGAACAGCCCGGTCTCGGTGTCCGGCTGCACGGGCAACGGCGGCGCCTCGGCGACCGTCGAGGTCCACATCGTCCACACCTACATCGGTGACCTGGTCGTCGACCTCGTCGCCGCCGACGGGTCGGTGTACAACCTGCACAACCGCTCCGGCGGCAGTGCGGACAACATCAACCAGACCTACTCGGTGAACCTGTCCAGTGAGGCCGCCAACGGCAGCTGGAATCTCCGCGTCCGCGACGCGGCCAGCGCCGACGTCGGTTACATCGACACCTGGACGCTCGACCTCTGACCGTCGGGTCGTGAGCTATAGGGCGGGTGGCGCGGGT
>NZ_JBARWZ010000085.1:0-33141 GCF_049647105.1 Actinophytocola sp.
GGCTGAGCCTGGTGCCGGAGCCGGTCGCGGTCGCCGCCCGCGCCGGGCTGCCCGCAGGCGCGGCGGTGCTCGTGGTCGACCTCGGCGGCGGCACCTGCGATGCCGCCGTGGTGCGGCGGGACGGGACCGGGTACGCGGTCCTGGCCTGCGCCGGGCTGCCGGACCTCGGCGGTGACGACCTCGACCAGCGCATCATCGACCATCTCCGGCCCGGCGGGCAGGAAAGCGGCTCGCGTGCGGAACTGTTGTTGCGGCAGGATGCTCGTGCGGCCAAGGAACTGCTCAGCCGCCACGAGTCCGCCCAGCTGTCCATGCCAGGCACCGACCCGGTCACCTTGGACAGAGGCGACTTCGAGGTGCTGGTCGACGCGGACCTGGCCAGGATGGTCGAACTGGCAGGCCGGGTGGTCGAGTCGGCGGGGGTGGCCCCCGCCGACCTGCGTGGCGTGCACCTGGTCGGTGGCACGAGCCGGATCCCGATGGTCACGGCGCTGCTCCGGTCGGCACTGGCGCTGCCGGTCCACCCGGACCCCGAACCGGAGTCCGGGGTCGCCTGGGGCGCGGTCGAACTGGTCGCCGACCACGATTCCGATGCGCCGACCAGGCCGGCACCGTCCACCATGGCGCCGTTGGTCCACAGTGGACTCGACCGGCCACGGCGGTCACGCGGGCTGCTCGCGGCCTGTGTCGCCGTGGCCGCCGTCGCCGCGATGACGGCGGTCGTGTTGCTGACCGGCAACCCGGGCGTCCGAGGGAATCCCGTCGCGGCAAGGGAAAGTGCGCCGTCGAGCACCGCAGAGGACGCCGTGGCCGCGTTCCCGCCGGTGCTTCCTGGCACCCCGGTGGTGGGCGCGGGGGAACCGAGCCCGATCGTGGTGCCGCCCGGCGGCACCGGGGTGTTCCAGGCCACCGGCACCTACGAGGGCGCGACCGAGACGCGGGTGGCGGTCCGGCTCGACCAAGGCGCGGTCGCGGACCGGGCAGCGCCGTCGGGTTACCGGTGGGTGGTCGCGAGCGTCGTGGCGACACTGCTGGTCGAGGGCGAACTCCCTTACGGCGACGGCCACAACGTGTTCCTGCGGGACGACCGGGGCCAGCTCGTCGAGTCGGTGAACCGGGCGGGGAAGGTCACCGAGGAGCTGTGCGGTTCGGACCAGCAGAACCTGCCCGCCGCGCCGACCGGGATCGAGCGGACCGAGTGCGCGGTGTTCCTCGTCCCGGTCGCCACCAGCGTGCGCGGGGTGGTCTACGACGAACGGGGCTCGGACAAGCTCGGCGCCCACGCGGTGTTGTTCCCGGTCGACCTGCCCGCGACCGGTCCCTCCGCACTGCCCGCCGGCGATGGACGGGTCGGCGGCCCGGCCGTCGAGGTGTCCACCGGCGACGCGTTCGCCGAGGTCGCCGTCGCCGACGTGATCGACACCCCGTCGGCGTACCTGGCCGACCCGAAACCCCCGCCCGGCACCAGACTTCACGTCGTGCGCTTCACCGTGCGCGCCAGCGGGGTCGCCACGGTACGGCTGTCGCAGGTCAGCGACGCGCTCCACGTGCTGGACGACCGCGGTGTGCTGATCCCGATCGACGGGTTCATCGGCTACGAACAACGTGAGTGCCAGGAACTCCCAGAAGAACTGGCAGCGGGCGCCACCGCCAAGGGGTGTGTGGTCTTCGGACTGTCCCAGCACACCACGATCGGCCGGGTCGTCTTCCAGGCCTGGGACGCGAGCGGCGACCCGACCCGCTGGCAGGTGTGGGAGCCGTCGAACTGACGCCCAAGGGAATGTCGTTGCGTGCGCACGTATCCCCTGTACCGCTGTTATACGAGCGCTCAACCATCGATCCACCAGCCCACAAGACACACGGCATGGACTGAGCCACGCAATCCACTGATCAAGTATTCGGCGGAACGTGACTGGGTCGATACGTGAAGGGCGTGGCGATGGCGGAGCTGGAGATGTCGGTTGGACTCTTTCCCGGGCAGGGAAGCTACCGGATCGGCTGTCTTGACGGTCTTTTGACCGATCCAGACGCACGTCACGCGATCGAGGCCGTCGACGACATCGCCGCCGAGCAGCTGGGGCGCGGGCTGATCAAGTCGCTCGTGGACAATGCCGCGCTCGGCGACGACGGTCTGGCCGACGCGGAGCCGGAACTGGTGCAGGTCGCGGCGTTCGCGGCGTCGGTGGCCGTGTTCGAGGTGCTGCGTGCCAAGGGTGCGACGTTGTCCGTCCTGGTCGGGCACAGTCTCGGGGAGATCGCCGCGCTGGTGGCGGCCGGTGCGCTGACACTGGAGGAGGGGACCCGCATCCTCTTCCACCGGTTCGCCGCACTGCGGGAACACGACACCAGCGGCGGCCGCATGGTCGCGCTGTCCTGCGATCGCCAGCGCGCTGAGCAGATCCTCGCGTTGCTGCCCTCGTCGGACGCCGTGGTCGCGGTGGCGAACGGGGCGACGCAGACCGCGGTGTCCGGGCCTGCCGACGCGCTGCGCCGGGTGGCACGGGTGGCCGACGCGATCGGCATGACCGCGACGCACCTGCGTGCGCCGCACCCGTTCCACAACCCCTTGCTCGAACCCGCCCGCCGGGCCTTCGCCGAGCGGGTGCGCGGGCACCGTTCGCACGGGTTCCGCATCCCGGTGTTCTCGCCGATCCTCGGCCGCTACTACCGCGATCAGGACGACCTCGGCGAATTGCTCGCCGCGCACCTCGTCACCCCCGTCGAGTTCGGTGCGGCGGTCTCGCGGGCCCACGGCTCCGGGGCGCGTGTCTGGGTGGAGGTCGGCGGCGGCCGGGCACTGACCAACCTGGTGCGCGCACGCCACCCGGAGGTCACGGTGCTCACGCCGCTGCACGGGTCGCCGGAAGCCCTCACCGACACCGTGCGGTTTCTCGGCGGCGCCACCACCGCCACCACGCCCGCTCCCGCCCCCGTGCCCGCACCGGTGGCGCAGCCCGCGCCCGTGGTCGCGGCGGCTCCCGCGGTCGCCCCGGCCACGCCGCCTGTGGCCACCCAGGAAGTGCCGAGAACCGCGATCTCCCGTGACGTCATCGAGGCGCGGGTCCGCAAGCTGTACGCCGACGCGCTGGAGTACCCCGAGGAGGTGTTCGAGCACGAGGCCGAGCTCGAGGCCGACCTTGGCATCGACTCGGTGAAGCAGACCGAGCTGATGGCACGGGTCGGTGACGTGTTCGAGCTCGGTCCCCGCCCGGAGGGCATGCGGATGGGCGACTACCGCACGTTCGGCAAGGTGATCGACTTCGTCGCGGACTCGTTACCCGCCGTGAACGGGTCGCGCCGATGACGGGCGGCCCGTTGCAAGACAAGGTCGCCCTGGTCACCGGTGGCGCGGGCAGCGTAGGCGAGCGCGTGGTGCGCATGCTCGCCGACGCGGGCGCGACCGTGCTGATCAACTGCTTCCATTCCTACGACGCGGCCAAGGCCCTGGCGGCCGAATTGGTCGCGGCAGGCCACCGCGCCGAGGTGATCCGCGGTTCGGTCGCCAAACCCGCGCAGGTGGCGCGGATGTTCGAGCAGATCGAACAGACCCACGGGCGGCTGGACATCCTCGTCAACAACGCGGCGGCGGGCACGTTCGTCGGTCTCGACGAGATGACGGAGGAACACCTCGACCAGGCGTTCACCACCAACGTCAAGGGCGCGCTGTGGTGTGCCCGCGCGGCCAGGCCGCTGCTGGCCCGTGCCGACGGCGGCTGCATCGTCAACGTGTCGTCGATCGGGGCGAGCCACGCACCGGCGAACTACCTCGCGGTCGGTGTGTCGAAGGCCGCTCTCGAGGCGCTGACCCGCTACCTGGCCGCCGAGTTCGCACCCGACGGCATCCGGGTCAACACGGCGTCCGCCGCGCTGATCGACAACGAGGTCGGCCGGATGTTCCCCGGCGCGGACTCGGTGACCGCGAAGACCATGGCCGCCACCCCGCTCGGGCGGCTCGGCACACCGGACGACCTGGCCGGCGCGGTGATGATGCTGGTGTCGCCGCATTCCCGGTGGGTCACCGGCCAGACCGTGCTCGCCGACGGCGGGCTGTCGCTGCTGCGTGACGCGATGGCGCCCGACCAGGAGGAGCGGGTGGCGGAGGCGCCAACCCCGGTGTCCGTACCCGAGGACGCCGACCCGGTGGTCGTGGTCGGCACCGGCATCGCGGTGCCCGGCGCGTCCAGCCCCGAGGAGTTCTGGGCGCTGCTCAACGAGGGCGCGGAACTGTTCGTGGACGCACCGGCCGACCGCTGGCGGGCCGCCGGGTTCCACGACCCCGATCCGCGTGCGCCGGACAAGAGCTACCAGTCCCGGTCCGGCTTCATGACCGGCTTCCGCCCGCACGACAGGCTCGCGGCGGAACTGCCCGCCTGGGGTGAGAGTCCCGAGTTCACCGCGGTCTGGCTGCGGCACTGCGCGTACCAGGCGCTGGAACAGATGGCGGCCCCGGAGGACGGCGCGCGCTACAGCGTCTGCCTCGGCTACACCCCGGACGGCAGCCAGCACCTGTACGAGACGCTGATCCGCGGCGAGATCGCGACGCTGCTCGCCGAGGACGACGCCAACCCTGCCGATGAACGCCTCGCGCGGGACGTCGCGCGTCTGAACGAGCTGGCCCTGCCCACCGGCGCCGACGGCGCCGTGGTGCCAACGCCGCACCGCGTCGGCCTCGCCGCGTTCGACGGGCTCGTGCCCGCCGACTCCCGGCTGCTCATGGTCGACACCGCCTGCTCGTCGTCGCTGTACGCGATCGACCTCGGCGTGCGGGAACTGTTGTCCGGCCGGGCGGACGTCGCGCTGTGCGGCGGCGCGTTCGCGCTCGCCCCCGGCGGTTCTGTGCTGTTCTCCAAGGTCCAGGGCCTGTCCCGCGGCGGCGCGGTGCGCGCGCTGGACCGGACCGCGGACGGTGTCCTGTTCTCCGACGGTGCGGGCATCGTGGCGCTCAAGCGGCTGTCCCGCGCACTGGCCGACGGCGACCGGGTGCTCGGCGTGCTGGCCGGTACGGGGCTGTCCGCGGACGGCAAGGGCAAGGCCATCTACGCGCCGTCGAGCACGGGCCAGCGGATGGCGATCAACCGGGCGTTCGACCGCTCAGGACTCGGCGCGAACGACATCGACTGGGTGATCGCCCACGCGACCGGCACCCCGGCGGGTGACGAGGCCGAGTTCCTCGCGCTGCGCGCGGAGTACGAGGGCGCCGCGCCGGTGCGGGTCACGTCGAACAAGTCGCTGATCGGGCACACCGGCTGGGCGGCGGGCGTGGTGTCGCTCATCCACGCGCTGCTCGGCATGGAACACGACGCCATCCCCGCCCAGTACCGGTTCACCTCGGCGCCGGACGCGTTCGGGATGGACGGCACGAACCTGGCGATCCCCGTCGAACCGGTGCCGTGGCCCGCCACCCAGGACCGGCCGAGAGCGGCCGCGGTGTCGGGTTTCGGGTTCGGTGGCACCAACGCGCACCTGCTCGTCCAGGAGTACCGCGCCGGCCACACCTACCGGACGCCGACCACGCATGAGGACCGCGAGCTGGTGCTCGTCGGCTGGTCCGGTCACCTGCCGGGAGTGGACGACCTGACCGGGGTCGAGGCGTGGGCCCGGGGGGACGTGGAGGCGGCGGAGTCGTTCGGCACCACCTATCCCCGGCCACCGTTCCAGCGACTGCGGCTGCCCGCGGCGGCGGTGCGGGCCACCGACCGGACCCAGCTGATGGTCGTGGAGTGCATGCAGCGCCTGCCGGAAGCCGTGCGGACGTTGTGCGAGGAGCACCGGAACAACGTCGGCGTGGTCGTCGGGCACACCGGCCCCACCCGCAACGCCACGCTGTACGGCCTGCGTGCCTACCTCGACGAGCTGGACCGCATCGCCGGCGAGGACGACGGCATCGAGGGCCGAGAGCAGCTCATGTTGCTGCTCAAGCGGGTCCGCTCGTACGCCTTCGACCGGATCGACGCGCCGAGCGAGGACTCGTTCCCCGGCGAGATGCCGAACGTGATCCCCGCGCGGCTGTGCAACTACTTCGACCTGCGTGGCCTCAACATCGCGGTGGACGCGGGCACGGCCTCGCTCGCCGAGGCGTTCGCGACGGCACGGCGCTACCTGGAGTTCGGTGACATCGACGTCGCGCTGGTCGCGGGCGTCAACGGCAACACCCTGCCGTCGTGGCGGGAGATGGCAGCCGACGGGGACAGCGTGCGCGAAGGCGCGTTGCTGTTCGCGCTCACCACCCGGGAACTGGCCGAGTCGGCCGGGTTGCCCGTGCTCGCCGAGTACGAGTCGACGGAGGCACGATGACCACGTTCCTCGGAGCACAGGGGTCCCGCGAGCTGATCGGCTGGCTGGCCGGGGACGACCCTGCCCTGTCGCTGACGCTGCCGACCGGTGCGGATGACCCGGCACGGCACCTGGCGCTGCGCAGGCCGGAAACCCCTCAGGAAACCCAGGAGGAGCCGCGCTCGCTGGACCGGCACGTGCTGGACTGGGCGCCGTTCGACAGCGAGAGCGCGAACACGGTGCCCGCGCTGCCCGCGAACACGGTGCTGCTGACGAACTCCCCGGCGCTCGTGGCCGCCCTGCCGGTACCCGCCGACGCGATCGTCGTCGTCGCCGGGGAAGAGACGGTGACCGTGCGGTCCGGCGCGCGCCCGGCACGGGAGGTGTCGGCGGACGAGTTCGCCGAACTGCTCGCCGAGACCAGGCCGACGCACGTACGGGTACTGGTCGACGGTGCCGATCCGGCGCTGGCGACCTCGTCATGGTCGGCTCCCATGCGGACGGTCCTGACCCTGCACGAGTGGATGTTCCTCGCGCTCAAGGCATGCGCCGGGTGGTTGTCCGGGGACGCGTCGGTCCTCGTCGCCGCGAACGACGCGGTGCGGGCGGACGGCACTCCCCTGCCGTTCACCGGCCTGTTCACCGGTTTCGTCAAGAGCCTTGCGCTGGAGTTCCCAACCGTGCCCATCGTGTCGAGCCTGCACGACGGCGGCCCACCGAGCACGTTTCTCGACCGCGCGGCCGGCGACCTCGGCGGGCGGAAGCTGTTGCCCGTCGTGGTGCACACGGCGGGGGTCCGGCGCACGCTCCGCGCCACCGCACGACCAGCGGCGGCGAGCACCGAACCACCGTTGGCGGCCGGTGCGCTCGTGGTCGCCGCGGGCGGTGGACGGGGCATCGGCGCGCCGATCCTCGCCGAGCTGGCCCGCCGGTACCGGCCCAGGATCGTCGTCCTCGGCAGCACCGCGCTCGACGACTACCCCTCGGCCGAACTGGCGGTCGGCGTCGAGGAGGGCGCCAGGAACCGGGCCGCCTACATCCGGGGCCTCGTCACCGGGCCGGACCGGATCCCGGTCAGCGAGGCCAACGCCCGCTTCGACCGCCTGCAGGAGGCGCGGGCCGTGGCGGGCAACCTCGCCGGGCTGACCCGCCACTGCGGCGAGGGCGCGGTCACCTACCTGCGCTGCGACCTGCGCGACGAGAACGCCGTGCGCTCGGCCATGACCGAGGTGACCGACCGGCACGGCGACATCGACCTGCTGATCAACATCGCGGGCACGAACCGGGCGTCGGACGTGGCGACCAAGTCACGGGCCAACTTCCTGACGGTGCGCGACCTCAAGCTGCACACCTACCTCAACCTCAAGGCCGCACTGGCGGACCGGCCACCACGGCGCTGGTGCAACTTCGGCTCGTTCGTCGGGTTCACCGGCCAGCTCGGGGAGACCGACTACGCGTCGGCCAACGACTTCCTCTACTCGGCGGCCGCGAACGGCACCGGCGAGCACACGATCGGCTGGACGCTGTGGCGTGACATCGGTCTCGGCGCGAGCCCGGTGATGCGGGCGTTCCTCGCCAAGTCCAACCAGTACACCGCGACGTCCACAGAGGAGGGTGTCGCCCACTTCGTCGCAGAGCTGTCCGATCCCGCGACCGCGACGGTGTTCTACGGCGAGGCCGAGCGTGCCGCGATCGCCGCCGCGGTGCCGGGATACGCCGCGTTCTGCGCGGCGGAGCCAACGCCCGCGCGGTCGTTCTTCTTCCTGGACCGCGTGACTCGCGGCGACGGCGAACTGACCGCGGAGCGCACCTTCGACCTGGAACGCGACGGCTACCTCGCCTGCCACCGCGTGCACGGCTACCCGACGCTGCCCGGCACGTTCGTGCCGGAGCTGGCGGCGCAGGCGGCGGTGGCACTGGTGCCGAACCGGGTGCCGGTGGTCTTCGAGAACCTGCGGCTCGAGTCGTTCCTGCGGGTGTACCACGAGGACCGCAAGGAGACCAAGCGGATACACGCCCGCCTGATCTCCTCCGACGACGTCGAGTCGACCGTGGAGGTGCGGGTGCTCGGCGACCTCGTGGCGCCGAACGGCACCACGCTCGCGAAGGACCGGCTGCACTTCGCCGTGACCGTGCGGCTGCGGGACACGCACACACCGGCACCCCGGTGGGAACACTGGCCGGAACACGGTTCCCGGCCGCTCACCGATCCCTACCACGTCGAGACCTCGGACGTGCTGCTGACCGAGGTGTTCAAGTCCACATCGAACACCCGGATGCACCCGCTCGGCAGACGGGGCAGGCTCGCGCTCGACGCGGGCGCGGTGCGGCGCTGGTTCCCCGACCTGATCGTGCCGTCGGTGCTGCTCGACGGCCTGGTCCGGGTCGCGGTGCTCGACCTCGTCGAGGACCGGTGGACCCCGGTGGCGATCCCCCGCACGGTGCGCAGGATCGACCTGTACCAGCCGCACACCGACGCGACACTGGCCGCGTCGGGGCTGCCGGTGGAGCTGTACGTCACGCCGGTGGACCTCGACCTCGAGGACACCGAGCCGGACAACCGTGCCATCGCGGTCGCGGCGGACGGCGAGGTCCTGTTGCAGGTGAAGGACATCGTCGGCGCGATCGTCGGCTACGTGGACCAGCACACCGGCCGCTTCGTCGACCGCAAGAGCTTCGACGCCGGACAACGGTGACCAGAGGGAGACTTCGATGACACTCGCACAGGACACACCAGGCGCGGCGGGCACGGCGGCGGGCGCGTGCCCGGTCACCGGCAACCGCGCGGCGGGCGGCTGCCCGGTCCCCCACGGGCCAAAGGGCCTGCCGGTGATCGGTGTCGCGGCGCCGTACTTCAAGGACCCGGCCGCGTTCACGCTGAGGCTGCAGCAGGAGTACGGGCCGATGGTGTCGGTCAACCTGCCCAAGCCCTACGTGCTGGTGACCGAGCCGGACGTGGTCGAGCACGTCACCCGCACCAACCCGGACAACTACCGGCGCGGCGAGCTGTACAAGGGCTTCCTCGGCTTCATGGGCAAGGGCATGCTCACGTTGAACGACGCGGAGTGGCGCCCGCACCGGTCGATCGTGGCCCCCGCGTTCACGGTGCGCCGGGTCAACGAGAACGCCGAGGAGGCGGTGCCCGCGACCCAGGCACTGCTGGACCGGTGGGCCGAGGTGGCCCGCACCGGCGCCGTGATCGACATCGCCGAGGACGCCATGAACGTGTCCACGAGGACGATGGGCAAGGCGCTGCTCGGCAGGGACCTGTCGACACCGGAGCTCGAGTACGCCAACGCGGCCGCGATCGCGTCGAAGGTCATGTACACCACCACGATCTACGGGCTAAACGAGCTGCTGCCCTCGTTCCTGCCGACCCGGTACAACCGGGACAAGAAGATGGCGCACCGGATCATCGACGGCGTCATCGACGGGGTCATGAGCTCGCGGCGCGACAGCGGGAACCTCGGCACCGACGCAGCGGGCAAGCTGCTCGCGGCGCCGGGACTGACCGACCAGGACATCAGGGACGACCTGCGCACGCTGCTGCTCGCCGGGACGGACACGACCGGGCAGGCGCTCGCGTGGACCCTCTACGAGATCGCCAGGCACCCGTGGGTGCGTGAGGAGGTCGAGGAGGAGGTCGACCGCGTGCTGAACGGGCACGCGCCGACCACCGACCAGCGGGCCGAACTGGTCGTCACCCGGTCGGTGATCGAGGAGGCACTGCGGCTGCACCCGCCGGTGTGGCAGTTCCCCCGTGACCTCGAGGCGGACGAACAGGTGGCGGGCTGGGACATCGCGAAGGACACCACGCTCGTCCTCAGCACGTACGGGACGCACCGCAACACCGAGCACTGGCGCGACCCGCACACGTTCGACCCGCGCCGGTTCCGGGGCGAGGAGGCGAAGGGCCGCCACATCGGCGCCTACTTCCCGTTCGGCGGTGGGCGCAGGCAGTGCATCGGTAAGAACCTCGCGATGGCCACGCTCGTCACGGCGGTCGCGATGATCTCGCAACGGTTCCGGATCACCCTCACCACCTCGTCGGTGCCGACCGCCGCGTTCATCACCATGTACCCGGCGGAAGGTGTGCGGGCCACTCTGCGGGAGCGGTCTTGACCGCCGCCGCCCCGGTACGGCCACACCTGTCGTCGTTCGACGAGGACTCGTTCGTCCGCCCGGTGCACCGGCTGGTGTGGCACCCGGTGCCGACACCGCTGCCAGGGGTGCGGCAGTCGATCGCGGGCCGCAGGCTGCTGGTGCTCGGCGACGAGCCAGCACTGGTCGCCGCCGTCGCCGCCGCGGCACGGGCGGCGGGCGCGGTCGTCGACGAGGCCACACCGGGGCACGAGCCGCCTGCCGGGGCGTGGGACGGTGTCGTCGATCTCAACGTGACCGGCAGCGCCTACGAACCGGACGCCGGGCACTGGCGCGCGGCGCTGGCACGCACCACGACGACGATCCAGCACCGGTACGCCGACTGGCGCGCCGAGGTCCGTGCCGACCACTGCTTCTACCTCGCGGTGACCGCGATGGGTGGACTGATGGGCTACCGGGACGCCGGTGCGGGGCAGCCACTCGGCGGTATCTGGGCGGGTTTCGCGAAGTGCCTGCCGCGCGAACTGCCGAACCTGGCGGTGAAGGTCGTCGACGTGGACCGGACCGACCCGGATTCGGTCGCCGCGACGGTGACCGACGAACTGTCCACATGGGACCTGTTCGAGATCGGTTACCGGGACGGGGTTCGGCACGCGCTCTCCCCGCGCCGGGCGGAGGTCGGCGCGCCGGAGTTCACCCTGACCGAGGACGACGTCGTCCTCGTCTCCGGGGGCGCGCGGGGCGTGGGGTTCGCGCTCGCGGACGGACTGGCCACGGAGTTCGGATGCCGGGTGGTGGTGACCGGCAGGCGTGCCCTGCCCGTCGGTGCGGACTGGCTCGCGGCCGACGACGAGACCTACGACCGGCTCCGCGCCGAGGAGGTCGCGGCCGCCAGAGGTGCCGCCGACCTGCGGGCGACCCGGGAACGGCACCGCAGGCAGGCCGAGCAGCGCGACGTGCACGCCAACCTCGCCTCGGCGGCGCGAAACGGGCTGCGAATCCAGTACGAACCGTGTGACTGCACGGATGCCGGCCAGGTCGCCGACCTGTTCGCACGCGTGCCCGCCCCGGCGGTCGTGGTGCACAACGCGGGCATCGACGAACCGAAGCGGCTCGACCTCAAGTCGGCCGACGAGGTGGCGCGCACGATCGACGTGAAGGTCACCGGGTTCGCGAACCTGATGCGCGAGGTGCTCGCACCCCACCGCGCGGACACGTTGAAGGTCTTCTGCAACGTGGGCTCGCTCGCGGGCCGGATGGGCGGGATGATCGGCCAGATCGACTACGCGGCCGGCAACGAGGCGCTGGCACGTCTCGGTTTCTGGGCACGTGACCACCACGGCCTCGCCGTCCAGACGATGTGCTGGCCGACCTGGGAACGGCTCGGGGTGATCGCCAACTACTCGGCCGCCGTGCGCTACGTATCGACCATCGCCCCGGACGACGCGGTGCGCCGCTGGTCCGAGGAGATCCGGTCGGGCGGCTCGGACGAGGTGATGTTCATCGGGCAGGTCGGCGCGGCGCTGGTGCCCAACCAGCTGCGTGGCTTCTGGTTGTTCACCGGACATCCCGACCTACCCCGGCTGCACGCGCTCGCACACTTCCTCGGCGAGGTCGACGAGTTCGAGCCGTTCCGCAGGCTGCGCGCGACCATCACACACCGTCGCCACACCCACCCGTGCCTCGACGAGTTCCAGGTGGACGGTGAGCCCGCGCTGCCGGTGTCGGTGCTGCTCGAACAGGCGTGCGCGGTCGCCGACTGGGTCGTGCCGCCCGGGTGGCCCGTGCAACACCTCACCGAACTGCGCGCCGTCGAGATCCAGCCATCCCGGCTGCGCCTCACCGCCGCGACCCGGTTCACCACGGAAGCCGTCGGCGAGCAACGGCCGGAGGGCTGGACCGTCACCGTGACGGTCCACACCGAACACGGCGAGCTCGCCTGCACGCTGACGCTGGTCTACCGCACGACACCACCGGATCCCTTCGCGACGGTCCCCGCCGCCACGGGCGACCGTCAGGCGGTGGCGACGCCCCGGCCACCCGGGCTGCGCTGGTCCGGCCTCGTCATCGGCAACCCGTCATGGTTCGCCCGCACCGACGGCACCGCCGAGGTCGCGCTCCCCACGGTGACCGCGAATGACCTGTGGACCTCGGCGTTTCCCCCGGACCACGGCATCGCCCCGGCCGCGATCGAGGCGGTGGTCCGCGCGGCGGCCGGGACCGGACCGCTGCGGATCGGCCGGATCTCGGTGCGGCCCGGCGCACAGCGGGTGGACACGTTGCGCGGGTCGGCGGATGGCCGGGAATGGCTCGGCATCACAGAAGGCGAGGCGACCCTGCGCGTCGAGCTGTGATCCCGCCATGGACGTCATCCCTGTCGTACCCCCGATGCGCTGCGTCGCGGGGTTTCCGAATTGTCGGTGCGCACCGCTAGCGTGTGGCCGCGGTCGGAAAGTACGGCAGGAGAGAGTGGAACGTGCGGCGTCTGGAGTACATCGGTGGTGGCTCGGCGAAGTTCTGGGAAGGAGAGGTGCGGGGCAACGACGTGGTCGTGTCCTGGGGGCGGATAGGCACCGACGGGCAGTCCAAGCGCAAGGAGTTCGGCTCCGCCGAGGCCGCGGCGGCGTTCCTCGCCAAGCAGGCCGACGACAAGATCAAGAAGGGCTACGCCGACGCGGGCACGGCCACGGCACCCGCCGCCCCGGCACCGGCAGCGGCCCCGGGGCAACCGGCGCAGGAGTCCGCGCCCGCGGCGACCGGGCCCGACGAGGACACCTTCGACCCGCCCCCGGGTGTCGTCCGGATGGCGTACGCCCGGCGTGACCAGGGCAAACCCCGCTACCGTCCCGCCGAGGACGCCCGCGAGGACGCCGAAGATCTGGTGCGCTGGTACCGGACCAGGATCAACCTCGTGCTCGACGCGGAGGACACCGACGAGCGGATCGCCGCCGCCGCACGCGGGCACCTCGACGGCACGCCGGACCCGCTGGGCGCCGCGGCCGTGCTGTTCACGGTCGCCATGCACACCAACTACCACGACCGGGACAAGATCGTCCGGATCGGGCAACAGTGGCTGGCCGACCACGGCCTGTTGTTCGCGGTCGAGGCCTCGATGCGGACGGCGACGTTGATCTTCGGGAACACCACCGGATCGGGCGCCATCAGCCTGCGCCACACGACCGACGGCGAGGAGCTGCCGTGGCGCTGGCCGGGGCCGATCGTGCTCGGCGAGATCCGCACCGCGCTCGCGGCGGCGGATGACGACGAGTACGCACGGGCCGTCGCCACGATCGGCGAGCACCGCACGGACGCCAACACCCGGCTCGTCGCGGCGTTCCTCGCGCCGACCGAGACCGCGTGGGTGGCGGAGCTGTCCGCCGACGACCTCGACCGCGGGATGACCGCGCTGTACCTGTCCGCCGTGAACAGCGTGGACCAGCTCGTCGACATCCCGTTGGCCGGCCACGCGATCGAGTACCAGACCAGGACGCTGCCGACGCTCGTGCGCACGGTCGGCCCGCCCCTCGCGCCGTTCCTCGCCCAGTGGGCCGAGACCGCCGACAACGACGTGCGCAAGCGCGTGCTCGCGGCGATCGTCGCGATGCCGACCGACGACGCGTTCCGGTCGCTGGTCGCCAACGCGGGCAAGACGCCGTACCGGGCCGCGCTGCAGGAGGCCGTGCAGCGCTACCCGGTGCGCGCCACCCGGCTGCTGGCCGAGGCCGCCGCCGATGGCGACCAGGTGGCCGTCGAGCTGCTGCGGGCCCACCTGCTGGCACGCCAGGACCTGCTCACCGACGTCGTGCCGACCCTGACCGACGCGGCGCGGGAGGCCGCGCTCGCCACCCAGGAGGGTGTCGTCCGGCTGCCCGACGCACCGGCCGGTCTCCTGCCGCCGGTGCTGGCCAGTCCACCGTGGACCCGCAAGCGCACTGCCGCGCCCCGGGTGGTCGTGGACCTGGACCTGGCCGCGCCGACCCGCGTCGTGTGGGCGGACGAGGAACGGGAACAGGGCCTCGAGCAGCGGACGCGGATCGCGTTCGGCCGCCATACGAAGCCCGGGGTGGACTGGGCGGACGAGCTGGAGCGGTTCCTGCGGGACGACTGGGTGATGCGCTCGGCGCTGCTGTTCGCGCCGGAGGAGCTGGCCCTGCCAGTGCTCAGGACCTGGCACCCCAAGCGGGTCTACGACGTCGACCTGTGGGGCACCGCCATCCTGGCCCGGTTCGACGCCGAAGCCGTCCCCATGATCGTCTCCGCGGTGACCACGAACAACGGGCAGGACGCCATCAAGGCGCTCGTGCCGGTGCTGGACACCGAGGTCGCGGCCACCATGGCCACGGCCTTGGCGCGGCGCCGCCTGGCCAGGCCGACCGTGACGTCCTGGTTGCTGCGGCACCGCCTCGCGACACTGCCCTACCTGCTGCCCGCCGCGCTCGGCAAGGCGGGCAAGGCCCGCGACGCGGCGGAGACGACGCTGCGCGCACTCGCCGCGCACGAGGGCACCGACGACGTGGTCGCCGAGACGAAGCGGCTCGCCGGGGAGGAGGCGGCGGACGGGGTGGCCAGGATCCTCGCCACCGACCCGCTCGAACTGCTGCCGAAGAAACTCCCGGTTCCCGGCGCCTGGGCCGACCCGGCAGGGCTGCCGCAGATCCGCCTTCGTGACAAGGAGGCCGCGCTCCCCACGGCCTCGACCGCCGACGTGCTGACCATGTTCGCGCTCGGCACCGCCGACGAGCCCTACGGTGGCGTCGCACAGGTCGTCGAGGCGTGCGACCCGGCCTCGCTCGCCGAGTTCGGGTGGGCGGTGTTCGAGGCGTGGCGCAAGGCGGGCATGCCGGCCAAGGACGGCTGGGCGCTCACCGCGCTGGCCTCGGTCGGCGACGACGAGACCGTGCGGCGGCTCTCCCCGATCATCCGCGCCTGGCCGGGTGATGGCGGGCACGCCCGCGCGGTCACCGGGCTGGACGTCCTCGCCGAGATCGGCACCGACGTCGCGCTCATGCACCTCAACGGCATCGCGCAGAAGGTCAAGTTCGCCGGGCTCAAGCAGCGCGCCGGGGAGAAGATCGAGCTGGTGGCGGCCAAGCTCGGCCTGACAGCGGCACAGCTCGCCGACCGGCTGGTGCCCGACCTCGGGCTCGCCGGTGACGGCACGCTGGTCCTCGACTACGGCCCGAGGAAGTTCGTCGTCGGCTTCGACGAGGCGTTGCGGCCCACCGTGTCGGACGAGGACGGCACCCGCCGCAAGTCGCTGCCCAAGCCGGGCGCGAAGGACGACCAGGACCTCGCCACCGCCGCCTACCAGCGGTTCTCCGCGTTGAAGAAGGATGTCCGCACCCTGGCGGGCGACCAGATCACGCGGCTGGAGCGTGCCATGGTGGCCGGGCGCCGGTGGAGCCACGAGGACTTCGCCCTCTACTTCTCCGGGCATCCGCTGCTCTGGCACGTCGTGCGCAGGCTCGTGTGGAGTGTCTATGACACCGACGACAAGCCCGTCGGCGCGTTCCGGCTGGCGGAGGACCGCACGCTCGCCGACGCCGACGACGAGACCTACACCCCGCCGGATGGCACGACCTTCGGCGTCGCGCACCCGCTGCACCTCGGCGACGCGCTCGCCGCGTGGGCGGCGGTGTTCGCCGACTACGAGATCCTGCAACCGTTCCCGCAGCTCGGCAGGCCGGTCCTGGCGCTGACCGACGACGAGCGTGCCGCGCTCACGCTGGCCAGGTTCGACAAGGTCACGGTCAGCGTCGGCCGGGTCCTCGGGCTCACCAAGCGCGGCTGGGAGCGGACCACGCCGCAGGACGGCGGCGTCGAGGCCGGCGTGGTCAAGCCCCTCGCGGGTGGCTGGTTCGGGGTCATCGAGCTGGAGGAGGGCATCGTCGCGGGCGACCCCACCATGCTCGGCGAGAACCAGCAGATCCGGCGGGTGTTCCTGTCGACCGACCACGACGGCTGGTGGGGCCGGGAGGCCACCTCGTTCGGCACGATCGACGCGGTGTCGGCGAGCGAACTGCTGGCCGACCTGACCGAACTGGTGAGCGCCACGTGACCGCGAAGGACGACCTGCAGCGCCCGCCAGCGGAGATCCGGTTCGCCGACGAGCTGGCCCGGCTGCGCGAGAAGGACACCGCGCCCCGGCCGCCGGGCTGGGCGCTGAGCCTCGACGCGGCCCGCCGGTTCGTGATCGGCGACGCCAAGCTGGGTGTGCGCAACAAGTTCGTCGGCGATCCGTCCCTTGTGGATCGTGCGCTGGTCACCCTCGCCACGAGCCGAGGCCTGCTGCTCGTGGGTGAGCCGGGCACGGCGAAGTCGCTGCTGTCGGAGCTGATCGCGACCGCGGTCAGCGGGGTGTCGACGCTGACCATCCAGGGCGGCGCGGCCACCACGGAGGACCAGATCCGCTACTCGTGGAACTACGCGATGCTCGTCGCGGAAGGGCCGTCGACCCGGTCGCTGGTCCCCGCGCCGCTGCTGCGCGGCATGTCCGAGGGCAAGGTGATCCGGTTCGAGGAGATCACCCGCTGCCCGCTCGAGGTGCAGGACTCGCTGCTGTCACCGCTGTCCGACCGGGTGCTGGCGATCCCGGAGCTGACCGGGCCGGACGCGATGGTGTTCGCCAAGGACGGGTTCAACGTCATCGCCACCGCCAACACCCGCGACCGCGGCGTCAACGAGATGAGCGCCGCCCTCAAGCGCCGCTTCAACTTCGAGACCGTGTTCCCGATCCCCGACCTGGCCACCGAGCTCACGCTGGTGGAGACGGAGTCGGCGGAGCTGCTGCGCCGCTCCGGGGTGCCGGTCGCGCAACGCCGCGACGTGCTCGAGGTCCTGGTGACCACGTTCCGTGAGCTGCGCGGGGGCACCGGGCGCGGAGACGGCGAACGACTGTCCACTGTGCTCAGCACGGCGGAGGCGGTGTCGGTCGCGCACGCCGTCGGGTTGCGCGGCTGGTACCTGCGTGGCGAAGCGGGGACGGGCGAGGACATCGTCGAGTGCCTCGCCGGGACGGCCGCGAAGGACAGCCCCGACGACCTCACGAAGCTGCGCCGCTACCTCGAACACGACGCCGCCCTGCGTAAGGGCTCACCAGCGTGGGCGGAGCTGCACGGTGCCCGGCTGCGGCTGCCCGGCTGATGGCCGCACCGGTACACGTCGTCGGCGTCCGGCACCACAGCCCGGCGTGTGCGCGGCTGGTACGCGAGACGATCGCCGCGCACCGGCCCGCGCACGTGCTGGTCGAGGGCCCGGCCGACTTCTCCGGCCGGATCGGAGAACTGCTGCTCGGGCACACCCCGCCGGTGGCGATCTTCAGCTACGTGCGCGGCGCCGGGGGCACCCGGCTGTCGTGGGCCCCGTTCTGCGACTACTCCCCCGAGTGGATCGCGCTCACCGACGGGCACGCGGCGGGCGCCGAGGTGCGGTTCATCGACCTGCCCGGCTGGCGCGCCACCGATACCGAGAACGTCTACGCCGACGCGGAACGACGCTACGCCGAGGCGTCGGAGCGGCTCTGTCGCGCGTTCTCGGTGGACAACGTCGACGTGCTGTGGGACCACCTGGTCGAGGCACATCCGCACGAGGACGTCACCGGCGGGCTCGCGGAGCGGCTCACCACGTACTTCGACCTGGTGCGTGGCGAGGCGGACGCTGGGAGCGAGGACACCGCCCGCGAGGAGTACATGGCGCGGTGGATCGCGGCGGCCGCCGCGCGGGACGAAGGACCGGTCGTCGCGGTGGTCGGCGGCTTCCACCGCCCGGCGCTGCTCGCCCGGCTCGCGACCGCCTGCGCGGGCCCGGACTGGCCAGAGGTGCCGGACGTGCCGGAGGACACCGACGTCGGCAGCTACCTGGTGCCGTACTCGAACCGCAGGCTCGACGCGTTCACCGGCTACGCCTCCGGCATGCCATCCCCCGGCTACTACCAGCGGCTCTGGGAGTCCGGGCAGAAGGACGCGGCGACCGGGCTGGTCGCCGACGTGGTGACGCGGCTGCGGAAGCGCCGTCAGCCCGTGTCCACCGCGGACCTGATCTCGGCGAAGGCGCTCGGCGACGGGCTCGCCGCGATGCGCGGGCACCCGTACCCGGCCCGCACCGACGTGCTGGACGGGCTGGTGAGCGCGCTCGTGTCGGACGCGCTGGACCAGCCGCTGCCGTGGACGGCACGCGGCCCGCTCGCGGCGGGCGCGCACCCGGTCGTGGTGGAGATGGTCGCCGCGCTCACCGGTGACCGCACGGGTCGCCTGCACCAGGACACCCCGGCGCCGCCGCTGGTCGGCGCGGTCGCGCAGGAGCTGACCGCGCTCGGGCTCGACGGCGACCGGGACGTCCGGCTCGACCTCACCGACGGCACCGACCTGCGCCGCAGCCGCGTCCTGCACCGGCTGCGGGTGCTCGGCATCCCCGGTGTGGCACGGAAATCCGGGCCGTCGGCCGGCCGGGACGCGACCGCGTCGGAACGCTGGCAGCTCACCGACTCCGACCGCCGCGAGGCCGCGCTGATCGAGGCGGCCGCCCTCGGCGGCACCCTGCCGGACGCGGCCTCGGCCACGCTCGCCGCCATGGCCGAGGCCCGGGACGAGGTCGGTGCACTCGCCGGCCTGCTCTACGACGCGGCGCTGTGCGGGCTCGCCGACCTCGCCGGTGACCTGACCACGCGGGTCGCCGCCGGGGTGCGGTCGGCGCGGGAGCTGGGACCGCTCGGCGCCGCGCTGCGGGTCGCACTCGGGCTGTGGCGCCACGACCGGCTGCTCGGCACCGCGGGCAGCCCGCTGCTCGGCACGGTCGTCACCACCGCGACCACGCGTGCGCTGTGGCTGGCAGAAGGCGTACGCGGCGGTGCCGCCCCCGCCGAACCGGCGCGGCTGCGTGCGCTCGCGGCGGTCCGGGACGCCATCCGCGACGGCGGCGCCGCACTGGACCTCGACAAGGAGCCCGCCGTCGGTGTCGGCGGGCGGCTGTTCGCGAACCAGGACGCGCCGCCGGACCTGCGTGGTGCCGGGCTCGGCCTGTGCTGGGCGCTCGGTGAGCCGGTGGCCGCGGCGGCCGCCGTGCCGCGGTCGCCGTCGGTGCTCGGGGACTGGCTCGCCGGGCTGTTCGCGGTGGCACGCGAGGAGGTGCTGGACGACGACGGCCTCACGTCGGTGCTCGACGCGCTGGTGAGCGCGTTGTCCGCGCACGACTTCCTGGTGGCGCTGCCCGCACTGCGGCAGGCGTTCGAGTTCTTCCCGCCCGCCGAGCGGGAACGGTTCGCGACC
This sequence comes from Actinophytocola sp., assembly GCF_049647105.1. Classification (GTDB taxonomy): domain Bacteria; phylum Actinomycetota; class Actinomycetes; order Mycobacteriales; family Pseudonocardiaceae; genus Actinophytocola. The sequence continues at coordinate 19,638 of NZ_JBARWZ010000085.1, forward strand.
GCGCTCGTGGCACGCCGCGGCGGCGCGGGGTCCGGGCGCGGGTTGCTGCGGGTGCGGACCGATCCGGTGCTGGTGGCGGGCGGCGCGGCCATCGAGGAGGCGATCGACGAGATGCTCACACGCGCTGGGTTGGCGGACCTGTGAACGAGGCTCCCATGACGGACCTGGAGCGCTGGCGGCTGGTGCTCGGTGCGCCCTCGGCGGGCATGACCGGGCTCGACGGCGACGCGTCGGACATGGACGCGGCACTGTCCTGGCTGTACGGCCGCGACCCCGAACTGGCCGACCGAGGGGTGCGTGGCGCTGGCGGCGAGGACTCGCGTGTCACGCCGGTCGACTGGCTCGACGACGTGCACCGCCTGTTCCCCAAGGAAACCGTCGAACGGCTGGAACGCGACGCGGTCGAGCGCTACGACATCCACGAGATCGTCACCGACCCTGAGGTGCTGGCGCGGGTCGAACCGAACCCCGCCCTGCTGCGCGCGGTGCTGCGCACCAAGCACCTGATGAACCCCGACGTGCTGGCACTCGCGCGCCGGATCGTCGCCGAGGTGGTCCGCGAGCTGATGGCACGCCTGGCGACCGAGGTGCGGCGCGGGCTGACCGGCACCCGGCTGCGCACCCCGAGCAACTTCCGGCAGGCACGCGACTTCGACTTTCGCGGCACCGTCCGCGCCAACCTCGCGCACTACCAGCCCGACACGAAGCGCCTGCTGATCGAGAAACCCCGGTTCACCTCGCGCGGGCGGCGCCACACCCAGCCGTGGCAGCTGGTGTTGCTGGTCGACCAGTCCGGCTCGATGGTGGACTCGGTGATCCACTCGGCGGTGACCGCCGCCTGCCTGTGGCACGTGCCGGGGCTGCGCACCCACCTCGTCGCGTTCGACACGAACGTCGTCGACCTCACCTCCGACGTGACCGACCCGGTGGAACTGCTGATGCGGGTGCAGCTGGGTGGCGGCACCGACATCGCGCGGGCCGTCCGCTACGGCGCGGACCTGGTGGACGCGCCGAGGCGGGCGATCGTCGCCATCGTGTCGGACTTCTACGAGGGCGGCGACGAGGGCGCCCTGGTGCGCACCGTGGCCGGGCTGGTCGGGCAGGGCACGCACGTGCTGTGCCTCGCCGCTCTGGACGAGACCGCGAACCCCGACTACGACCACGTGCTCGGGCAGAAGCTCGCCGACGTCGGCGCGCACGTCGGCGCGATGACGCCGGGCCATCTGGCCGAGTTCGTCGCGGAGAGGATCGGCCGGTGAGGACCGACCTGCTCGCGCTGACCACCGACGCGCTCGCCGGGCTCGCGAACCGGGGTCTGGTCAAGCGTGCGACCCGGGACCTCGACGGCGTCCCGCCGGTCGCGGTCGCCGACGACGGCACGGTCGAGGCGGGGTTCGCCGACGGCGCGAAGGTGACGCTGCCACCCGGCCACGGCCTGGACACCGCGAACTGCACGTGCGGTGCGCCCGGGATCTGCAGGCACCGCATCGGCGCCGTGCTCGCCTACCAGCGTGACCACACGTCGGCACCCGCGACGGTCGCGGTGCCGCCGGGTTGGCCGGGTTCGGTGACCGACGAGGAACTGATCGCCTGCTTCGGCGCCCGCACGCTGGCCACGGCCCGCCGCATGGTGAGCGGCGGGCTCACGACGCGGGTGCGCAGGCAGGCCATGACCGTGGAGACCCCGACGGCGACGGTGCGCTTCCTGGTGCCCGGCGAGCTGGGTTTCATCGACTGCGACGCCCGCGCGGAGTCCAGGGACGCACTGGTGGTCATCGCCGTGTGGGCGTTCCGCCACGCCGACGCGCACCGGCCGGACGACCCCGACGTGACCGTCGACCTCACCGGACAGGCGGACCGGCAGACGGTCCCGGCCGAGACCGCCGCGGTGGCGGCCATCGCGGGTGAACTGCTGCGCATCGGCGTCTCCTCCGCCGACGAGGTGCTGACCGCGGCGCTGCGCCGCGAACACGCGGCGTGCGAGCGCGCGAACCTGCGCTGGCCCGCCTCGGCGCTCGCGGAACTGGTCGGACAGCTCACGGCCTACGGCACGCGGTCCGCCCAGCACGACCCGGTGCGGGTCGCCGAGCTGATCGCGGAACTGCACGCCCGCCACCACGCGGCCGGGCGGGCGCCGTCGCGGGTGCTGGGCACCGACGAACCGGCGGAGACACCGCTGCGGCAGGTGCGCCTGGTGGCACTCGGCTGCCGCGTCGGCCACGAGCCAGGCGAGGACGACACCGGGGAGGCGGACACCGCCGAGGTGTTCCTCGCCCACCCCGGCACCGAGACGGTGCTGGCCGTGCGACACCGCTGGACCGGTCGAACGGGCACGATCGCGTCCCGCAGGATCGCGGGCACGACACTCGGGTCGCTCGCCGCGGGCAACGTGGTCAGCGAGGCGGCGGTACGCAGCGCGGGCCGGGTGGTGCGGTTCGGTGCAGGCAGGCTGGCCCGCACGACCATCAGCCCGCTCGGCGAGTCGTGGACCGAGCTGCCGCATGCACTGCGCCCGTCGGTCACCGAGGCACTGGCACAGCTGACCGGGTTGCCACCGAGGGTGGTGCGGCCGAGGGTCGCGGCCGAACTGGTCCGCGTCATGCCGGTGACGGAAGTGCGCCAGGTCCGCTACCACGCAGGCGCGCAACGACTCGACGCCGTCGTCGCGGACGCCGACGGCACAGTGGCGACGGTCAGCCTGACCCACCGCGCGGCCGCACCCAGCGCTCTCGACACCCTCGCGGACGCGCTGGCAGGCGAGCCGGTCGAGGTGAGCGGCGCCATCCGCCGGGCACGCGGCGGCCTGGTCATCGAGCCCTACGCCGTGCGCACCACCGACGGCGTGGTCGTACCCGACCTCGCCACCCCGGCCGGCGCGGTCCCACCAGCCACCGGCCACGCGAGTCCCGACCCGCTGGCCGCCGCGATCGAGGACGCACTGACACTCCTCGCCGAGGCGGCCCACCGCGGCCTGACCCGCCTGCCACCCACCATCACCGCCAGGGTCACCCCGATCACCGGCGAACTGACCCGCACCGGACTGACCCACTGCGCCGAGGCCCTCAAGGCCTGGTCCACGAACCCGGCCGACCCGGTCACGTGGCTCCGCGCCGAGATCCGCCTGCTCACGGCCGACGAACTGCACTGATCAGAGTGGCTCACCCGGCGCCCCCCGTACCGGCCAGGGGGTCGGCAAAGTCATGTGCTCCGCCTTGAATTGCGCGTTCGGGACGCTGAGCCTGGATCCACCGGTTGCGTTTGCCTCCGGCGGCTCCTCGCCGGAGGGGCTGGTCTCCAGAGCCGCCCAGCCGGACTGCTCACGCTGGGGCACGCCTTGCGGGGCACTACTCGCCCCGCTCGAGCTATCCGGGTGTCGTGATCACACGATTGATGTGGACGTCGTCGCCGCCGGTAGTCGCGTGGCGGTTGACTGCCGGGCACTCGACGTGCCCGTCCGGCCGGGAACCTCCACAGTGGACGGGTGTACGGCGCCGAGAGGAGTGCACCCGTGACCGAGCACGGCACCGATCGGCGCGTTCGCGACCCGTCGCTGGCCGACGCGATCGTGCCGCTGGTCACGTTGGTGGTGCTGATCGGTGGCTCGCTCCGCCTGTTCGGCCTGGACGCGCTCGACGGCCCGATCCAGGTCGCGCTCGTGCTCTGCGCGATGGTCGCCGCGCTCATCGTGTTGAAGAACGGCCACCCGTGGGACGACGTCCTCGGTGCGGGCCAGCGCGCCCTCACCTCGATCACCAGCGCGCTGTTCATCCTGCTCGCGGTCGGCGCCCTGATCGGCACGTGGAACCTGTCCGGCACGATCCCGACCCTCGTCTACTACGGGCTCCAGGTGCTCTCCCCCACCTGGTACTACGCGGCGACCGCGGCGATCTGTGGCGTCATCGCGATGTCGATCGGCAGCTCGTGGACCACGGCGGGCACGATCGGTGTCGGGCTTGTCGGCATCGCGTCGATGCTCGGCATGTCGGCGGGGATCACGGCAGGCGCGGTGATCTCGGGCGCCTACCTCGGCGACAAGCTCTCGCCGCTCTCGGAGACGACCGTCCTCACCGCACAGTTGGTCAAGGTCAACGTCTACGAGCACATCAAACGTCAGGCGTGGACCTCGGTTCCCGCGTTCTGCACCGCGTTGGTCCTGTTCGGACTGATCGGGCTGTTCTGGGGGCCCGCACCGACCGATGCCGGCGACACCGCCACCGAGCTCGACGCGCTCGGCGACCTCTACTGGATCACGCCGCTCAACCTGCTTCCCCTGCTGTTACTGGTGATCCTGTCGATCCGCAAGGTCCCCGCCTCGCTCGCGCTGATGGCCTCTGCCATCTTCGCCGGGCTCATGAGCGTGTTCACCCAGTACGACGTCGTGCGCGACTTCGTCGCCGATCCGAGCCTCAACCCGGTGCTGACGGGGATCCGGGCGGTGTGGCAGACGATGGCCACGGGGTTCTCGATGAACTCCGGGATCGGGGACATCGACCGGCTGCTGTCCCGCGGCGGCATGGACAGCATGCTGTTCACCCTGTGGCTGATCATCGGCGCCGTCACCTTCGGCACGATACTGGAGGAGTTCGGCCTGATCAGCCGACTGATCGATCCTCTGATCCGCGCGGCGAAGGGTACCGGGCGGCTGTTCGTCACGGTGTTCGTCACCGCGTTCGGGCTCAACGTGATCGCCGGTGACCAGTACATCGCACTCGTGTTGCCGTCCAAGGTCTACCGGGCCGAGTTCGCGAAGCGGGGGCTCGCCCCGACCAACCTGTCGCGGCTGGCCGCCGACAGTGGCACGGTCACCTCGCCGTTGGTGCCGTGGAACTCGTGCGGCGCCTTCATGGGGGCCGTGCTCGGAGTGTCGACGCTGGTGTACCTGCCGTTCTGCTTCTTCAACATCGTGAGCCCGCTGCTGAGTGTGGTGTACGGCTTCACCGGGTTCCGGATCGAAAGGGTGCGCCCCGCCCCCGCCGACGCCGACCCGATGCCCTGATTTTCATGGCAGTTCGCGGTGCCTTCGCCTGCCGACGACCAGGATCATGCCGCCGATGGCCAGCGCGGCGACGGCCGCGGCGGCCAGCCAGCGGACGTGGTCCGACAGTCCGGAGTTCGCGAGGGAGTCGTCCGACGCCCAGGTGCCCCCGCCGTTCGGCGGCTGTGCGGTGGGCTCGCCGGGGCCCGGTCCCGGCGGGCCGGGGCCGGGGTCGGGTGCGGTGACGGTGACGGTGACGGCGGCGGAGTTGGATGGCGGGCACATGTCGTCGCCTGCGTAACGGGCGACGACGTGGTGCTCTCCTTCGGGGAGGGCGTCGGTGACAAGCGTGGCAACGCCGTCCTCGATGGCGGCGGCACCGATCTCCTGGTCGCCGACGTTGAAGGTGACCGTGCCGGTGGGCACACCCACGTTGCAGGCCACGGCGGCGCTGAAGGTGACCGGGTCGCCGGTCCGGGACCGTGCCGGTTCGGCCGTCAGTGCCGTGGTGGTCTCCGGTGCCAGGGTGATGGCGAGACTGTGGTAGCTGCCGCTGCCGATGGCGACGACGCGAGCGCCGCCGGGTCGCTGGACCTCGACCGGCTCCGCGCGGTTGGTGTTGGTGCCGTCACCCACCTGGCCGTAGCGGTTGTAGCCCCAGGACAGCACCTCGCCGGCAGCGGTCAGCGCGACGGTGTGGTCGTCGCCGGAGGCGACCGCCGTGACGGCGGTGCCTGCGGGCAGGTGGACGAGCACCGGTTCACGGCGGGTCGTGGTGGTGCCGTCACCGAGCTGACCGTTGGCGTTGTCGCCCCAGGACAGCAGCGCACCCGTGGCGGTCAGCGCGAAGCTCTGGAACCCACTGGCACCGGCGATGCCGGTGACGGTCATGTTGGCGGGCAGGTGGACCAGCACCGGTTCACGGCGGGACGTGATCGTGCCATCCCCCAGCTGGCCGCTGCCGTTGTAACCCCAGGCCAGCATGTCACCGGCGGCGGTCAGCGCGAGGCCGTGGTCGTCGCTGCCCGCGATGGTGGTGACGACGGTACCGGCGGGCACGTGGACGAGCGCCGGTTCGCTGTGGGACGTGGCGGTGCCGTCACCGAGCTGACCGAAGTCGTTGTCGCCCCAGGCCAGTACCTCACCGGTCGCCGTCAACGCCATGCTGTGCCCAGCACCGGCGGAGATCGCGGTGACCGTCGTGCCAGCCGGAAGGTTGACCGCGACCGGGACACCCTTGTCGGCGGTCGTGCCGTCGCCGAGCTGGCCCCATTCGTTGTACCCCCAGGCCAGCACCTGCCCGGTGGCGGTCAGCGCCAGAATGTGATCGTCACCGGCGGCGATCGCCGTGATCGTCGTGTCCGAGGGCAGGTCGACGTACACCGGCACCGTGCTCCTGACGAAAGAGCCGTCGCCGAGCTGGCCCTCGTCGTTGTAGCCCCACGTCAATACCTCGCCGGTCGACAACAATGCCACGGAGAACCCGTAGCCGCCGCTCACCGCGGTCACGCTGGTGCCCGCGGGCAGCACCACCGGTCCGGCCAGCGGCTCCCCCGCCGCGTTGAGCGTGCCGTTCCCCAGCTGGCCGTACTGGTTACGGCCCCAGGTCAGCACCTCGTCACCGGGAGCCGCGCTTGCCGGTCCGGCCATGGCCACTGTCATGGCCACAGCCAGTGGCAGTGCCATGGCCACCGCCACCGACGCGGCCAGCATCCGACGAACACCGAAACGCACGAAACCCTCCCGACCTGGCACCACCCGATACGCGGACGCACGCTATGGGTGATGCGGGGGTTTCGAACACAGCGACACGGAAACTCGACCCTTCCGGGTGACACTCTGTGGCAGAGTGTCGGCCTTGCGGGGTGCCGCGTTATGGGCGGCCGATGTCAGGAACCATGTAAATCCGGCAGCTGCGAACGGGTGGTTCATGTTCGATGTGATCATTGCCGGGTGTGGGCCGACCGGTGCGGTGCTGGCCGCGGAACTGCGGCTGCACGATGTGCGGGTACTCGTTCTCGAAAAGGAAACCGAGCCGGCGTCCTTCGTCCGCATTGTCGGTCTGCATATTCGCAGTCTCGAGTTGATGGCAATGCGTGGACTGCTCGACCGCATTCTCGAACACGGACGGCGGCGTCCGGCGGGCGGATTCTTCGCCGCCATCCCCAAACCCCCGCCCACGGGCCTGGATTCCGCGCACGCCTATCTGCTCGGCATCCCGCAGCCGGTCATCGTTCGCCTGCTCGAAGAACATGCGATCCAACTCGGTGCGCAGGTCCGGCGCGGTTGCGCGGTGGCCGGTTTCGAGCAGGACGACGAGGGTGTGACCGTCGAGCTGGCGGACGGCGAACGGCTGCGTTCTCGCTATCTCGTCGGCTGTGACGGCGGGCGCAGCACGGTACGCAAACTGCTCGGTGTCGGCTTCCCCGGCGAGCCATCACGGGCCGACACGCTCATGGGCGAGATGGCGGTGGGGGTACCGGGGGAGGAGATCGCCGCCAGGATGACCGAAGTCCAGAAGACCGACAAGCGATTGAGGCTCCAGTTCTTCGGCGAAGGGGTTTACAGCGTCGTCGTCCCCGCCGAGGGAGTCAGCGACCGCGCGGAACCGCCCACCCTCGAGGACTTCAGGCGACAGCTGCGCACCATCGCAGGCACCGATTTCGGCGTGCACTCCCCGCGCTGGTTGTCCCGCTTCGGGGATGCCACCCGGCTGGCCGAACGTTATCGGGCCGGGCGGGTGCTGCTGGCAGGCGACGCGGCACACATCCATCCACCCACCGGCGGACAGGGACTCAACCTGGGCGTTCAGGACGCGTTCAACCTCGGCTGGAAACTGGCCGCACAGCTGCGCGGCTGGGCCCCGGACACACTGCTGGACACCTACGAGGCCGAACGTCATCCGGTCGCCGAGGACGTGCTGGACAACACCCGCGCCCAGCTGGCACTGTCGTCCACCGAACCGGGCCCTCGGGCCGTGCGCAGGCTGCTCACCGAACTGATGGACTTCGACGAGGTGAACCGCTATCTGATCGAGAAGATCACCGCGATCGACCTCCGCTACGACTTCGGCGAGGGCCCCGACCTGCTCGGCCGCCGCCTGCGCGACATCGACCTGAAACAGGGCCGCCTCTACGACCAGCTACATCGGGGCCGCGGCCTTGTGCTCGACCGCACCGAACGGCTGACCGTCGAGGGCTGGCCGGACCGGGTCGACCTGATCGCGGATCCCACCGCGGCACTGGCGGTTCCGGCCGTCCTGCTACGCCCCGACGGCCACGTCGCCTGGATCGGCGAGCACCAGCAGGACCTGAACGACCACCTCGCCCGCTGGTTCGGCAAGCCCGTCAACTGATGTCACCTGAGCCGGTGCCTCGCTTCCGTATTCACTCGAATGGGTTCGGTTCGAACCCGCCACCGGCGGCTTCCTGCACTGGCGACGCCTCGTACGAGTGAACTTTGTTGCGGCAAGCCACCTCTCTGACGCTGTCCGTCCGGTGGCGGTCGTACCGTGAAAACTGAACGGAGAATCCACGCGCGCACAACAGCTTGTCGGTGAGGGGACGGGGACCACGGTCCGCGTCACCCTGCCCGGGATAGGAGCGCGATGACCAAGATTCTCGCAGTCGAGGACGAGCCGGAAATCGTGCTGGCGTTGCGGCTCGTCTTCGAGCGCGCGGGTTACGAGTTCATCTCCTCGTCCGACGGCCGGGCCGGACTTCGCTTGGTACATCAGGAGAAGCCCGACCTCGTCCTGCTGGACATCGGGCTGCCCGGCATGGACGGCTGGACCGTCCTGGAACGGATCCGCGACCTCGCCGACCTGCCGGTGCTGATGCTCAGCGCACAGGGCCAGGAGGCGGACAAGGTGCGTGGGTTGCGCGCGGGCGCGGACGACTACGTCACCAAACCGTTCACCAACAACGAACTCCTCGCCAGGGCGGAGGCGCTGCTGCGCCGCGCGGGCCGGACCGCCGGGCCAGGCCCGGACTGGGAGAGCGGCTACGACGACGGCCTTGTGCGGATCGACCACAGGGCACGCACCGTGCAGATCACCGAACAGGGCGGAGACCGTGCGGTCGAGCTGACCAACACCGAGTTCCGGCTGCTCAACGTGCTGGCCAAGCACGCGGGCGCGGTACTGTCGGCCAGGCAGTTGCTCACGCAGGCGTGGGACGACCCGACCGGGCTCGGGCCGGAACGGGTGAAGTTCGCGATGCTTCGCCTGCGCCGCAAACTCAGATGGGACAACACGAACTCGCCCATCAAAGCGGTTCGCGGAGTCGGCTATCGCTACGATCGGCCGGGCTGACCTCGATGGCGATGTCAGCCCGGCCGTAGTCCACTTCGATCAGTACAGCCTCTGGAGACCGGCGAGATCGCCTGCCGCGAGCGTCCGCTTGATGGTCGTGCACGGCGGGTTCCTCGGGCTCATCACCTGCGTGGCATGCGCGGTCTGGTCCACATGGGCCAGACCGGCCGTGTGTCCGCGTTCGTGTACCACTACCGATTCGAGGTCAAAGGTGCTGGTGCAGTTGGCAGGCACCGTCAAACCCCACTTGTGCACCTTGCCGTCGATGAGCAGGTCGGAGGACAGCAACACGCCGGTCCTCGTCCGGTAATAGGCGCAGGTATAGGCGAGGTAGCTGGCCGGCAGGCTGCCCCAACTGGTCACGCTCGTCCCGTCGTTTCCCGTGCAGGCGCCCGCGGCGTTGACCTGGGCCACCTTGTTCGTGGCCCCGATGTACTGCTGGGTGGTGCGGAGCCCGGTCGCCAAGCCACAACGATTACGTCCACTCGCGACCGTCTGTGACGCGGTATGTATCGTCGCGAGCGCCTGGGCTGCCACGGAGGCCGGCGCACCGGCCGCGTTGTAGGCCCACCTGTAGGTCGTGCCGAGGTGCCACGGTGCGAACGTGTAGGCGGCGTCGGCACAACCGGGCGGGGGTGCCGCTGCCGCCATCGGACTCAGGGCGGCGGCCGCCGCCGGTGAGGCCACGATCGCCTCGCCGATGATGGTGATGTCCGAGGCAGGCTGGGCGCTGGGCGCGCTGGCCGTGCCGGTCGCGAGAGCCGCGGCGGCGATGACGACGATGCCGATCACTGGGGGAAGAACATTCTGGACCATGACTCATCCCTTTCGTGGGGGTGGATATTCCCCACGATCGGGCGGCCTTGGTGCGAAACGGTGGCTGGCCGAGGTGCCACTTGGTTGCGGTCGGAGCTGCGCGGGAGAAATCCCACGCCTCGGCGAACCCGCTGTTATCCGACGGCGCTTTCCGGGTTCAGCACGAAGAATTCGGCTTCGACACCCGGCAGTGAGTCGGCTTCGAGGCGAGCGAGACGCCCCAACGCGGTGGTCCAGCGTCCCCAGCGGAACGACAACGCGACCGCATTCCGCGCCGCGTCGCCTGCGAGGTTCTCAGCCAGCACCGCCCACGCGAGCCCGCGGTGTTCCGGTTCCGAGGTCGCCCTGATCAGCTCGGCGGCCTGCTCGGCCCGGCCGACCGACGCCATCACCTCGACGAACACGGCGAGCAGATCGATGCGGGCATCGGGGTCGGTCACCCGCTGCACGACGGATTCCGCATCGTTGGGCAGCGGGAGAACAAAACCCGCCGCGGTGACCGCGGCCAGTGCCCAGCCGCGGTGTTCCGCGGCACGAATCCGGCCGAGCACCTCGCCGGCGAGCGCGGGCTTCCCTGCCTCCGCCGCCGCCGCGGCGATCTCGGCACGAACACGATCACGCAGGTCGATGTCGTCGAGGTCGTCCACGAGTTCGTTGGCACGGACGAGATCCCGGCACGCGATGGCGGCACTCACCAACTCGTCCAAGGCCGACTGACGCGCGGCGGGTGAGCCGATCAGTTCCAGCAGACCGCGTGCCCGGTCCTCGGCACCCGTCAACGCCGCCACGGCGACAGCCGTGACGGCGACGGCGTCCCGGCCATCCTCCGGCAGCGACGTCATGACCTGTGTCGCGGCCGTGAATTCGCCTTGGGCCGCCAGTGCCGCGGCGAGCAGATGGGTCGCGGATCGCCGCTCGTCCGGTGCCGGGTCCAGGTCAAGGCGATCCGTGGCCCACTCGGTCAGTGTCCGCAGCCGCGGCATGTCCCGTGCCCTGGCGAGCTTCCTCACCAGGAAACAGGAGACCTCCGTGCGGATGGTCGTGTCGGGAATGGCGAGGGTGATCGCGATGGCCTGGTCGAGGTCACCGCAGCCCGCGGCCAGCCGGGCGCAGTGCGCGAGAGCCCGCATGCGAGCCGGATCCGTCGACACGGACCTGGCCAGCTCCACGGCCCAGGCGAGGTCATGGCCGGAGTCGACGGCGGTCACCAACTCGACGAGGAGGTGGTCACGAACCAGAGGTGAGAACCGGTGCGCGATGCGGACGGCCCGCTCGTGTTCGCCCATCTCCACGAACGTCATCGCGAGGTGTTCCTCGGCGCTCGGCTCGCCGTCCGGGGACACCGCGACACCGGCGATGCTCTCCGCGCGTTCGAGGTTCCCGGCCGCGGCGTACGCGCGGGCCAGTGCGGTGAAGCCCTGCACCCGGGTGGTCGTGGTCACCGACATCCGGGCGTAGGTCTCTGCCTGGGTCGCGAATCCCCTGGCCACATCGAAGTCACCCCGGTCGATGACCCGCTGAGCCAGCGCGGTGAACACCTCGGCACGTTCGTTGGCGCCGCTCAACGACGTGGCGACACGGGTGGCCTGTTCGAAATCGCCGAGCGCGGCCCATGCCTGCGCGGCCTTGGACTTCAGCTCGGTGTGCCCGTCCTCGGTCATGACCTCTTCGATCAGGAACTGACGCTGCAACATCAGGTCCGCCGCCCGATCGACCGCGTCGGTCTCGGCGAAGACCAACGCGAGTGACATCGTGGCCTCCGCCCGGTACTCGCTTCCGCCACACACGGACAGCAACGTCTCCGCGTCGTCGAACTCACCGGCGCGGACACAGGCGGTCGCCAGTGCTGTCACGGCATTCACGCGCTGGGCCGGGTTCTCGATGTGACGCGCGAGCAACGCACCGGCGTCGATGTAACCCGCCGTGCACGCCGCCAGGGCCACGGCCGCGAGCACCTCCTCGTCGGCCTCGGAGGCAACGAGAGCGTCCGCCGGCCTGCGCTCTGCCAGCAGGCGCCGTGCCGCGGTCGCGAGGTGGATCTTCGCCGTCGCGGACAGTCCCGGCTCGGTCAGCCATTCCGTCATGATCTTCGGTGTCACGGCGGGAATGCCCGCCTCGTGCAGCATGCCGAGCAGGTGCATGTCGCGTGTCGAGTCGGTGGTCTGCGGCATCGGCACACCCAGGATGGCGGCCAGCTGCTCGATGAGGTTGTCCCCGAACGACACCCGATCGTTCTGGCTCGCGAACCGGGCCGTGATGAAGAACGAGACCAGCCGAACCGCCGGTGGCGGATTCAGGAAGAACCACGACATCAACGCGGACTTGCCCGCCCACGCCTCCGCTCGCCACCACGAGTACCGCCCACGCGTCGCGGGGTCGGTGCAGAACTTCGCCAGCTCCTCGAGCTCGGCTTCACGATCGAGCAGCTCCGGCGGCACGATCCGCCGCACCTGCTCCCGGTACCAGGTGCGGACCGGTGTGCCGGTGTTCAGGTTGACGTCGCCGACGTGGACACCGGTGTTCGCGTACCCGCCGACCGAGTTGGCCTGCCCGGTCTTCGTGTTCGTGATGGGCTGCTGAGGTTCGGTCAAGTCAGCCGGACCCCGGTGTTGGCGTCACCGTCGTCCGTCGCGACGGCATCCCCGGTGTCCTGCGCCACGGCGTCGATGCCGCCGGACGCGGGGCCGGTGATACCGGTGTTGGCCGTTCCCCCTGATCGCGCGGTCGCCTTGCCGGTACGTGCGGCACGCGCCCGGACCTTCGGCTCGTCCTTCGGCGGTTGCTTCGCCGCTGCCCACACAGCCGCCCCCACCGCCACCACTCCGGTTACCGCGGAAACCACCGCGGCCAGCACGTTCGCGTCGTCCCATCCGAGCCACGCGAACACCGCACACAATCCGGCGACCACCAGACCGGTCACAATGATCACAATCCGTCGCACCGTCACCCCAGAATCATCCCACGAGCCACCGACAATAGGGTGAAGCCACCGTCGTCGCTCGTCAGGACGCGTGTCAGCAGGAAATCACCAACTCTTCGAGTTGCTCGGCAGGCCCTTTCGATGATCACCGTCGTCGAGGAATTCCGGGGCAGCGCCAGGTTTATGGCTCGTGCGACCGTGAGGAGACCACGGGCGGCGGGTTTATTGGTCGTGCGGTGGGCGTTGGCCTGGCCAAGCCCGCTTCGCCGGGGGCCCCATCAGAGGTGGCGGACAGGCGCGATGTCCCGAAAGGCGCTTTCAGGGCGTTGAACGTCCCAGAATCGGCTTTCGTGGCACCAACTATGCCCCGAAAGATGCTCCTATAGATGTCAAGGGGTGTTTGTGGGGTTGGTGAGGTCTGTGGTGAGGGCTCGGTGGATTTCGCGGGCGACGTAGCGTTTGAGGCAGCGGATGATGTGGC
>NZ_JBARWZ010000086.1:0-59164 GCF_049647105.1 Actinophytocola sp.
GTAGCTGTTCAGCTGGTTGGTGGCCGTTGTGAGCCTGGGGGCGGCGTTTGAGATGATCTTGGCGTGTCTGGTGCGGAGGAGTTGTCACGTGAGGAGTTGCTCGCGCTGGTTTCCGCTCAGGCCAGGATGATCGAGGTGTTGACGCAACGGGTGGCGGAGCTGGAGCACCGGCTGGGGCAGGATTCGTCGAACTCGTCGCGGCCGCCGTCGTCGGATGCGCCGTGGGCGAAGCTGCCGGCGAAGAAGCGTTCGGGCCGGACCAGGTCGGGGCGTAGGCTGGGTAAGCAGCCGGGTTCGGCGTCGTCCTCGCGGAGTCTGGTTGGTGATCCGGATGAGCGGTTGGAGATTCACCCGAATCATTGCGGCTCTTGTGATGCTTCGCTGCGTGGGGCCGAAGAGAGCGGCCGGCAACGACGTCAGATTGTTGACCTCACGCCGACTCCGTCGCCGACGGTGACCGAGTATCAGCGGATCTCGAAGGTGTGTCCGTGTTGTGGGACGGTGACCACTCCCGGCTGGGACGACCAGGCGGTGCCGGTCGAGCATCGAGGGATCGTGGCCGCACATGGTTCGCCGGTGCGGATCGGTCCGGAAACCCTGGCCCGTGCCGCGTTGTTGACGTGTGCGCACTACCTGCCGGTCGGTCGGGCCCGTGATCTGTTGGAGAAACTGTGCGCGATCGACGTCTCCACCGGGTTCCTCGCCGGGGTCCGCGGCCGTGCCGCACGACGGTTGGAGAAGAAGTTCCTCGTCCACATGCAAACCCTGCTCGCCGGTGCGCCGGTGCTGCACGCCGATGAGACCACCGGACGCGCCGCCGGATCGCTGAGGTATGTGCATGTCGCGTGCACCGAGTACCTGACCCTGATGCACGTCGGTGGCCGCGGCAGCGACGATATCGACGCCGGTGGTGTCCTGCCCGCGTTCAACGGGGTCCTGGTCCGCGATGGCTATGCCGGCTACGAGCATCTGACCCAGGCACTGCACGCCTGGTGCGCGGCCCACCTCCTACGCGATCTACGCGCGTTGTCCGACGCCGACCCCGACGAGCAACTATGGGCGAGCGCGATGGCCAACACCCTGCTCGATGCCCACCACGCCGCACAACAGGCCCGCGAACACGCCGCGACCGCGCTGGACCCGGCCGTCCTGACCGCGATCCGCAACCACTACCGCGGCGCCCTGGCCCGAGGACGAGACGACAACCACCGCAAACCCGGGGCACTCGCGACCGACGCGAGAAAGCTGATCCGCCGCTTCCACCGCTACGAAGACATGATCCTGCGCTTCGCAACCGACCTCACCGTACCGTTCACCAACAACGTCGCCGAACGAGCGATCCGACCAGTCAAAGTCCAACAACGCACCTCCGGCGGCGCCTGGCGCACCCTGACCGGGCTTATCGACTTCGCCATAGTCCAGTCCTACCTGGACACCGCCACCAAATGGGGCCTCGACAAACTCAACGCACTCCACCAACTCTTCACCACCGGCGCATGGCTACCACCAGCACTCACCCCAGCTGAATAGGTACGCGTAACAACAGATGTCGGTGATCAACCACACCGTAGGCAGCCAATAACATCCGGTCCACCCGGTGTTCCAGTACGCGGAACACCAGTTCCCGTCACGCCGAAGTTCGCGACGGGCTGTGTTCCGTGTGGCGGAACACAAAATGGACCGCACGTGGGGACGGGAGGACAGTGTCATTTCTCTCCGACCTATGAGGAGTCGCAATGGTCCCATCGTCCCGTTCGACATCCATGCTCCGCCGCCTGTCCATACCCGGCGTGTTGGCTGCCACCCTGTGCGCCGCGGTCGTGGTCGCCGGCGCCTCACCCGCGAGCGCCGACCCGGCGTACTCGGTGTCCACCGGCACCCTCGCCGCCGCGCTGGACTGCCCCGCCAGCTTCACCCACACCAGCCATGAGCCGGTTCTCCTGGTACACGGCACAACGAGCACCTACAGCGAAGCGTGGGGCTGGAACTACGCCGACGCGTTGACCGCCGCCGGCTTCGACGTGTGCGGCGTGGACCTGCCGGCACGCGCCATGAACGACATCCAGGTGGCTTCCGAGTACGTCGTCTACGCGATTCGCCACATGTACGACCAGAACGACATCAAGGTCGACGTCATCGGCCACAGCCAGGGCAACCTCGAGATCCGCTGGGCGGTCAAGTACTGGCCGAGCCTGCAGGACCAGGTCGACGACGCCGTACTGCTGGCCAGCCCGAACGACGGCGTCACCGCAGGCGACCTCGTGTGCGCGTTCCCCTGCGCGGCGGCCGCAAGCCAGATGACCACCAGCTCGAACTTCCTCGATGCCCTCAACGACGGCGACAAGACACCCGGATCCGTCTCCTACACCAGCATCTACAGCTCCAGCGACCTTCTCGTACCGTCGGCCAGCGCCGCACTGGACACCGCCACCAACATCCGGCTGCAGGACGTGTGCTCCGGAAACATCGCCTCACACGTGGGCCTGGTCTACGAGGCGCTGCCGTACCTGCTCTCACTGGACGCGCTCACCAACACCGGCACCGCCTCGCCGAGCCGGCTGCCCTCCAACAAATGCTCCCAGGTGTACGCGCCAACCGTGACACTGCTCGATGTCACCCTCAACGTCGCGTTGATCGCCGCCAACTTCGCGGCCCAGGCACTGCTCTCCACGAAGGTCAACTCCGAGCCGACCCTGATGGCCTACGCCACCTGATCCCCGACCACCTGTGTATGTCCCGAAGCACCGGCGGGCCGGCCGGGAGTGGATCCCCGGCCGGCCCGTGATCGAGGCGCTGGTTCAGCAGGTGGCGAGCAGGATCGAGATGACGAGACAACGCGCCCGACGGTGCGTATCTTGACGGCGGCGCATTGGCATCTCCCTCACGATGGACGTGTGTCGGCGACGCGTTTGCGGCGGTACGCCACACGTGGGATATGCCCGGCCGGACCACTACAGTCTCGCCGCACCGACCCACCACGACAAGCGGGTGTTCCAGACAGTGGCACACGCGGCTGACCATAATGTCGCGCGCGGCAACGGAAATAACCCGTTCGTCCGCCACCAGTAGGGCGCGCAGTGATCAGTAATGTGAAACGGTAGTCAAAATACCCCTCACTTCCCGTCCTTTCAACCTGTCGAAGATGTATTTCGATACAGGTGCCTGAATCGACACTGTTATGCACCTGATCACGATGCGAAGTTTGTGTTCCGTGTGGCGGGACGACTAATTGCCCCCTTTCGCAGTCCTGTGCCTGAATGGCCTGTCGTTGTCCTCCTTCCGATCGGAGTAGTGGTATTCGTGGATCAGGAACTCCGGACCAGCGCGTCCTATCCCCGGGACTCGACCATCGACCGGCTGTTCGTTGCCGCGGCCGGCCGGTTCGGTGGCCGTGCGGCGATCAGTTGGGACGGTGGGGTCTGGACGTATGACGAACTGGCGGAGCTGTCGGCGCGGGTGGCCGGTGGACTGCGGGCGGCCGGTGTGACCGCGGGGTCAGTGGTGGGCATTGTCGGGGGCCGTTGTCCGGAGGCATGTGTGACGATGCTGGCGATCCTGCGGGCCGGCGCGGCCTTTCTCCCGCTGGACGACGCCCTGCCCCCGGCCCGGTTGCGGGAGATGGTCGGGCAGGCGGATCCGGTCCTGTGTGTACGGTTACCCAACGGCGGAAGGATCGGGCGCTGCGTCGAGTTCGACTCGCTGCTCGACGGCCAGGTGCTGCCTGCCGCGGCGCGCCCGCCCGGCCAGGGCACCGACTCGGCCTACATCATGTTCACCTCGGGCTCGACCGGGAAACCCAAGGGTGTGGTGATCTCCCACCGCGGTGTGATCCGCCTCGCGGTGTCCAACTCCGCGATCGACATCACCGCGGCCGACCGGGTCATGCACGGGTGCACCATCGCGTTCGACGGTTCGATGCTGGAGCTCTGGCCGGCTCTGCTCAACGGTGGATGCGTGGTCCTTGCCGAGCGTGAGCTACTGCTCGACCCGGCGGCCTTCCGGACCTGGCTGCGCGGCCACGACGTCACGGTGGCCTTCCTGACCACCTCGGTCTTCCACTTCATCGCCCGGCTGTGCCCGGACGCGTTCGGCTCGCTGCGCCTGCTCTTCGTCGGCGGGGAGGTGCTCGACCCCGGTCTGGCCGGTCAGGTTCTGCGGTCCGCGCCACCGGGACGTCTGGTCAACGCCTACGGGCCGACCGAGAACACGGTGTTCAGCACCACTCACCTCGTCGCAGGCGGCACGGACGATCGTGCGGTTGTCCCGATCGGACGGCCGATCGACCGCACCACCTGCTACGTGCTGCTCCCCGACGGCAGCCTCGCGCCGACCGGCAGCGAAGGCGAACTGTATGTCGGCGGAGACGGGCTGGCCAAGGGGTACCTGGGGGATCCGGCGGAGACGGCCGCCCGGTTCGTCACCGCCACCCCGGCGGGCGTTCCCGAACGGCTCTACCGCACCGGCGACATCGTCGCCCGGGATGAGGCCGGCGTGTTGCACTACCGAGGGCGGCGGGACAACCAGGTGAAGGTCCGCGGGGTTCGCGTCGAACTCGACGAGGTCAGCCGCCTGCTGGCCCAGCACCCCGACATCGACCAGGCCGCGGTGATCGCGGTGCGGGACGAGGTTAGCCAAACCGTGGTCGCGTTCTACACCAGCAGGGTACCGACTCCCATCCCCGGCACCCTGCTGCGCCGCTACCTTTCCGAGGTGCTGCCCGGGCACAGCGTGCCCACCGCCTTCCATGCCATGACGCGGCTTCCGCTCACGGCCAGCGGAAAGGTGGACCACCGCGAGCTGGCCCGGTCCGTGCGGGGCGACGAGCCGCACCCGGCAGGCGGACCGAACGAGGTCCTCGCCCACGAATGGGGCACCGCCCTGCAGCTGTCCGAGCCCATCGACCCTGAGGTGGACTTCTTCGCCGCCGGCGGGGACTCGCTGCGTGCCGCCCGGCTGATCGCCAGGGTCATCGCCATACTGGGCCTGGACGGGGCGTCCGGTCAGTACCTGATTCGCGCCCTGCTGCGGACTCCGCGCCTGAATGTCCTCACCCAGGCGGTTGCCGCCGTTCAGGCCGGCACGGCCACACCGGACCCGCTGCCTGCCGACCGCTGGCGTGCCGACATCCGGCTGCACCC
This sequence comes from Actinophytocola sp., assembly GCF_049647105.1. Lineage (GTDB taxonomy): Bacteria > Actinomycetota > Actinomycetes > Mycobacteriales > Pseudonocardiaceae > Actinophytocola. The sequence goes on from NZ_JBARWZ010000086.1 coordinate 5,139, forward strand.
AGCGCCGGTACGGACCGGACCGGTCACGCCGCCGACCTGGCGCGATCCGCGCCGCGTCCTGCTCACCGGCGGCACCGGGTTCTTCGGTTCCTACCTGCTCCAGGAACTACTGACCAGGACCGAGGCGGAGATCTGCTGTGTGGTGCGCGCCGAGGACGACGAGCACGCCCTGGCCCGGCTGCACAGCGCACGGCACCGCTACGGGCACGTCGAACCCGTTGACCCGAAACGGATCCGCGCACTGCGCGGCGAGCTGAGTGAGCACCGGTTCGGCTGGGCCGAAGCCGCGTGGGCCGAGCTGGCCGGGTCGGTCGACCTCGTCTACCACAGCGGCGCACAGGTCAACTTCGTCTATCCCTACGAATGGCTGCGCCGCACCAATGTCGAGGGAACGCGCAACGTCGTCGACTTCGCAAGGGCCCGGCGCGACATCCCGGTGCACTACATCTCGACCATCGCCGTGCTCGCCGGGTTCGGCTCAGCAGGCGTCACAGAGGTCACCGAGGACACTCCGCTGGCCCACGTGGAGCGCCTGTCGATGGGCTACCCGGAGTCCAAGTGGGTCGCCGAACAGACCCTGCGCCTCGCCGCGAGCCAAGGGTTGCCGGTCGTCATCCACCGACCGTACGAGATCACCGGCAACACCACCGACGGCGCCTGGAACACCGACGCCGCCATCTGCGCCTTCTTCAAGGCGATCACCGACATGGGCAGCGCACCGGACCTGGACCTGCCACTGGACTTCGTACCCGCCGACTACCTGGCGAGCGCTGTCGTCCACCTCGCCACCCACGTCGCCCCGGCCGGGCAGACCTACCACCTGACCAACCCGGGATTCGCCCTGCTCCCCGCCATGGTCGACCGGCTCCGCGCCCACGGACACCCGATCGACATCCATCCCTACCACGACTGGGTCCACCAACTACGAGACTTCGCCGCACACCACGAAACCCACCCCATCGTCGCGTTCGTCCCGATCTTCACCGACCCCGCTGCCGCCCGCGACATCACCGTCAAGGAACTCTACCGAGCCCGGATCTTCCCCGCCTTCACACGCCATCACACCGAAACAGACCTCAAGGACGCGGAACTCACCTGCCCACCCGTCGACGACCGGCTCCTTGACAGCTACATCGCCTACTTCCACCAGACCGGCTACCTGACCCCACCGCGCGTCGCCACCACACACCAAGCAGACGTCCCGTGACTCGGTCCCGAGCCTGCTCGGTGATACCCCGACCGACCGCTGGCCGGCGATGGAGAACTGGCCGAGTGAGATGCCGGTGGCCTCCTCGAAGGAGTCGCCGCGGGCCTGGTTGACGCCGGCATCGATGTCGGCGCGTAGCCACTGCTGCTCCGAGCCGGTGTTGTCGCCGTAGGCCGCCAGCCGGTAGGACACCTCGCACCGCAGGGTGTAGAAGGGAGAGTTGTGTACCTGCCAGGCCGGGTTCCTGTCCGGGTCGGTGACCGCGGTCATCGGCAGGGTCAGCTCGAACCAGACGAAACCGGTGGCGGTCTCGGCGGGCCGCGCCCGCTCGGTCAGGACTGGCTGGGGCTGGTCCGCCGGCGGCGGCACCCTCGGCACCGACAGCATCAGCACCTGCGCCCCGCCTGCCGTCGCCGGTGCGGGCGAGCCTTCGACGACGGTGACGAACCCGCCCGGCGCGATCGTCGAACCGTACGGGTCATCGGCGTTCTCCGGGCCGGGCACCGGTGCGCACAGCTGCACCATCCTGGCCTGGGACTCGCCATCGGCGCCGGCGGAGTCCCAGACGATCTCGCCATCGACGCCCGGCGTGGTCAGATCGGCGCGCACGCACACGACCTGGCCGGAGTCGGGCCTGTCGAAGCCGGCCACACTCACATCGCCCAGCGCGGTATACCCCCGCGGCACGGCAGAGCCGAGATCACCTCGGGCAGTGGTGAGTTCACCTACATCTCCTGCACCGGGGACGGCATTTCGTGCTCCGGGGCGAACACTGGTTTCGGTTTGCAGGTCCGGTTCTCCGACTTCCTCAACCGTGTACACGGTCATCTCGACCGGGGCGGGACATAGTGCCGGGTGGAGCGCGGCGCCGGCATCCGCTGACGCCGCGATCCAGCTCATTTGGGACACTCTGTTCAGTACCCGGTCGGGGTGATCCCGAACAGGCCGAGTACCGGCTTGTTGGTCCCTTCCCTGCTGTCGAACGTGAACGTGTCCGGGTCACCGTCTCCGGCCTTGACGCACAGCGAGATGTGGGTCTGTCCCTCCGCCATTGCCGCGTTGACCGTGTTGGTGACGTAGATGTCCCGATACCCCTGCTTGTCGTCCAGGGTGAAGTGTGCGACCGGGCTCCCGCCGCAGGCGGGTGCGTTGTCGGCGGTGAGACTGGACTCCGACCACCCGGTGCTGGTGGCGTAGACGTTCAGCGTCCGGGTGCTGGTACCACTGACGTTCCCGCCGTACAGACGCAGTCGGTACGAGGGCTTGAACCGGACCGGGAATTCCAGTGCGCCGGGCGGGATCTCGAACCGTAGGTACGCCACCGACTGCGCGGTTGTCCCGTTGTCCGCCCGCACGGTGACGGTCGGATCCGAGCCGAAGTTGGTCGCGTGGCGGACGCCTTCGACGGCGGTGCTGTCAGCACCGGCGTCACGGTAGGAGTAGGGCACGTTCTTCCCGCACGCGGTTGCCCGGTTGAGGCAGTAGTCCACCATGTACTGGGCCGATTCGGGCTGCCAGGCGTTGATGAAGTCCGCGTGCGAGGTGTACAACGAGCCCCAGTTAAGCTGAACAACGTTGCCGTCCGCGTCCAGGGTGGGGTCCATCGACAGCTCCGTGCCTGCCAGGGAGGTGACGTGGCCAACCTGGTACGCGACGTTGAAGTTCAGTAGTGGCAACCGCACCGGATAGTCGGCCGGACACGACCCGCTCGCCGCCGGATAGGCCATGTTGTTCATGCCCCTGTGAATCATGGGCGCCAGATTGTCGCCGTCCCAGCAGGTCGGGAACGCGATCGCGATGTCGAACTGGGTGCCCTTGACCGGATGGGGGGTACAGGCGGTGGGGATCTCGCTGGTGTACCCGGCGCCGGTACACAGGAAGTGGACATTCACATTCGGCGTGGTGCCGGTATGGCTGCCGGCCAGCATCTGCAGGTTTTCCGGGTACGGCTGGACGGCGTAATGGTTGTTGCTCACGTACCCGGCCTGGTTGTTGTAGTAGGTCTTCTGGTAGGTCGGCGGGATCACCTTCCCATTGGCCAGCCGCAGTGACGGCAACCAGTACGCGCTGGCATCCGCCACGTTCTCGCACGTACTGACCGGCTCAGCACGCAACGACGGCCCGGTGCTGAACGCGTCGGCGGTGGTGTTGCCGAAGAAGTCGTGCTCCATCGCCTTACCCGGCCGCCGGGGGTAGACGATCGAGTCGTCCGCCGCCGAATGGCTGTAGGTGCACACGACGTTCATCTGGCCCGCGGGAATCACCGGATCAGCCGCCGGTTGTCCGGGCGGACCGGTGTCACAGCCTGACAACGGCACAACCGCCGTCGCCGCGACGACGAACCCGAGAACGACGTGTGCCTTCATCGCAGCCCCCTTGAGGAAGTACTGAACCCCCATCGTGGCGAAGGAGGCCGATGACACTCAACTACTCGTTCCGCATGCCGGAACAAGTACATGCTCACGTGCTGATGAATGTTCCGGTGCCGGACTGGGTGGTGACACCCGGAGCGAAGACGCAGGCGAGCAGGTTGAGGCTGTTCTGTGCGATGACCTCGGTGAAACCGGCTCCGGTGAACAGCCCTGAGGTGACCGTGCCCTGCCAGGTGAACACCGTTTGACCGCCGACGTTGACGGCGGTCGTCGTCCCTGAGATCGCGCTGGTCTGGCCGGTGTTCCAGGTGACGGTCGTGGCCGCGGGCCCGGTGGAGGGCAGGTCGAGACAGCCGCGTACGGCGTCGAAGCTGTCGTTTCGCGAGCCTGAGGTGATGGCTGGCTGGCTGAGTGAGACGCAGTTCGAGTAGCCGACGGCGTAGGTCATGTGCTGTAGGCGGGGCGTCAGCAGCAGCGCCGACCTGAAATACCTTTTCATGAGTTTTCCCCTGTGCTGTTCTGCTCAGTCATAGCGGCGTTCGAAGACGGTGAACCTGGTTTCCTGTTGCCACTGCTGGGTCGCTTTCGGGCTGGCGGCGAGCAGCGCCCGGCAGCCGGGGCTGGGGTGTGGCTCACCGTTCATGACGTGCTCACTTCCCTGCGCGACCCACGCGCCTATGGCAGGAGCGCTGCGAAGCGCACCAGACGGGTGACCTGGGTGGGATTGGAGTTGTTGTCGCTGATGATCTCCAGCACAGCGGGTCCGGCGCCCAGCGGCGCGCCCACCCAGAGACCCTCGTAGTTGTCGAGCAGCGGGTTGGCCTGCGGGCCGGGATGGGTGGCTCCGCCGGGCGGGCACTCGTTGACGTGGATCGCCAGTGACTTCTCGACGATGGCCGAGGCCGGTGCCGTGGCGAGGTTGGGCACGCCGGTGACGTCAACCGCACCCAGCGCGCCGGTCACGGCGTACAGCAGGTCGTCGACCCCAACGCCAGGCGTGAACGCGATCTCCTGGATGACGAACTTGCCGTCGGCGTAGGCACCGATCTCGGAGATGCGGTGGCCTGGCTCGGTGGCATAACCGATCTGCTTGAGCAGCGCGTAGCCGCCGTGTCCGTCGGCCCGGTAGACGAGGATGCGGCGGATCAGAGACTCTCCCGTCGCCGGTGCGTCGCCGCTGAGTGGGGCCTCCATCGCGGCGTAGACGTACTTGCCGCTCGGCGAGATGGTCAGCCCTTCAAGGGTTCCGTTGGCCCTGGCCTGCCCCGCCGGGGCGACCTGGAACCGTGCCGGTACCTCGAGCGAGCCGACCTGTAGGCCGCCCCGGGTGAAGATGCGGATCGACGGCTCCAGTTCCGAGCTGACCAGAACGCGTCCGTCGGGCAACACCGCGACGCCTTCCCCATCGAAGGTATCGCCAGTGAATGGCGTACCGTCCGCCGCTCGCAACGGGACCGTCCTGGTGGCCTCGGGACTGGCGGGGTGACGGAGGAAGAAGAGCGTGGGCACCTCGTCGCTGACGGAGATGAATCCGCCGGAACGCACATCGAGGGCGAGTGCCGACAGTTCACTGACTGGCTGCCCGTCGAGGACAGCGCCATCGAGGGCGTCGCTGAAGCCGATCAGCGCACCGGATGGCGGGCACAGTGGCAGCACCGCGTGAGCGGCGGTGCCGGGGATGAACAACCCGAGACCGGCCAGCATCGCGATGGCGGCGACGCGCCGGATCCGGCGTCTCGTTCGGACGCTTGCGGTATTGCTGGTTGCGTTCACCATGACTCCTCGACATCACGCGGACCGTAGCGAGCGCAGAAAGCGCCGCGCTCGTCCCGAACAGACGAACAGTCTGAGTGACGCAAAAACCGGCAGGCAATGAGTTGTTTCACGTGGCGGCACAACGCGGCACGAATATGTCGGGCACGGCGGCGTGCATGATGAATTCGTTCCGTCCCACGGGACCTGGGCTTGTCACCGGCGATCGGCGCGGGCACTGTGCGAGGTGCGGCCAGGACAAGGACGCCTGGTTTCCTGTGAGTTTCAGAAACATACCCGAGATGCCGAATATCCAACGTGTGCCGGATTAGGGGAGCAATACCGTGGAAAAAGCAGACCTGGAGATGATTCTGAACCGGGTGATCAATGAGGACCCGGACACTCCCAGCCGGGTGATCGCGCTGTCCGCCGAGGATCTTGACCGATCGCTCGACGAGCTGGAAGTGGATTCGCTGGCGAAGGCGGAAATGATCGCGATCCTCGATGACCAGTACGAGGTCGATATCTCGGACGCCGAGGCGGCGAAGTTCGCCACGCCGCGCGACATCCTCGATTTCGTGACCACGCGTGCCGAGCAGGGTGCGCGGTGACCGGGGCCACGGGCCGGGGATCGGCGATCATGGCGGTCGGCGCGTACCGGCCGCCGACGGTGGGGTCGGACGAGGCGGCCCGCAAGAGCGGGGTGGACCGGGACTGGATCGTGTCGCGCACCGGGGTGGAGACCCGCTGTGAGGCGGGGCCGTTGGAGTCGGTGGTGGTCATGGCCACCACCGCGGCCATGACCGCGTTGCGCGGGGCGAACATGCGGGCGTCGGCGATGGACGCGGTGGTGGTGGCGACCTCGACCAACCCGCAGCCGTGCCCGGCCGTCGCGCCGCAGGTCGCCGCCAAGCTCGGACTGACGGTCGCGGCGTTCGACGTCAACATCGCCTGCGCCGGCTTCTGTTACGCGCTGCAGGTGGCGCGGTCGCTGATCGCTTCGGGTGACTGCGGGAACGTGCTCGTGATCGGCGCGGACCGGATGCTCGACATCGTCGACCCGGCCGACCGGGCCACCGGGCCGGTGTTCGCCGACGGCGCGGGCGCGGTGGTGCTGACGGCCGTGACCGGTGCGACGGGCGTCGGCCCGGTGGTATGGGGATCGGCTGGCGCGCGGGCCGCGGCGCTGGAGGTGCGGCCGACGCAGTTCGAGGCGGCCGCCAACCCGGGCCTGCCCGCCCCGACGTTGCGAATGGACGGTCTGGCCATCACCCGCTGGGCGTGCGCCACCGTGCCGAAGGTGGTCCGCGAGGTCCTCAGCGTGACCGGGCTCGAGTGGAACGACGTTGCCGCGTTGGTGACCCACCAGGCCAACTGGCGGCTCATCAAGAAGCTCGCCGCCATTCTCGAGGTGCCGGAGAAGGTCGTGGTCGCCGATGACGTGCGGATGACCGGCAACACGAGTTCCGCGTCGGTTCCCCTGGCCCTGCACCGGATCATCGCCGACGGGCAGGCGCACTCCGGTCAGTGGGCGGTGCTGGTCGGCTTCGGTGCCGGTCTGGCCTACGCAGGGCAAGCCGTTCGCATCCCCTGAAGGGTCGGATATGAGACTACGATCAGTGTGCGCGACGTTGCCGTCCCGCACGGTCACCAACGACGACATCCTGAACGAGATCACCACGCACAGCGCGAACCACTTCGACGGCGACCTCGACCGTGCCGTGCGCAGGATAGGAAACCTACTGCGCTTCACCGGATCCGACGAACGCCGGTGGCTCGCGGACGGGGAGCGGCCGATCGACCTGCTGCGCGATGCCGCGGCGGACGCCCTGGACAGGGCCGAACTGAGGCCGGACCAGATCGAGCTCCTGATCTACACCGGAATCGGCCGCGGTTTCCTCGAACCGGGCGGGGCGTATCACGCCGCCGCCGCGCTCGGCCTCGGCGGCGCGCACTGCTTCGACATCCTCGACGCCTGCATGAGCTGGACCCGGGCGGTCCACGTGGCGGAGTCGCTGTTCCGCAGTGGCCAATACTGCACGGCGATGATCGTGAACGCCGAGTTCAGCCTGCGCGACGGCGGCAGGGCCTTCCCGCACCTGTTCCGGCTCACCAGCAACGCCGACCTGGACTCGGTCTTCCCGGCCTACACCCTCGGCGAGGCGGCCACCGCGACGGTGCTGACGGCAGAGGACAACGCGCCGTGGGAGTTCCAGTTCATCTCCCGCCCGGACCTCGCCCCGCTGTGCAACGTGACCCTCGAGGGTTACGAAGGCTACAGCGAACCATCGGACAAGCTGGCCGCCAACGGCGTCGGCTACTTCGCCTCGTACGGCTTCGAACTGCACGAGGTCGGCGTCACGGACACCCTGACGGTGCTCGAACGCCTCGGCGTGGCCCCGGACACCGTCACTGCCCTCTTCACACACGCGTCGAGCAAGAACATCTGGCAGGGCATGGCCGACAAGGTGGGACTCGGCCACACGATCGAACACGTTTACCACAAGACCGGCAACGTGGTGTCCGCCTCCATCCCGGCGGCCATCGCCGCGGCGATCGACGCCGGCAGGCTGCGACCGGGCGAGAGGGGCGTCGGATGGGTCGGTAGTGCCGGAATGTCCTTCGGCGCCTTCACCTTCGTCCTCTGAAGTCAGGCAGGGCCCTGAGTGGCAATCGGTATGGGGTGGTGGCGTGACGTCGGTGTCCCTACCTCAATCCGCTGGTAGGGCTTGCAGACGCGGCGCGTGTCATAGGCGAACGCGGCGGCCAAGAACGGCGACGAGCCGGAACGACAGCCGCTCAGCCGGGGGCGAAGAACGTCGTCAGCCGGTCCACGATGCGCGCGGCGGCGTGGTGGGCGGGTTGGGTCGAACCCGGCGTGTATCAGGCGTTCGGTGGCTTGGGCGCTGCCGGGGCGGAGCTGAACCGGTTGTGCGGTCCGCGCTCTTCGAGACGTTGCGCGATCACGGCGGGATCGGCTTCCAGGATCACCGCAAGGTCGGGGTGGTCTGCCTGGGCGTTGAGCTGCCGCAGGAAAGCCGGGTCGCGATGTCCTGAAAGCGTCTTTGAGGGCGTTGAGCCTGGATCCACCGGTTGCGTTGCCTTCGCTGGGTTTTGCCTCCGGCGGCTGGGGTTTGCCTCCGGCGGCTCCTCGCCGGAGGGGCAGGTCTCCAGGATGGCCTGGGGTTTTGCAGTTTTGGTTGCGTTGGGTTCGGGTCTGCCTGCCATCCCGTCGTCCTCACTTCGTGCTATCACACCGTGTCAAGGGGGCGGTTCCAGCTTTTGGCGCGGGTTGGGGTGGTTGGTGCCCCCTTGACACGGTGTGATCGGGCGTTGCCAGGTCGACGGGATGGCAGGGAGCCCCTTGGTGGCGGGCTTGCGCCCTCCGGGGCGCCCCTTTCGGGGCGCTGGGCATCGCACCCTGCGGGTGCTATGCCCCGAAAGGCGCTTTCGGGGCATAGTTGGTGTCACGAAAGGCGCTTTTGGGACGTTCAACGCCCTGAAAGCGCCTTTCGGGACATCGCGCCTGTCCGCCACCTCTGATGGGGACGCGAAGCGGGCTTGGCCAGGCCAACGCCCACTGTCCCGACCAATAAACCCGTGAAGGACATCGGTGGATTCAGGTTGAGCGCCCCAAAACGCGGTGACATCGCGTCCCCCGAGCGGCGCAAGCCCGCCACCAAGGGGCTCCCTGCCATCCCGTCGACCTGGCGAAGCCCGATCACGCCGTGTCAAGGGGGCCAAAATGCAAGAAACACAGCAATGCCAAAACTGGCCCCCTTGACGCGGCGTGATAGCCCCTGGGAGGTCGACGGGATGGCAGGCAGACCCGAACCCAACGCAAGAAAACCTCGAAACCCCAGGCCATCCTGGAGACCTGCCCCTCCGGCGAGGAGCCGCCGGAGGCAAGGCCCGCCGGAGGCAAACACAACCAGGCCCAACGACCCAAAGACGGGACGCCATTCAAACTTTGCCGACCCCTGGCCTCGTAGGGGGCTGCGCCCTCACGAGGCGGGGCCGCCCCATCACCAGGTCTTGGTACCGGAAGGAGCGCACATCACCCGGCAGCCATCGGTCGGACCGCTGCGTAGGTCGGCGACAGACCCACGGTCGTGGTGGCGACAACCTTGTCGGTGGCGATGTCCACAATCGAAACAGTGCTGCCTTTGGAACCCGCCACGTAAATGCGCGAGCCGGTCTTGTCCATCGCCAGGCCCACCGGGCCGGCGACGACTGTAATGGTCGCGGTCAGTTTGTTCGTCGCCGTGTCGATCACCGCGAGCCGTCCCGCGGCATCGCACGAGACGTAGGCCTTCGTGCCGTCGGGGGTGACAACCACGTCGTGAGGGCGGGCGTTGCTGGTCGTGGTGTCGATCGTCGCGACCACCTTGTTCGTCGAGGTGTCGAGCACGGAGACGCTGTTGGAGTCGCGGTTACAGACGTAGGCCCTGGTGCCGTCCGGTTTCACTGCCACGCCGAACGGCGCCTTGCCGACCGCGGCGGTCACGGCGACCTTGTTGGTAGAAGTGTCGACGACGGACACCGTTCCGGCGTTGTCGTTGGTCACGTACGCCTTGCTCCCATCAGGACTGAACGCCACCGATCGGTTGAAGCCGCCGACCGTGATGGTCGTGGCGACTGTGTTCGTCGAGGTGTCAACCACCTTTACTGAGCTGTTGGTGCAGACGTACACGCGCGTGCCCGCGGGGTTCACCGCCACGCCTATCGTTGCCTCTCCCTGTCCGAGGGGCACCGTCGCCACGACCGCGTGGGTGGCCGTATCCACCACCAGCAGTGCGGAGCCCTTCGCGACGTAGAACCGGCTGCCGTCAGGGTGTACGGCGATGCCGGCGAGTGAGCCGATGGCGGTGAACGCGAGCGTCGCCACGACGCTACCCGACGGTGTGTCGATGACCGACAGCTTGTTGTCGCCCTGACTGCAGACGTAGGCACGGGCGAGCAACTGGGTGTAGCCGACCGTCTGGTCCTCGAAACGCAGTCCCAGGTGCAGCCCGCCAGTGGGGGACAGCACAGCCGATGGCGCGGACGCGATCCGGGCGTCACCGAGTGCGTAGGTGACCCACGGACCGTCCACAGCGGACTGGATGGCCGCGACCGGTCCGATCTGCGGTGCCTGTTGTCGCCAGACGGCCACCAGGCTCCCGTCCGATCGCCGCACGACGGTCGGCCTACCGGCGGCGGTCGTGTCCGGCCTGCTCAGGGTCTGCGGCGCGGTCCAGGCGCCGCCACCAGGTGGCTCCGCCTGCAACCACGCCCGGCCGCTGCCGTCGGTGAACGCGACGCCGAGCCGGTCGGCGGGCAGACCCGCCGCCGAGATGTCGGCCGTCACCCCGTTCACGGGGTTGCTGAAGTCCGACCAGTAACCGTTCGCCGCGGTCTGCTGGATGAGCCACACTTCGCCCGATGAGTTCACGTGGAAGAAGCCCTGCCGGCCGCCGGTCGTCAGCGCCCACACGATCGCCTTCACGTTGCTGCCGCCGAACCGGCCGACCGCCCACCCCTCCGGCCCGTCACCGTTGGTCCACAGATGCCACAACGCCCCGTCGGAGCCGACGATGAACACCTCCATGCGCCCGTCGCCGTTGAACCCCACCACCGGGTCACCGAGCAGATCCGCGCCGATCACCTCGATGTCCCAGCCGGAACCGTCCGCGGTCTGCTTGTGGACGACCAGGCGACCGTCCGGATTGCGGAAGAACACCGCGACCCGGCCGTCCTTCGCCCTGGCGGCCACCGGTGCCCCGGCGACCGGCGACTTCAGGTCCGCCCACGCCGTCCAGGAACCGTCCGCCTGCCGCCACACGCCGTGCACCGTATGGGTGGCCGCACTGTGGATGAACAAACCCACCCGGCCATTGCGGTCCTCAACCACAGCAGGCGGTAGTGCTGTTGTCCCGCCCAGATTCTTCGTTTTCAACTCCGCCATGACGCTGGCCCTCCCGGGTCCGCTGCCGCGCTCCTCGTCGTCGAGGGTGCGGGTGTGACGCGGCCAGGCTGAGTCCTCAGCGCGAGCGGGGGTCAGCGGACCACGCCTTCACCCTGCGCCGGATGGATCAGGTGGTGCAACGATGTGTGCCGTCAGACGGCACGCGCCTCGGGCATGCGGGCATCATCGCGGGTCGTCAGCGTACTTCCGGAGTTCCTGGGCGGCCACGACCTGGTGGTGTACTTCGTCTGGGCCGTCGGCGATGCGGAGAACCCGTGCGAAGGCGTACATGTGTGCGAGCGGCAGGTCCTGGGAGAGTCCGGCGGCGCCGTGGAGCTGGATGGCGTGGTCGATGACGCGCAGTGCGGTCGATGGCACCGCCGCCTTGATCGCCGAGATCTCCATTCGTGCGTCCCTCGCGCCGACAGTATCGACGAGCCATGCCGTCCTGAGCACCAGAAGCCGTGCCTTCTCGAGCTCGATCCTGGAGCGGGCGATCCAGTCCCGCACCACTCCCTGGTCCGAAAGCCGCACGTCGAACGCGACACGGCGGACCGCGCGCCGACATGCCAGTTGAAGCGCTCGCTCAGCCATGCCGATCAGTCGCATGCAATGGTGGACGCGGCCCGCGGCGAGACGGTGCTGGGCCATGGCGAAGCCTCTGCCCTCCTCGCCGAGAAGACAGCGTGCCGGCACCCGCACCTGGTCGAAGGTCACCTCGGCGTGGCCGCCCTGCGGCCCGTCCAGGTAGCCGAACACCGAGGTGCTGCGCCTGATCGTGACTCCCTCGGTGTCCCTGGGCGCGAGAACGATGCTGTGCCGACCGTGCCTGCCGCTTCCCGCCCCGGTTACGCCGACGACCAGCAGCAGGTCACAGTCCGGGCTCATGAGTCCGGACGACCACCACTTACGACCGGTGATCACCAGCTCCGAACCGGCCCGGTCGATGCGGGTGGCGATGTTCGCGGCGTCGGACGAGGCCACCGAGGGTTCGGTCATGCAGAACGCCGACCGGCGGTCGCCGTTGAGCAGGGGAGTCAGCCACCGTCCTTTCTGGTCGGTCGTGCCGAACTCGGCGAGTAGTTCGATGTTGCCGGAATCGGGTGCCGAGCAGTTGAGTGCTTCGGGTGCGAGGAACGGGCTCCAGCCGGTGATCTCGGCCAGCGGGGCGTACTGAAGGTTCGTCAGTCCCATGCCATGGTCGGGATGGGTCAGGAAGAGATTCCACAGTCCCCGAGCGCGGGCCTGCGCCTTCAGGTCCGCCAGAACGGCTGGTCGATCCCAAGGGGACAGTGCCGAGTCCAACTGTTCGGCCAGCACCGGTTCTGCCGGATAGACGCATTCGTCCATGAAGGACAGAAGCCGCTGCTTCAGCGGTCGAATCAGGTCGTCTTCAGCGAACTCCATGACGAGCCTTTCCGTCGCGAACCTTGGCGCCGCCCGAAGAACTGGGACGTGCCGACCAGCCGCAGCGCTTCGTTGATCATGTGCGACGAGTCGGCGGCCGAAACAGTCGATACGACGCTGGAACCGAGCTGTCGTGCCTCCCGCCAGCGAATCTGGCGCAGGAGCACGGCGATCTTCACCTTGGCGAAGACGATGTACCAGTCGACGGCGTCCAGGGAGGTTCCGCTGGCGGCCGCGTAGTGGTGCAGGAGTTCGGCGGTGGCGGCGAAGCCGGGTCCGGTCGAGGCTCCTCGCAGGACGGGATTGGGCGCCTGGCCGTGGCCCTCCCAGGTCGCGGCGAGCAGGCCGACATCGGTCAGCGGGTCACCGATTGTCGCCATCTCCCAGTCGAGGACGGCGACCAGACGGTCCGGCAGCAGCTCGTCGAACATGAGGTTGCCAAGGTGGAAGTCGCCGTGGACGAGGCCGACCGTGTGTGTCCTCGGGCAGGTAATGCGCAACAACGTGAACAGGGTCTCAAGGCCGGGAGGCCAGGTGGTCTCCTGTCCTCGGGCCAGAGCTTCCCATCGATCGAGTTGGCGGCCGAGAAACCCGCCGGGCCTGCCGAGTGCCGCGAGGTCGGTCCCGATGACCCGCACGTGGTGAATCCGGGCAAGTACATCAGCGACGGTCAGGCTCAGTCGGCAGGCGGCCTCCGCGGACAGCCGCGGCGCGGTGTCGTTGGCGACGCGGACGACGCCATCAAGGTGCTCCAGGACCGTGAACGGCACGCTGAGGACGCCGGGGGCCTGGCAGGCGGCAACAGCCCTCGGCGTGGGGACACCGGTGCCGGCCAGTGCACGTAGCACACGGAACTCCCGGAGCACGTCATGCTCTCCCGCAGCGGTGACGGTGGCGGGCCTGCGACGCAGGACCCAGCTGGAACTGCCGTCACTGATCTTGTAGGTGATGTTGGATCGTCCGCCGGACAGAATCGCGGCACGCAATGGACCGATCGGTTTCGGCACGTGCCGGGCGAGGAAGTCACGAATCCTGGACAGCTGAGTAGCCGTCAGTTGAAACGACATTGGACTCCCATCGCGGTCCGGCGTCCCAAGTATGACGGTCTCGCGATCAGGAACGTCACTTCGGATTCCCGAAGTTTCTTTTGTTCTGCGGCTGCCTACGATCGCATTGTCTGAAGGAGCAACAGGTGGACGATGAGGGACTCGCCGGCCGGGTCGTACTCGTCACCGGCGCTTCGAAGGGTATCGGCCGCGCTGTCGCGGCCGACTTCGCGCGCCGTGGGGCCCGGGTGATGATGTGCGCCCGCGGCCGTGCCGACCTGGTCCGCGCCGCGAGTGAAATCCCGGGTGAGACCGATACGTTCGTGGCCGATGCGGGAGAGGAAACGGATGCGATCCGTGCCGTCGCCACCGTTGTCGACCGTTTTGACGGTCTCGACATTCTTGTCAACAACGCCGCGGTCAATCCACATTTCGGGCCGCTCATCGATATTGACATGGCCCGCTATGACCGCGCCATGGCCGTCGATCTTCGCGGTCCCCTGATCTGGATCCAGCAGGCGTGGCGGCAGGCAATGCGTGTGCGAGGCGGGTGCGTGGTCAACATCGCCTCCATCGGCGCGATGAGCGCCGGTGGGCCGACCGGCGCCTACAACCTGGCCAAGGCGGGGCTCGTTCATCTCACGCGACATCTCGCGGTCGAGCTGGCACCGCACGTCCGGGTCAACGCGGTGGCCCCTGGCCTGGTCGCCACCGACTTCTCCCGCGCTCTGTGGCAACCACACGGCGCCGAGGGAACCTGGCCGTGGCCGCTGAAGAGAATCGGCCGCCCCGAGGACATCGCGGCGACTGTTGTTCACCTGGCCTCCGATCGCGCGTCATGGGTGACCGGCCAAGTGCTGGTCGTCGACGGAGGGGGACTCGTCGACGGCTCGTGGAGCGCACACGTGGCGGCACGGACGCCACGTGCCGCCGATGGACAGCGAAGTGACCAGTCGATGTAGGTGAAAGGCAGGTGCCATGTCGCGCGACAACAAGGACCGCTCGCGTCGGTTGCTGATGGCGTGGACCGACAAGACTCCCGAGGTGCTCGACGAGATCGTCGCGCCGGAATGGATCGACCACGATGTCAACTGGCCGTTCCCGGACCTACGGGGTCCTGCTGCGGCGAAGGCGGCGCTCGAGCTCTACCGGTCCACCTTTCCCGACCTACTGGTGGAGATCGAGGAGCAGTTCGCCGACGGCGACCGCGTCATCACCCGATGGTTCTTCGGTGGGACGCAGACCGGAGATCTCCCCGGTGTCCCGGCGACCGGGCGCGCGTTCCGGGTCCCCGGCATCACCATCGATCGGCACGCCGATGGCAGGCTCGCCGAGAGTTGGAGCGCCTGGGACGCGATGACGATGTACCAGCAGATCGGGGCCGTGCCGCCGATCGGCGAGCTGGAGAAGGACGGGGCAAGGTGAATCAGGAGACCGTTGCCGAGGAGCTGGCAAGCCTGGTCGCCGAGGTGCTGGAAGCGCCGGACCTGGAAGTGGCGCACGACGTCGACCTCGAGGGTGAGCTCGGCCTCGACTCGATTCGCCGGGGAGAGCTGCAGGCGAGGGTGAACTCCCGCTTCGGCATCTCCCTCGACATGGACGACGCCCCGTTCTACAGCGCGCGGACACTACGGGAACTCGCGGACTTCGTCCTGGCCACGCGGCCTGCCGGAGGGGATGAATGAGCTCGGGACCGGCGTTGACAGCCGGTGTGGCCCGCACCGGCCGGCTACAGGTGACCGGTGCCGCGATCCGTCGCTTCGCCCAGCTGACCGGTGATGCAGCCCAGCAACACACCTTGCCGATGGACAGCAGACTGATGGCGCATGGCCTGTACGTCGCCTCACTGGCGGGCTCGCTGCTGTCGGAGTGCGGCTTTGTCGGACGCAGGACGACCTTGGACTTCCTCGCGCCGGTCTGGGAGGGCGACGTGCTCGAAGCGACCGTCACGATCCGCCGTGCCGTGCCGGCCGGCCGGCTCGGCACCAGTGTCGAAGCTGACTTCATCATCCATGATCAGGCGGGCCAGGCGGTGCTCGCGGGCACCGCTGCCGGCCTGCTGCCGCTCAGGAGACACGATGGCGCACAGTGAGCAGTACGAACGCGGTCTGCGGCACCTACGGCAGGCCTTTCCGGACATCGAGGAGAGGCTGTCGGACGTCATCCCGCACGGGGAACTCGGACGACGCACGGTCGAGTGGATCTACGCGGACCTCCATGGCAGGCCGCAGCTCGGCTTCCGTGATCGGGAGCTGGTGACCATCACCGTGCTGACCACGCTCGGCGGCTGCGAGGATCTGCTCGCCGATCATGTTGAGCTTGGCAGGAAGGCAGGCTTGTCCGCAGAGGAGATTCTGGAGGCGATCCTGCAGTGTGCGGCCTACGCGGGCATACCACGGGCGATCCAGGCAAGCCGCCGTGCCGTTCGGACACTCCATGATCAAGGTGCGTAAGGGAGTCGGCGGATGAACCGCGCTCAGTTCGGCTTTACGGGGAAGGTGGCTCTCGTCACCGGCGCCACCTCGGGGATCGGCAGGGAAACGGCACTCACCCTCGCCCGGTCGGGCGCGCGGATCGTCGCGGCGGGTCGGCGCCAGGACCGCGGTGCCGAACTGGTGACACAGATACGGGACGAAGGCGGGACAGCCATCTTCGTCCCCACTGACGTGACCGTCGCCGACGAGGTCGACCGGCTGGTGGCGTCCGCGACGGCGAGCTTCGGACGCGTGGACTACGCGTTCAACAACGCAGGCACCATGGGTCGGGGAGAGGTCCCACTGACCGAGACCGACGAGGATGACTGGGCAGACCTCGTGAACACCAACTTCAAGGGCTGCTGGCACAGTCTGCGAGCCGAGCTCGTCGCGATGCGCAGGCAGGGCCACGGTGCGATCGTGAACTGTGCTTCGATCGTGGGCCTCGTGGCCTTCCCCGGCGTCTCGCTCTACACCGCGACGAAACACGCGATCCTGGGCCTGACCAAGGCCGCGGCCCTCGAGAACGCCGTGTTCGGTATCAGAGTCAACGCGGTCTGTCCCAGCGCCGTCGACACGGCGCTGTTGCGCGCCCTGCCTGACGAACTGCTGGACGGGGCCGTCGCCGCCCATCCGATGGGCCGGATGGGCACACTGGCCGAGGTCGCCGATCTGGTCGCCTTCCTGCTGTCGGACTCCGCCGGGTTCGTCACCGGCGCGGCGTATGCCATGGACGGCGGACTCACCGCGGGCTGAAGTGCGGTTGCACCGTGAGAGCCGGGCCACCGTCGCGCCGATGGACAACCGAGGGTTCCGCACCGCCGAGCGCGGCGCGGAGAACGGCGACGGCTCCGTCGGCGCCAAGGTAGGTTCGGCCATCGACCGGTCCGCACATCACGGGTGCCGCGGCGGGGTTGTTCACCCGTCGCAGTGTCGCAAGTGGCGCCAGACCGTCGTATCTGGCCACCTGAGCCCGGGTGAGCACAAGGAGGAAGGCTCCCTCGGCAGGCTCGGCCGCCACTCCGTAGGGGCTGAGGATCCGGGTGAGCTCGGGCATTCGGTTGCCGTTCAGGCTGATGACGAGCGCGTAGTCGAGTTCGCCCGCGAGGAGGACGCGCCGCGCGATCTCGATCGCCGCGAGGGTGGCGTCCCACCCGTGGTCCACGGCCATCGTGAGTCCGTTGAGGTTCAACAGTTTCGACACTCTCGCCGCCGAGCAGCTCGGCATGATCCCACCGACCGCGTCGAGCGTCGTTGGCCCGATGGCCGCTCGCACGGAGCTCGCGTACTCCTCGAAGGCGGGGCCCGGCAGCCGCTCGGCGACGAGGCGAAGGTAGCACCGAAGCGTGTACTCGATACCGGCCCTGGTGGGACCGAAATGACCGACGAGCACACCCGTGGACGCGGCGTACGGCGCCCAGGGCTCTCCTGCCGTGTCGGTGAACCTGTTGACGCATTCCAGTGCCATCAGCTGACCGCGGTCGATGCGCTGGGCCGTCACCGGCGGCACCTGCGTCCGGGTGACCGGGGGAGCGGGGAACGGGTCGCCAAAGCTCGCCGGCGATGACCAGCGCGCGGCACGCAGGTCGGCCGCCACCCCGGCATTGTCCTGGCCACCGGGCAACAGCGCCTGCCAGCCAACGAGCACGATCTCGTCGGCCGCTGGCGGCCGGGAGTAACCACTACCTGTTGGTGAGCTCAGCAGAACATGGATGTTGGTACCGCCGAAGCCGAAGCCGGACACGCCCACTGTCCTCGGCCGGTCCGATGGCCATGGTGTGTCCACCACGGGAACCGCCAGAGGTGCCGCCGCCTTCGGGTCGGCGAGGGCGGTGAACGCCGGTTGCGCGGGGATCAGCTCATGATCGAGCGCGAGCAACGCGTGCGCCATCGACACGACTCCCGAGGCGTTCGCCGAGTGTCCGACGCTGCTCTTGTTCGACGTCACCAGAAGCCGTCGCGTCCCGGCGTACCCGTCGGCGAGCGCCCGAAGCTCGGCCCTGTCACCGACCGGAGTGCCGGTCCCGTGGGCCACCACCCAGTCGACGGCGGTCGACGGCAACCGCGCCGCGGTGAACGCCCGGTCGATCGCCAGCCGCTGGCCGTCGCGGTCAGGCGCGTAGATCGCCTTGCCTCTGCCGTCCGACGAGGTGCCGACGCCCGCGAGAACCCCGAGGACGCGATCGCCGTCGGCTCTGGCCCTGGCCGCTGTCTTGAGGACCACCAGGCCCGCCGCGTCACCAAGGACCGCGCCGTCGGCGTGCGCGTCGAACGCGCGCAACCGCGTCGTGGCGGACATGCCTCGGGCCTGGGAGAACGTGATGCAGTCCCGGGGGATCACCGCGTACGCACCGCCGCACAACGCCACGTCCGCCTCACCGGCGAGCAGCGTCCACATCCCGAGTGCGACGGCGTACAGGGCCGACGAGCACGCGGAGTCGATGACGAAGACCTCGTGGTCCGTCGGCAGCAGACCGACCGCCGCATCGAGAACGAGTTGGTGGGGCAGGCTTCGGTAGTCGTCATCGGGAGACTGGGTGTTGAGCCGCAGTCGTTGACGAATCGCGTCATGGTCGCCCGTCATGCGTCCCGCGACCGCCTGCGCCACGACGGCTTCGTCAAGCCCCAGCGAGCCAGGAAGCGGATGACCGACGACCAGTAGGCAGCGGTCCGCAGCACGCATCGTCCCCGTCCGCTTGATCCGAAGCAGGCATTGTCGCAGCCACAGCGCGGCCGGATCGCGGACAGCCATACCCGCGTCCCGCTCGGCTGCCATCCCCGGATGCGGCGTGAGGTCCGGCACGCAGCCGAAACCACGCGCCTGAACGCTGTCCGCCACGCCCGGATCGTCGGCTTGGAAGTACCTGTAGTCGAACCGGCGGGAATCCTCCGAGAACGTCGGCTCCGATGTTCTGAGCAGCGACCAGAGCTCCTCGGTGTCGCGAGACCGGGAGGCGACCAGTTCGCATCCCACGACCACGACAGCGGGGTCATCGGCCATCGTTCCTCCGTCCTGCTCACACACGGAACAACAGGCCACCGCTGTACCAGCCGGCGCCCGCCGTCGGGGCCAGCACGAGCTGACCTGGCTGGAACCGGCCGGACGTGATCTGTTCCGACAGGGTGGTCGGAATCGTCGCGCTCGCGGTGTTGCCGCAGGACTCGAAGTTGGTGACGACGGCCTTTCCACGCCGCGCCAGCTCGTCCCGCAGCGTGGTGTGCACGTGCCGTGTCCCCGGGTGAGGCACGATCCAGTCGACGTCGTCCAGTTTCAGATCGTTGCGGTCGAGAAGGTCGTCGATTGCCCGGAACTGGGTGGCCAATGCCAGTTCGACCACGCGCGGCTGGGCCTTGAGCCAGCCATCCGATGGCCGGATGACGCAGACCTCGTGCTCGTCGGCGTGCGTGCGCACCAGTGAGTCGAGCAGCCCCGGCGCGGTGGAGAGGTTCCGCGTGAGTATCACCGCGCCCGCGGCGTCGCCGACCACCAGGGAACTACGGCTGCCGGGCCGGGTCCGGCGGGAGAACTGCTCGGAGGCCACGACGGCCGCGCAGCGCGACTGCGAGGTGGTCAGGAGCGACGCCGCCAGGTGGACGCCGAGGACGAAACCCGCACAGGCACCGCACACGTCGAAGGCCAGGGCGCGGTCGGCGCCGAGCTCCAGCGCGACACGCGGCGCGGCTTCGGGAAAGTACCTTCGAGTGGTGCAGTTGGCGAGGAGCAGCAGGTCGAGGTCCGTGGCAGGCAGGCCCGCCGCGTCCAGTGCCCGCCGGACCGCGTTCGCCGCCATCGTGGCAACGGTCTCGTCGTCGTCGGCCACGTGGCGGCCGCGCACGCCGAACTCGGCGGCCTGCTCGGGTTCGCAGGTAACGTGCCGGTGTGGATAGTGGTGGCCGAAGCCGGCAAGCCTGATGCCCGACCCCGCCCATATTCCCTCACGCATGATGGTCCTCCCTTTGAACCGGTCTTCAACGGAAGTGGGCCGGGTGTCGACGTCGGGGGCGACAAAGGGCTGCGAACGCATGGCGCTCACTCGCAAGCGGCCAGGGCGACGGCCGATGACTGGCTGCCGACCGCGAAGGACAGCGAGACGGCGACCCGTAGGTCCACGTTTCGTGGACCACCCACGACATGATCCGGACCGCATTCCGGATCGACGTCGCGGCAACCGACTGTCGGCGCCAGGACCTGGTGACTGAGCATGAGCGCGGTCGCGGCCACGTTGACGACCCCGGCACCACCGAGCAGGTGCCCGTAGACGGCTTTGACCGAGCCGAGCGGCGGTTGCGAGCGGGGACTGTCCCGGTACAGGACGTCGAGCATGCGACCTTCTGCAAGATCGTTGTAGTGGGTCGCCGACCCGTGCCCGCAGTAGTAGCCGACGTCTCCCGGGGAGTTTCCCGATGCGGCAAGCACTTCCCGGACGAGGTCAGCCGCGTGCTGACCGGAGAGGTCCATGTGCATCGGATGGTTGGCCTCACTGCGGGAGCGATGACCGAGCACCTCCGCGTACGGCGTGATCCCTCGCCGCAGGGCCGAATCGGCGCGTTCCAGGCAGAGCACGACGACGCCCTCACCAAGCACGAAGCCGTTCCGGTTGATGTCGTAGGGCCGCATTGCCCCCTCGGGTGACCTGGCCGTCGACAGCGCACCCTTGCCCATGGCCGCGTAGATCCGGATCAGTGACGGGACCAACGGGAACTCGCAGCCAACGACGATCATCAGATCGGCCTCTCCCGACCGCAACGCCGACAGCGCGATCCCGACCGCCTGGTTGCCGCCGACACAGGCGTTGCTTACTGTCGTGACGGAGCCACGGACGTCGTGGGCGATCGCCGCGAGCCCGACGGAGGCGCCATTGAGGCTGTGCAGGACGGCGGATCGACCGCTCGGTTCACCGTCTCCTCGGAACAACTCCTGCCACCACGCCAACGGCCCGCGCGATGATGAACCGACCATGCCGATACGGTCCCCGGAAACCGGTCGGTCGGTCAGCCGTGCGTCCGCGAGAGCCTGACCGACCGCTGCGATCGCGAGCGAGGTCTCTCGCCGAGATCCATCGGGCGGGCCCGCCATCTGCTGACTGCTTTGGCTGTCCTGGATCTCGCCGCCGACCCAGGTGGGCAGGTCCAGCTCGGCGAATCTGGCGACGGTGCCGATCCGCGTTCGCCCCTGCCTGATGTTGTGCCAGAACTCGTCCACGCCTCGCGCGCCTGCCGTGATGGCGCCGATCCCCGTGATGAGTACGGATTCCGTCATGGCCCCTCCCTACTGTGGCATGTTGTCGTGGCGAAACCGTGGTGCCTGACCTCTGCGGAGCATGGCGAACGTAGTGGCGACGCGGTCCCGGACCCGCTCCGGTGTGATCACTTCGTCCACCAGCATCCGCTCGCAGGCCAGCCGTAGGTCCATCACCTCGTCGCGGTAACGCTTGATCAGCCCTTCACGGCGGGACGGATCGTCGGCCAACTCCCGGCGGCAGAGCAGGTCGACGGCACCCTCGGCGCCAACCGCGGCAAGTTGGGCGTTCGGGAAGGCGAACACCGCGTCGGCGCCGAGAGACCTCGAGTTCATCACCAGATAGCCACCGCCGAACGCCTTGCGCAGAATCACGGAGACGCGCGGAACGCTGGCTTCCGAGAACGTGTACAGAAGTTTCGCGCCGCGCCTGATGATGCCCGCGTGTTCCTGACGCAGGCCGGGAAGGAACCCCGGCGTGTCGACAAGAACGAGAAGGGGAATCCCGAAGGCGTCACACATCCGGACGAACCGGGACGACTTCTCGGCCGCGTTCGCGTCCAGCGCACCACCCATGACCATCGGCTGGTTCGCCAGGACTCCCACCGACTGGCCTGCCAGCCGCGCGAGTCCAGTCACCATGTTGGCGGCGAAGATCGGCTGGAGTTCCAGAAAACTGCCACTGTCGACGATCCCGCGAACCGCTCCACGCACGTCATAGGGAAGTCGCAGATTGACCGGAAGGTCGGGCATCCCCACCGCCGCGGCGGGTTCGCGGCCTGGCGGCTCGTGCCAGCACGAAGAAGGAAGATAGGACAGGACAGCCCTGGCCGACGCGAGGGCGGCGGTCACGTCGCCGGCGACCAGATGAGCTACCCCGGAGATCCGGGCGTGCACGTTGGTGCCACCCAGCTCGGCCGTCGAGACGTCCTCGGCCGTCACGGATCGCACCACGCGTGGGCCGGTGAGGAACATCGCGGAGGCCTCGGCCATGATGATCACATCCATCAGACCGGCCGAGTAGACCGCGCCGCCCGCACACGCACCAGCGATGACCCCCACCTGGGGTACCCGGCCGGAAAGTTTGGCGTTGAGGCGGAGAATCCTGCCGTAGCCGTCGACCGCGCTCAGTCCCTCCTGAAGTCGTGCTCCGCTGGAGTCGACGATGCCGACCACCGGGCACCGCATGCTGGACGCCAACTCCATGATTCGCTCGATCTTGGTCGCGTGCACCTCACCGAGCGAACCACCGAGCACGGCACGATCCTGGGCGAAAACACATACCGGTCGACCGTCCACGGTCCCCGTTCCCGTCACGACCCCGTCGCCGGGAAGGACTCGGCCACCCATGCCGAAGGCCGTCGCCCGATGCGCCGCGGCACCGCGCAACTCCGCGAAGGAACCCTGATCAAGAAATGTCACTATTCGGTCAGGGACCACGCTTGTTTCCACCTGTCCAGTGTTCGCCTCAGCCGGGCCAAGTGTCGTTACGGGGACCCGTAGCCACGGCTTCCGGAGCACTGGTAGCGGCCGAACTCCTTTGCCAACGCGGCACTGAGCTGGGCCCGCCGGTTGATGCCGAGCTTGACGTAAAGGCTCGTCAGGTGGAACTCGATGGCTCGCGGGCTCACGTTGAATTCCCGGGCTATCTGCCGGTTTGTGTGCCCTGCCGACGCCAGCACGGCTACCCGGTGTTCATGGGCGGTGAGTTCGGAGGTAGGTATGCCGACCGCCGGTAAACCGCCGAGCCTGGCTCTGTGCCGCAGTGCGGTTTCGATCAGAGGATACGCGACGCGCAGCGTCGTGCCGGGTTCCAACAGGCCGAGCCCGCACAGGCGCAGCACCGTGTCGTTGAGCCGTCCAGGAGGCCAATCCGAGCCGGTGAGGAGCCCGCCAGGATGAGCACTTCGAGCGATCGCGACTTCAGTGCAGACATCCAGCAGTTCCGTCCCGTATTCACCGAGCCGGTCGAGGAACGGGACACACATGGCTTCCGCGTCGGCCGGGGAGAGATGACCTTGAGCGAGTGCCTCCAGCCGAGCCGTGGCGGGATGGTTCATCAGCGGCATCAGCAGAGCCGGGTTTCCCTGACTGGCATGGTGTACAGCGCCGACGAGTTCGTCCGGGACAGCTCCGGGCAGGGACTCCTTCAGGAGCCGTTCGATGTGATCGCCGGTCAGGCCCCCCAGTGTGATGCGCATGGCTCCGTCGAACAGGCGAGCCAGTTCGACTGGCAGATCGGGCCATCTGCCGGGACTTACCGTCACGACGAGCTGGGCAACGTGGGCGGGGCGACCGTGCATCATGCGAGCAAGTTCGTTTATCGTTTGTCCGTCAGCCCACTGAAAATCGTCGATGGCCCATACCGAACCGGCACCCGCTGACGTCGATACGGATCGCATGAGTTCCAAGAGAAACGCGGTCTTGCCCACGCCGAGCGCGCCATGCACGATCACGACCCGACTGGGGTGCCGCTCCTGTCCGGTCAGCACCCTGAAGGCGGCGGACAGCTCATGGCTCCTGCCAACCAGACACCTTACGGACCCTGGACCCTGGTCAGTTTCCATGCTTCATCCCAAGATGACCGCATCGGGCTGTGCGCACTGAAGGACGCTTTCGGGGCGTTGAGCCTGGATCCACTGGCTTGCGCCCTGGCGGACGCGATGTCCCGAAAGGCGCTTTCGGGACGCTCAATGCCCTGAAAGCGCCCTTCGGGACATCGGCATCGCACCCTGCGGGTGTACACCGCGCGCGCCGTGCGCAGGTCGGTGGTGTTCAGGTGATCAGACGGCGGTGACGGTGCGGGTGCCGGTCTCATGTTGCGTATCACGTGATCTCCAAAATGTTGACAGCCGGGGCCGTACCCCCGCCATCCCCGACAGCTCACGACGATGGCAGCGGGCCTACCCCCAGTACGTCACGAGAAGCCATCCCCGACAACACCTCGTTCCGCTGGATGGCACAACGAATTCCTGGTCACCATGGCCGGGCCTATTCTGCGGTATCGGCAACGGACGGGATGGTCATGGGAAAACGAAGGGTCGTCGTGGTCAGGCCATGACCACGGCACGTGTCCCGCTTCGACTCCCCGGAGCAACGTCGGCGGCAAAGGTGTGTCGCGAATTGTCCCGGGCCGGGTCCGTGGCCGAGTTGCTGGACGCCACGCATGTGAGGTGGTGCGGGCCGGACTGCGAGCAGACCGTGGACTGCAGCTTTCTGCACTTCCCGCGGAGAGCGCCCGCGCCCCCGCCGGTGCGCTCGGTGCGGTCGGCGCGGCCGCGCTACAACAAGGACACGGCCGACCTGTTCTCTCTCATGGGCGGCGACGGTTACCGGCCAGGGACGCCGCAGGTTCACGAGGAGAACCTGTGGCCGCTGCTGCGTACGGCCATGACGAAGGCCGACGATCCCGCGACAGCCGACCAGGCCTATACCGACTGGACGGGGGCACCGGCCTCCTCGGCGTCGGAAACAGTGGCCTTCGCTTGCCGGGACAGCATCCAGTGGATGGCCAACTGGTGCGGCGGCCAGTACGCCGACCAGCCGACGGCCGTGCACTACATCGCGTTCAGCACCATCTGCGATGACCTGTGCATCCCGCCAACGGATCTCGTGCGGGGCCGGTTCCTCATGTACGGCAGGTCGGTCGCCGACCTCGCCGCCGCGATGGACGAGCAGGGCTGGAGACGCGACGGCGTCCACGCGCTGCTTTCGCTGGTGCGCCAGTACATCGTGCAGTATGTCGAGAAGGTCCACGATGGACTCCACCCGATGCTGAACAGCAAGCCCGGCGTCTGGGACGCGGTGATCTACCGTACCCACACCGCCAACACCTACGGCGCCGCGGTCGTCGTCCGCCGAGTGTGCAAAGCCGGGCCGGTGTCATGGACATCGCTGATGGACAGCTCCATCTGCGACGCGATCTCCATGGATCTCTGCAAAGCCACGATGAACGTCTACCAGTTCGACAACCACCCACCCGCCGCACACGAAAATCACGAACAACGAAGAAAGACCGCTTACCACTCGTTGTACCTCGACCTCATCGATGCCCTCGTCGCCGCGGGCGCACCCGACGCCATCGTGCACTTCGGCCGTGCGGGCTTTCTTTTCGTACAACTGCAGGAGCGCTACCACGAACGCCGCCTCGGCCACCGTCTTCCGCTGCGCCCCGCCATGATCACCCACCTGACGAGGCTGTTCGGTGCTCGCCCGACCGACCCGCTGACCGACCATCTCTTCCTGGCCAGACGGGCGGATCAGGAGCGAACCGCGTTGTGAGTCTCGGTTCGTCTCGCTACGACACCCCACCGACCAGTGCAACAATTCACGAGATTATTCCGCCGTTCGCGTGAGTGGCCTGGTTGCCGGGGCTCGCTGACCTGATAATGGGTTGATGGGTGGTCATGGGCCGGTTTTGCCGGGCACCACGTTCGGCGGGGAAGTGGAGGCGCTGGTCGTCAATGCGGCGGGTGACCTGGCCCCGATGGAGCTCGAGGTGAAGCGTAAGGCGGCCGACGCCATAGCGGAAGAAAAGGCCCGGCAGGGGCACTTGGATCTCTACGGCGGTACGACCACGGTCAGCTGGGACGTCCCAAAGAGCACACCGTAATTGACCTCGGGTTTATGACTCCCGGGAAGCTATCGGTTTCAGGATTACCCCGCCGAGCTGGGGTGGAATATTGACATCGAGGGAACGTGCGCCAGGGTGCGAAGCTTGTTGTTGAGCAACCTCAACGATTCCAGTGCACTGCACAACTCGCGGTATTCGAGTCGCCTCGCGTATTACACGTAGTTGCCTACCCTGCCTGGGCGGCGCCAGCCTCGCCACACCCCTGATGCAGCTCATCTCGGGCTGAATGGAAAGGAGTCCGGTCGTCGGCAACCATGGGAAATGGCGCAACGCGATGTTCGATTCCGGTCTTTCGTTGAGACTGAGTCGGACAGCTTCGATTCGATAGCAGCACTTTCGCACCCACCACGGCCATCG
Organism: Actinophytocola sp.; assembly: GCF_049647105.1. GTDB lineage: Bacteria > Actinomycetota > Actinomycetes > Mycobacteriales > Pseudonocardiaceae > Actinophytocola. The sequence goes on from NZ_JBARWZ010000086.1 coordinate 31,573, forward strand.
TCGTAGACACTCGCCTGGGGTGTTCCCCCCATTGCGGCAAGCTCAACAGGAAGCATGCTGACGGCCGAATCTGACGCCTTTGTCGTGGGTCATCGACCAACCTCCCTGACTTCACTGGCTGTCTTCGCGCTCAACAGGCGTGATGCTCAATCCGAGGCGACTGTCTCACCGAGTTCTTGTCGTGGCAAGCGGCCGTGCCGCGTCGCGGCACGGCTCGCATCGGCCAGCGGTGTCGTCGCAGCTTGAGGCGTCCGATTCGAAACATAATTCACTCCATTGGCGGCACCAATGTGTCCACATAAGATCACCAGCATATCGACTCCACTTTCGGGCCGACAGATGGACGACGACGGCCTGGCCGAGGTACGCTCGGGATAGCGCGCGCCTATTTGATTATTTCGCCGAAATATTCCGGCACACGCGCGATCAACTTCGATGGATTGCACCCGAGGCGAGCCCTGGGGGCATCCGCGCGGAAGGAAACAGCATGAAGACTGCCGCCAGCAAGAAGCAACACATGGTCATCGCCTCGGCGAGCTGGCTACCGGGGGGCGGCGAGTGGTGGGCGACTTTTGCCGTGATTCTCAAGAACTATTCTGATACCGACGTCGTAGACCCGAAAATCAAGTTCTCCTTCGACGAGCCCCGGATCATCCAGAACAACTATGGGCTGATCTTCGACGCTTCCAGTTCGCCGGTCACCAGCGTGGAGGGCAAGCTGGTCACCGAACGGAAGGTCATTCCGGCAGGGGGAGTACAGGAGTTCAGCGTCGCGATGCAGAACGGCGGACCGGGCGCCGGTAGCGACCCCGGCATGCTACCCACCTCCTTCTCCGTCGACGGCGACGACGCCAGCCCGCCGGACGACGACGAGCCGCCCACCACACCGTCGAAGGTGCGGGTCACCTCGACCACCGCGAACAGCATCAGCCTGGCCTGGGATCCCTCCACCGACAACGTCGCCGTCGGCGGCTACGAGGTCGACGTCAAACCCGAGGGCGGCGCCACCCAGAGCAGTCGCACCACCACACCGGGCAGCACGGTCGGTGGGCTGTCCCCGGCCACCACCTACACCGTCCAGATCCGTGCCTACGACATCTCGGGCAACCTCTCCGGCTACTCGCCCGCGCACACGGCCCAGACCACCGAGCCGCTACCGGACATGGGTGACTGGGACGTGCGCGGGGCGCCGTTCGTCGACTACACCGCCTGGCCCAACCCCCAGCTCGCCGAGTACGGCGCGCAGTCCGGACTGGACGGCTACTTCGCCGGGTTCCTCGTGGCCCGGCCCGGCGGCGACAAGAAGGTCTACTGGGGCGGCTACGAGTCCCTCGGCGACGCCACCACCAGCGACTACGGCAAGTCCGACTTCGCCAGTTTCCAGGCGAAGGGCGGCAAGGTCGTCCTGTCCTTCGGCGGCGCGTCCAACGTGCCGCTGGAGGCCGAGCAGACCGACGTGTCGGCGATCGTGGCCACCTACCAGGGCATCCTGGCCAACTACAAGGTCACCCACGTCGACTTCGACTTCGAGGGCAGCTTCATCCACGACTACGCCGCGCAGGACCGGCACATCGCCGCCATCGGCCAGTTGTTGCAGGAACAGTCCAAACTCAAGATCTCCTACACGCTGCCCGTCGACGGCGCACCCGGCAGCCTGGTCGGTTTCAACGACGGCGGTGCCAGGCTGCTGCTCAAGCTGGCCAACGCCGGCATCGAGCCATCGTTGATCAACGGGATGCTCATGGAGTTCGGCCAGACCTCGCCACCGGACGCCTACGACTGTTGCGTCAACGCACTCAACGGGATGTTCGCCCAGATCTCCGCCACCTTTACGGCCTGGTCCTCGGCCAAGGTGTGGCGGCGGATCGGCGGTTGTCCCATGTTCGGCCGGCACATCAACGGCAAGGTCTTCACTCTGGAGAACCAGCGCCAACTGGTCGACTTCGCCCGGCACCACGCACTCGGCACACTGTCCGGATGGGACGCCACCCGCGACCACAACCAGGGCACGCTGCCCGAGTGCGACAACATGAACGGTAACGACGTCAGCAAGTGCACCTACGTCGTGCAACCGCCATTCGGCTTCTCCAAGATCATCGCCACCTATCAGCCTGCGAACTGAGGACTCTGCGACTGCCTGATCGTCCCATTGGGATGGTTAGGCAGTCGCGGTCGAGGAATTCGGTGTGCCGTACGGCGGAACGGAAGCTGGTCGTCGCGTGTCGGGTGGGATAGGAAGGGTCGGTGCTGTCCGGTTCGACGGCCCGACCGTATCGATGGCAGGGCTTGGTTCGAGCCGTATCGACTCGGCCGGTGCGATGACGCGGCTGGTTGTCGCGCCGCACAAGACTCGTGGGCAACGCTCAAGCTGAGGAGGATTCCGATGGGAAATAGACGGACGGTAGCCGTCCTGTGTGCGTCGGTGCTGATGTCGGGGATGGCGGTGGTTGCCGCGACGCCGGCGGCGGCGATCTCGGATCCGGGAGAGGTCTACGGCTGGGGGGGCAACTCCCTCGGCCGGGTCGGTGACGGCACGACCACCGACCGGCCGGTACCGGTGGCGGTGTGCGCGCCGGGCGGCACCGCGCCGTGCGGCAGCGTGCTCGACGACGCGGTGCAGGTCGCCGACGCGTTGGGCAACCACAGCATTGCGCTGATGGCCGACGGGTCGGTCTATGCCTGGGGCGGCAACTCCGACGGCCAGCTCGGCGACGGCACCACCACCAACAGCAGTGTGCCGGTCCAGGTGTGCGCGGTCGGTCAGAGCGCCCCGTGCGCGACGTTCCTCGACGACGTGGTCGCCATCTCCGCCGGTGTCCGCCACAGTCTGGCGTTGCGCTCCGACGGCAGCGTTGTCGCCTGGGGTGACAACTTCGATGGGCAGCTCGGCGACGGCACCACCGCCGCCAGCAGTGTGCCGGTCCAGGTGTGCGCGGTCGGTCAGAGCGCCCCGTGCGCGACGTTCCTCGACGACGCGGTCGCCATCTCCGCCGGTGTCCGCCACAGTCTGGCGGTCGTCGGCGGCGGCGAGGTCCGCTCCTGGGGTGACAACGTGTTCGGCCAGCTCGGGGACAACACCAGCACCAACAGGTCCGTGCCGGTCGCCGTGTGTGGCGACTCCTCCTGCGGCGCCCCGCTGACCGGTATCACAGCCATCGACGCCGGCGCACTGCACTCGTTGGCCCTCACGTCCACCGGCGTCGCCCTGGCCTGGGGAAGAAACTCCTCGGGGCAGCTGGGCGACGGCACCACCAACGACCGGGACACTCCGGTCCAGGTGTGCGCTGAGGACGGCTGCCCCTCGTCGCTGTCGCCCATCACCCAGATCAGCGGCGCCGGGTTCTCCAGCCACGCCCTGATGGCCGACGGAACCGTGCGCGGCTGGGGCAGCAACGGCGACGGACAACTCGGCCGCGGCAACAACATCGGCAGCAGCCTGCCCGTCCGGGTCTGCGCGGTCGGACAGAGCGCGCCCTGCGCCAACCTGCTCATGGGCGTGACAGAGGTCAACGCAGGCGGTTCCCACGTCCTGGCCCGCATCGACGACACACTGGTCAGCTGGGGAGACAACACCGCGGGTGGGCAGCTCGGCGACGGCACCACGACCGACAGGCCGGCCCCGGTCCAGGTGTGCGCGTCCGCCCAGACCGCACCCTGCACCAGTTTCCTCGACCTGGTTGGCACCATGTCCGGCGGCCAAGCTCACTCGCACGCCATCCGGGTCACCACACCACCACCGGCCGACGAAGCCGACCTCGCCGTCGGCCTGTCCGCCGCGGCCGTGCTCCTCCAGCCCAGGATCGACTACACCGTCGGCGTCACCAACAATGGTCCCGACGCACTCGTCTCGGCCACCGTCGTGACCGCGGTGCCATCCACCACGACCAGCGTCACCAACCTCGGGCCGTGCAGCTACAACGGCACCCTCAAACAGGTCAGCTGCCCGGTCGGCGCCCTGGCAAGCAGCGCCGGTACCAACTTCACCTTCCGCGCCAACATCTCCGCACTCACCGTCGGCCTGCCCCTGACCGCCGCCACCCAACGCACCACCAGCAGCCCCAACGACCCCAACCCCGCCAACGACGCCGACACCGCCAACTGCGTGGTCATCACCGGCCTGATCATCCTCTGCTGAACCCGCACCGGCCGGGACGAGCCGCCGCCAACCAGCGCAGGCGGCTCGTCCGGACCCGGTGCGGCACCGACTCGGCTTAACCAGACTCGTCCGGGAGGTCCACGACATGACTCGTCAACTCGCCCACCGTGACCCGTTGGCATTCTGCCGATCGTTGTCGGCCTACGGAAAAGTGGTGTAGGTCCGGGTCGGCCCGATCAAGGCCGTCGTCGTGTGCGACCCCGAGCTCACCTGGCACGTACTCAACCACGACCGGAGCTTCGACAAGGGCGGCCTCCTCTACGAACGGGCCAGAGAGGCATTCGGCGACGGCTTGGCATCCCGCCAGTACAGCCGGCATCGATCGCAGCGACGCCCGCGGCGCGGTCGCCCGCGCGATCGACAGCCGGGTAGCGGAGAACCTGCGGTGGGACCTTCGGAAAGAACGCGCGACAACGCAATGCGAAGCTTCGGGATCACCTCGTCGCATCTTCCGGCGGCGCGGAACCCGTTCACCGCGCAGGCACACGACAGCACCAAAGCCTGGTCGTCGCGGTTCGGGCTGATTTCCACTCCGGAACGGCTTCGCGCGTTCGACGAGGTCGCCTACACCGATCTCTTCGCGCGCGGTTGCCCGCACGCCGAGGCGGATGACCTCGTGCTGTTCTCGCAGTGGTTCGCGGTCCCGTTCTTCCTCGACGACCAGCAGGACATCGCGGTGTTCACCGGTCGTGGCACGGCGTTCGTCACGCTGCAGGACCTGCTCGGCGACATTCTGCTCCACCACGAGGACAGGACGGGAACGGGTGGTGTCGGGCTGCCTGCCGCGGTGGCGGACCTGTGTCGACGCACCCGGCCCGTGGTGTCCGATCGATGGTGGACGCGGTTCGTCACCCACGCGGAGTGGGTCTTCGCCGCCCAGCGGGCCACTGTCCTACCTCGCGGAGGACAGTCGCCTGATCAAGATGGATCGAGCCCCCCGGGGGACACCGCCAGGCTTCACCGAGGACCTGATCTCCGCGCTGCCGAACAGCCTGCCACCACTGGGAAATCGCCGAACGACGTGAACGGGGTCCACCACGCTTGTGGTGGCAACCGGCTGGGCCGCCCGCGGTACGCGGGCGGTCCAGCGGTCGGTTGTCAGCAGAGGATGATCAGGCCCGTGATCACGAGGCAGTTGGCGGTGTCGAAGTCATTGGCGGGGTTGGGGTCGTTGGGGGAACTCACGGTGCGCTGTGCGCCGCCTTGCAGCGGCAGTCCCACCGAGAGCAGGGACAGGTTCGCCCGGAAGGTGAAGGAGGCCGAGGCACTCGCGGCGAGCGCGCCGACCGGGCAGGTGACCTGCTTGAGGGAGCCGTTGTAGCTGCATGGTCCGAGGTTGGACACCGACGTCGTCGCCGTGGGAACGGCGGTGACGACGTCGGCTGAGACGACGGCGTCAGGCCCGGTGTTGGTTGCCTGGGTGCCCGTAGCGGATGCGGGGCCTGTTCGCCCGCGAATCCCGGAATCGACACCTTCCTGGGTGGTTCAGGCTTTCCCGACTGGACCAGTTGCCCCCTGGATCCGCGGACCGGTGCGGTTGGCGCGCGCTCTTTCATCTATGGGGCGCAATCTATGGCGGCCCGTATCGCCGGGTCCACCAGGTGTGCCGTCCCGAGGAACACCTGGTGGACACCGGACATCGCCCACTCGGCCGCCGTACGGTCGGCCCAGACTTCCGCCGTGGGCTCGGCATCCGCGTTCCATTCGGCGGAACGACGGCTTGTGCGCGCATCGAACCGGTACCAAAGTCACATGGTGGCCGTGGAATCAGCGGGTGACGATCTGGGGCGGCCACAACCGTGGTGTGTTCATGCCGTTGCCATGACAGGAGATCTCATGAGTACCACGACGTTCGCGATCGATCCCGCAGCGGTCCGGGCTGACTTCGCGTTCTTCGACGATCCACCGCACCGCGGCACCCGGCTGTGCCGGACCTACCTCGACAACGCCGCCACCGCCCAGCGGCCACGCGCCGTACTGGCGGCGGTCGAGGACTCCATGACCCGGTTCAACGCCAACGTTCATCGTGGCATCTATGCACTGGCGGCCGAGGCCACCTCGCGTTACGAGGCCGCCAGGGCAACGGTGGCCACCTTCGTCGGTGCCGCGGCCAACGAGATCGTCTTCACGAAGAACGCCACCGAGGCCATCAACCTCGCGGCACAGTGCCTGACCCACGCCGACCCGCCGCTCGCGCTTCGGGTGGGTGACAGCATCGTGCTCAGCGAGATGGAGCACCACTCGAACATCGTGCCGTGGCGCCTGGCCGCTCAGCGCTCCGGAGCGCACGTCCGCTACCTCGGGCTCGACAACGACGGCAGGCTGGAAACCTCTCAGCTCACCCGGGTCATCACCGCCGATACCAAGGTGGTGGCCGTGACTCACGCCTCGAACATGCTCGGCACGCTCAACGACCTGACCGACGTGATCCACCGGGCCCGCGAGGTCGGGGCCCTCGTGCTCGTCGACGCCTCGCAGACGGTGCCGCACCAGCCGGTCGACGTGCGGACACTCGGCGCCGACCTGCTCGTCTTCACCGGCCACAAGATGTGTGGCCCCACCGGAATCGGTGTGCTGTGGGGCCGGGCCGACCTGCTGAACGCGCTGCCTCCGTTCCTGGGTGGCGGGGACATGCTCGCGCACCTGGACGCACACGAGATGGTCTACGCGGCACCACCGCACCGCTTCGAGGCCGGCACCCCACCCGTCGCCGAGGTGTCCGGCCTGGCCGCCGCGGTGGACTACCTGACGGCCACCGGCATGCGGCGCGTCCGCGACCATGACCGCCAGCTGTGTGGCTACGCGATGCAGCGGCTGCTGAGCCTGCCTGGCGTCAACATTCTCGGGCCGAGGGAAAACGAGGACCGAGGCGCGGTGATCTCCTTCACCGTCGACGGGATCGACCCGGTCAGCCTGACCCGGCAGCTGGACCGCGCCGGGATCGCCATCCGGGCCGGCCACCACTGCGCCCAACTCGCCTGCGCCAGGTTCGGCCTGACCGCCAGCGCCCGGCTGTCGACCTACCTCTACAACACCACCGACGACGTCGACGCGCTGGTGGACGAGCTCATCACGATCCGCGCGAAGGAGGCATCGTGACCAGCTGGCAGCAGAGCTTCTCCACCGCGGATCTCGATCACCTGCGACCATATGACGCCGTCCTCGTGCCGGCGCTGTTCCACCCGTGGGCAACCTACCTCGCCGGCGTGCTGGCTCCGCCGCCAGGAAGCCGGGCACTGGACATCGCCTGCGGCCCTGGCACCGTCACCAGGGTCCTGGCCACCCTGATCGGACCCGGCGGAAGGGTGACCGGCGTCGACATCAACCCGGCCATGCTGGACATCGCCACGGCCAAAGCCGCCAACGGCGGCGCACCCACCAACTACATCCAGTCGGCCGCCGCTCCACTGCCCGACCTCCCGAACGCCGCCGTCGACCTCACGTGTTGCCAGCACGGGTTGCAGTTCTTCCCCGACAAGCCCGCCGCGGTCGCCGAATGGCATCGGGTGACGATCCCGGGCGGCCGGGTGGGAGTCGCGATCTGGAGCGGACTGGACCGCAACCCCCTCTTCCGCGCCCTGCACAGCGCCGTCGACACCATCCTCGGCCCGGCGGCCGCGGAACGCTTCCGCACCCCGTGGGCACTGGAGCCAAGCGACGCACGCGGACTGCTGGCCGGAACAGGTTTCACCGACATCCAGCACCACACCGCGACGCTGCCCATCACCTTCCCTGCCGGGCCAACCGACCTGCACACCGTCTACCACTTCTCGGCCGTCGCCGCCGACATCAAGGCCCTCGAACCAACGGAACGCACAGCGCTCCACGACGAGATACTCCACGGACTCCAGGACAGTCCGGCTCAAGGTCCGCTGCACGGCACGACAAGCGCCGAGATCATCACCGCCACCCGATAGACACCGCCGGCCGACAGGGACACCCGAACTCCACACCCGCCCCGCGGCCGGGCCGTATGGCGCCCGGGGTGCGGGCGGTGGAGTGTCCCTTGGCTCACCACGAACACGACGCGCAGCGGTCGCGCCGGCGGCGATCGTCTCAACGGTCGGGCAACCCAGCGAATGCTTCATATTCGTATTGTCCCCACCCTGCGAACCTATCCGTAAGGACGCGCGTAAATTCGTCCAGGCTGGCAGCTCCGCGGGATTTCACACAGCGCGTTCGCTGGCCGCAACCTGGTGCCGAACCAGCCCGGCCGCGGATATTCGTGGGGTTTCCCAGCGATGCGTTGGCCATCGTCGCCGCCCGGGTCCGGCACCCGTTCGCACCACCGCGTGTACGTGCCCGACGCGACACCTCCACCGCCGGTTCGCGTGCCGCGGTGGCGAGCTCAGGTCTTGACCGACCGTGTTTCTTAACCTGTCGGTGTCCCGCCGCCGGTAGCGTTCCTGATCAGCGCCTCGCCTGGTCTGTCTCGGTCAATTCAAGCCGGGGTGGTTGCGCGGCGAACCGGTGGCGGCCCAAAATCTCCTCGTGGGATTGTTTTCGTCCTGGTCCGGACGTCTCGCGCGGGCCGCGCTGCGCGGCCTGAGCCGGCAGGGCGGGCCATTGTTGCACCCGCCTCGCGCGATCTGACCAACCCCTTGGCGGGTGCCGGCTCCGAGAGGAGGGATGCCATGGAGCGGTCGCACAACGCGCGGTTGCGCGCGCTGCTGGCGGAGTCCGGACTGAGTGGCCCCGAGTTCATCGAGCGTGTCAATCGCGCGGGCGCGGAGGTCGGCGTGGACCTGCGCTACCAGCGTCCCTCGGTGACCCAGTGGCTGGCGGGCAGTCGGCCCCGGCCACCCGTCCCCGCGCTCGTGGCGGAGGTGTTCACCCGGGCGTTGGGCAGGCACGTCACCCAGGAGGACACCGGCATGCTCCCCGAGGGCGGGCATCCCGGGCTGACGCTCGGACCGCTGGAGTGGTGGCGAGGCCAAGCGGGCGCGGTGGTCGCGGAGTCCTCGGTCGAGCGCTTCCCGCCTCTGCCTTACGACACCGCCGTACTCGCCGTGCCGCGGTGGCCGGTGACACTGTCCCTGACCGGCCCTGCCGTGACGAAGGTCCGGCGTGCCGGCGCGGGCGACGTCCAGGCCGCCGAGTCCGCGCTGGAACTGTTCTCCTCGGCGGAGTCGGCGCTAGGCGGCGGCCACGTCCGCCGGGCGGCCACCGCCTACCTGCGTTCGACACTGGTGCCGTGGCTGCGGGCGGGCGCGTCGCCTTCGGTGCGTGAGCGCCTGCTCGTCGTGGCGGCACGGATGACCTACCTCTGCGGCTTCATCTGCTTCGACGACGAGGAGCACGGCACGGCCGAGCGCTACTACCTGACCGCTCTGCGGCTGGCCGTCGAATCGGGTTCTGGCGCGGAGTACGGCACCGCGTTGCGGGCGATGAGCGTGCAGGCGGTGCACCTGCGCCACCCGCATGTCGCGATGGACCTGGCCGATGGGGCGCTGCATGCCGCGGGCAACCGGGTGTCCCCGCGGCTGAAGGCGTTCCTGCTTGGCCAGTACGCCGTCGCGGCCGCGACGTCCGACGACCGGGCGGGCGCCTTCCGCGCCCTGGGAGCCGCTGAGCGGCGCCTCTCCCGGGCCGACACGACGCCAACCCCGGTCGCCGCCTACCACTGGGGGGCGTTCGCCTACCAGCAAGCCGCGGTCCTGGCAAGCGTCGGGGACCAGGCGGGGGCCGTACGGGCGCTGCGGAAGTCGGTTCGGTCGCGGTCCTGGGAGGAGCGCCGGGCCAGGGCAATCGTCCTGGCGCGGCTTGTCGAGTTGCATCTCGCGGCCGGTCACCTGGACCAGGCCTGCGTCGACGGCGCGGAGTTCCTCGCCGTCCAGGACGGACTGGGGTCGGCTCGTGCCCTGTCCGCGCGCCGCGCGCTCCGGGCGGGCCTCCTGCCGCACGGCGGCTACCCGCCCGCGAAGGCGCTGTTGGCTCGTCTTGGCTCGTCGTGGCAGCGGACGCCCTCCGCGCGACGGGACCCTCAGACGTGACGGTGGCGTCCTGGTAAACGACGTCACCTGGTGGTGACGAGGCCACGAATTGGGTGCTGTCGCGCGGTAAATTTTTCCGGGATTAACGGCAAGTGAGGATTAACGGTTCCTAACAATGCCGAGGAGGCGGTGCTGCCCAAGGGTGTCGTGTAATGGCTGGGTGCAACCCGTCACCGACTCTTCTCAGCCTGCCGGCACCACCCACGAGGACATGCTCGGCAAGGCTATCCGCCTCGTCGAACTACTGTCTCACATGGATATTCCGATCGGGCCGTCCGCAGTTTCCAGGCTGACCGGGATTCCGAAGTCGACCGCTTTCCGCCTTCTGCGCACCCTCGCCGACCACGGCATGGCCTCGTACCTGCCCGACGGCTACATCGTCGGTCCCCGGGCTCGCAGGCTGGGCCACCATGCCGCCATGGCGGTTGTGGGAAACGCGTTGACGCCCTTCCTGGTCGACCTTTACGACCGCACTGGCGACGTTGTCTACCTTGCCGTGTTGGACGGTTACGACGCGGTCACCATCCGGATAGTTCGCAGCAGTGCGCACTGGGACATCCCGCCCGTGCCGGACCGCGTCGCCGCGATGCGGTCGGCCGCGGGGCGCCTGCTGTGCGCTCACCGGGATTTTCCGACCTTCACCGGCAAGGGCCCATGGCCAATCCCCGACAGCCGTCAACTCGAGGCCTCCTTCGCTGCCCTTCGCCGTCGCGGAGCGGCATCGTGGGTCCCCGACCACGCCAAGGGCGTGATCGACTTCGCCGTTCCCGTCCACGGGATCTACGGGCCCGTGGCGGCCGTGGTGCGCGTCCGCCGGGGCAACATGCCCTTCGACAAGGTCTCCGAGCGCATCCACCGCGAGATCGCCCGTGCGGCGTCGGCCGCGGTCCGAAGACGCACCGGGGGAAACACCGAGTTGATCCGCAGACGACCGAGGGGCACAACCGTCGCCAGTCACGAGAGCTGGCCATGGCATTCGACCGGTGACGAGGCCTGACCCACGAGGGCGGACAACGCTGAGGCAGTGTCCGTCAGTCGAAAAGGGTCAGCAGGGCCCGCACGGGTGGGTACTCCGTGTGGGGCGTGAGTCTCGCGTGCAACGCGGTGCGCGCGATCCTGGTCCGCGTCGACGACACGCCAGGGAGGGTGTCGAGGAAGTCCACCGTGGTCGCGCACGCATCGTCGAGCTGGCCGACATCCAGGTGCAGCCCGGTCAGCCGGGCGAGGACCACGGCACGCGACCGGCGTTCGCTCACCGGCCGGTGGCGGTTCGACGTCCGCAGGGCACGTACGGCGCCGGCACGGTCACCCGCGTGGGCACGTACCTCCGCCTCCTGGAACGAGAAGGCCGACTGGTGGTACGCACCGACCGGCCCTGGCAGCCCTTCCGCCAGTGCCAGGTTCTCCTCCGCCGCGGTCAGGGCGGTGACGGCATCCCGGCGATTTCCGTCCGCGGCGGCGGCCACGGCCTGCTGACCGAGCAGAAAGGCCTGTAGGCGCCTGGGTGCCCCGGTGCCCGCCGCGAGCACGGCCCCATCGGCCAGCGTCACCGCCGCCGCGTGGTGGCCAAGGTGCACCGCCTGAATGCTCAAGCCACGCAAGGCCACCGCGTAGCCGGCGCCTGTCCCGGCCTCGGCGGCCAGGCGCAGGGCGGTCAGGTAGTGGCGCTCAGCGGTCCCCTGCAGGTCGTCGTCGAAACAGGCGAACCCGCAGAGGTAACTGACACTGGACGCCACGACCAGCAGCTGCCGGTGTACTCCGGACGACGTGTTCGCGGCCAGCCAGGGGGCAAGGCTGTGGCGGAGATACTTGCCGACCGTGGTCCGGACGGTCCCGCCGCCGAGAAGGGAGTCCGCGGAGGCGAACAGCGCGAGCATGGCTTCTGCGGACCGGACGTCCTCCAGGTCCGGGCGGTGCGGTCCAGATGGCGGTCGTGCGGTGCCGTAGGACGCCTGCGCAGGCCACCGGGGCACCACCAGTGCGGCGATGTCGAAGGGCGGGGGTACGGGCTGGTCCCGTGCGGAGTCGGCGACCACGTCCGCGGCGGGGCGTTGCCACCACGCGGACAGGTCGCCGCGCTGCGCGCCGTGGCCGTCGTGGCCGGTCAGTCCGGTCTCGGCAGGGGTGATCCGCCTGCCCAGCGCCCGGGTGAAGACCTCGGCGGCCAACTCGGGCACCGGCGTCCTCGGTCGTCCGCCGGAAAGCCACTGGGCGACCGACGGCCGCTGGTACCTCAGGTCAAGGCCGGCCTCGGCGCCCGCCTGGTTGATGCGCCGGACGAGTTCCGGGCCGGTGAACCCCGCCTCGGCCATGAGCGTCCGCAACCGACCGTTGGGAAGCTGTTCCACCATCGCCGTCACCTCGTCGTTGAACCCACCATACGGCCATGGTGGTCGCGGAGCTTGCGGCCGAGGCAGGAGCGGCGGTCATGCGCTGGGGACGACCGATTCTGTCGTCTCCGTGTCGGACAGCGCCATGACCAAGTGTACCCGATCCGTGGGGCCTGCCGTTGTAGGCGGAGTGTTCGCCCCGGGTGTAGATCCGGTGCACGCGCCCGTCGACGGGCGCGTGGAAGGTCTCGCCCTCGCCGTTGAACAGGCGGGCGTAGGGGTTGGTGGTGATGGCGATGTGTGCGCGGTCGGCTGTGTCGCGGTGCAGTGGGTAGACGGTGCGAGGCGGCAGGAACATCAGCCGCATCCGTCCGATCGTGAACGGCATGAGCTGGTAGAGGTGCCAGAAGTAGGTGTCCTTGAAGTCGGTGTTGAACTGTGTGAACGCGGATTCCCGGAAGAGCACGTGGCCTGACGGGTCGCGCCCGGGAGGCGTTGCCGTCGGAGTACGGGTCGTCGGCGTCGGGCCGGTGGGTCAGCGAGATCGCTTTCAGGACGCCATGATCTCTGTACTTGGTTCCGACGCTTTCCAACTTCTGCACCCTCGGTCAGGGCGCTGGCAGGCGCGTTGGTGGCGACGGTGATACCAGGTACGGTTGTGGCGAACACGATGCCTCCCAGGATTCTGGTCGATTTCCGGATGGGGATGAGAGTCCGGCGATCTCGCCGGTCTCCGTTCGGTTCTATCCGGGTGGGGTCGGCTCCCGGCCGGGGAGCGTGAAGCGCACCGTCTCCTCGATGACGGATCGTTCGGTCACCGTGGTGGGGCCGAGCTCACCGATGGCGGCGACGACGCCGTCGACAAGGTGGGGCGGGGCGGAGGCGCCCGCGGTCACGGCGACGGTCGAGGCATGGGCGAGCCAGGCCGGGTCCAGGTCGGCCGGCCCGTCGATGAGATGGACATCGCGGCCTTCGCGCTGTGCCATCTCCACGAGCCGCAACGTGTTGGAGGAGTTCGTCGATCCGATGACGAGCAGGACATCGGCCTCGTCGAGGACCGCCCGGACCGCGTTCTGGCGGTTGGTGGTCGCGTAGCAGATGTCGTCCGACGGCGGCTCGCGCAGCTGCGGGAAACGGGCCCGCAGCGCGGCGACAACCTCGCTGACCTCGTCCTGCCCGAGTGTCGTCTGGGTCAGGTACGACACCTTGCCCGCGTCCGCGACCTCCAGCCGCTCGACCTCGGCCGCGGTCGACACCACCACCATCGCCCGCGGGGCTTCGCCCAGCGTGCCGTCGACCTCCTCGTGGCCAGGGTGCCCGATGAGCACGATCGTGTCGCCGCGGGTCGCGAACCTGCGGGCCTCCGCGTGGACCTTGGCCACCAGCGGACAGGTCGCGTCGACCACCGTCAGTCCGCGCGCCCTGGCATCGGCGTGCACGGCCGGTGCGACGCCGTGCGCAGAGAAGACGACGACAGAACCGTTCGGGACCTCGGCGAGTTCCTCGACGAACACCGCGCCACGTTCGCGCAGATCGTTGACGACATGGGTGTTGTGGACGATCTGCTTGCGGACATACACCGGGGCGCCACGCCGGTCCAGTTCCCGTTCGACCATCTCGATGGCCCGCTCGACGCCTGCGCAGAACGAGCGGGGCGAGGCCAGCAGCACCGTGCGCGGCAGGGCGTTGTCCTGGTCGGTCATCGAGGGATCCTCTCGTCGTGGCCGTCAGTGGTCTCGCCGCGTCACCAGACGCGCAAGTGCGTGCAGGTCGTCGGCGGTGCCGTGCGGGCCGACCCGGTCCAGACAGGCGTAGGCGGCGGCGAGTTCGTGATCGGCCAGGTCCCGGGTCCACGCCCGGCCACCCGCGGCCGCCACGAGGTCAGTGGCCGCGGCTACGGCTCCGTCGCTGAGCTCGCCGGGACCGGTGTACAGCTCGACGAGTTTCCGCGCCTCCTGGGTGCCGGACGTCATGGCGGCCACCACGGGCAGGGATCGCTTGCGGGCGCGCAGGTCGGCGCCGACCGGCTTACCGGTCGTGCCCGGCAGGCCCCAGATCCCGAGCAGGTCATCGACACACTGGAACGCGAGGCCGAGATGTCGGCCGAAGGTCGCCATCTCGCTGACCCGCCGATCGTCCGCACCGGCCAGGCGTGCGCCGAGCGCGCACGCGCAAGCGGTCAACGCGCCCGTCTTGTGGGTGGCCATGGTGACGCATTCGGCACGGGTCACGTCGGAGCGGGTCTCGAAGCGGCAGTCGGACAGTTGCCCCTCGCAGAGCTCGCCGACCGTCCGGCTCAGGATGGCCAGCGACGGTCCGGCAGGCGCCGCCGTCGAGGCGGCCAGCACTCCCATCGCCAACGCCAGCAAGGCATCGCCGACCTGGATGGCGGCGGGGACGCCGAAGAGAGCCCACGCGGTGGCCCGGTGGCGTCTGGTCGCGTCGCCGTCGATCACGTCGTCGTGCAGCAGTGAGAAGTTGTGCACCAACTCGACGGCGACGGCGGCAGGCAGGACAACGTCGGCGTGCTTGTCGAACGCCGCCGCGGTCGCGAACACGAGCGCGGGCCGGAATGCCTTGCCGCTGTCCGCCGCGACCGGCCGGCCCTCCGCGTCGCGCCAGCCGAAGTGGTAGGCGGCGATCTCCGCGATGGCCGGTGGGAGTGTGCCGACCGCTGCGCGCAGCGCAGGCTCACACAGTGTCCTGGCCCGACCGAGCACCTCGTTCACCAACGCTCCCTTCTGCTGTGCGGGAAAGCTGTGCGGGTTGGCATTCACGTCGCCTCCGTGTCGCCGGAGCCGTTTTCGGCGAGCCGAAGCGCCTCCTCGACGAGGGTGTCGACGATCTGCGACTCGGGGACGGTCTTGATGACCTTGCCCTTGACGAAGATCTGGCCCTTGCCGTTGCCGGACGCGACACCGAGGTCGGCCTCGCGGGCCTCGCCGGGGCCGTTGACGACGCAGCCCATCACGGCCACGCGTAACGGCATCGGGAACCCGTCCAGTGCGGCCGTGACCCGGTCGGCGAGGGTGTAGACGTCGACCTGTGCCCGGCCGCACGACGGGCAGGACACGATCTCCAGACCGCGCTCGCGCAGGCCGAGGGACGCCAGGATGGCGTTGCCGACCTTGACCTCCTCGACCGGCGGCGCGGACAGCGACACCCGGATCGTGTCCCCGATACCCTCGGCCAGCAGGGCACCGAAGGCCACCGACGACTTGATCGTGCCCTGGAACGCCGGTCCCGCCTCGGTCACCCCGAGGTGCAACGGATAGTCACAGGCCGCCGCCAACTGCCGGTACGCCTGGATCATCACGACCGGGTCGTTGTGCTTGACGGAGAGCTTGAGGTCACGAAATCCGTGCTCCTCGAACAACGAGCACTCCCACAACGCCGACTCCACCAACGCCTCCGGCGTGGCCCTGCCGTACTTCGCCAGCAGGCGCTTGTCCAACGACCCGGCGTTCACCCCGATCCGGATCGGCACGCCGGCATCCCCGGCGGCCTTCGCGATCTCGCCGACCCTGTCGTCGAACCGCCGGATGTTGCCAGGGTTCACCCGCACGGCGGCGCATCCGGCGTCGATCGCCGCGAAGACGTACTTCGGCTGGAAGTGGATGTCGGCGATCACCGGAATCCGCGACTTGCCCGCGATCGCGGGCAGTGCCTCCGCATCGTCCTGAGACGGCACGGCCACCCGGACGATCTGACAACCCGCCGCGGTCAGCTCCGCGATCTGCTGCAACGTCGAGTCCACGTCGGCGGTCAGCGTCGTCGTCATCGACTGCACCGACACCGGCGCACCACCACCCACCGGCACCCCGCCCACCATGATCCGGCGGCTGAGCCTGCGGGGCGCCAGCGGCGGGGGCATCCGCCCTGGCGCGGGCAGGAAGACCTCAACCATGAGGTACCAACTCCTTGATGGTCCGGCCGATGGCCGCGGCGTCGAGCCGGTGGGTGTGCAGGATGTCGTCGCGCCGTCCATGGGCAAGGAAACGCGTTGGCAGGCCCAGTACGTGCACCCGGGCCCCGACGTTCGCGTCGGCGAGCGCCGCCGCCACCGCGCCACCGACACCGCCATGGCGTAGCCCGTCCTCCACCACGAGAACGGCACGGTATGGCCGGGCCAGCTCCACGAGCGCGGGTGCGACCGGCAGCACCCACCGTGGATCGACGACGGTGGCGGCGATGCCGTCCGCCGCGAGCGCGGTCGTCGCCGCCAGCACGGCGCCCGCCGTGGGTCCGACGGACACCACGAGGACATCCTTGGCCGTTGCCTCTGTGAGTAGATCCAGGCCGTCGCGGCGTTCGCGATGATCGATGTCGGCACCAGCGGTCGCCTTTGGGTAACGCAGTAGCGCGGGGCTGTCCTCGGACACCGCTTCCCGGAGCAGTTCGCGCAGCCTGTGCGGATCGCGGGGGGCGGCCACCCGTAGGCCGGGTACCAGGCCCGACAGCGCCAGATCCCACATACCGTGATGGCTGGCGCCGTCCTCACCCGTCACCCCGGCGCGGTCCAGCACGAAGGTGACGGGCGCACGGTGCAGGGCGACGTCGAGCAGCAGCTGGTCGAAGGCCCGGTTGAGGAAGGTGGCGTAGACCGCCACCACCGGATGCAGTCCGGCGAAGGCCAGCCCGGCCGCCGACGCGACCGCGTGCTGCTCGGCCATCCCGACGTCGATGACCCGGCCGGGGAACCGGGTCGCGAACGGCTCGAAGCCCACCGGCCGCAGCATCGCCGCTGTAATACAGACGAGTTCTGGATGACTCGCTCCCAGCGTGGCGAGTTCGTCGGCGAACACCGACGTCCAACTGGGTGCCGGGCGCGTCATGGGGATCCCCGTTGCCGGGTCGGTCACGGGGATCCCGTGCAGGCGGTCGACCGGATCGGCTTCCGCCGGGCGGTAGCCGCGACCCTTCGTCGTCACGCAGTGCACGAGGGTCACCGTGTCCGACCCCTTCGCCTTGCGCAGGGCCGCCTCCACCGCGTGGACGTCGTGCCCGTCGACCGGGCCTACATAGGCGACACCCAGGCATTCGAACAAGTTGCCCTCGGTAGGGGCGGATCCGTCCAGCACGCTCCGCCGTTGCCGCAGTCGTGCCAGGTGACGGGCCATGGCACCGACCGTCGGGTCGTAGGAGCGGCCGTTGTCGTTGACCACGATGACCAGCCGCCGCCGAGGGTCCGCACCGATGTTGTTGAGAGCCTCCCAGCACATGCCGCCGGTCAGTGCCCCGTCACCGACCACCGCGACCACGGCACGGTCCTGGCCGGTCAGCGAGAAGGCCCGCGAAATGCCGTCGGCGTAGGACAGGGCCGTCGAGGCGTGCGAGTTCTCGATGACATCGTGGACGGACTCGGCCCGGCTCGGATATCCCGACAGCCCGTCCGCCTGGCGCAGCCCCGCGAAGCCGGACTGCCGCCCGGTCAGGATCTTGTGCACATAAGCCTGGTGGCCGACGTCGAAGAGAATCACGTCCCGGGGCGACTCGAACACCCGGTGCAGAGCTATGGAGATCTCCACCATCCCCAGATTGGAACCCAGGTGACCGCCGGTGCGTGACACCCGGTCGACCAGGAAGGCCCGCACCTCGCCCGCCAGATCGACCAGTTCGTGCGGGCGCATGGCGCGCACGTGGTCGGGACGGTCGATCGTCGGGACGATGCCGGCCGGGATCAGGCCGTGCCACGGCCGGTCGAGGTCCGGCGCCTGGTCGCTCTGGCGGTACCGGTCGGTGGACATCGACCAGATGAGGTTCGCGTGCATCCAGTCCTGCATGGCGGCGACGTACCGACGGGTGTCGCGACGGACGGACGCGGCGAGACCCGGAACACGGGCGAGCGCGGCGGCCGCCTCGGCGAAGCGGGCATGCCGCACCTCGATCAGGCCGGCCACATGCCGGAGCGCCTCCGCGTCCGTACCGTCGACCGCCAGACCGTGGATCAGCACGCTGTTGTTGATGTCGCCCGCGGCGCGTTCCTTGTCGGCCGAGACAAGATCGTTGACGAGCGTGACCTGCTCGGCGGTGAGCGCGATGAGCTCGTGAAGCAGCGGATGGTCCGCCACCTCGGATGCCAGCTCGTAGCCCAGCACGGACTCCGACAGGTTCAGCGACACCGGAATGCCGATGCTCTGCCGACGGTTCACCAGGTACTCGGATATTCCCGGAGCCCGCGCACTCCGGCGGAATGCCGCCTCCTGCTCGAACGCGCGCAGGTACGCCTCGATGCTCGCCAGCATGCGCCGCCGCCACGAGTCCGACCTCGACGCAATGCTGCGCTTCCACAGGTCCGCCAGCGCCTCCGCCAGGGGATGCGATGCCGCCGACGGCCCATCACCGCTGAGACGGCCGAGCATGCGATCCGCCACCCGGCGGACTCGTCCCGGATCGGCACCGAGTTCGCCGTCGAACTGGTCGTCGAAGAGGAAGAACCAGGCGGTGAAGTCGCTGGCGAGTCGCAGTCCGTCCCCACCGGCACGCGGATAGGCCAAGCCGGTCAGCACGTCAAGGCGCATGACGTCGTACTCCTCGACGTCGGCCCGCGAGGTCAGCAGACCCTGCTCGGTCAACCAGCCGATCGTCGCCTGACGCACAGCGGGCGTCCCCGCGTTGATCTCACGACGGGGGAACGGAACGCAGACCAGCTCCGCGACGTCCATGACTTCCCTTCTGCCTCATGGGAACGAGCCTCCACTGTGCACCCGGCGCCACCTCGTCGCATCCGGTCGTTCCGGCAGCCGGCACACTTTTCTCCGGTAACCGAGAGACGGGTGGGCAGACCGTGTCTGCCCACCCGTCCGTGTCTGCCCGGCGGGGCCTGGCAGGTGGCGAGGAGGATGGAGACGACGAAGCAGCTGTCCGAGGCGTTGTTGTTGGTGGCGTTGGGATCGACGGGGGTGGAACTGGTGCGGGTGGCGGTCACACGTGCCGCGGCCCGTTCGGCCGCCGTGACATGGCGGCCGAACGGGCGTTGGGCGTGCCTTACACGGAGGTGAAGGTGAGTGCGGTGGTCACACCCGGGACGTTGGTCAGGCTGCCGGACAGGCAGAGCAGGGTGTTGGCGGTGGACAGGTAGACGAGGGTGACGGTGTCGCCGGTGAAGCGGCCCGAGGAGACCGTGCCGCTGAGCGTCACGATCTTCGCCGCGCCGGACAGGCCCAGGACAAGGCCGCTGATCGCCACCGTGCTGGTGACCGAGTCCGACCAGGTGAACAGGGCCGTGCCGCTGACGCCGGAACTCGTGGCGCAGCCGACGTTGCCGCTGCCGCTGGCTGAGGTCAGCGTGACGCCGGTGACGCCGCTGGGGGCGACGGCACAGGTGCTCGAGGAAACTCCGGCAGCGGTGAAGGTGTTGGCGGCGGGGAGCAGCCCCAGTCCCGGGCTGAACGTGTACGCGTCCGAGCCGAGGGTGCACAACGCGTCAACGCCGGCTGCCTGGGCCGGTGCGGCCACGGTGAGCGAGAGCGTCGTCATGGCCACCGCGGCGAGCGCGATGCACAGGCCCCGGACGAATCTGCGGATGGGCATGGTCTTCTGTGACATGGGAACTCCTTCAGGGGAAACCGAACTTGGTTACTGTGGGCGTAACCAACACCTGGAGGGAATAAGCCGTGCCGGGTGGCGGAATGCCAGTTTTCCGCCGGTGATCCACGTTTTGGGTGTCTCGTCGATGTACGGCGACGCCGGGCTGGACATGGTTGTGCGACAGCGATGTGAGGGGGTTTACTGTCCGGTGCGGTTCGGTCCCGCTCAGAGTCCTGGCCCGGCGGCGTGTGTC
Source organism: Actinophytocola sp. (assembly GCF_049647105.1). Taxonomy (GTDB): domain Bacteria; phylum Actinomycetota; class Actinomycetes; order Mycobacteriales; family Pseudonocardiaceae; genus Actinophytocola. Next base: position 51,835 of record NZ_JBARWZ010000086.1, read on the forward strand.
GCGCCGTCGGTGAGGTGGAGACGATAGATCGCGGGCATCGGCATCGCGTGGCTGAAGGGCCAGTCGACACCGGTCAGCCCGAATCCGATCAGGGCTCGTGCGATGAACGTGCCGTGACTGCCCACCACCACGGTCCTGTCCGGGCGAAGCGCGACACCGATGCCCCGAAAGGCGCTTTCGGGACGCTCAACGTCCTGAAAGCGCCTTTCGGGACATCGGGTCCGTGAGGGCGCAAGCCCTTGGGGCCGGAGGCCGAGACCTCGGGGCCGGGCTACGCGAGTGCTGCCGCGGGAAGCAGCGCGGTGATCGGGCCGATCGGGTCCTGGAGTTGCACCCCGGGGCGAGGTCGAGCCCCGGAAAGCACCGCGGTGAGCTACCAGGGTCGTGCGCTCCAGTCCTCCACGTCGTCGTTGCCGGGCGGTGCGTGGTGCTTCGTACGTGCCGGGGCGGCGGGCTGGTCGCGGACCGGGGCGACGTGAGCAGGGGGCGCGGGCTCGGCGTCCATTGCGGACAGTCCGAAGTCGGCGTTCTCCTCCAGCGGCGACGGCGGCTGGCCGGCCAGGTCCTGCGGTGGCGGAAAGCGGTGCTGGTACTGCCCGACGATGGCCTCGGCTCCCGCGCCGCCGCCCACCGTGTCCGCGACCGCCGCGCCCACCCGGTCGGCCAGCCGTGCCTGGGCCCGCCGCAGGCACGCCATGATCTGGGTGGCGATCTGGTCCGGCTTCATCCGGCCGACGTCCGCACCGAGCCGCAGGTCGGTCGGGATGCCGGAGGAGGCGACGGTGATCATGATGGCGCCGCCGGCGGCGGTCTCGGTCACCGACACCCCGTCGATCGCGCGGCTCGCGGCGTCGTACCGCTTGGCCTGCTCCGCGACCCCTGCCCGCCACTCGGTGATCCGCCGGGCGATCTCATCTGTGGTTTCCACCGCGTGCCTTCCGTGTGGTCATCGGAGTCCTTCGCGTACCAGGCCGAGAAACGCGCGCACTTCTGTCTCGCTGTAGGGCGGCCGCATGGCGGCGGTTATCGAGTCCGGGCGGGCCAGGGCCTGCTCGATGGCCTTGGCGTACCTGTCCTGCTCGCCGGGAAAGTAACGACCGCCGCGGATCGTGTTGGCCAGCCCGGCCGCGGCTTCCTTGGTGAGCCCCGGCGCGCTGAACAACGAATAGACGAGATGGTCCATCTCGCCCGCATATTCAGTAGTCATCATTGCCCCGTGACGAAGATCGGCGGATTGACGTAAGGTCCAAGGTGGTCGTAGATCGGCACACCGGTGATGCCCTGGCTTTCCAGTTCGAGCTTGAGGTTGTACATCTGCGCCATTTGTGGTTTGTAGTGTCCACTCGCCGCGGTGACGTACTGGATCTGGCCGTTCTTGACAGCCAGTTCACCGGCGGCGGCAACGGGTTCTCCGCCACCGAGACTCGAATGGTGGAACTCGCCGGGCTCGACATCGTTCGACGCGAAGATCTTGCCGTGCCGGTCCATGACGAAGATCGCTCGGCCGCCCTCGCCGAAGGGTGTGTTGCCGGAACTCGTCTCGAACGGCCGGTTTCCCCTGCCGTACAAGGTGCCGTCCGGGCCGAACTCGAGGCCGTAGAACCTGTTGAGCCGCTCGGGGGACGGTCGCGACACCGACTGCCCCGGGAACGGGTGCCGGGCCGGATCCGTTTCCCCGTCGTAGTAGGGGTCCATGTGAGACAGGTTCCCGTACCGGTCCGGAGGAGGAGTCGGCGGTCGGACCGGCACCGGTATCGGCCGGCCGTACGGGTCCATCAGCGGCGGCATGGTCCGGCTCGTCTGGGCGAAGGAATCGCCGCTGTATGCGGCGTTGCCCGCGACGTCGCTGATCCGGCTGGGCGTGAAGTGGCCCGTGTAGGGATCGGCGGTCGGCGCCGAGGTGCTCCGTGGGGGTCGGTACGTGGAGCCACCGTGTGGTGGGAGTGGTCTGGCCGGCCTCATGATGTGTGCACCTCCTCGGGATCAGGCCCAGCCGTCGACGATGGCGGCGACGTCGGCGAGCACGGTGTTCAGCGCGGCGGGGTGGCCGGAGTTGAGCACGTTGTAGTAGTCCGGCAGCCGGTCGACGAGGTCGGTGACGCAGTGCGTCACCGACTCCTGGATGTGTAACCTGGTGCTGCCCGCCATGTCCCCGGCCGCGGTCACCAGGGCGGCGATCGACTCCGCCGCCTTGACCACCATGTCGAGATCGTCCTGCTGGGTGGCGGCCTTCTCCCGGTACACCTCGCCCGCGCCGCCCGCCCATGCCGCGGTGTTCCTGGCCACGCTGGACTCGAACTGGGTGCTGGCCTCCTGTGCCAGCGTGGCCACCCGCTGCCAGTTCTCCGCGTACTGGGCGACCGCGCCGGGGTCCCCGGCGAACCACCGCTGTGCTTCGCGCAACGGCTGCAACTGGTCGAGCAGGCCGGGGATGCCGGTGTCCGACAGTGCGTCCACCGGGTCCGGGGCGGGCCCGAGCCCCTCGGCGCCGCCGGGCACCACGACGCTGTCCGGATGTGCCCAGTCACCACGCCGCACCGACTCGTTGATCTCGTGCAGCGCGTCGGCGCGTTGGGCGGTCATTCCGCCTCCAGCAGACGGTGGAACCCGCCCGTGTGCACGCGCTCGGACTCGTCGTAGGTGCGAGCGGTCTGGTCGACACCGTCCCGCTCTGCGCCGACGGACTCGACGACCCGTTCGAACGCGCTCTGCGCCGTCTCGGCCGTCGGCTTGATCGCCGCGGCGAGCGGGGCGCCGAACGGCCCGAACGCCTCCTCGGGCAGATGTGTCTCCAGTGCGGTCCGCAACGCGTCCGCCAGCTGGTCCACGACCCCACCGAGTTGCTGGTGGTGCGCGGACAACGCGCTGACATCGACGTCGAAACCGGCGTTCGTGCCGGATGTCTGCTGCGGGTTGGGTTTCATGGTGCGGTCGTCCTAGTCGGCGGGTGGGGGCGGGGCGTTCGGGGGCTTCGGTGGCGCGCCACCGATCACCGGCGGCGGCGGATTGCCATCCGGCGCCTGGAAGATCTCCTCGCCCTTGATGTAGCCGGCCGACTTGCGGACCTGGTCGCCGCTCTGCCCGCCACCGCCGGCACCGCCGCCCATCCCGCCCATCGGCATGCCGCCCTGGGCGCCTGCCGGACCGCCGGGGGCACCCGGGGCCATGCCGCCAGGCATGGCCCCGGCCGGGATGCTCGCGCCCGGTGGCATCGCACCGGTGTAACTGCCAGGCGCACCGAGCGTCGCGGGGGTGCCAACGCCACCACCGCTGAAGCCGGCACCACCACCCGGCCCCGAACCACCGTCGGGCAACGAACCGCCACCGCCACCACCACCGCCGCCGAGGGGCCCGAAGTCACGCGGCGGGAGCGTCGGCAGACCGGCGTTCGCCGGGTCGGTGACGTGGCTGGGTTCGCGCAGCGCGTGCTCGGGAAGTCTCTGCGGTTCTGGCACCGCCGGTGCCGACCACTGGCGTGGGGTCATCGGCTGGGATTCGCCCTGGTTCGGCAGGGTCGGCCGCTCCGGCAGCTTGGGCACCTCCGGCACACTCGGTGCGGTCCACTGCCGGGCGGCCTGCCTCGGTTCGGTGGGCGCCTGGCCGCCGCCGGTGGGCGGCGACGCGGGCAGCCGCGCCGAGGTCGGCGTCGGGGGTGCGGCGGGCATCTGCGGCATCGACGGCATCGTCGGTACCGGCGGCACGTGTGGCGGGGTGAACGTCTGGGGCTGCGTCTGCGGCGTCGGCGCGGAAGACGGGCCCGTGCTGCCCGGCATCTGTGGGGTCGGGGGCAGTACCGACGACGGGTCGGTCAGCCCCGGCGGTCCGCCATTCGTGGCCGTTGGGCCACCCGGCAGGTTCGGCAGGTTCGCGCCGACCGGCGGTACCTCCGGGGGAACGAAGGTGGGAGTGCCTCCGCCAGGCGCGCCACCGCCCCCATAGCCACCACCGCCCCCATAGCCACCGCCGCCGCCATAGCCGCCTCCGCCGGGCATGCCGCCATCGGCGAAGGCCGGGTCGATGACCTCGCCTTCGTCGGGCATGGGGACATCCATCCCGCCGCCGTAGCCGCCACCACCGCCGCCGTAGCCGCCACCACCGCCGCCGTAGCCGCCGCCTCCGTAACCGCCGCCGCCGGTGTCGTAGCCGCCGCCATATCCGCCGCCGCCGTAGCCGCCGCCACCGCCGCCATAGCCGCCGCCGTAACCGCCGCCGGTGTTGTAGCCGCCGCCACCGCCATATCCACCGCCGTAACCGCCACCGCCGTAACCGCCGCCGTAGCCGCCCGGGCCGTTCACCCCGGGCGGCATGTCGCCGGGCAGCCCGACGTTGCCCGGGCCGAACTGAGAGGTGTTCCCCTCTTCCGTCGCGGCGTACTCCTCCGCGGTCTGCTTGGTGCCCGTGGCGGCGGTTTCGATGGCCGTCGCGGATTTCGACACCAGGTCGGTGATCCGTTGCGTGGTCTGCGCCATCGCCGTGGTGAAGCCCTGTTCCTGGGCGGCAGGGCCGAACATGTCCGGCGTGACCTCGATCGTCCCCAGCGATGTCGCCGCGGTGCCAACGGCCTCGGACCGGCCGGAGAGCCGGTTGCCGAAGCTGTTGATCATGTCACCGGTTACGGTGAAACCGCCGCCTGCGGTGGTCATACGACGTACTCCCCGTCCTGGACCTGACCCGGGTAGGAGTGGCCCGGGTTGCCTTGCCCGCCATACGATCCCGACCCACCGGCCGAGGGACCTCCGGTGGACTTCTCGAACCGTTCGAGCTGCCAGGAGATGTCCTCGGCGATGCCCTCCAGCTCACTCATCCGGCCGGTCTGCCTGCCGAGTGCCTCCTGCAGCATGGTGATGCGCCGGGCGGACTCGATCATGACGGCGATGGCGGCGACGACGGAGGCGGCGATGCCCACCCCGATCGAGGCGCCGAACGTCCAGAACGCCGCGGCGACCGCCGCGGCCAGGATGATGATGATGGAGCCGATCGCGGTGGCGACCAGCTCACGGACGATCTTCCGCAGGGTGATCACCATGGCGCCGGACACGGCGGTCAACGTGCCGAGCCCCTCGACCACCTTGGCGAGGCCGAGTAGCTCCTCGTGGAGCAGCTTCATGCTCGCGCGATGCGCCTCCGCGGCCTCACCCTGCCAGTCGTCCAGGCTGGGGATGTCCTCGCGGTGCCCGTGCGCGACATAGGTCAGGTTCTCGGTGATGGTCTTCATCGCGTCGACCGCGGTCTGCACGGCGGAGGCGTCGCCGTCCAGCTTGTCGATGGGCTCACGCAGGAAACTGACCGAGTCGATGATCCAGCCGAAGCCGGACGCGAAGAGCTGGGCGAACGGATCGAGGGCACCGCCACCGCCGTCGCCGACGTTGTCCAGTCCCTCCAGGGTGTGGCCGACGATCGGCACACCCTCCTCTTTGGCCTCGTTCGACAGCTGCTTGATCTTGTGCTCGATCTCGACGGCGAACTGACCGACCAGCCCGCCGGGGCCGGAGCTGCTGGATTCTGTCATGGTCACCACGGCTCCAGGTTGTCGTCGGAATCATCGGCGGCCGGCCGCCGCACGGGACGGCCCGGTGCCTGCTGCGGTGCCGGGCGCGGCGGTTCCGGTTGCCGTGCCTGCTGTTCGGTCAGGTCGGCCGGGACGAACTTGTCGGGGTCCGGTCCGGTGTCCGCCGAGGGGGCCTGCTCGTCCGATGGCGGCTCATAGGTGATGAACTTCTTGGTCTGCTCGGCGAGTGCCGGGTTGCCGAACGGGACGAACGCCTCGGACACCCGCTCCGCCGCCCTGCGTTGCGCGGTGCGGACGGTGTCCATGATCAGCGCGGTGAGCCGGGTGGGGGAGTGACCCGCCGCGCGGTGTCCGAGGTGGAGGTTGTGCAGCGCGCCGTTCGGGCCGACCGTGACGGTCACCGACTCGTCCGACGAGCTGAGCGTGACCACCGCGTTGCCGATGTCCTCCTGCAGTTTCGTGGCCCGCTCCTGCAGATCGGTCAACCATCCAGAGGAGCCGACCTGCGGGCCGCTGTTCGACATCGTCATTTCCTTACCTCGCTGGACGTTTGGTCGGCGAAGGCGTGACTGTCCCTCGTCGGCGAGGGTAGCCACGCCGGTCAGGCACACGACGACCGAAACGGTGCTGGTATGCCCGAACAGCCATCGGCGTCTTTCCCTTTCGGGCAACCGGAGTTCAGATCACCCCGGCACGCATCGCGTAGGCGACGGCGTGGGGGCGGTTGCGCAGGTTGAGCCGCGTGGTCATGCCCGCGATCACGTTCTTGACGGTGCGTTCGGAGAAACTCAGTTCCTTGGCGATCTCGATGGTGTCCATGCCGTCCGCGATGAGCCGCACCACGTCGATCTCGCGGGCGGTCATGGCACGCGGCGACAGCACCTCCCGCTGCATCTCCTCGACGTGCCTGATCAGCTCGCCGACCAGCGGCGGCGGCAGGACTCCACCGCCCGCCACCACCACCTCCGCGGCGCGCCGCAGCCGGTCGCCGGTCGCCGCGGCACGCGGAACCACCGCCACCACCCGGCATTCCACCGCCGTGAGCAACTCGGCGCGGGTGATCTCGTCGATCACGAGCAAAACCGGGGTGCCGAGTTCCGCCGCCGCCCTGCGCAACGCGGCGACGACGTCCTGGGTGAACGCCTCGGCCATCACGACGGTGACGTCGGCGTCCGCCCGTCGCTCGGCGGGTAACAGGTCGAAGCCCGTGCCGCCCCGGAAACAGCTCGCCAGACCGGCGGCGCTGATGGGATCGGGTGCCTGGACGGCGACGCGCACGCGCTCCACAACTGACCTCCCCTGCAGTCGGGGGGAGTGTGCTGGACCTGTCTTCACAAACTCTCAATGACCAGGTAGCCGATCGTTCGGTGGCCGCAAGGTCTTCGAGAGCCGGAAGGCCTCGATGTACTTGGGCAACTCCTCGAGGGCCTGTTCCGGCTCGCGGCGGGCCCGCACCACGGCCAGCGTCGCGGTCAGATCGGCGATCATCCGGTCGGCCTGCCCTGGTTCGAGCACGAGCGCCCCGGTGCGGGCGAGGCGCAGGAAGAGATCCCCGGCGAAGATGGTCAGTCCCACGCGCACCGCCCTTCTGGCGCGGTCATTTCCAGTCCTGGTTGCCATGCCAGTCGCCGATCACCGGCGGGGACACCACGCTGCCGGGCGCGAACATCTCCACGTCGCCCCCCAGGTAGCTCGCCGGCTGGTGCTCGTCGTCGTCCTCCTCGCGGCTGCGACCGCCGGGGGCACCACCGCCGCCCATGGGCGAACCGGTCGTGCCGAGACCGCGTGCTCCCGGTACGCCGCTGCCGGGCGCACCCGGAC
>NZ_JBARWZ010000087.1:0-30130 GCF_049647105.1 Actinophytocola sp.
GAGCGGGACCGTGGCCGGGCCGGGGCCGCCATCGGCCGCGACTCCAGCCGCACGCTCACCCGGCGCCCCCGTGGCACCGCGCGCACCGACGCCGAGGGCCCCACCCGCGGCCAGTACCTCACCCGCAGGTGGGTCGCGATGCTGGCGGTGCTCTCCGTGGTCGTGGTCGGCTACCTGGTGATGTTCACGTCCGTGCTCGGCGTCCGGTCGGTGGAGGTCATCGGCACCAAGGAGATCCCGGAGGACGACGTGCTGGCGGCCGCCGCCATCGAGCGCGGCACGCCCATGGTCCGCCTCGACACCGCCGAGGCCGCCGTTCGCGTGGCCAAGCTGCCGAGTGTGTTCGACGTGGTCGTGGAGCGGTCCTGGCCCAGCACCGTCGAGATCGTCGTCACCGAGCGCATCCCGGTCGCCGTCCGCAAGGTGGGCGTGCAGCTGCACCTGATCGACGCCACCGGGCTCGACTACTCGACCGTCACGACCGCCCCGCCAGGGCTGCCCACCCTGGCGATGGACGACATCCGCCCCGGCAACCCGGCCACCAGGGCCGCGGTCACCGTCCTGCTGGACATCCCAGAGCAGCTAAGGTCCCACCTCGTCACCGTCAGCGCCGACACCCCCGGCAACGTGCGACTCACCCTCGCGGACGGCCGCGTGGTCAAGTGGGGCAACGCCCGCGACAACGCGCGCAAGGCCGCCGTCCTCGCCCCGCTGCTGACCCGCCCCGGCACGACCTACGACGTCGCCACCCCCGACTTTCCCACGGTGGCTGGATAAGAGGGCGCGGGTCCGCCGTCCGCCGCGGCACACTGCGCGTCATGACAGTGACCGACACCCGGCCGGAGCCGCCGATGGTCGCCGCCGAGCGCGAGCAGCTCGCCGGTTTCCTCGACTTCCTCCGCGGCACCGTCGTCATGAAGGCCGAGGGCCTCACCGACGAACAGGCCCGGCGCCCGCTCGTTCCCTCGGGCCTGACCACGATCGCGGGCCTGGTGTCCCATCTCACCTACGTCGAGCAGTACTGGTTCGGCGTGGTGTTCGACGGCAAGCCCGATGCATGGACCGACCGCTTCAAGACGGACCCGGACGCCGAGTTCACCGAGGGCATGACCACGCCGCTACCCGAGCTGATCGAGAACTACACCCAGGAATGCGCCCGGAGCAGGGCGGTGTCCGCGAAATTCGACCTCGACGCGACCGCGAAACGCAATGGTGAACCCGTGAACCTCCGCTGGGTCCTCATCCATATGATTGAGGAGACCGGGCGCCACGCCGGTCACCTGGACCTGCTTCGCGAGCTGCTGGACGGCAGCACCGGCGAGTAGACAAAGGGTGAAGGGCGAAGACAAGACCGCAACTACACGGCGTGGCGGCTGGAAACGGGAACGGTCCATGCATACCGTCCTGATCGTCAGCGCTTGACATAACTCTAAGTCTCTCGTAGAGGTTCAGGGTTCGTCTCGCGACTGTCTCGGGGAACAGCAACAAGGCTTCAGATCAGGAAGGCGGCCCGATGACGCCCCCGCACAACTACCTGGCGGTGATCAAGGTCGTCGGAATCGGCGGCGGTGGGGTCAACGCTGTCAACCGCATGATCGAGGTCGGCCTCAAGGGCGTCGAGTTCATCGCGGTCAACACCGACGCGCAGGCTCTGCTCATGTCCGATGCCGACGTCAAGCTCGACATCGGCCGTGAACTGACCCGTGGCCTTGGCGCAGGCGCCAACCCGGAGGTCGGCTACAAGGCCGCCGAGGACCACCGCGAGGAGATCGAGGAGGTCATCAAGGGCGCCGACATGGTGTTCGTCACCGCGGGTGAGGGTGGCGGCACCGGCACCGGCGGCGCGCCGGTCGTGGCGTCGATCGCCCGCAAGCTCGGTGCGCTCACCATCGGCGTGGTCACCCGCCCGTTCGCCTTCGAGGGCAAGCGGCGTGCCAAGCAGGCCGAGGACGGCATCACCGACCTGCGCAACGAGTGCGACACGCTCATCGTGATCCCGAACGACCGGCTGCTGCAGCTCGGCGACATCGGGGTCTCGCTGATGGACGCCTTCCGCTCCGCGGACGAGGTCCTGCTCTCCGGTGTCCAGGGCATCACCGACCTGATCACCACCCCCGGTCTGATCAACCTCGACTTCGCCGACGTCAAGAGCGTCATGTCCGGTGCGGGCAGCGCGTTGATGGGCATCGGCTCCGCTCGTGGTGAGGGCCGGGCCGTGCAGGCCGCGCAGAAGGCGATCAACTCGCCGCTGCTCGAGGCCTCCATGGACGGCGCGCACGGTGTGCTGCTGGCCATCGCGGGCGGCTCCGACCTCGGCCTGTTCGAGATCAACGAGTCCGCGTCGCTGGTGCAGGAGTCCGCGCACCCTGAGGCCAACATCATCTTCGGCACGGTGATCGACGACTCCCTCGGCGACGAGGTCCGGGTGACGGTCATCGCCGCCGGGTTCGACAGCGGCACCCCGACGCACAAGAAGCTCGACCCGACCATGGTCAGCTCCCGCAGCAGCACGGTGGCCCCGGCCAAGTCGGGTCAGGTCGCCAACCCGGCACCGGAGCGGCAGGAGCAGCCCGCGTCGGCGCAGCAGCACGACACGCCGCCCGCTTCGGCACAGCACACGGCCCAGGCCACGCAAGGCAACCCGCAGCAGGCCACCGCGAGCACACCGGCGCCGGGCACGTCGCAGACCGCCCCGCCGCCCCGGCAGGCCGCGGCCGGCTACTCGAACCCGATGGGCAACGCGAGCGTTCCGCCGACGGCCTCACCCCGGCCGCGTGCCGGCGGCACCTCGGGCAGCCTGCCGCCCCGCGCGGTCCCGGTGACCGACGAGCCGGACGACGAGGTCGACGTGCCGCCCTTCATGCGACGGTGACGTGCCAGGACCTTCGCGGCGGCATCGGGCTACCAAGCCCGGTGCCGCCGCTGCTTTTGGCGGGACATCCGGTTGGATGTCGGAGTAGGCAGTCAATCTCTCCCCACTCGGAGGACACGCAGTGCGGATCAGGCGGGTGGTGACGACGCGTGCCGGTGGCCGGTCGAAGCCGCCGTACGAGTCGTTCAACCTCGGTGGCGGCGTCGGCGACGACCCGGCGGCGGTGGCCGCCAACCGGGCGCGCCTCGCCGACGAGCTCGGGCTCGGCCATGACCGGCTCATCTGGATGGAGCAGGTCCACGGCCGCAACGCCGAGGTCGTCGACGGCCCCCTGGCCGGCGCCGTCGAGGCGACCGACGCGATCGTCACCGCTGAGCCGAACCTCGCGCTCGTCGCGCTGTGCGCCGACTGCGTGCCGGTCCTGCTCGCGGACCCCGGGGCAGGGGTCGTCGGCGCGGCCCACGCGGGCCGGGTCGGCGCCCGCGTCGGCGTACTCCCCTCGGCACTCGCCGCGATGGAGAAGGCGGGCGCGAGCATCGACCGGATCGAGGTGCTGCTCGGCCCGGCCGTGTGCGGAGAGTGCTACGAGGTGCCGGCCGCCATGCAGGCCGACGTCGAGGCCCATCTGCCGGGCAGCGCCACCAAGACCCGCAAGGGCACCCCTGGGCTCGACATCCGCGCCGGTCTCTGGCAGCAGCTCGCCGACGCGGGGGTCGCCAAGATCGGGATCGATCCGCGGTGCACGGTGGAGGACAAGACGCTGTTCAGTCACCGCAGAGAAGGGACCACTGGGCGATTGGCCGCGCTCACCTGGCTCGACCCGGCCGACGCCTCATGAGTGATCGGCGAACGGAGATCGGGTCGGCCCTGGCGACCGTGCGGCAACGCATCACGACTGCCTGCCGCGCCGCCGGGCGCGAAGAGAACGCCGTTCGGCTCATCGCCGTCACGAAGACGTTCCCGGCCTCGGACGCCGCGCTGCTGACCGACCTCGGCGTCGCCGACCTGGGCGAGAACCGCGAGCAGGAAGCCGGTCCCAAGGTCGCTGACCTGCGAGAACTCCGGCCCGACGTGACCGTGCGGTGGCACATGCTCGGCAGGCTGCAACGCAACAAGGCCCGTGCCGTGGCCCGCTGGGCCGCCGAGGTCCAGTCCGTCGACTCGGACCGGCTCGCGGACGCCCTGGACAAGGCCGTCGGCGCCGCCCGGGACGCGGGTGACCGGACCACGCCGCTCGACGTTCTGCTCCAGGTGAGCATCGACGACGATCCGACACGCGGGGGAGTGGGATGCGACACGCTGATGCCGCTTGCCGATCATGTCGCCCGTTCGGGTGGATTGCGGTTGCGCGGACTGATGGCTGTCGCCCCGCTCACCATGACCCCGGACGAGGCCTTCGAACGCCTCGCGCGAGCCGCCGACCGCCTACGGCAAGATCATCCTGAGGCCACAGAACTGTCCTCGGGGATGACAGGTGATCTTGAATCGGCGGTTACTCACGGTTCGACCTGCGTGCGTGTCGGAACCGCGCTCCTGGGCACCCGTGGCCTAGCCTCGCCATAACACGTTCCGGTAATCGTACGTAGCGAGGGCAGGGGTATGGGCACGCTGCAGAAGCTGAAGGCCTACTTCGGCATGGTCCCTGCCGACGAGTACGACGGCTACGACTTCGATGACCTGGACGAATACGGTGACGACCTCCCAGTCCGCGCCGCTGGCGGCCGAGGCTACCGGCGTCCGGAGTACCTGTCCGACGAGGACGAGTACGACCCCTACGGTGAGCCGCCGCGCAGGCGCGGATTCGGTCGCCGGGGCGACGACGCACGGTTCGAGGACGGGTACGAGCCGGAGCCGTCCTTGCGTGCCGACCTCCCGGCCCGAGCCGGTGGCCGGTCGCGTCCTGCCTGGTCAACGGACGCGCCGACCCAGGGCGCGCTGGCCGTGGAGCCCCGTAGGGAGCCTGCGCCGCGACCGCTGCCGCGGCCGGAGCCAGCGGCCAAGCCGAGCACCGGGGGGTACCCGATGGGGCGGATCGTGACCGTGCACCCGACGGGCTTCGCGGACGCGCGCGCCATCGGTGAGCACTACCGCGACGGCACCCCGGTGATCATCAACCTCACCGAGCTCGAGGACGCCGACGCGCGGCGTCTCGTCGACTTCGCCGCTGGTCTGGTGTTCGCGATGCGGGGCTCGATGGACAAGGTCACCAACAAGGTGTTCTTGATCTCACCGCCCAACCAGGACCCGACAGCGGAGGACAAACGGCGCATAGCGGAGGGCGGGTTGCTCAATCGTCAGTGAGAGATGGCAGAGTTGACACGTGGATCCCGTGCGGCTTGTCTTGTATTGGGTACTGTTCGTCTTCTGGCTGTTCCTGACCGCGCGAGTCGTGGTGGAGCTCGTCCGAGCGTTCTCGAGAGAGTGGCGCCCGGCTGGCGGGGTTGCGGTAACGCTGGAGACCATCTACACAGTGACCGATCCTCCGGTCCGCTTGGTCCGTCGGTTGATACCGATGGTCCGGATCGGAGGCGTAGGGCTGGACCTATCGATTATGGTGCTGCTGTTGGTCGTGTTCATACTGATGCGACTGGCCTATCCCGGTTAGTGGGGAATCCGGGTGGATGACAGCCCCTGAGTGCGTGAGGTGATCAGATGTCGTTGACCCCCGCTGACGTGCATAACGTCGCGTTCAGCAAGCCTCCCATTGGCAAGCGGGGCTACAACGAGGACGAGGTGGACGCGTTCCTTGACCTGGTGGAGGTCGAGTTGTCCCGCCTGATCGAGGAGAACAACGACCTGCGTGCGCAGGTCGAGCAGCTCGACGCGCAGCTCGAGTCGGCACGCGCCGACATCGAGGACGCGCGCTCGGTCGCACCGGCGCCGCAGCGTGTCGAGGAGCCGCGCAGGCTGACGCCCGTGCCGCCGCCGAGCGCGCTCGAGCAGACGTCCCCCGGTTCCACCGGTGGCGACCATCACGTCCAGGCCGCGAAGGTGCTCGGGCTCGCCCAGGAGATGGCGGACCGGCTCACCGGCGAGGCCAAGGCGGAGTCCGACGGCATGCTCTCGGAGGCGCGGACCAAGTCCGAGCAGTTGCTCTCCGAGGCCCGTGCCAAGTCGGACACGATGATCAACGAGGCGCGTACCCGCGCCGAGACGATGCTCAACGACGCGCGCACCCGTGCGGAGACGCTCGAGCGTTCGGCCCGTGACAAGGCCACCACGCTGGAGCGCGAGACACAGCGGCAGCACGCCGAGGTCATCGGTCAGGTGCAGGCGGAGCGGACGGCACTCGAGAAGAAGATCGACGAGCTGCGTACGTTCGAGCGTGAGTACCGCACCAGGCTGAAGACGTTCCTGGAGTCGAGTCTGCGAGAACTGGGTGACCGGGGATCCGCGGCGCCGACCACGGGGTCGTCGGACAACGGCAGGTCGTCCGGGCAGCAGGGCTACGCGTTCGGTCCCCGGGCCGAAGCCGGCTGAGCACAGTTCCCCGGAAACGACCTGACTGACCAGTGCTGTACATAGTCCTGGCGCTGGTGGTGGCTGCCTTTGGGCTGCTCATCGCCGCGCTGACCACGGCGTACACGCTGTGGGCGTGGATCTCCGTGGTGTTGAGTGTCGTGGCGGCCGCTCTGCTGGTCACCGACTGGCTGAGCGGCAGGCGCAAGGCACGCGCAGGCGACTCGGCGAGACCGACGGTCGTCACCGTGGGTGGCGCCCGCCGCGACAACCGACCCGGCGGACCGGCCGAGCACGAGCAGTACGACGAACTCGAGGAGCTCGAGGAGCCGGACTTCGGCGACGAGGAGCCGCCAGCCCGCGCGGCGGCGGTGGAGCCGGAGTCCGACGCCGAGGTGACCAGCTTCCTCGAGCCGGTCGCACAACACGCGGCGCCGGTCGAGGACACCGCCGAGCCGGACGAGGAACCGACCGACGCGAGCGACCTGTTGGTGGTCGCGGGCCTCAGTGTCGAGGTACGCGTCGTCGACGAACACCCCCGGTACCACCTCGCGACGTGCACCTGGCTCGGCCCGCGCGCGACGATCCCGATCCCCGTGTCGGAGGCTCGCCAGCTCGGGTTCACGCCGTGTGCCCGCTGTGGCCCCGACGGGGTCCTCGCGGCCAGGCACCGGGCCGCGCGCTAACCGGCTTGCGTGCTCTGGCATCCTTGAAACACAGGCGTTGAACCGGCCATCACCGGGGAGCCTCCGGAAGAACGGGCCCGCTGGGCCTCAGTAGAACCGGACGGGTCGGCCCGTCACAGCCGGTGAACGAGAGGTCGGCGCGCACGTGCGCCGGCAAGCGGGGTGGTACCGCGGCGTCACGTCGTCCCCGTGTGGCAGCACACGCGATCACACGACGGATGGACCACGAGGACCCGATGGCATACCCCAAGGCGCAGTTCGGCTCGGACCAGGGCGTGGCCGCGCAGCCGTCCTTCCCGAACCTCGAGCAGGTCGTGCTCGACTACTGGCACACCGACCGCACCTTCGTCGCGTCCGTCGACGCGCGCCCGGCCGGTGACAACGGCTCGAACGAGTTCGTCTTCTACGACGGCCCGCCCTTCGCCAACGGCCTCCCGCACTACGGCCACCTGCTGACCGGCTACGTCAAGGACGTCGTGCCGCGCTACCAGACGATGCGCGGCAAGCACGTCGAGCGCCGGTTCGGCTGGGACACCCACGGCCTGCCCGCCGAGTTCGAGGCGGAGCAGCAGCTCGGCATCAAGACCAAGGCCGAGATCGAGGAGATGGGCGTCGCCGAGTTCAACGAGGCGTGCCGCACCTCGGTGCTGCGGTACACCGACCAGTGGCGCGACTACGTGACCCGCCAGGCCCGCTGGGTCGACTTCGACAACGACTACAAGACGCTCGACCTCGACTTCATGGAAAGCGTCATGTGGGCCTTCAAGTCCCTGTGGGACAAGGGCCTGGTGTACGAGGGCTACCGCGTCCTCTGGTACTGCTGGCGTTGCGAGACGCCGCTGTCCAACACCGAGACCAAGATGGACGACGTCTACCTGGACCGGCAGGACCCGGCGGTCACGGTCGGCCTGCGGCTCGAGACCGGCGAGCTGGCGCTCATCTGGACCACCACGCCGTGGACCCTGCCGTCGAACCTGGCGATGGCCGTCAACCCCGCGGTCGACTACGTGACCGTCGAGGCGAACGGTGAGCGCTACCTGCTCGCCGAGGCCCGCGTGGCCGCGTACGCCCGCGAGCTGGGGGAGGAGCCGCCGGTCGTCGCCCGCCACAGGGGCGCCGACCTGCTGGGCCGCGGGTACACGCCGCCGTTCGACTTCTTCGCGGGCACCGAGAACGCGCACCAGATCCTCGCCGCCGACTACGTCACCACCGAGGACGGCACGGGCATCGTGCACATCGCCCCCGCCTACGGTGAGGAGGACAAGGTCGTCACCGACGCGGCGGGCATCACGCCGGTCACGCCGGTCGACGCGCACGGCCGCTTCGACACCACGGTGCCCGCCTACGAGGGCATGCACGTGCTCGACGAGGCCAACGGCAAGATCATCAAGGACCTCAAGGCGGCCGGGAAGCTGCTGCGGCAGGAGACCTACGACCACGCGTACCCGCACTGCTGGCGCTGCGGCAACCCGCTGATCCAGCGCGCGGTGACGTCGTGGTTCGTCGCGGTGACCAAGTTCCGCGACCGGATGGTCGAGCTGAACCAGCAGATCAACTGGGTGCCGGGGCACGTGAAGGACGGCCAGTTCGGCAAGTGGCTGGAGAACGCACGCGACTGGTCGATCTCCCGCAACCGCTTCTGGGGCAGCCCGATCCCGGTGTGGGTGTCGGACAACCCGGAGTACCCCAGGGTGGACGTGTACGGCTCGCTGGACGAGCTGGAGCGCGACTTCGGCGTGCGCCCGGCGGATCTGCACCGGCCCTACATCGACGCACTGACCCGGCCGAACCCGGACGACCCGACCGGGCAGTCGACGATGCGCAGGACGCCCGAGGTGCTGGACTGCTGGTTCGAGTCCGGCTCGATGCCCTATGCCCAGGTGCACTACCCGTTCGAGAACCGCGAGTGGTTCGAGCACCACTACCCCGGCGACTTCATCGTCGAGTACAACGGCCAGACCCGCGGCTGGTTCTACACCATGCACGTGCTGGCCACGGCGCTCTTCGACCGGCCGGCGTTCCGCAACTGCCTGGCACACGGCATCGTCCTTGGCGACGACGGCCAGAAGATGTCGAAGAGCCGCAAGAACTACCCGGACGTCAACGAGGTGTTCTCGCGCGACGGCTCGGACGCCATGCGCTGGTTCCTGATGTCGTCACCGATCCTGCGCGGCGGCGACCTGGTGGTGACCGAGCGCGGCATCCGCGACGCGGTGCGCCAGGCCGTGCTGCCGCTGTGGAACACGTGGTACTTCCTGGCGCTGTACGCGAACGCGGAGGGCGTCGAGGGCACGTGGCGGGCGGACTCCAAGCACGTGCTGGACCGGTACGTGCTGGCGAAGACGCAGGAGCTGGTGGTCGACACCCGCGCCGCGCTGGACGTGTACGACCTGTCCGGCGCGTGTGCCGGGGTGCGCGAGTACCTGGAGGCGCTGACCAACTGGTACGTCCGCCGCTCCCGCGACCGATTCTGGGCAGGCGACAAGGACGCGATCGACACGCTCCACACGGTGCTGGAGGTCGTGTCCAGGGTGGTGGCCCCGCTGCTGCCACTCACGGCCGAAGCGGTGTGGCGTGGCGTCACGGGCGAGCGCTCGGTGCACCTTGCCGACTGGCCTGGCGACGACCTGCTGCCCGCCGACGCGGCACTGGTCACGGCGATGGACCGGGTGCGGCAGGTGTGCTCGGCCGCGCTGGCACTGCGCAAGTCGAACAAGCTGCGCGTCCGGCTCCCACTGGCACAACTGACGGTGGCGGCGGCGGACGCCGAGTCGCTGGCGCCGTTCGCTGACCTGATCAGCGACGAGGTGAACGTCAAGCGGGTCACGCTGACCACGGACGTGGCGGCACACGGCCACTTCGAGCTGGTGGTCAACGCACGGGCCTGCGGCCCGAGGCTGGGCGCGGACACGCAGAAGGTCATCCGCGCGGTGAAGGCCGGCGAGTGGACCAGCGACGGCGACACGGTGGTGGCGGCGGGCATCGAACTGCTGCCGGGCGAGTTCCAGCGCAGGCTGGTGGCCACCGACAAGGGCGCCACGGGCGAGCTGCCTGCCTCGTCGGGCCTGGTGGTCCTCGACACGGTGACCACGCAGGAGCTGGAAGCGGAAGGCATCGCCCGCGACCTGGTCCGCGTCGTGCAACAGGCCCGCCGCGAGGCGGACCTTGACGTGGCCGACCGCATCACGGTGACCGTCCAGGCGCCGGACGAGGTAGTGGCCGCCGTTCGCACGCACGAGAAGTTCCTGGCAGGCGAGACCCTGGCGACCACGGTCACCTACGGCCCGGCGACCGGGTTCGCTGGCACAGTGGGCGACGGCACCGACGTCGCGGTGACGGTCACCAAGGCGTAGCCAGAGGTCGCGGTGCCGGGTGCCGCGCACCCGGCACCGCGAACCACTGACAGAGGCCGGAGGCCAACTGGTGAGATTCGCGGTCCGGGTCAAACCCGGCGCCAAGAAGGAATCAGTTGGCGGCCACCACGGCGAAGCACTGATAGTCGCCGTGACCGCCCCGCCCGTCGACGGCAAGGCGAACGAAGCCGTGCGCAAGGCGCTGGCGAAGGCCTTCGGCATCCGCAAGCAGGACGTCACGATCGTGGCGGGAGAACGAGGACGGGACAAGGTTGTCGAGTTGCCCCACAACCTGGTGCCCCGTCCAGGCGGATACGGCATGATTCTCTTTCGGCCCCGCCGCCCGCTGGCCGCGTTGCCGAAAGGCCCAAGTACAACCCGGTACGAGGACCTTCCGGCGCCTTGCCAGCGAACACCGGGATCCGCCGATAACCACCCCAATCCACCTGGACGGGGCACTGGCCCGCCTCGAAGAACTCAAAGGCTGAGATCAGGTGGCCTACACCGGCGGTCAGGCGCTGAGGGTCCACACGGCCGTCGCGATCGCGTCCGTGTTGCGGTCGAGCGCAGGCTCGTCGATGTTGTCGAGCGTGTCGCAGCTGCGGTGGTAGCACGGGTCGAACGCATCGCCCGCCGTGCCGCCCCACTTGGCGGCCTGGTCGGCGGACTTGGTCTCCTCCGCGCCGGTGAACGTGCCACCGGTCGGGATGCCTGCCCGTGCGAACGCGGCGTGGTCGGAGCGCCCGCCGACCTCGACCGGCTCGGTCGCCACGCCGATCGAGACGAAGTAGTCCGCGAGCACCTGCTCGATCTGGTCCGACCCCGGCGGCTGGCTGCCCGACGAGTACACGAAGTAGCCCGGGTTGGGCGAGCCGATCATGTCGAAGTTGACGTAGCCCGCGATCTTCGCGATCTCGGTGTCCGGCAGGCTCTCGACGTAGTTGGTCGACCCGACGAGGCCCAGCTCCTCCGCGCCCCACCAGGCGAACCGCAGGTGCTTGGCCGGCGCAAGGCCCTGCTCGGCGACGGTCAGCGCCACTTCGAGCAGCCCGGCCGAGCCGGAGCCGTTGTCGTTGATGCCGGGACCCGCGTTGACGCTGTCGGCGTGCCCGCCGAACATGATCGTCGCGTTCTCGTCCCCGCCGGGCCAGTCGGCGATCAGGTTGTAGCCGGTCGAGCCGCCGATCGTGAACTCCTGGAACGCGGTCGTGTACCCGGCCGCGTCGAGCTGCGCCTTGATGTAGTCGAGCCCGGCGCGGAAGCCCGGCTGCCCGTGTGCGCGGTTGCCGCCGTTCTCACCCGCGATCCGCGACAGCTCGGCGAGGTGCGCCTGGACATCCGCCACCGGGATGTCCGGAGCTGCTTGTGGCGCAACGACTCCAGCGCTTTCCGGGGCCGCGCCCGCGGTGGCGCACGCGGGGACGAGAGCGGTGACCGTCGCGCACAGCAAGGCCACGACGGCAGGGGACCGACGAGTGATCATGGCAACTCCCAAGGCTCGAAGACCCTGCTCAGCGTGTCAACGGGGTGGTTGAGCCGGTAGGTTCGTTCGTCGGGAATTTCCGGATCGCGGTCAGGAGGAAGGTGTGGCCCAGGAGCTGTCGGTCGTGCTCGGAGCGGTCGCCGCGGTCCTGTTGATCTCGGTGCTCGCGGTCCGGGTGTCGGTGCGGCTCGGGTTCCCGTCGCTGGTGCTCTACCTGTTGATCGGCGTGCTGCTCGGCGAGGCCGGCATCGGCGTCGAGTTCGAGAACGCGTCGCTCACCGAGTCGCTCGGGCTGGCCGCGCTAGTGCTTATCCTCACCGAGGGCGGTCTGACCACGCGGTGGCCGGACGTCAAGGCGTCGTTGTGGCCGGGAGTCGTGCTGTCGACCGTGGCCGTCGCGGTGAGCATCGCGGTCACCGGCGCGGCGCTGCACCTGATTCTCGGCTTCGACTGGCGGTACGCGTTGCTGTGGGGCGCGGTCCTCGCGTCCACCGACGCGGCCGCCGTGTTCAGCGTGCTGCGCAACATCTCCGTCGGCAGGCGCCTCGTCGGTGCGCTGGAGCTCGAGTCCGGCATGAACGACGCGGCCGCCTACCTCGTCGTGGTGTTGCTCGCCTCCGGCAGTGCCGCGACCTGGTCCGACCCACTGTTCGCCGGATACGAGCTGGTGGTCGGCGCGGTCATCGGCATCGGGCTGGGCTGGGTCGGCGCGCAGGCGCTGCGCAAGTCCGCGCTGCCCGCGACCGGCCTCTATCCACTCGCGACGGTCGCGGTGCCGGTGCTGGCGTTCTCGGCGGGCTCGTTCGTGCACGCGTCCGGGCTGCTGGCCGCGTACGTCGCCGCGCTCGTGCTCGGCAACTCGAAGCTCCCGCACCGCAACGACACGCTGTCCTTCGCGGAGGGGCTCGGCTGGCTGTCGCAGATCGGCCTGTTCGTGCTGCTGGGGCTGTTCATGTCGCCGGAAAGGCTGCTGGACGCGGTCGTGCCGGGCATCGTCGCCGGGCTCGTGGTCACGTTCCTCGCCCGGCCCATCTCGGTCGCGGTGTCGCTCACCCCGTTCCGCGTGCCATGGCGGGAGCAGGCGTTCCTGTCGTGGGCCGGCCTGCGCGGCGCGGTGCCGATCGTGCTCGCGATGATCCCGATCACCGAGGGCGTGACCGGCGCGCATCAGCTCGTGGACGCGGTGTTCGTGCTGGTCATCGTGCTGACGATCGTGCAGGGCAGCACGCTGCCACTGGTCGCGCGACTGCTCGGGCTCGCGAAGTCGGGAGTGACCCGCGAGGTCGACGTGGACGCGGCCCCGCTCGACGAGCTTGGCGCCGTGCTGCTGACGTTCACCGTGCCGGCCGGCTCGAAGATGCACGGCGTGTACCTGTCCGAGCTGCGCCTCCCCACGGGCGCGACGGTGAGCCTGCTGGTCCGCGGGGGCGTCGGCCACACGCCCGGCTCGTCGACGCGCATGCAGGTACGCGACCAGCTCCTGGTCGTGGCGACCGAGCAGGTCCGCACGGCCACCGAACACCGCATCCGCGCCGTCGACCGCGCGGGCCGCTTCGCCCGCTGGCGCGGCGAAACCGGCGAGGACTAGTGGCTAGCCCGCCTCCCCGGCATTAAAAGTGTTGGTATCGACCCAGCGACAGCCGCGGACCGTGGGTGGTTGGTGGCTGGGTGCCGTCACGTTCCCCTGAGGTCACTGTTGGTCAGGACCAGACCTCGCACATTCTTAATCCCGGGGAGGCGGGCTCGCTAACATGCTGATCTGGCGCATCTTGTTTGTGGCGTCCAGTGCGGCGACCTTGTACGACTCGGCCAGGGTCGGGTAGTTGAACACGGTGTCGACCAGGTAGTCGACGGTGCCGCCACAGCCCATCACGGCCTGTCCGATGTGGACCAGCTCGGTGGCGTTGGTGCCGAAGACGTGCACACCAAGCAGTGAGCGGTCGTCCGGGGACACGAGCAGCTTCAGCACGCCGTACGAGTCGCCGATGATCTGGCCGCGTGCCAGCTCCCGGTAGCGGGACACGCCGACCTCGAACGGGACGCGCTGCTCGGTCAGTTCGTCCTCGGTACGGCCGATGTAGCTGACCTCGGGGATCGTGTAGATGCCGATCGGCTGCAGTGTGTGCATCTCG
Organism: Actinophytocola sp.; assembly: GCF_049647105.1. GTDB lineage: Bacteria > Actinomycetota > Actinomycetes > Mycobacteriales > Pseudonocardiaceae > Actinophytocola. The sequence continues at coordinate 13,986 of NZ_JBARWZ010000087.1, forward strand.
TGCACCGGCTCGCCGCACGCGTGGTGGGCGGCCAGCCTGCCCTGCTCCATCGATGTCGCCGCCAGCGCGGGGAAGCCGATCACGTCGCCGACCGCGTAGATGTTGTCCACTTCGGTGCGGAAGTTCGCGTCGACCGTGATCCGGCCGCGCTTGTCCGCCGCCAGCCCGGCGGCCGCCAGGTTCAGTGCCTCTGTCATGCCCTGCCGCCCCGCCGAGTACATCACCGTGTCGGCGGGGATCTTCTTGCCGCTCTCCAGCGTCGTGACCGTCCCCTTGGCGTACCGCTCCACCGCGGTCACGGTCTCGCCGAACCGGAACGTCACCGCGAGGTCGCGCAGCTGGTACTTGAGCGCCTCGACCACCTCGGTGTCGCAGAAGTCGAGCATCCTCTTCCGCTGCTCGATCACCGTCACCTTGGTGCCAAGCGCGGCGAACATCGATGCGTACTCGATGCCGATCACCCCGGCGCCGACCACGATCATCGTCCTCGGAATCCGGTCGAGGCCGAGGATCCCGTCCGAGTCGACGATCGTCTGCTCGTCGAAGTCCACAGTGGATGGACGTGCCGGGGTGGTGCCGGTGGCGATCACGATCTTGTCGGCGGTGACCTTGCGCTCCTGCCCGGCGCCGTCCGCCACCTGCACCGTGTGCCGGTCAACGAACCGGCCAAGGCCCGGCAGCACCGCGATGCCGTTGCGTGCCAGCTGGTTGCGGATCACGTCGACCTCGCGACTGACCACGTGGGACGTCCGCGCGGTCAGGTCGCCGATCGTGATGTCGTCCTTGACACGGTAGCTCTGCCCGTACAGCTCCCGCTGCGACATGCCCGTCAGGTACAGCACCGCCTCGCGCAGCGTCTTCGACGGGATCGTGCCGGTCTGGATGCACACGCCGCCCATCATGTTGCGCCGCTCGATCAGCGCGACCGACGCACCGAGCTTCGCCGCGGCGATCGCCGCCTTCTGCCCGCCCGGACCGGACCCCAGCACCAGCACGTCGTATTCATTCATGCGGTTCAGTCTGGCAAGGGCCACATTGGTTGGACAGCGGAACGGTCGATCAGCTACCTTTTTTCCGAAGGTCATGAGTGCCAGCTGCAGTTGAATCTGCGAAGCCCCGGCTTGCTGGCCGGCAACCCTCCTGCCGCGGTGGGGTGCCCCGGGTGAGGACCAGGCCCTCCGCGAGGTGCGGGCGGGCAAGCGCGGGCCCTGGGTACGGGGTCCACGACCCAGGAGACGCCACGATGACGTTCGCCATTCCCCATGCCCGAGCCGCGGTCGAAGCACTGAAGACCGGCCTGCCATCCGTCGCGGGCAGCAGGCTCACCGTGCCGCTCGTGGACGGCACCCAGGTCCAGTACGCCAACCTCGACCACGCCGCCAGCGCACCCTGTCTCGACGCGGTGCAGGACGCCGTTGACGAGCTGCTGCCCTGGTACGCCAGCGTGCACCGGGGCGCTGGGTTCGCCTCCCAGGTGTCCACGAAGGTCTACGAGAAGGCGCGGCAGGTGGTCCGCGAGTTCGTCCGCGCCCGCCGCACCGACGAGGTGGTCTTCACCCGCAATACCACCGACGCGCTGAACCTGCTGGCCAGGGCGGTGCCGGCGAACACCTCGGTGGTCGTGTTCGACACCGACCACCACGCGGCGCTCCTGCCGTGGCGCGGCCCGAACGTGCACCGCGTGACCCCGACCGCGAACGTCGATGGCGACCTCAACGAGGCACTCGCGCGGACGCCGGCCGGGCCCCGGCTCGTGGTGGTCACCGGCGCCGCGAACGTCACCGGTGAGCTGTGGCCGGTCGCCCGCCTCGCCGCCGTGGCGCGCCGCCACGGCGCCAGGGTGGTGCTCGACGCAGCCCAGCTCGCCGCCCACCGCCCGGTCGACGTGCGGGAGCTGAACGTCGACTACGTGGTGCTGTCCGGCCACAAGCTGTACGCCCCGTTCGGCGCCGGTGCGCTGGTCGGGCGCGCGGACTGGCTGCGTGCCGCCTACCCGTACCTGGCGGGCGGCGGCGCCACCCGGCTGGTCACCGAGCGGGCCGTGTCGTGGAACCACGGGCCGGAGCGGCACGAGGCGGGGTCGCCGAACGTCGTCGGTGCCTATGCGCTCGCGGTCGCCTGCCAGACGCTGCGCCGCTCGTGGGACGCGGTGGTCGCGCACGAGGAGGAGCTGCTGGCCCGGCTGCGTACCGGGCTCGCGAGCATCCCAGGCGTGCGGCAGCTGTCGATCCTCGGCGAGGACGCGCCCCGGGTCGGCGTCGTCAGCTTCACGGTCGGGGACCGCGACCCTGGCCTGGTCGCCGCCTACCTGTCGGCCGAGTACGGCATCGGGGTGCGGGACGGCGCGTTCTGCGCGCACATCGCGGTGAACCGGCTCACCGGCGGCCGCGCGTTGCGGGCGAGCCTCGGCCTTGGCAGCACCGCCGAGCACGTCGACCGCCTGCTCACCGCGCTGCGGCGGCTGGTCACCGACGGCCCGGCCAGGCAGTACGAGCTGGTCGACGGCCGGTACGCCCCGGTCGAGGACACCAGGCCCCTGCCAGCCTTCCTGACCGGCCTCTGACCACACCGTGGACAATGGGTTTCGTGAGCGGAGCTTGCGGAGCGAACATCAAACACGACGGCTGGTCGGAGCCTGCGAGGACCAGCCGTGAACAACGATGAGATCAGCGCGGAGCCAGAAGCCGCGGAGCCACCTGTGCTGCCGCTGCCACCGAGGAAGGTGTGGCTCGTCGCGGCCGTCGCGCCGGTCCTGCTGGTGATCGACCAGATCACCAAGCAGCTCGCACTGGCCTCGCTCGAGCACGAGCCGCCCGTCCGCGTCCTCGGCGGCCTGTTCTACCTGCAGATCGTGCGCAACCCGGGCGCAGCGTGGGGCATGGCGACCGGCATGACGTGGGTGCTGACGCTGATCGCGCTCGCGGTGGTCGTCGGCATCATCTGGGTGATGCCGAAGCTGCGCTCCACCGGCTGGGCCATCGGCCTCGCGCTGGTGCTCGCGGGTGCCCTCGGCAACCTCGTCGACCGGTTCTTCCGCGCGCCGGGTGCGATGCACGGCCACGTCGTGGACTTCCTGTCCCCGTTCGCGCCGAACGGCGAGGCGTTCCCGGTGTTCAACGTCGCCGACTCGGCGATCTGCGTCGGCGGCGCGCTGATCGTGCTGATGGCGCTACTCGGCCGCGACTACGACGGCCGCCGCACCTCTGACAAGAAGGACCAGAAATGACCGCCCGCACTCTGCCCGTTCCGGACGGGCTCGACGGCATGCGCGTGGACGCCGGGCTCGCGAAGCTGCTCGGCCTGTCCCGCACCGCGGTCGCCGCCATCGCCGAGTCGGGCGACGTGCAGCTCGACGGCCGCACGGCGGGCAAGTCTGACAAGCTCACCGCCGGCGCGTGGCTGGAGGTCACGATCCCGGACCCGGAGCGCGAGGACGGTGGTCCGGCGCCCGCGATCGAGGTGCCCGGCATGACGATCATCCACGAGGACGACGACGTCGTGGTCGTGGACAAGCCGGTCGGGGTCGCGGCGCACCCGAGCCCTGGCTGGACCGGGACGACCGTCATCGGCGGCCTCGCCGCGGCCGGTGTGCGGGTGTCGACGTCCGGCGCGGCCGAGCGGCAGGGCGTCGTGCACCGGCTCGACGTCGGCACCACCGGCATCATGGTCGTGGCGAAGAGCGAGCACGCCTACACGGTGCTCAAGCGCGCGTTCAAGGAACGCACCGTCGACAAGGGCTACCACGCGCTCGTGCAGGGCCACCCCGACTCGTCGTCGGGCACCATCGACGCACCGATCGACCGGCACCCCAAGCACGACTACAAGTTCGCGGTGGTCGCCAGCGGCAGGCCGAGCGTCACGCACTACGAGACAATCGAGGCGTTCCGCGCCGCGTCGCTCGTGGACATCAAGCTGGAGACCGGTCGCACGCACCAGATCCGCGTGCACTTCTCCGCGCTGCGGCACCCGTGCGTCGGCGACATCGCCTACGGGGCGGATCCCACACTGGCCAAGCGACTCGGCATGACCCGCCAGTGGTTGCACGCACGGCGGCTCGGCTTCCACCACCCGGCGGACGGGCAGTGGGTCGAGTTCACCAGCCAGTACCCGGAGGACCTGAGGAAAGCGTTGGACAGACTGGCATCCGAGAGCTGAAGTTCTCCACCTGCCGCCGGTTTTCGCGTATTTTGGTTCGCAACCAGCGAGGTGGGTGGTGCGAGTGCGCAGCGATCGAGCAGACGGCGAACCGACGGAGCATTTCCTCGAGGACGGCGTCGCACCCTCGGTGATCGGCGGCGGTCCCCCGGAGTCGCCGTTCGACGTCGAACCGGAGCCCGAGCCGCAGAGCCGCCACGCACAGAGCAGACCGGAACCGGACTACGCGACGCGCCGCACCGAGCCACCCACGTCGCCGATCCCGGTCGTCCGCCGGCTTCCGCGTGAGCAGGAGCCGGAGAAGCGCAAGTCGTGGGTCGCCAGGATGTTCCGACCTGACAGGTAATTCAGTTCTCGACGGTCCACGTCAGTGCGCGGGACTCCTCGTCGGGACGAGGGCTCCAGCGGACCGACGTGACCTCGGTGTGCTCCGGCACGACGTACACGGTGTGGCCGCCCTGCGTCTCGCCCGGCGGGACGCCGATCCGGTGCGGCGGCCGCGACGACAGCGACACCGGCGCCTTCGAGATGGTCTTGCCGTCCGGTGTCACCAGCACGAGGTACAGGTCCGGCAGCGACTGGAACGCCACGTTGCCCCGGTTGGTCAGCTCCGTGTGCACGACCACCGACCGCTCACCCTCCTGCAGCCGGTACCCGGCCGCGGTGAACAGGTAGTCCGCCGGGTCGACGACCTCCACGAGCGTGATCGACAGCCGCTCGCCCTCCAGCCCTTCGGTCTGCAGTGCGTTCCCGACCTTGCCCTGCCGCACATCGGGTTCCGCCCGGTCCGGCCGGATCGTGGGTTGCGTCAGGTCCTGGGGTGGCCCGTCGCCACGCGCCCACGTCGACGTCTGCGGCGGGCCCCACATGCTGATCGGCGCCTCGACCTGCGGCAACGGCTGGGCCTGCTGCGGCACGGGCGCGGGGAACGGCTGGCTCGGCGGCCCGGTCTGCGCGGGGAACGGCGCGCTGGGCGGACCCGTGCGCGGCATCATCGGCTGCTGCACGGAGTGCGGGCCGGAGTGCGGGCCCGGCTGCTGCTGTAGTTGCTGCTGTGGTTGCTGCTGGTAGGGCGCGTGCATCGGGCCCGACGGCGGGAACTGCTGCTGCCCGTACGGGGTCTGCACACCGTAGGGCGGGGAGCTGGCGGCCATCGCGGCGGCGGCCACCTGGGCCAGCCGCGCCGGGTCACACTCGACACCCACGAGCAGGGGCAGCCCGGTCGCCGAGAGCGAGACGAGCCGCGAGGCGACCTCCCGGGGGTCCATGCCCACGCGGGCGGCGACCTCGTGCACCGCTGCTCTGCCCATCTCGGCAACCACGCCGAGGAGGCGGGCGTCAACCGGATCCGTCACGGCTCGCACGCTACCCCGTCCCCTCGATCATCGTGGCGGAAGCCGCGCCCACGCAGCACCATTCTCCTCCCCGCTGCCCGGATCGTTACTGGCAGGATCTACCCATGGGCGCCATCACGACTCACCGAGGTTTCTGGACCCGCGACTTGCGAGCTGACAAACACTGGCCCCTGCTGCCGTTCGACGTGCAGGCTGGCTGCTCCTCCGTCGCCGTCGAGCTGTCGTTCGACCCCGAGTCCGGCGCCGTCATCGACCTGGGCTGCGATGGCGCGGACGGCTGGCGCGGCTGGTCCGGCGGCGCCCGCACCAGCTACGTGATCACCCCCGACGGCGCCACCCCCGGCTACGTCCCCGGCGAGCTGGAGGCGGGGGAGTGGCACGTCGTGCTCGGCCTGCACCGCGTCCCGGCGAAGGGCGTCGAGGTGACGGTCACGATCGAGACGAACGGCGACGCGACGCCAGCGCCCCTGCGTCCTGACCCGCCCGTGCCCGCGAAGCCGAGGCCGCGCGGGCTGCCCGCCGCCGCCGGGCTGCGCTGGGTCGCGGTCGACCTGCACGCGCACACGCTGCACTCCGACGGCGAGCTGACCATCGCCGAGCTGGCCGCCGAGGCGGTGGCCGCCGGGCTCGACGCACTCGCGGTCACCGACCACAACACGGTCAGCCACCACGCCGAGCTGGCCGCGGTCGGCCACCGCTACGGCATCGCGCTGATCCCCGGCCAGGAGATCACGACCGAGTTCGGGCACGCCAACGCCTTCGGTGACATCGGCTGGATCGACTTCCGCGAACCGGCCGCCAACTGGGTGAAGACGGTCCGCGAGCGCGGCGGCCTGCTGTCGATCAACCACCCGCTCGGCGGCGACTGTGCGTGGCGTCACCCGCTGCCAGAGCACCCGCCGCTCGCGGAGGTGTGGCACTCGAGCTGGCTCGCGCCGAACTGGGGCGGCCCGGTCGCGTGGTGGCAGGCGTGGGGCAGCGAGGCCACCCCGATCGGCGGCAGCGACTTCCACCGCCGCGACGAGGGCGTGCGGCTGGGCGCCCCGACGACGTGGGTGGCGGTGGACTCGCACGCCCGCAACGCCGACGAGCTGGTGCCCGCGGTGCTGGAGGGCCTGCGGGCGGGCCGCACCGCCGTGTCGGCGAACCGCACCGGCCCGGTCCTGCTGCCGGTCGACGGCAAGGTGATCGCACTGGACGCGCCCGGCACGCTGGTCGTCGGCCGTGACGTCACGCGCAAGGTCCGCTTCGACCGGGACACGTTCGACCCACCCGGCCCGCACGGCCACGTGCTCTGCGGGCACGACGGGACGGTACTGGCGTTGGCCGGAACTCCCGGTCCGCCTCCCCGGAACTAAAAGTGTTGGTCCGGACCCAGCGCAGGCGTGGGTACCGAGATGGATGGTGGCTGGGTGCCGTCACGTTCCCCTGAGGTCACCTTTGGGCAGGCCAAGACCCTCGTACAAGAATCCTTCGCGCAAAGATCCATTAGGCAGGCACTGGGGAGGTTGTCCACAGGTCGGGCGTGACGCTCAGTGTGCTGAGGGGTCCTGGATCGCATTGCTGCCGGGCTGTGCTCGCGCTCGTGCGTCCGCCGCACTAATCTCCGTCCTGTTCGGACCACTGTTGGTGAAAGACCAACGAACTCGATGACGAGAGGTGCCGAGATGCGAGTTCGCCGCACGCTGGCGTTGACCGTGGCCGCAGTCACCACGATGGCCCTTGCCGGCTGCCTCGGGCAGCAGCAGGAGTCGGACTCCGACCGCAACGCGGACGCCAAGGACGTGACCCTCACCGTCACGGCCAACGCGGTCGCGGGCGGCAAGAACGAACTCACCGCGAAGTGGGTCACCGACTGGGTGATCCCCGAGTTCACGAAGCAGCAGAAGGACAAGGGCGTCAACGTCACCGTCAAGTGGGACGGCGTCGGCGTGGACGACGCGGACTACAAGGCCAAGATCGCGCTGGACTTCAACACCGACATCGGCGGCGACGTCATCGAGATCGACGGCATCTGGCTCGGTGAGTTCGCGCAGGGCGGTCAGGTCCGGCCGCTCGACGACGTGGTCGGCAAGGACAAGGTCGACGGGTGGGACGGCTGGGGTGAGATCCCAGACGCGGTCCAGGCGGTCGCCGAGTTCGAGAACAAGCGGTACGGCATCCCCGTCGGCACCGACGGCCGGGTGATCTTCTTCAACAAGAAACTGTTCGCGCAGGTCGGACTGCCAGCGGACTGGCAGCCGACCAGCTGGGAAGAGATCACCGCGGCGGCCGTCTCGCTCAAGTCGCTGCCCGGGGTCACGCCGATCCAGCTCAACGCGGGCACCGCGATGACCGAGGCGACGACCATGCAGGGCGTGCTGCCGCTGCTCGCGGGCACCGGCGCCGAGATCAACCAGGACGGCAAGTGGCAGGGCGCCACCGAGAACGTCAAGCAGGTCCTGGACTTCTACCAGCAGGTTTACGGCGGCAAGCTCGGCGACCCGCTGCTGGCGCAGGAGGCCAAGGGCCGCGACAAGTCGTTCGAGCTGTTCTCGCAGAACAAGGTCGGCATGCTGTTCGAGAGCGACTACTTCTGGCGTTCGGTGGTCGACCCGACCGTGGGCGTCGCGAAGATGGCCGACCGGGACGCCGCGGTCGGCTGGGCGAAGATCCCCGCGATGAACCCGGGCTCCGGCGTCGGCGGGCAGGACTTCGTCAGCATGTCCGGCGGCTCGGTCCGCGTGATCAACCCGAACTCGAAGTACCCGCAGCAGGCGTGGGAGCTGCTGCGGTTCATGAACTCGGCGGAGGCCACCAAGGCGCGGCTCGGCGGCACGGCCCAGGTCACGCAGCGCCAGGACGTGAACGAAGAGGTACTGAAGAGCGACCCGATGCTGAGCTTCATCGCCGAGGAGGTCCTGCCGATCACCCGGTTCCGTCCCGGCCTCGCGGACTACCCGAAGGTGTCAAGTGCGATGCAGCAGGCGACGGCCGACATCATCGCGGGCAAGTCCTCGGACGAGGCGGCGTCGGCGTACCAGGACGCACTGATCAAGGAAGTTGGGGAGGACAAGGTTGCCCGCGGTTAGCCGGGACTCCTCCGGGCTGGGGGTGGCGCGGGCGGTCGCCTTCGTATCGCCCGCGCTGCTGCTCATCGGGCTGTTCCTCGTCTTCCCGGCACTGTGGACGATCTACATCGGACTGACGGACTACACGCTCACCGGGCCCGCTTCCGTCGCGCCGTCGTTCGTCGGGATCGAGAACTTCCTGAACGCGCTGGACGACGCCCTGTTCGGCAACGCGCTGTGGCTGACGCTGGTGTTCGTCTTCGGGTCCGCGGTGCTCGGCCAGAACCTGCTCGGGTTCGGCCTGGCGTGGCTGATGCGGTCGGCGAAACCGCTGGTCCGCCGGGTCGTCGAGGCGTTGGTGCTGCTCGCGTGGATCCTGCCGAGCGTGGTCGTCGCCTACCTGTGGACGGCCGTGCTCGACCGGGACGGCGGCACGCTGAACGCCTTGCTGGGCAACGAGTCCACGGCGTGGCTCGTCGAGTACCCGATGGCGTCGCTGATCGTGTTCAACACGTGGCGTGGCACCGCGTTCTCGATGATGCTCTACAGCTCGGCGCTGGCCGCGGTGCCGCCGTCGCAGCTGGAGACCGCGCGCACGGTCGGCGCGAACGGCTGGCAGACGATCCGCGACGTGGTGTTCCCGCACATCCGAGGCCACGTCCTCACCAACACGCTGCTGATCTCCCTGTGGACGGCCAACGACTTCGGACCGTTCCTGCTCACGGCGGGTGGGCCGAACCACGAGTCCGAGACGCTGCCGGTGTTCATCTACCAGCAGGCCATCGCGAACGGGGAGCTCGGCTACTCGGCCGCGATCTCGTTCCTGCTGCTCATCGTGAACCTGGTGGTGGCCCTGCTGTACCTGCTCCTGCTGAGGAGGCGGGCATGACGTTCCGGCAGATGCTGCGCCGCTCGCTGTACACCGTCCTCATCGCGGCGATTCTGGCGTTCTTCGCGATCCCCATGCTGTGGCTGGCGTCGGCACCGTTCGACAGCGACCCCGGCCTGGGGCTGCGCTGGCCGGACTGGACGCTCGACAACTGGCGCATCACCTTCGAACACCCCTACGCGCTCGGCTCGCTGCTGAACTCGCTCGTGCTGTCCTCGGTGGCGACGCTCGTGACCACGGTGCTCGGCACGCTCGCGTCCTACGCGCTGTCGCGGGTGCGCATCCCGGGCCGCGACGCGCTGCTGTACGTGCTGTTGCTGCTGTCCAGCGTGGTCACCGGCACCGCGGCGATGGTGCCGATCTTCGTGATGATGTTCCAGCTCGGCCTGATCAACTCGCAGTACGCGACCGGGCTGGTGATCGCGGGCGGCATGCTGCCCGCGGCGATCTTCATCCTGAAGGACTTCATCGACTCGGTGCCCCGGTCCTACGAGGAGTCCGCGCGGGTGTTCGGCGCGTCGCCGGGGCAGGTGCTGCTCCACGTCGTGCTGCCGGTGGCGCGGCCGGGCATCGCGACGATCCTGGTGTGGGCGTTCGTGCAGGCGTGGGGCAACTTCCTGCTGCCGTTCCTGTTGCTGCGAGACGTTTCCCAGCAGCCAGCGGCCGTGCTGCTGCGCACCCTCAAGGACGAGGGCGGCAGCGCGAACCTGACCGTGATCCCGGTGTTCTCGCTGCTCTACGCGATACCCGTGGTGGCGCTGTACTTGTTCGTCAGCAAGCGGTACGGGTTCCGCTTCTACGGAGGGATCAAGGCCTGATGGCGGCAATCGAGCTGACCGGGCTGTCCACTGTGTACCCCAACGGGGTCCGCGCGGTGGACGAGCTGGACCTGTCGATCATCGACGGCGAGTTCTTCGCGCTGCTCGGCCCGTCCGGATGCGGCAAGACCACGCTGCTGCGGACCATCGCCGGGCTGGAGCAGTCCTCGTCCGGGACGATCTCACTCGGCGAGCAGGACGTCACGCGCACCGAGGCGGGCAAGCGCGGGGTCGCGATGGTGTTCCAGGACTACGCGCTGTTCCCGCACATGACGGTGGCGCAGAACATCGCGTACCCGCTGCGGGTGCGCAGGGTCTCGAAGCAGGCGCAGCGGGACGCGGCGACGTCCACGTCCGCCGGTCTCGGGCTGTCGGCGCTGCTGGAGCGGCGTCCTGCCCAGCTGTCGGGTGGGCAGCAGCAGCGGGTGGCGCTGGCGCGGGCCATCACCATGGAGGCGACCGTGCTGCTGCTGGACGAGCCGCTGTCCAACCTGGACGCGCGGCTGCGGCTGGAGGCACGCACGTTCCTCAAGCGCCTGCAACGGGACCTGGACCTGACCACGGTGTTCGTGACACACGACCAGGCGGAGGCACTGGCGCTCGCGGACCGGATCGCGGTCATGGCCGACGGTCGCATCCGTCAGCTGGGCACGCCGAAGGACGTGTTCCAGCGCCCGGCGGACACGTTCGTCGCGAACTTCATCGGGTCCACGCCGATGAACCTGCTGACCGGCACGGTGCACGACGGCATGATCGAGGTCGCGGGCGCCCGTCTCACCCCGCCCGCCGGGCTGACCCTGCGGGACGGCGCCAAGGTGGTGGCCGGCATCCGCCCCGAGTACCTGCACCCCGCGGCGGACGGCATCACGGGCACGGTGTCGATCGTCGAGAACCTGGGTGTGACGTCACTGGTGACGTTGGAGTGCCCTGGTGAGGTCCTGGTCGGCCTGACGGTGCCGGAACACGAGGAGCCCGAGGTGGGCACGACTATGACCGCGAGCCCAGCTCCTGGACGGCTGCTGGTGTACGACGCCGAGACAACAGAGCTGCTGTAGGCCTGGCGAGCACGACGAGCAGCGCCAGCCCGAACCAGGTGAACTCGTTGCCGACGAGGTGCTGCCACCACGACCAGTCCTGCTCGCGGCCGTGCCGGTTGGGCAGCACCCAGTGCGGCGGCGCGACGAACATCAGCATGCCCGCGACGGCCGCGACCCGGCCCGGCCAGCGCCACGTCCGCAGCCGGGGTGCCAGCCAGACGCCCGCGAGCATCGCCCACACCCAGTGGTGCGACCAGGAGACCGGCGACACGAGCAGCCCGGCGGTCGCGGCCGCGAGCAACGCGGCGAGGTCGTCACCGGCCGCCCTGGCACGGCGCACCGCGTGCCAGCCCAGCACGACGACCACCAGCGCGGACCCGAGCCACAGCGCGGTCGTGGCCGTGTCGGCCAACCCGAGGCGGTGCCAGAACCCGTTGAGCGACTGGTTGCCGGTGTAGCCCAGCTCGCCGATCCGCTCCGGGTCGCCAAGGATCGTGGACAGGTAGGCCGGAGTCTGCTCCGGCGCGAACACCCACACCAGCAACGACACGGCGGCGAACGCGCCGATGGCGGTCCACACGGGCCGCCACTGCCGGTGCGCGGCGAAGTACAGCAGGAACGCGAACGGGGTCAGCTTCACCGCGGCCGCGAGCCCGATCAGCGTGCCGCGTGGCCACCATGTGCGCGGCAGCAGGCAGTCGGCGACCACGAGCACCATCAGCACCAGGTTGATCTGCCCGAAGCTGAGCGTGAGCCGCACCGGTTCCAGCAGCACCCCGAGCGTGAACGCGGCGGCGACGAGCGTGACCGGCCGCCGGACCACGATGACCGCCACGGCGGCCAGCGCGAGCAGCGACACGACCGTGAGCACGGTGGCCGCGACCGCGATCGGCACCACCGCGAGCGGGGTGAACAGCATCGCCGCGACCGGCGGGTAGGTGAACGGCAGCCCGGTGGCGTACTGGCTGCCGAAGTCGGCGGCGTACAGGTCATAGCCGTCGAGCCAGCCCTGCCCGCCCGCCCGGTAGACCTGCAGGTCCATGAAGTTGTTGAACCCGACCAACAGGAACAGCACGGCCACGACGACCACGCACGCACCCGCGACGGCCATCACCCCTACCCGACGCGTCACGACTCTCCCCCCACCGACAGCCGGTGGTGGAGCCTAGCGGTTCGCGACCAGCCGTACCGCGAGCGCGCCGAAGATCGCCGCCGACACAGTTCTCATCGTGCGGGACCGGGCTAGCATCGATACAACGGTGTACGACTCGGCGACCTGCAAGCAGTGTGACGGGTCGGGATGGGTGAACCGATGAGCGGACCGAACGACGCGGCCGGGATGACGAACGGGGTCGTCCGGACGGTGTGTCATGGTTGTCGGCAGGTCACCCAGTACCGGGGGGATGACGGAGCCATTCGTCCGATGATCCTGCCGGGCTCTGGCGTCGTGTTCGCGGAGAAGGCTCCCGGCATCATGGTGGAGCTGCCGTGCCCGGTGTGCGGTGACTCTGACGACCCGGGTTGGATTCCTGGATTCGTGCCGCCGGTGTGACGTACGTTGCGGTCTACGGCGCCCACCCTGATCCCCAGGGCGTAGGGCGCCGTGTCTGGGACCGCGCTGGCAACCGGGACGGTCTGCTACCCGTAGTTTCGCAGTGACGCGGAGGGGTCGGTCCTCCGGGAACGACCGGCCCAACCGTGGGCAACCCAGCCCGCGGCGGCACCGGCCACGTTCAGCAGGACATCATCGACGGCCACGACGCCGCCCTGGCCCAGTATGAACTGGGCAGATTCCACGCTGATCGACAACAGGGTGGCGGTGATGAGTGTCGTGGAAACTCTGCGACTCGTTCGCACCGCTGTCAACGATAGGCTGAAACCCAAGGGTGCAAACAGTGCGATATTGCCAATGATGCCGAATATGGTGGCGGACGCAGTCGTCGGGCCCGTCAGTGCATGAAGAGTGTCGGCCATGGGAACCAGGGAGACCGTCGCGTCTCGTGAACTGTATCCGAGCCGGGTGCCCAGAGTGATGTAGAGAACTGCGATGATGGACAAGATCAGCGCGCAGGCCTGTAGCGTGCGACTCAGCCTGCTGTGTTCATTTCTTGAGGTAGCTACCCAGGCTCCGATCAATGCCACGGCGAGCAAGAAGGCAATAGTCACGCTGATCGAATTCCCGAAGGCGCGCGCCAGCTGCGTCAACGATATCCCCCGGGCAACTTCGGTTCAGGCGTGGCACAGCCTCGCCTGAACGACGGTCACGAACCCTATCGCGTCGTGGCTGGACGCTTTGCTATGACGCCGACTGGCGTCAACTTCGGGACATCCGCTCCGCCTGGGGGCTAGGCGGGCAGTTCGCTTCGCAGCATGCGGTACAGCACCTCGTCGCGCCACTCGCCGTCGCGGAAGACGTGTTCCTTCAGTACCGCCTCGCGGGCGAAACCGGCCTTCTCGAGCGATCGCTGCTCCGCGATGTTCCCGGCCTCGGTCGTCGCCTGGATGCGGTTGACCGGCGAGTGCGCGAACAGGTACCTGGCGAGCATGAGCTGCGCGGCCGACCCGAGCCCACGCCCCCGCGCCGCGGGCAGGAGGCTGATCCCGAACTGGTAGACGTACACGGTGGCCCCGGTCTGGACCCGGTTCCACGACACGAAGCCGACCGGCGACAGGTCGGCGTCGATCATGAGGACGCTCTTGTCCTCGGTGAGCAGGCCGTTCTCCCTGAACCGCCGCCGCCACTGGCTCGAGTCGGAGTAGCCGTTCCAGTTGAACTCGCCGATCAGGGCGGGATCGGCGAACATCGCGTCGAGTGCGTCGAGGTCGAGTTCGGTCACCGGACGCAGGCGTATCCCCTCGGTCATGCCCGCACCGTACGCGCGGGCACGACCGAGGGCGCGCTCACACCAGCTCGGCGTCCAGCGTGATCGTCGTGCCGGTCAGCGCCGCCGACACCGGGCAGTTCTTCTTGGCCTCCTCCGCGGCCGTCGCGAAGTCCTCGGCGGAGATGCCGGGGACGCTGGCACGCACCGTCAGGTGGATGCCCGTGATGCCCTCACCCGGCTGGAAGATGACGTCCGCCCTGGTGTCGACGGTCTGCGGCGGGGTGTCCGCGCCGGCCAGTCCGTGCGAGAGCGCCATCGAGTAGCACGTCGAGTGCGCCGCCGCGATGAGCTCCTCCGGGCTGGTCTTGCCGTTCGCGTCCTTCGCCCTGGACGGCCACGACACCTCGTAGGTGCCGATGCCGGACGAGTCCAGCGACACGGTGCCGGAACCGTTGAGCAACGCGCCCTCCCAGTGGGCGTTGGCGGTGCGGGTGGTTGACATGGAAACTCCTCCTCGGAGCGGGACTGTCGAGTGCCGGTGCCGAGTGTGCCGCACGGCACCGACAACCGCTCGGGCGTGCGACCCGGTGCCCGCGCCCGCCAGGACATCGCTCAGATGTTCGATACAGTCTCACTCGTCAAGCAGCGCCGGGTGGGCCGGATCGTCCACCCGTACCGCGAACTCGGCCGCGGCCAGGGGGTGCACGGTCGAGTCGTACCGCTCGAAGGCCGGCAGTGCCCACGCGTCGGCCGCCGCGGTGCGCCTGCGCAACGCGGCGGGAGAGAGCCAGAGGTGGACGGCACAGTCGAACGGAAGGCCACGGCCGAGCAGCAGCTCGCCGTCGAGCACGAGCACGCCACCCGGCGGCAGGTCCACGTACTCCGCGCGGGTGGCGCGGTCGGTGGCGGCGTTCCACAGGGTGGGCAGGACCCGCCCGGAGCCGCCGGGGGCGAGCGGGTCGAACACCTCGCGCACGAGCCCGCCGAGGTCGAGCCAGTCGTCGTGGCGGGCGTCGGGGTCGGTCCTGCCGTGTTCGAAGCGCAGCGACGCCGGGCGCAGGAAGTCCGCCGAGGACACCCGCACCACCGGCCGCCCGCGCAGCCGCAGCGCGTCAGCGAGCCGGTCGGCGAACCCGCCGGGCCCGGCGGGCGGCGCGCCGGCGATCCCCACCCTGGTCCACTCCTCACCGGCGCGGGTGATGATCGTCTCGGTCACCTCGGTGAGCAGGAGGTCGGGCGAGACGGGCCGGAAACGCATGGGCCGATCATGCCAACACCGCGGGAATTGTCGGTGGTCTGCGGTAGAACCACGACATGCTCACGAAGTTCCCGACACGCGCTGAACCGGTGTCACATCGGCGCTCGACACCGTCGTAGGGTGGTGCCTCGTGGCGGCTGATTCGTTCGTTCATCTCCATGTGCACACCGAGTACTCGATGCTCGACGGCGCCGCCAAGGTCGCGCCGCTGTTCGCCGAGGCCAAGCGTCTCGGCATGCCCGCTGTCGGCATGACCGACCACGGCAACATGTACGGCGCCGACCAGTTCTACCAGGAGTCGCGCAAGGCCGGGATCAAGCCGATCATCGGCATCGAGGCCTACATCGCGCCCGCGAGCCGCTACCACAAGAAGCCGATCTTCTGGGGTGAGGCGCGGCAGCGCAGCAGCGACGAGCTGGGCGAGGGCGGCGACGTCTCCGGTGGTGGCGCGTACACGCACATGACGATGCTGGCGGGCAACGCGCAGGGTCTGCGGAATCTGTTCACGTTGTCGTCGCGGGCGAGTATCGAGGGTTACTACCGCAAGCCGAGGATGGACCGCGAGCTGATCGCCGAGTACGCCGAGGGCATCATCGCCACCACCGGGTGTCCGTCGGGTGAGGTGCAGACCAGGTTACGGCTGGGGCAGACCGAGGAGGCGTTCCAGGCGGCGTCGGACTACCGGGACATCTTCGGTCGGGAGAACTTCTTCCTGGAGCTGATGGACCACGGCCTGCCGATCGAGCGTTCGGTGCGTG